>NZ_NSGC01000002.1:0-769657 GCF_002294795.1 Mesorhizobium sp. WSM3866 | reverse complement strand
CGCTTCGGGGCCCTTCGAGTGTCGCTCACGCGGCTCTCTTGAATTTCACAGAGGGCAGATTCAGAAGCGAACTTCTCAGCCGCCAGCGGCGCGCCGCCCTCGTTGGTGAGGCGTATATAGTCGGGGGTTACTCGAACCGTCAACACCGATTTCGAACTTTTTTGAATTTTTTGCGACAAATTTTTCGACGGCTATGTTTCGCCAGCCAACCGCCCCTGCGGCACGTCCGCAGCCGACCGCACCAAGCCCTATTGCCGCCGCATTGCGGTCGGACACCGGACATACAAGCAAGGCGCCCGCGTACGCGTGAGAGCCTCGACCGCAGACGACAAGAGCCGCGCTTCTAAGAGACGTGTGATTGGGGATATCGGCCCCGGCTTGCCGCTTCGTTTGACTTCACTGGCTGCGACAGGCAAATGTCATGGCCGCAACGAACAACGACAAGCCGTTTCGCCCGGGGAAGAAGCAGCCTTTCTGGATGCCAGACACGGAAGATGTCATAGCCGAACTCGGCAACGAGCCGCCGCTGATCGCCGACGGCCGCAGCGGTCCGCCTGACCGCCGCGAGGTTTCGGCACGTTGGCTTTCGGGCACGTTCCTGACCGGGGTGACCTCGAGCGTGCTGATGGGCGTGGCCTTGTTCGCGGCCCTTGATGGTCGCCAGCAGTTGGCGACACCGCCTGAAATCGCCGAGCTCATCAACCTCGCCAGCGGCGGCGACGATTCCGGCGAGCAGGCCAAGACGACCAGGCTGGTCGCGCTGCGCCAGATCGCCAGGGCCAAGGACCGCCGGCGCATGGAAGTGTCGATGGTCACCAAGGTCGGTGACCGCGACGTCATCCACACCATGCCGTTCGTGCAGATCAAGATGGCGCTCGCGGCCGGCCACACCACCAGCCGTCCTTACCCGCCATTCGACCCGATGCAGGTCTTCGGCGACGACGGCGACGACAACGCTCAGCCGGCTTCCGCCACGGCGGTCGCCGGCCAGATCTATGGCGCCAAGGTCGAAAGCGAGATGAGCCTGAAGACGGTCGACTTCCCGATCGAGACGGCATCTTTTGACGAAAAGAGCGACCTCTCCGCCGACGAGGTGGAAAAGGTAGTGCGCGCAGCCGGCAACGGCCTGAGCGACGGCGCCGTCCAGGTTGCGGCGCTTCATTATGTCGACCCGCAGCGCTTCGGCGACGCCTTCGCCGAGAGCATGGCGGGTTCCTACGACGTCAAGATCACGCCGGAGAACGTCTCGGTGGCGCCGCGCGCCACGCCGGACGACCAGACGCCGGCCTTCGCCGAGGAAATCATCCCTTTCACCGAGGACACCGATATCACCGAGGCCTTCGCTGATTCGGGCTACACCGGCGATGACGCCACCGGCATGTCGGAAGCGATCGGCAAGCTCTTGAACGCGACGGCGCTCAAGGCCGGAACGGTGCTGCGCGTCGGCCTGGAGGTGCGCGGCGACGTCGCCAAGGTAGTCCGCACCAGCGTTTACGACCGCACCACGCATATCGTGACCATCGCGCTCGACGATCGCGGACAGTTCGTGCCGGCGCAGGAGCCGGAGCCCAATCCCGAATTGCTGACGGCGTTCGATGATTCGCAGCCGGTGGTGGTGCGCGGCAACCTGCCCAACGTCTATGACGGCATCTATCGAGCCGCCTTTTCCTATGGCATGTCGAAATCGATGACCCAGAAGCTGATCAAGCTTCTTGCCTCGGACGTCGACTTCCAGTCGCGGCTTTCGCCGTCGGACCGTCTCGAGGTCCTGTTTTCGCAGCCCGACGGCGACGACCAGACCTCCGACAGTTCTGAGCTTCTCTACGTCTCAGCCACCTTCGGCGGCCAGACGCGCAATTTCTACCGCTTCCAGATGCAGGACGGCGGCACCGACTATTTCGACGAGAACGGGTCGAGCGCCGAGCAATTCCTGCTGCGCAATCCGCTGCCCGCCGGCAAGTTCCGCTCCGGTTTCGGCGCGCGCCGGCACCCGATTCTGGGATATGTGCGCATGCACACCGGCGTCGATTGGGCCGCGCCCATCGGCACGCCTATCATCGCCGCCGGCAACGGTGTTGTCGAAAAGGTCGGCTGGGCCGGCGGCTACGGCAAGCAGATCATCATCCGCCACGCCAATGGCTACGAAACTTCCTACAATCACCAGAGCGCTTTCGCCAAAGGGATCGAGCCGGGCGTGCGCGTGCGTCAGGGCCAGGTCATCGGCTATCTCGGCCAGACCGGCCTCGCCACCGGCCCGCACCTCCACTACGAGTTGATCGTCAACGGCACCAAGGTCGACCCGATGCGCGTCCGCCTGCCGGTCGGCAAGGTGC
The DNA here is from genome assembly GCF_002294795.1 of Mesorhizobium sp. WSM3866. Classification (NCBI taxonomy): domain Bacteria; kingdom Pseudomonadati; phylum Pseudomonadota; class Alphaproteobacteria; order Hyphomicrobiales; family Phyllobacteriaceae; genus Mesorhizobium; species Mesorhizobium sp. WSM3866. The sequence continues at coordinate 767,324 of NZ_NSGC01000002.1, read as the reverse complement.
TGAAGGGCGACGATCTCGTTGCCTTCAAGCGCGAGCGCGAGCGTATCGACGACCTGCTCAAGCAGGAAGACGGAAATTCGCTGAAGGTCGCCAGCGCCAAGACCGATTCGCAGCTTCCCAACTAATCCGGCGAATCGCCCGTCTGCCGTGGCCAGGGCAGCGCCTGTCCGGGCACGGTGAGCCAGGCGAGGATCGACGATAGCAGGCAAAGCAGCGTCGTGACGGCGGCGACCGCGGCAAAGGCCGAATCGCTTGCCGCAATCCTCAACGCGTCGAGATTGGCCGCGAGCCCGGACGCCGGCAGTTCGCCGAAACCGGGCATGCCGGCAGGGCTGCCGGTCGATCGCGCATAGACGAAAGCCGCGAGCGAGCCCATCGCCGCCACCGCGATCAGGCCGCCGATGCGCGAGACGGCATTGTTGATGCCGGATGCCGCGCCCGTGTCCTTGTCCTCGACGGAGGTCATGATCGCCGTCGACAGCGGCGACACGACGAGCGCCATGCCGAGCCCCATCACCGCCATCAGCGGAAAGGTCCCGGTCCAGAAATTGTGGATCCCGGCATGGGCGAGCAGGGCCATGCCGGCAAAGGCGATGGCGACGACCAAGCTGCCGGCGGCGATCGGCAGGCGCGGGCCGATCTTGTCGGACCACTGGCCGACCGGCCCCGACAGCAGCGCGATCAATGCCGACAGCGGCAGGAAGATGAAGCCGACCTCGGCCGAACTCAGGCCCCAGCCCGCGATCAGAACCATGGGCAGGTAGAACAGGTTCGCCGACAGCGCGAAATAGAGGAAGAAGGTCGCGAGATTGGCGCCGGCGAAGGCCACGATGCGAAACAGGCCGAGATCGATCATCGGCTCGCGGTGCCAGCGCTCATAGAGAATGAAAATGAAAAGCAGGACGACGCCGGCGACGACCGCCGGCCCGGCCATTATCCCGCCGCCCTCGGCGTTCATCGCCGTCAGCCCATAGGCCAGCGCCCCGAAGGCGAGCGTGGCGAGCGCGGCGCCCCCGAGGTCGAGGCTGCGCTTTTCGGTCGGCTGGTCCGCCGGTATCTTGGCGAGCAGCAGATAGATCGAAACCAGCCCGAGCGGCAGGTTGACGGCAAAGATCGCGCGCCAGACGCCGTTGCCGAAAGTCGACAGCACGAACCCGCCGAGCACCGGCCCGAGCGCCGTCGTCAGCGCCGAGGCCGCGGCCCAGATGCCGATCGCCCGGCCACGCTCCTTTTTCGGATAGGCCTTGGCGATGATGGCGAGGCTGCCCGGCACCATGACGGCGGCGCCGACGCCTTGGATGGCGCGGAACGCGATCAGCATTGCCGGATTGGGCGCCAGCGCGCAGGCGAGCGACCCTGCGATGAAGAGCGCGATGCCGGTCACGAATGCGCGCCTGAGGCCGAATCGGTCGCCGGCGGCGCCACCGGCCAGAATCAGCGCCGAAAGCGTCAGCGCATAGGCGTTGGAGATCCATTGCGCTTGCGCCAGGCTGGCGCCGAGATCGACGCGCAAGGCCGGCATGGCGATCGCCAGGATCGAACCGTCGATGAAGCCGAGCGCCGAGGCCAGGATTGCCGCGACCAGCACGAACTTGCGCTGCGTCTGCGGGCAAAAGGTGCCGTTCGCGCGCGTCGCGGTCGAAAGCGAATCGGCTGTGGCTTCACTCGAGGAAGGCATGAAAACCTGCTTAGCTCTCCGGCCTATCGGTAACAACGAGCCAGAAGATTGCAGTTCTGAAACCAGTTTGGTCTGACGGCATGGCCAGGAAGGTAGCCATCGTAAATGCAAACGAGCCGTCGCGTGGTAGGTTCCGGCCCGTCATTCCAGAAGGGGAAGAGCCAGCCTATGCCTCATCACCCGCTGCTCAGCGCGGGTTCATCCTGGCGATGCAGCGGATCTATGCAACCGCCCTGCGCGGCTCATTGCTGCGCAAAATCATCGACTGAAGACCCGCCGACGAACTCGACCGTCACGCCCGGCGACACCAGCTTGGCGAGCTCTCGCGCATCCCAGTTGGTCAGGCGCACGCAACCGTGGCTTTCGGTCTTGCCGATCTTGGAAGGATCGGGCGTGCCGTGGATGCCGTAGGTCGGCTTGTCCAGCGCGATCCAGACCGAGCCGACCGGACCGTTCGGCCCCGGCGGGATGGTCAGGATCTTGTCGTTCTGGCCCTGCTTGAAATTGATGCTGGGATTATAGGTGTAATTGGGATCGAGCGCGATGCGCGACACGGTGTGGATGCCGGTGGGCGACGGTGTGTCGGCCGAACCGATGGTGGCCGGATAGGCCGCGACCAGCTTGCCGCCCGCGTCATAAGCGAAAACTTCCTTCTTGTCCTTGTCGGCGACGATGCGGGCAACCGGCGTCGACACCAACTGGCCGAAATTGGCGACCTTGATGATGGTCCCGGGACGGTTGAAGTCGAGGCCTTTGTTGATCGACTTCAGATAGCCTTCGTCCATGTGGAAGCGCTCGGCGAGCGCCTCGGTGACCGAGGTGTAACCCATGCGGTCGAGCTTGGCCTTCTGGCTGTAGTCTTCCGGGATCGAGGCGACATAGGGTCCGGCCACGTCCTCGGGCGTGATCGTGTAGGAGGCGAAGGCGTCGCCCCCCGACTGGGCGAGCGCCGCCTTGATGGCGGCCGAGTCGGTCGATTTCAGATTGCTGCCGGTGATCTGGTTGTAGGCGGCCAGGGCCTTGTCGACATTCGAGCCGAAGCGGCCGTCGATAACTCCCGGCGAGGCGCCGGCGCGATCGAGCAGCACTTGGAGTTCGGCCACGTCCTGGCGCACGCCGAGCGAAAGCGACGGATCGACGGTCGCCTTGCCGCTCGTGTCCGGCGGCAGCGCGGCCTGGGTCTCGGGATTGACTTGCAGCACGTCCCCCTGCCCAGGGTGCGGTTCGATCGATGCTTCGTTCAGCGGCTCGCGCTTGATGGTGTCCGACCTTGGCGCCTCCGGATAGGTTGTGGCATACCCTTCGTCGCTCGGCGCCGGCGGATAGGCCTCGACGGAATTGCCGCTGTTGGAATCGTAGTCGTCGACCGGCGGCGGGATATACCGGCCGTTCTCGTCCAGTTGCCTGCGGCGGAAGCGGGCCATGTCGTCGGGATCGTCGAGATAATAACGGTCGTCGTCCTCGACGGGCGCACGCCCGAGCTCCTGCATCCGCAGCTGACGGCGCAGCGCCCGGCGATCGAGCCTGGTCTGCGGCGGCTGGATGGCGATAACCTTTCCGGTATCGGCATCGACAAGCACCCGGTTGCCCCTGGCATCGTAGTAGATGTCGATATTGCCGTCCTGGGCGAGCAGGAGCGCGCCGTGCTGAGCGTGCCGAACCGTCTTCTGCGCGCCTTCCAGACTGGGCGCTGCGAGCGCGCCGGAAGCCGCCAGCCCGGCCGCGAGTGCCGAAAGGGAAAAGATCGTGCGCAGCATGGGGGGTCAGGCTCTCCGGTCGGCTCGGTCTTGCTGGGCGAACCCTTCGCCAGCAAACCAGTTACCAAAACTAAGGTTCCAATATGAACCGGGCATGAAGATGGCGGATTTCCGGCGTTTCACCATGGTCCCCAACCTAATGTCAGTGCAGCCCCAATTCGCTGCGCGCCAGTTTCGTCAGCTTCAGCACGACCAGGCGGTGGCTTTCGCGCAGGTAGTCCTTCAGCGCGGCATCATCCACGCTTTGGCTTGTCTGGCGCTGGATCCATTTCATGCCGCGCGACGCGAGATAGGGCGCGGGCCGGCAGCCCGGCTGTTCCTTCAGCACGTCAAACGCCATGTCGGAGCATTTGAAGGTAACGAAGACCTCGCCTTCCCGGTCATGGCCGCCGATCGCGAACACCTTGCCGCCGACCTTCCAGACGTGAGCCCCGCCCCACTGCACGACGTGGGTCGTGGCGGGCAATGTGGCGCAGAAGCCGTTATAGTCCTCGAGCTTCATTGGAATCGGCCCTCCGGGACCCGCGATCAAGCTCGGTTTTGCCGCAGGGCCCTGTCGAAAAGCAAGAGCGCGCCGCCCTGCCGGATGCGACGCGCTCCTCGTATCCTTGTTTGCGCAATTCGGACGGAAAACCGCCAAGCGCTTTTCCTGGAATGGCTCCGGTCACATGCCCCGGCTCGACTCAGGCGGCGGCTTCAGCCGCCATCACCGTCGGCTTCGAACGGAAGTTCAGGCGATCGGAACCGGCGGTGACCTTGACGGTCGAGCCGTCGAGGATTTCGCCGAGCAGGATCTTCTCCGCCAGCGGATCCTGCAGTTCCTTCTGCATCACCCGCTTCAGCGGCCTGGCGCCATAGGCCGGATCGTAGCCCTTGCCGGCCAGCCACTCGATCGCATCGTGATCGAGCGACAGCGTGATCTTGCGATCGACAAGCAGGTTCTCCAGCCGCTTGAGCTGAATCTCGACGATGCGATCCATATCCTCGCGTCGCAGCCGGTGGAACAGGATCACCTCGTCGACGCGGTTGAGGAATTCCGGACGGAACGAGGCTCTCACCACGCCCATCACCTCGTCGCGCACGGCATCGACGTCCTGGTCGTCGCGGAGATTGACCAGATATTCGGCGCCGAGATTCGACGTCATGACGATCAGCGTGTTGCGGAAGTCGACCGTGCGGCCCTGACCATCGGTCAACCGGCCGTCGTCGAGCACCTGGAGCAGCACGTTGAACACGTCCGGATGCGCCTTCTCGATCTCGTCGAACAGCACGACCTGGTAGGGCCGGCGCCGCACCGCTTCGGTGAGCGCGCCGCCCTCCTCATAGCCGACATAGCCGGGAGGCGCGCCGATCAGCCGGGCCACCGAGTGCTTCTCCATGAACTCCGACATGTCGATGCGCACCATGGCGCTCTCGTCGTCAAACAGGAAGGCGGCGAGCGCCTTGGTGAGCTCCGTCTTGCCGACGCCGGTCGGACCCAGGAACATGAACGAGCCGATCGGCCGGTTCGGATCCTGCAGACCCGCACGGGCGCGCCGCACGGCCTTGGAGACCGCCTGCACTGCCTCGCCCTGGCCGACGACGCGCTTGCCGATCTCGTCCTCCATACGCAACAGCTTCTCGCGCTGTCCCTCAAGCATCTTGTCGACCGGAATGCCGGTCCAGCGTGACACGACATGGGCGACGTGGTCAGGCGTGACCACCTCTTCCACCATGCCGGCCTTACCGTCCTGGGCTTCGGCTTCCTTGAGCTTCTTCTCCAGCTCCGGGATCTTGCCGTAGGCAAGCTCGCCGGCGCGCTGGAACTCGCCCTTGCGCTGGGCAATCGCCAGCTCGTTGCGCATCTCGTCGAGCTGCTTCTTCAGGTCGGCGGCAAGGCCGAGCTTGTGCTTTTCGGCCTGCCACTTGGCGGTCAGCTCGGTCGACTGCTCCTCGAGGTCGGCCAGATCCTTCTCCAGCTTGGTCAGCCGGTCCTTAGAGGCGTCATCCTTCTCGACCTTCAGCGCCTCGCGTTCGATCTTGAGCTGCATGATGCGGCGGTCGATCTCATCCAGCGCCTCGGGCTTGGAATCGACCTGCATCCTCAACCGCGATGCGGCTTCGTCCACCAGGTCGATCGCCTTGTCCGGCAGGAAACGGTCGGCGATGTAGCGGTTGGAAAGCGTCGCGGCCGAAACCAGCGCCGAATCGGAGATGCGCACCTTGTGGTGCTGCTCGTATTTCTCCTTCAGGCCGCGCAGGATCGAGACAGTGTCCTCGACCGTCGGCTCGTCGACGAAGACCGGCTGGAAGCGGCGGGCGAGCGCCGCGTCCTTCTCGACGTGCTTGCGATATTCGTCGAGCGTGGTCGCGCCGACGCAGTGCAGCTCGCCGCGCGCCAGCGCAGGCTTCAAAAGGTTCGAGGCGTCCATCGCGCCATCGGCCTTGCCGGCACCGACCAGTGTGTGCATCTCGTCGATGAACAGAATGATGCCGCCTGCGGCGGAAGTGACTTCCGACAGCACGGCCTTCAGCCGCTCCTCGAACTCGCCGCGATACTTGGCGCCGGCAATCAGCGCGCCCATGTCGAGCGCCATCAGCCGCTTGTCCTTCAGCGATTCCGGCACGTCGCCATTGACGATGCGCAGCGCCAGGCCTTCGGCGATCGCCGTCTTGCCGACGCCGGGCTCGCCGATCAGCACGGGATTGTTCTTGGTGCGGCGCGACAGCACCTGGATGGTGCGGCGGATCTCGTCGTCGCGGCCGATGACCGGGTCGAGCTTGCCCGCCCGCGCATCCGCGGTCAGGTCGCGGGCGTATTTCTTCAGCGCGTCGTAGCCCTGCTCGGCACTGGCCGAATCGGCGGTGCGGCCCTTGCGGACATCGTTGATAACCTGGTTCAGCGCCTGCGCGGTGACACCGGCCTTGGCCAGGATGTCGGCGGTCTTCGCCGACTTCTCCATGGCGAGCGCCTGCAGCAGCCGCTCCACGGTAACGAAGCTGTCGCCGGCCTTCTTGGCCAGTTCCTCTGCGGTCGAAAACACCTTGGCAAGCGGCTGGGCGAGATAGAGCTGGCCGTTGCCGCCTTCGACCTTGGGCATAGCCTTCAACGCCGCCTCGACGCCGAGCTTCACGTCGCGAATGCTGCCGCCGGCGCGCTCGATCAGAGACGCGGCAAGGCCCTCGTCATCATCGACGAGCACCTTGAGCATATGTTCGGGAGTGAATTGCTGGTGGTTGCGCGAGAGCGCCATGGTCTGCGCGGACTGGATGAAACCGCGCACGCGCTCGGAATATTTCTCCGTATTCATGTATGTCTCCTTCCATCACCGGCCCGCTTTGCGGCACCGGATCAGATTGCGGTGACGGACCCGCTCATTCGAGCCGAGTCCTGTTCAGCCGAGATATGGTGTATCAGCTCAGGTCTCTCAAGACGCCCTGATCTCGGTCAGCGCAGAATATTCTAGGGCCTGGTCGCCCGAAGCGCGCAGCGGTTTTGGGCGAATATTAGTCATTAAAACAAGGGCTTAAATGCTGCGGCTGCGTGACGCGCGACATCGACGGCTTCATGATCGTCCACCGCTCGCGCCCAGGGTGACGAGAAGCTCGTCCAGTTGCCCGAACGTCTCGCCCATCGCCTCCGCCGCACCGGTGCCGGCAGCGTCGAGAGCCTCCTTCGAGGGATAGAGCTCGTGCAGGACCAGCAGCGTCTTGCCACCTTTTTCCTCGAAGGTCACCGTCGTGACGGGTCCACCCTCACCGCCTTCCTCATTGGTCCAGACGAGGCGCGACTGCGGTGTCACTTCGATGTACCTGCCGAAGAACTCGTCAAGGTTTGAGCCATCGTGGCCGAACGCCAAACGGTACCTGCCCCCGACACGGACATCCATCTCGCAGGAACGCAGCACCATTCCCATCGACTTCGGCGCCCACCACTGCTTGAACAGCTCAGGCTTGGTCCACGCCTCGAACACGATGCGCGCCGGAGCGTTGAAGGTTCGCGTGACGACGAGCTCGCGGTCCGACGTCCGTTCCACAGTCGTGCGGTTCTGCATCGGTGTGGCCTCACTCGCTTTGCTTGCGTCCATCGACCTTCTCCTTTCGTTTCAGTTCCTCGACCACCTTGTCCAACCCGTCGAAGCGTGCGTCCCAGAGCTGGCTGTACCTCTCGATCCATGCCGCCTCTTGCTCCAGCCCGCGCAGGCCGAGCTTGCAGGTCCGCACACGCCCGACCTTTTCCGTGCTGACGAGCCCCGCTTGCTCCAAGACACCGACGTGCTTCTTCATGCCCGTAAGGGTCATGTGGAACTGCTCGGCCAGTTCCGTGATCGAAGCGTCCGCACGGCCGAGCTGCTCCAGCACGCCGCGTCGGGTCGCATCCGAGAGCGCGGCGAATGAAGCATCGAGGCGGGTCTTGATATACTGAACCATATGGTTCAGTATTAGCGCACAAATTACCGCCATGCAAGGAAACGAAAGCGCGTCGCGCTGAAACGGATTCAGGCGACGTGCTTTAGGCACGCACAACGAGAAACGGCGGAGAAACCTCTCCGCCGTTCGAATTGCCTGGAAATAGACCTGCGATCAGCTATCTGCGTCGGCGACTGCCGGCTCGCCGGCGCCGCCTGCCGGCTCACCGGCGCCGTTCTCGCTCGGCGCTGCATTTGCCTCTTTGGCGGCAGTCGCGCTGCCGCTGTCCGCGACGTTGCCGCCATCGGCGGCGCTGTCCGCCCGGCCGGCATTGCTTTCATCGCCATTGCCCTGCTCGGCGCTATGGCCCTGCTCGGCATTGCCGCGACCGCGACGTGGACGTCTCTGCCGACGCCCACCGCCATTGTCCGTGCCGGCTTCGTTGCGCTCGGCCTGGGCAGCAAGGCCCGCAGGCGAGAAGCTGTCGAACAGCGGAGCCTGCTCGGCCGCAACGCCGTCTTCGGCGGAGCCCTCCGGCTTGGCCTGCGCCTCATTGCGGCGGCTCTGATCGATCTGCTGGCCGCCATGTTCGCTGCGCTCTCGCTGACCATTGTCGCCGCGCTGACCATTCTGACCGTACTGGCCATAGCCGCCATTGCGGCGGTCGCGGTGCCTGTCACGACCATTATTGTCGCGCCGGTTGTTGTCGCGGCCGTTTTCCTGGTTGTAGGCGAGTTCCGCCGGCGTGCCTTCGATCACCGGCTGCGGCCCGGAACCGTTCGCGGCGGCCTGCGACTCGCCGGCATTTGCGTTGCCGACCGTGTCGAACTCGTCGCGATCCTCATCGACGTCGTCATCGAAGTCGTCGCGGTTCTGCTGGGCGTTCTGGATGGGCATCTGCGCCTGCGCGGCCGCGATGATGCGATTGTAGTGCTCGGCGTGCTGGAGATAGTTCTCCGCCATCACCCGGTCGCCGGAGCTTTGCGCGTCACGGGCGAGTGCGGCATATTTTTCGGCGATCTGCTGAGCCGATCCGCGGATCTTCACGTCCGGACCGTTGCTCTCATAGTTGCGCGTCAGGGGATTGGGCCCCTTGCGGTTGTTGTTGCCACCGCCGCCATTGTTGTTGCGACCGCGCATGCGCCTGTTCTGCTGTTGTGGCCTCATTCGACTCTCTTCATGTGAATTTTCTAAAACTCGTCGCGAACGGTGGCGCTCATGCAGCCGACCGTTTCGTTTTTTCACCGGCGTTCGCCCGCATCGATTGCGTTGGCGCCACGTGCCATCCTGTTCCGGTTACATCACTTGCCGGACGATTCCCGCACGAAGCATGGGCGTCGTTTGCGCAAGGAGGCAGCTATTTCCAAGGAAAACCGAATCGCTAAGAGCACTGCCTGCTTCGTCTCATCCGGTTAAGCCGGAACCTAGCTGCATTCCCTAATATTGCCAAGCGTTTTTTCGCACTGCATCAGAGCTTTCAACGCTCAAACACCAGAACCCTGTCGTTTCCGCCAAGATCGCGTCGCGCCTCCGACAGCCTGTAGCCGGCTGCCGCGAAGATCGCGGTCACCTCGCTTTGCTGCGTATGGCCAATCTCGACCGCTACCTTGCCCTGCGCTTCCAGAAATCCTTCCGCCTCTCCGGCGATGATCCTATAGGGGATCAGCCCGTCCACACCGCCATCGAGGGCCTGGCGTGGATCGAAATCGCGGACCTCGTCCTGCAGATTTCCAATGTCTCGACTGGGTATATAGGGTGGATTCGCGGCAATTAAATGGTATCGGCCCGAAACTTTTTCGAACCAGTTGGAATGCAAGGCCTTGAAGCGCCCGCCGAGCCCCAGATCCGCGGCGTTTCGCGTGGCGGTCGCCAGCGCGCCGGGCGAAATATCAACGCCGGTCGCGGTCGCCGCCGGAATCGCGCTGAGCAGCGCCAGCGCGATTGCGCCGGTTCCGGTGCCGAGATCGAGAAGACGGCACTGGCCAAGCCTTTCGGCCGTCGACTTGGCGAAGGGCAGGATCGCGTCGACCAGCGTCTCGGTATCGGGGCGCGGCTCCAGCGTGTCCGGCGACAGCGACAGCCGCAGCCCATAGAACTCGCGATAGCCGAGAATGCGATGCACCGGCTCACCTGCGACGCGACGCCTCAGGGCCGCCTCGATTGCCACAAGAGCCGCAGAATCCACCGTTCGGCCCGGCTCCGCGATAGCCTGGGTGCGCGTGGTTTCGGAAAAATGCTCGACGATCAGCCTGGAATCGAGCGCCGGATCGGCAATGCCGGCGGCAACGAGCCGCTCCCTCGCCGCGCGCAGCAGCGGTCGAAGTGCCGCGGGCAAAGGATCAGCCATCAATGCCCATGTCGGCGAGCAGCTTCGACTGATGGTCGGCGACCAGCGCGTCGATCACCTCGTCGAGCTCGCCCATCATCACCCGGTCGAGCTTGTAAAGGGTGAGGTTGATGCGGTGGTCGGTGACGCGTCCCTGCGGGAAATTATAAGTGCGGATGCGCTCCGAGCGGTCGCCCGAGCCGACCTGCGATTTTCGCGACGACGAGCGCTCCTCGTCCGCGCGGCTGCGTTCCAGGTCATAGAGCCGCGCCCGTAAAATCTGCATGGCCCGCGCCCGGTTCTGGTGCTGCGACTTTTCCGCCTGCACCACCATGATGCCCGTCGGCAGATGCGTGATGCGCACCGCCGAATCGGTGGTGTTGACGTGCTGCCCGCCGGAGCCGGACGCGCGCATCGTGTCGATGCGGATGTCCTCTGCCCGGATATCTATATCGACCTCCTCGGCCTCGGGCAGTACGGCGACCGTCGCCGCCGAGGTATGGATCCGCCCGCCGGCCTCGGTTTCCGGCACGCGCTGCACGCGATGCACGCCGGATTCGAATTTCAGCTGCGCGAACACGCCCTTGCCCGACACCGAGGCGATGATTTCCTTGTAGCCGCCGACTTCGCCTTCGCTTGCCGAAACGACCTCGAAACGCCAGCCGCGCGAGGCGGCGTAGCGCTCATACATGCGAAACAGATCGCCGGCGAACAGGGCCGCCTCGTCGCCGCCGGTGCCGGCGCGGATTTCGAGGATGGCGTTCCTGTCGTCGGCGGCATCCTTGGGGAGGAGCAGAATCTGGATATCCTTCTGCAGCACCTCGATGCGCGCCTTAACCTCCGGCAGGTCGGCCTCGGCCAGCGCCCGCATCTCGGCGTCGATGTTCTTGTCGGCGAGCATCGCTTCGAGGTCGGCCTGTTCCTGCTCGGCGGCGCGCAGCGCCCGGATCTTGCCCACCATCTCCTGGATATCGGCATATTCGGAAGCCATTTTGACGTAGGCATCGGCCGTCGGCCCTGCCGACATCTGCGCTTCGAGCATGTCGAAACGCTTGACGACTTGGTCCATGCGGTCGCGGGGCAGGTTGATCATGGGCTTGGGACTTCGGTGGACTTCACGTCAGGACGAGTCGAAACTGGCGAATTTCGAGAACCGGAGCGGAATGTACATTTAGGTACATGAGCACCGGAAGCGCAGAAAATCGACATTTGCAGACCGCCCTCACGTGAATCTAGAGCGGAATGGAGCGGTCGTCGGCAAAGGCTTGCAGCAGCGCCCGCATTGGCGTTCCTTGGGCGGGGGCCATCAGATTGTCGCTGAAGAAGGCTTCCAGCTCCTGCAGCGGCAGTTCGGTCAGCATCGCCTTGACCGGGCCGATCGAGGCTGGCGACATCGAGATCGAGCGGAAGCCGACGCCGATCAGCGCCATCGCCGAGATCGGCTTGCCCGCCAACTCGCCGCACAGCGTGACCGGCGTATGGTTGCGCGCGCCGGCGTCGGCGATCTGCTTCAGCACGCGCAGGAACGGCGCCGACAGCGTGTCGAAACGGTCGGCAAGCTGCGTGTTGCCGCGGTCCACCGCCATGACGAACTGGAAGAGGTCGTTGGAACCGACCGAGACGAAATCGACCGCCTTCATCAACTCGTCGAGTTGGAACAGCAGCGACGGCACCTCCAGCATCGCGCCGAGCTTGAGGCTCGTCGGCAAGTGATGCGCAAAACGCGACAGGTGCCGGACTTCGCGGTCGATGATCTCGCGCGCCTGCGCGATTTCCGACAGTTCCGTCACCATTGGCAGCATCAGCTTCAACTCACGCCCGCCGCAAGCCTTGAGCAGCGCGCGGATCTGTGTCCTGAGGAGGCCGGGGCGGTCGAGGGTGAGCCGGATCGCCCGCCAGCCGAGTGCCGGGTTTTCCTCTTGCACCGCGCCCTTGAAATAGGGCAGCACCTTGTCGCCGCCGATGTCGATGGTACGGAAGGTGACCGGCTTGCCACGCGCCGCCTCGAGCACATCGCGATAGAGCCGCTCCTGCGCCTCGGCGCGCGGAAAGGTCGAGGCCACCATGAACTGCAATTCGGTGCGGAACAGGCCGATGCCGGCCGCTCCCGATTCTGAAAGCTGCGGCAGGTCGACCGCAAGGCCGGCATTCATCAGGAGATCGACCGGGACGCCGTCCTTGGTCAGCGACGGCTTCTTGCGCAGCTCGCGATAGATTTCCTGCCGCCGAGCTCGGAAGCGGACCTTTTCGGCATAGGCGGCCTCGAGGTCGGACTGCGGCCGCAGGTGAATGGTGCCTTCCTCGCCGTCGACGATGATGGCATCGCCGTTTTCCGCCATGGAGACGGCGCCCTTGACCTGGCCTGCGACCGGAATGCCCATCGCGCGCGCGACAATGACGACATGGCTGGTGGCGGCGCCGTCCTCCAGCACCAGGCCGCGCAGCTTGTCCCTCGGATAGTCGAGCAGTTCGGCCGCACCCATCGAGCGGGCGACGATGATGGCATCCTTTGGCAGCGAGGCCGCGACATCCTCCGGACCGCGCCCCATCAGCTGGCGCAAGAGCCGGTTGGCGAGATCGTCGAAGTCGCTCATGCGCTCGCGCAGATAGGGGTCCGTCATGTGCAGCATGCGTGCGCGCATGTCGCTCTGCACCTTCTCGACGGCCGCTTCCGCAGTCAGGCCGTTGCGGATCGCCTCTTCCAGCCGGCGCACCCAGCCGCGGTCGTTGGCGAACATGCGATACGCCTCGAGCACCTCTCGATGCTCACCCTCGAAAGCGACGTCCCGGCGCTCGAGCATGTCGTCGATCGACAGCCTCAGCGAGCCGAGCGAGCGGTCGAGGCGACGCACCTCCTCCTCGCTGTCCTCGTTGAACAGATTGGTGACGACGATGCGCGGCTCGTGCAGCACGACATGGCCAAGCCCGACGCCTTCGTTGAAGGCAAGACCGGTGAAGCTTGCCGGACGGCGCAGGTCAAGTTCGAGCCCCGGCCGGGTGAGGCGGGCAAGATCGCCGGTGGCGACCATCTCGGCGATCACCATCGCCGTCGTTTCCAGCGCCTCGACCTCGTCGTCGCGATAGTGGCGCATGGTCTTGTTCTGCACCACCAGGACGCCCAGCGTGCGCCCTGCCCGCAGCACCGGCACGCCGAGGAAGGAATTGTAGATCTCTTCGCCCGTCTCCGGCAGGTAGGCGAAGGCCGGATGCTCGTGCGCGTTGGAGAGATTGAGCGGCCGCGCGCTGGCGGCGATGGTGCCGACCAGGCCTTGCCCGAGCCTCAACTGCGCCAAATGGACGGCGGTGGGGTTCAGACCTTCGGTGGCGTAGAGCTCCAGCACCGAATCGGCGCGCAGCACATAGAGCGAGCATACCTCGGCGACCATGTTGGAGGCGATGTCGCGCACGATACGGTCGAGCCGCTCCTGCGGCTCCAGCGGCTCCTGCATGAGCTCGCGGAGCCGTCTCAGCAGAACGCGCGGGCCACCGGCCATGTCACGCATCGCGGCTTCTTCTCCAATGGGCACGTTGCCCGCCGTAGCTTCCGCCACGGCCGGCGCTCACGCAATAACGGACTCAGTTCTTGCTATTGCTTATCGAGCCCGTAGACGGAATGCAAAGTACGAACTGCAAGTTCCGTATAGGGACCGTCGATGAGTATCGAGATTTTGATCTCGGAGGTGGTGATCGCCCGGATATTGATCGCTTTATCGGCCAGCGCCTTGAAGGCGGTGGCCGCGACGCCGGCATGGCTTCGCATGCCGATACCGATGACCGAGACCTTCGACATGCCGGCTTCCGACTGCACGACGTCGTAGCCAACATCGGCCTTCAGCCGCTCGAGCACTGCCAGCGCCTTGTCGATGTCGCCCGACGGTACCGTGAAGGTCATGTCGGTGAATTTGCCGTCCTCGGAGATGTTCTGGACGATCATATCGACATTGATGTTGGCCTCGGCCAGCGGGCCAAAGATGCCGGCGGCGACGCCTGGGCGGTCGCCGACGCGGCGCAGCGAGATCTGCGCTTCGTCCTTGGCATAGGCAATTCCGGTGACGACCTGCTGTTCCACGATCTCTTCCTCGTCGCAAATAAGCGTTCCGGGCGGATTGAGCAAATCCCCCATTCCGGGCGCGTCGGGATCGTCGAAGGACGACCGCACAAAGGTACGCACCCTGTGCACCATGGCAAGCTCCACCGACCGTACCTGCAGCACCTTGGCGCCGAGCGAGGCCATTTCGAGCATTTCCTCGAACGAAATCTTGGCCAACCGCCGGGCTTTCGGCTCGATGCGCGGATCAGTCGTGTAGACGCCGTCGACATCGGTGTAGATGTCGCAACGGTCGGCCTTGACCGCGGCCGCGATCGCAACGGCGCTGGTGTCGGAGCCGCCGCGGCCGAGGGTCGAGATGCGGTTGTCCGGGCCGATGCCCTGGAAACCGGCGATGACCGCCACCTGGCTCTCGCCGAAGCGCTTGATCAGGAACGCGCCGTCGATGTCGAGGATGCGCGCGGCGCCATGGGCGTTGTCGGTCTTGATCGGGATCTGCCAGCCCTGCCAGGAACGGGCATGGACACCCATGTTCTGCAGGGTTATCGCCAACAGGCCGGCCGTGACCTGCTCACCGGAGGCGACAACGGCGTCATATTCGCGCGCGTCGTGCATGGGCGAGGCCTCGCGCGTCCAGCCGACCAGCTCGTTGGTCTTGCCGGCCATGGCCGAAACCACCACGGCGACCTCATGGCCGGCATCGACCTCGCGTTTGACATGGCGCGCCACATTGCGGATGCGGGCGATGTCGGCGACCGAAGTTCCGCCGAATTTCATCACGATGCGCGCCATGGAAGCGAGATGCCTTTGACTGAAGCCGGCTTGGGGCCGGAAAATGGAAAATGCGCCCGGACCAGCCGAGCCGCGGAAATGCGCGGCCTCCTTAGCTAAAACAGCAAGGCTTCGCAAGCGAGGGCGCAGGAGAAGCGGCCTTGGCCCGATTTTTGAAGCCTCCTGGCGGATTCCTGTCGCGCAATGCGATAAACTTGGAAAATCGGATGGAGGAATTCATGACCGAGACGCTGGAGATCGTGACCTTCCGCCTCAAGCCGGATACTGCGGCTGGTTTTGTTGCCCAAAATGGCTTCGTCACCGACTGGCTGGTGCGCCAGCCCGGTTTTCTCAGCCGCCATCTTGGCGAGCGAGACGACGGGAGCTGGGTCGACGTCGTGCGCTGGCAGAGCCTCGAGCAGGCCCAGGCGGCGGCACAGCGCATCATGGCCGAGATCGGCGATTGCGAGGCCATGCGGGCGATCGAGCCGGCCAGCGTCGCCATGAGTCATGCCGCGGTCGCGCTGTCGGCCTAGGCTCGACTGTCCCTCGTCCCGTTGCGGCTGGTTGGCGGCAACGGAAAAAACCTGCCTTGACTTTCGCTGCCGGGGACCCGACTTCCTAGCGTTCCCCGACTTGCTGGCGTTCGAGGAGACCCGCCCCATGCCTGAGCCCCGCCGATCGACCATAGATGCCGGAGAAGTCGAACGCTTCTCCGCCCTTGCCGCCGAATGGTGGAACCCGAACGGCAAGTTCCGGCCGCTGCACAAGTTCAACCCTGTGCGCCTTGCCTATATCCGCGACCAGGTGGCGGCGCGCTTCGGCCGCGATCCGCGCGCGGCAAGGCCATTCGAGGGACTGCGCTTCCTCGACATCGGCTGCGGCGGCGGGCTCTTATGCGAACCGATGGCGCGGCTTGGCGCGGAAGTGGTCGGTGCCGACGCCTCGGCCACCAACATCGAGGTCGCTAAGCTGCACGCGGCCGAAGCCGGCGTAAATGTCGACTATCGCGCCACCACGGCCGAGGCGCTGGCCGACGCCGGCGAGACATTCGACGTTATCCTCAACATGGAGGTGGTCGAGCATGTCGCCGATGTCGATCTCTTCGTCGCCAAATGCAGTGAGATGGTCCGGCCCGGCGGCATCATGTTCGTCGCCACCATCAACCGCACGCTGAAGGCGCTTGGCCTTGCCATCATCGGCGCCGAGTATGTGCTGCGCTGGCTGCCGCGCGGCACGCATCAGTTCGGCAAGCTAGTGCGGCCGGAGGAGTTGGCAAAGGCGCTTGGCGCGGCGGGGCTGACCATCGTCGACCGGACCGGCGTGATCTATCATCCCTTGGCCGACCGCTGGCAGAAATCCAGGGACATGGACGTCAACTACATGGTGCTGGCCGAAAAAGCCTCGGCCTGAGGGCCAACGAAGCGTTTACGCCGCCTGGCTTTGCAGCTTCGGACTTGGCTGGCTCTGCGCCTTGGTGGTGATGAGCACGCCGGCGGTGATGATGGCCGCGCCCAGCCAGGTCAGAAGCTGATAATGCTCGCCGAGGAAGATCGTGCCGGCAAATAGCCCGACCGCCGCCGCCACATAGCCGATCTGGCTGAGATAGACCGGCCCGCCGACCGCCTGCAGCCGGAAGAAGAAGGCAAACATCGCCGAAGCCGACGCCACCTGTGCGGCGACCACCAGCGGCACGCCGCCGAGCGGAGCAAATGCCTGCCAGCCGAGTAGCGTCAGGATGCCGATGAGAAGCAAGGTTGCCGACGCCAGATGGCTGCCAACGGCAAGCTCGATCGGACCGGTGTCCTCGGGCCAGTCGATGGTGCGGTAGATGTTGCCGGCGGCGAGGCTGACGGGGATGAGAAGGCCGACCGCCACCCAGAAATATTCAGCCGGCTGGCCGGCCTCCCCACGCGTCAGCGCGACCATCACCGCGCCGATAAAACCAACGATAATGCCGATGACGCCGAGCAGGTTCGGTCGCCGCACGCCAAGCAGGATCGAGAACACCAGCGTGATGACCGGCGACAGCGTGAACATGATGCCCGTGTAACCCGCGCCGAGATGCGGGATGGCCGAGAACATCAGCAAGTTGGGAAAGGCGTAGGAAATGGCTGCGGTGATGAAGAAATAGCGCAACTTGTGCGCCGTGAGCTGGATGCGCTGACCGAGCAGCAGAAGCGTTATCAGCAACACGCCGCCGGCGCCGAACGAGATCACGAAAGCCCAGACCATTGCGGGGGCACCGGCCGCCGTTGCCAGCTTGCCGAAGGGCAGCGTCATGCCGAGCAATCCGCCGGTGACGATCAGAAGACCCAGTGCGGAGTCCCAGAGCAATTTCATCTGCGTGATCCTGTGGCTTCACGGCGAAGCTTGGCGGCCGCTCCAACTTAGGATAATATAGCGTAAAGATTCTCAATGTCAAGATACTTTACGGTGAGGCACATGGACCGTGCGGCAAGAGCTATGGAGCAATGGCGCAAGGAACGGCCGGACCTCGACGTCTCGCCGATGGGAGTGATCGGGCGGTTGAACGAAGCGTCCGCGCTGATCGCGCGCGACCGGCTCGCGCCGCTCTTTGCCCGTTTCGGCCTGCAGCAGGGCGAATTCGACGTGTTGGCCACGCTTCGCCGCTCCGGCGCGCCTCACGCGCTGACGCCGACCGAACTCTACGAGGCGACGATGGTGACCTCCGGAGCAATGACCGCCCGGCTCGACCGGCTGGAAAAGGCGGGCCTGATCCAGCGCGCGCCGCATCCCAGCGATCGCCGCGGCGTTGTGGTGCAACTCACCTCGAAAGGCCTCGAACTCATCGATGAGGCCCTTACCGCCCACGTCGCGAATGAGCATGAAATCCTCGCCGGGTTAGCGCCAGAGGACCGGAAAATGCTCGCCACACTGCTGAAAAAGCTGATCGGAATTCTTAGTTCCGGTCCTCCGGAAAGCTCGGGATCGGCATGAATTCGACGCCGTCCTCGGCGAGGCTTTTCGCCTCGTCCGGCGTAGCCTCGCCATAAATGCCGCGCGGATCGGTCTCGCCGAAATGGATCTTGCGCGCTTCCTCGGCGAACTTGTCGCCGACATAGTCGGCATTCTCCCGCACCTTGTCGGCGAGCGCCTTGAGCTGTGCCAGCGCCTGTTTCTGCGCGTCGCCCATGGCCAGCGCCATCTTCTCCTGCTTGCGTGAGGTGGAGACCGCCGGCGCCATCAGCGCCTTCTCGACCTTGTGCGAGCCGCAGATCGGGCAATCGATGAAGCCGCGTTTCTTCTGCGTGCCGAAGTCGTCATTGCTGCGGAACCAGGCTTCGAATTCGTGCTCGTGTTCACAGATGAGCGAAAAGCGGATCAAGAGGCTGCACCCCTGAGACGCGGCGCCTCGCCGGCATTGACGGTGAAATCCCGCGCGTTCTTGAGATTGGGAATCTTGCGACGCGCCGCAGCCGACTGCGCCGGGTCGATCTCGGCGACGATCACTGCGGGCTCATCATGCGCGGCCTCGGCGATGATGCGTCCCCACGGATCGACGATCAGCGAATGGCCGTAAGTCTCGCGGCCGTCCTCGTGCAGGCCGCCCTGCGCGGCCGCGATGAGATAGGCGCCGTTCTCGATCGCGCGTGCCCTGAGCAGCACGTGCCAGTGCGCCTCGCCGGTCTGGCGGGTGAAGGCCGCAGGCACCGAAAGCACCTGAGCCCCCGCCAGCGCTTCGGCACGGAATAGCTGCGGGAAGCGCAGGTCGTAGCAGACGGCGAAGCCCAGCTTCACGCCGTTGATCTCGGTGACGACGCCCTTTGTTCCCGGCTCGTAAGAGGCGGATTCGCGCCAGCTCTCGCCGTTGTCGAGGTCGACATCGAACATGTGGATCTTGTCGTAGTTGGTGATCATGGCGCCGTCGGGCGCGAACAGGAACGCCCGATTGGCGAGCTTGCCGTCGGCGCGCAGGATGGCCGTCGAGCCGACATGCAGGAAAATGCCGAGTTCCTGCGCAAGTTTCCGCGCCGTCGAAACGACGACGTCCTTGTCTTCGCTGGTGAAAGCGGCGGCACCAGCCTGTTTGTCGCGGATGAGCGCGCCGGTCATTTCCGGCGTCTGCACGTAGGTGGCGCCCTGCTGTGCGGCCTCGCGGACCAGCTTTTCCATGTCGGCCGCGTTGCGCTCCGGGCTGGTGCCCGAACGCATCTGCACCGCCGCCGCCTTGAAAACGCTCATGATCAAACCCTCGCCCCGTTGGCAAGCAACACGTCCAGCCGGCCCTCGGACTCCAATTCATGGAGGTCGTCGCAGCCGCCGACATGCGTGTCGCCGATGAAAATCTGCGGAAAAGTGGTGCGCCCATGCGCCCGCGAAATCATTTCCTGGCGCAATTCCGGCGAGAACGACGCGTCATGCTCGGTATAGGCTACACCCTTGCGCTCGAGCAACCGCTTGGCGGCGGTGCAATACCCGCACATCATCCGGGTATAGATCGTCACATCAACCATCGATCAGCAATCCTGCCTGTGCCCATCGCCTAACGGTTATGCGAAAGCGACATGCACCAAAACAACAACTTAAGCCCTATATAGTTGCAGACTCATCGGCCCGGAAGTCCCCCGGCAGGACGCGGGCAAAGGTCAGCACGTCGACCGCTCCGGCGCCGCCTTTCTTCAGCGCCTTGGCCACCGACCGCACGGTGGCGCCGGTGGTGAAGACGTCGTCGATGACGAGCACCCTTCGGCCGGCGATCTCGATTTCCGCCTCGGGCGGGACGCGGAAGGCGGCGCGCACATTCTCCTCGCGTTCGTGCCGCTCCAGCCCGACCTGCTGGCGGGTGAGTTTTACGCGCCTCACCGCAGCCGGCGCGAAAGGCAGGCCGCTCAGCTTCGAAACCGCCCGTGCCAGCTCCGCCGACTGGTTGAACTGCCGCCGGAAGAAGCGTCGCCAATGCAGCGGCACCGGGACCACGACATCGGCTTCAGCGATCAGTTCGGCGCCGGCGCGCATCATCCAGCGCGCCATCCAGGGCGCGAGATCGGTGCGATCCTGGTATTTCAGCCCTTGCACCATCTGGCGCGCGACCCCTGAATAGACGACCGCCGCCCGCGCCCGCTCGAAAGGCGGCGGATCGGCGATCGCTTCGGCGGAAAGAAAACCGTCGCCCATGTCATGCGTAAACGGCGTGCCCATCACTGGACACCAAGGCTTCTCCAGCAGTCGAAGCTTCGGCCAGCAGGCGCCGCACAGCACGCCAGGCTGCGAGACGTGGCGGCGGCAGCCGGCACAGACCGGCGGAAACAGCAGGCGCGCCGGCCAGCCCAGAGCCTGCCGCGTCATGTCCTTCATCGCAATGGTCTTGATCTTGCGCACCGGATCGGCCACGTGAAGCGAAACCCCGCGCCACCATAGCATCGGTCCGGCACGCACCGACAACAGGAATAACCCATTGCAGCCTTTGATCGACACGGAGCTCTGGCTTGCGCACAAACGCCGGGCGCTGATGCACCCCGTCGACGGAGCCGATTTCCTGATGCGGCGGGCAGCGGAGGACCTTGCCGACCGGCTGGGCGCCGTCGAGCGCAAATTCGGCAAGGCGGCGGCGCTGTTTTGCCAGACATCGGCCGCGACCAGGCTGCTCGCCGGCAGCGGCAAGGTGGCCGACACAGTGCGCGTGGAAACAGACGGTGCCTTCCTTGCCGGAGAAGCCGGCATCGTCGCCCCGGCGGAGACCGTGCCGTTCGAGGCAGAGAGCATCGATCTTGTCGTCTCGCTGCTGTCGCTGCAGGCGATGAACGACATCCCCGGCGTGCTGGCGCAGATCCGCCGCGCGCTGAAGCCCGACGGGCTGTTCCTCGGCGCTTTGGCCGGTGCCGGCACGCTTTCCGAGTTGCGCGAGAGCCTGCTTGCCGCCGAGACCGAGCTTTACGGTGGCGCGAGCCCTCGCGTCCTGCCGTTCACCGATGTGCGCGACGCCGGCGCGCTGCTGCAGCGTGCCGGCCTGGCGCTGCCGGTCGCCGACGTGGAGACGGTCACGGTGCGCTACGATTCGCTGTTCGGGCTTGCCGCCGACCTGCGCGCCATGGGCGAGACCAGCCCGCTTTTGGACCGCAGCCGGCGTCCCGCCACCCGGCGGCTGTTCGCCCGCGCCGCCGAGATTTATGCTGATCGGTTTTCCGACCCGGACGGCCGCATCCGGGCAAGCTTTTCGATCGTGTGGATGTCCGGCTGGGCGCCCGACGCCTCACAGCAGAAACCGCTGAAGCCTGGCTCGGCCAAGGTCTCGCTGAAGACGATCCTCGAGAAGCCGACGGGGCACTGACCGATGCGCGCCGCGGTTTGACCGATGCGGTCAGTGCTGGGCAAAGGCGTTGGCAAGCCTGCTGTTGTTGTCGGAGAACAGCCACTGGATCGCGTCGGCGGCCTTGCCGACGCCGCCGACGATTACAAGCGACAGCACGGCAACGATCAGGCCATATTCGATGGCCGTGGCGCCTGATTCATCTTCTATGAATTGCTGCAGCAGGTTTTTCATGGTCATCGATCCCTCTTGGCGGGAACCATAGCGCCTACCCGTTAAGAAAGGTTAACGGCAAAAGCTTAACGGGCGGTGAAATAGCGGTTTCTTGCTGAATTTATTAACCAATTAGCACTCGCCGTAGCGGCTGCCATCGTTGCGGATTACGCAAACGGAATTTGGCAGCGGCTGCAGCACGCTTCGCCGCAGGGTGTAGGTATCGCGGTGACCGATCGAACCGGTGCTGCTTAGGTCGAGTCCGCCGCTCAAGCTCTCGCGCGCGCCCTGCGGACGCAGCTGGCTGTCCAGGAAAGGCGTCGCGATCAGAGCCAGCGCCACCGCGGCCGACCCGAAAAGCAGGGTGATCCGCAAGATACCCATGCCGGCATCGGCGGCGCGGAAAGTGCGGTCGGGCCGGATCGAGTCCCATTCTCTGTCGAGGCTCATGGATTGGCTCCAATCAAAATCGGCATGCCGCCACGCGGACGATTCGCGTCAATTTTCCATGTCGAGATAAATCTTCCATTAACGCTGCCTAAAGCAGACGGAGCAAACGGCAGCTTGGAGCAATTCCGGCCGGAGGTCGCCAAATCAGCATTTTGGTGGAAACGCTGAAGCGGCTGTGACGATCACAAGAGATCGATGAGGAACTGGATCAGCGGCGCGTCCGCCGGCGGCATCGGGTAGTCGCGCATCTGGCGCGGCCTGACCCATTTCAGCCCCTGCCCTTCCCTCGGCTGCGCGATGCCGCGGAAGCGCCGGCAGATGTAGAGCGGCATCAGCAGGTGGAAATGGTCATAGCTGTGGCTGGCGAAGGTGAGCGGCGCCAGGCAGGGGATCTCGGTCTCGATACCGAGCTCCTCATGCAGCTCGCGCACCAGGCATTCCTCGGGCGTCTCGCCTGGCTCGACCTTGCCGCCCGGAAACTCCCAAAGGC
The DNA here is from genome assembly GCF_002294795.1 of Mesorhizobium sp. WSM3866. Classification (NCBI taxonomy): domain Bacteria; kingdom Pseudomonadati; phylum Pseudomonadota; class Alphaproteobacteria; order Hyphomicrobiales; family Phyllobacteriaceae; genus Mesorhizobium; species Mesorhizobium sp. WSM3866. Next base: position 744,931 of record NZ_NSGC01000002.1, on the reverse strand, counting down.
CGGCGAGCTGCTTGCCCTCGGGACGCTGCGCCAGAAGCACGCGCTGGTCGGCGTCCACCAGCGCGCAGGCCGCGACAAGAAGCAGGCGCTTTCCGGCTGGCGTGATCTCGCTCATGCGTCCGGCCGCCGGCGATAATGGTAGCGATAGACTTCTTCGAAGCCGAGCGACCGGTAGAGCGACAGCGCCGCAACATTGCCGGCTTCCACCTGCAGCCAGGCTTCGCGTGCGCCGCGCAGCCTGGCCCATTTCAGCGCCGACAGGATGAGGTTGCGGCCATGGCCCTTTTTACGCGCCGATTTTTCGGTGGCGACCTCGAACAGGCCGGCGAGATCGCCGTCATGGACGCAGATCAGCGTTGCCAGCGGCTCATTGCCGTCCTCGAGCGCAAACAGCCCCGCCTCAGGCTGGATTGCGCCGATGACTTCCGAGAGGCCGGCTCGCAGCGAGGCGTCCGAGCCGTTCGTCCTGATCGCCGCGCCGATGAAGCGGCTGATGTCTTTCAGCGGAATCTGGTCCATCGCGGCGTCGAGTTGCGCCTCCTTGAGCGGCAGACGCATCACCACCGATTCGTCGAACCGGCTCCAGCCTGCATCGTCGAGATGCGTCGACAGCACCTGCCCCGAAAGCGGCGACATACGAAAGGTCAGCGGCCGGCCGTAAGCCTCGAAGCGACGGCTGGCGCGCACGATGCGTTCGGCAATGGCATGCGTGTCGCCGGGATCGAGCGGATTGACCGAATTCAGGCGCTTCGCCGGATGGCCCGCCGTCAGCCGCACCAACCATGTCCCGTCATAGTGAACGGCCGCCGCCGGCCAGGCGCGAAAGCCCGCCGCCTCGTAGCGGCGCACGATCGCGAGCACGCTTGCCGGATGCGTCGACACCGGTGCCATCAGCTCCGGTAGTCGCCATTGATGGCGACATATTCCTTGGTGAGGTCGCAGGTCCACACCGTCGCCTTGCCGCGGCCGATGCCAAGGTCGGCGCGGATGCGGATGTCGTCGCGCTTCATATAAGCCGAGGTCGCTTCTTCCGAGTAAGCCGGATCGCGCTCGCCCTCATGCGCCAGGCGGTTGTCGCCGAACCAGATCGACAGCCGGTCGCGGTCGGCCGGCTCGCCGGCCTTGCCGACGGCCATGACGACGCGGCCCCAATTGGCGTCCTCGCCGGCGACCGCCGTCTTGACCAGCGGCGAGTTGGCGATCGAAAGCGCGACGCGCTTGGCCGAACGCGCGGATTTGGCGCCGGTGACGGTGACCTCGACTTGCTTGCGCGCGCCTTCGCCGTCGCGCACCACCTGCAGCGCCAGCGACTTCAGCACCTTGCCGAGTGCGCGGCGGAAGGCGCCGAGCCGCGCATCTTTCGGGTCGCTGATCTGGGGCGCGCCGCGCGAACCAGCCTTGCCGGTGGCGAAGAAGAGCAGCGTGTCGCTAGTCGAGGTGTCGCTGTCGACGGTGACCGCGTTGAAGGTCTTTGCCGTGCCGCGCGACAACAGATCCTGCAGCACCGGGGCTGCGATCGGCGCGTCGGTGGCGATGAAGGAGAGCATCGTGGCCATATCGGGCGCGATCATGCCGGCGCCCTTTGCGATGCCGTTTATGGTGACATCGGCGTCGCCGAGCTTCACCGTCTGGGACGCCACCTTCGGATAGGTGTCCGTGGTCATGATGGCCTTTGCCGCCTCGGTCCACAGGTCCGGTTTGCCGTTCTTCACCAGGCCGGCGAGCAGATGGCTGAATTTGTTGGTGTCGAGCGGCTCGCCGATAACGCCGGTCGAGGCCAGGAACACTTCGCTCTCGGAGCATCCGGCGGCCTTCGCCGCCGCCTCGCCGGTCAAAGCCGTCGAAGCGCGGCCCTTCTTGCCGGTGAAGGCGTTGGCATTGCCGGAGTTCACCACCAGCACACGCGCCTTGCCGGCGGACAGGTTCTGGCGGCAGTAGTCGACCGGCGCCGAGGGGCATTTCGACTTGGTGAAGACACCGGCGACGGCCGTGCCGGGATCGAAGACCATGGCAAGCAGATCGGTGCGATTGCGATATTTGATCCCGGCCTCGGCGGTAGCGATGCGCACGCCCTCGATGACCGGCATCTTGGGATATTTCTTCGGTGCGAGCGGCGAAATCGTTGCGGACATGGGACCCCGGAGCGGCAGAACGCAAATAGGAGGCCGGTTTGCCCGATAGCGCGCGCTGGCGCAAGAGCGTTCTGGCCGCGCTTCATGCGCTCTCTCGGGGTGCGCGGCATAGCGCGCGCCTGAAATGCGAAAGGGCGCCCGAAGGCGCCCTGAGCAGCATCTTTCAGGCTGGCCGGCTTACTTGCCGCTCTCCAGCGTGTCGACCGCCGACTTCAGCTTCGCGTCCGGGATCTCGATCTTGGCGGCGCCGCGCAATTCCTTGACCATGGCGAAATACTTGTCGCGGATGACGGCCTGCTTGGCCTGGTCCTTGACGTCGTCGAAGGCCGGCGGCTGCTTGGCGCGCTTGTCCTCGACCTTGATGACATGCCAGCCGAACTGCGACTGCACCGGCTCCTTGCTGTACTTGCCGACATCAAGCGCAAACGCGGCCTTGTCGAACTCCGGCACCATCTGCCCGGGACCGAACCAGCCGAGGTCGCCGCCATTCGACTTGCCGCTCGGGTCGCTGGTGTGCTCGTTGGCGAGCTTCTGGAAATCGGCGCCGCCGTCGAGCTGCTTGATGATCGCCTCGGCTTCTTCCTTCGTCTTCACGAGGATGTGACGGGCGTGAATCTCATTGACCGGCGGCGTGTTGGCAATTTCCTGGTCGTAGCGGGCGCGGACATCTGCATCCGTCACCTTGTCGACGACTTCCTTCTCGACGACCTCGCCGTGCAGGGCGCGCTGCTGCAGGAAGGCCATCCGACGCAGGAAATCGGCGTCTTTGTCGAGGCCGCTGTCGACCGCTTTCTTCGCCATGACGCGGATTTCAATGGCCGCCGAAAGAGCAGCGGCGCGGCGCTGTTCCGGCGGCAGCTGCGCGAACTGCTGCGACAGCTCGCCTTCGGCCAGCGCGAGGTCGGCCTCGGTCAGCTTCTCGCCGTTGATGGTGGCGACCACGGCGTTGGGATCCACGGGAGCGGCTGCGGGAGCCGCCGCGCCCGGCTGGGCGGGCTTGGTTTCCTGCGCCATCAGCGGCGACAGCGAAAGAGCCGAGAGCCCGAAGGCCAAGCCTAGGCTGGCGAGCGACGCGCGGCGGAACGACAGGGACATCAAGATAACTCCAATGGGGATTGCCGATAAGGATCGCTTGAACGGGAAGGTTCCAGATCAGTCCGATTGTGGCGGAATTTGGCGCTGCCCATAGGGCTAACGCGGCGTTGACATCAGTTGAGCCCCCTCTTATCTGTCCAACGACTTGGCGTCCAGAACCGTTTTCCGGGCGCTTTTTGCGTTTGTCCGCATTCACGCGGATTTCATGGGCCCGCCAGGCGCCTGTCGCAAACGGCTAAAATTGCTATCGAAAGGACCATTGGATGGTCAGTCTCGGCGCTCTCGCGCGTAAGGTTTTCGGCTCTTCCAACAACCGCCGAGTCAAGGCGACCAGGCCCCGGGTCGAGGCCATCAATGGGTTGGAAAACGAGATGCGGGCGCTCTCCGATGCCGAGCTTGCCGGCCGCACCGAGAAATTCCGCCAGGACTTCGCCAATGGCGCCTCGCTCGACGACCTGCTGATCCCGGCCTTTGCCACGGTGCGAGAGGCGGCCCGCCGCGTTCTCGGCATGCGTCCCTTCGATGTCCAATTGATCGGCGGCATGGTGCTGCACAATGGCGGCATCGCCGAGATGCGCACCGGTGAGGGCAAGACGCTGGTCGCCACCTTGCCGGTCTATCTCAACGCGCTCGCCGGCAAGGGCGTCCATGTCGTCACGGTCAACGACTATCTTGCCAAGCGCGACGCCGAATGGATGGGCCGCGTCTACAAGTTCCTCGGCCTCACCGTCGGCATCATCGTACACGGCCTCTCCGACGACGAGCGCCGCGAGGCCTACGCCGCCGACGTTACCTACGCCACCAACAACGAGCTCGGCTTCGACTATCTGCGCGACAACATGAAGTATGAGCGCTCGCAGATGGTCCAGCGCGGCCATGCCTACGCCATCGTCGACGAAGTCGACTCGATCCTTGTCGACGAGGCGCGCACGCCGCTGATCATTTCCGGTCCGCTCGAGGACCGCTCGGAAATGTACAACACCATCGACGCCTTCATGCTGAAGCTCGGCCCGGCCGACTACGAGGTCGATGAAAAACAGAAAACCACGATCTTCACCGAGGACGGCACCGAGAAGCTGGAAAACATGCTGCGCGATGCCGGCCTGTTGAAGGGCGAGTCGCTCTACGACGTCGAGAACGTCGCCATCGTCCACCACGTCAACAATGCGCTGAAGGCGCACCTGCTGTTCCAGAAGGACAGGGACTACATCGTGCGCAACGGCGAGATCGTCATCATCGACGAGTTCACCGGCCGCATGATGCCCGGCCGCCGCTATTCGGAAGGCCTGCACCAGGCCCTCGAGGCCAAGGAGCATGTGCAGATCCAGCCGGAGAACCAGACGCTGGCCTCCGTCACCTTCCAGAACTATTTCCGCCTTTACAAGAAGCTCGCCGGCATGACCGGCACGGCGCTGACCGAGGCGGAGGAATTCGCCAACATCTACAATCTCGAAGTCACCGAGATCCCGACCAACCTGCCGGTCGCCCGCAGGGACGAGGACGACGAGGTCTACCGGACGGTGGAAGAGAAGTACAAGGCCATCGTCAAGGAGATCCGCGACGCGCGAGAGCGCGGCCAGCCGATCCTGGTCGGCACCACCTCGATCGAGAAATCCGAGCAGCTGGCCGAGCGCCTGCGCAAGGAAGGCGTCAAGAATTTCGAGGTGCTCAACGCCCGCCACCACGAGCGCGAGGCGGCTATCGTCGCCCAGGCCGGCAAGCCCGGCGCCATCACCATCGCCACGAACATGGCTGGACGCGGTACCGACATCCAGCTCGGCGGCAATGCCGACATGCGCATCGCCGAAGAACTGGCGGATATGCCCGCCGGCCCGGAGCGCGAAGCGCGCGAACAGCAGATCCGCGACGACGTCGCGCAGCTGAAGGAAAAGGCGCTGGCCGCCGGCGGACTCTACGTCTTGGCCACCGAGCGCCATGAATCGCGCCGCATCGACAACCAGCTGCGCGGACGTTCCGGCCGCCAGGGTGATCCTGGCCGTTCGAAATTCTTCCTGTCGCTGCAGGACGATCTGATGCGCATCTTCGGCTCCGAGCGCATGGACGGCATGCTGCAGAAGCTCGGCCTCAAGGAAGACGAGGCCATCATCCACCCGTGGATCAACAAGGCGCTGGAGAAGGCGCAGAAGAAGGTCGAGGCGCGCAACTTCGACATCCGCAAGAACCTGCTGAAATACGATGACGTCTCCAACGACCAGCGCAAGGTGGTTTTCGAGCAGCGCATCGAGCTGATGGATGGCGAAGGCCTGTCGGAGACGGTGGCCGAGATGCGCGAGGGCGTCATCGAGGAAATCGTCGCCAAGAACATCCCGGAAAACGCCTATGCCGAGCAGTGGAACGTCGCCGGCCTGAAGGAGGAAGTGGCGCAGTACCTCAATCTCGACCTGCCGATTGACGACTGGGTCAAGGAGGAGGGCATCGCCGAGGACGACATCCGCGAGCGCATCTCCGCCGCCGCCGAGGCAGCCGCCAAGGAACGCGCCGAGCGCTTCGGCCCCGACGTCATGAGCTATGTCGAGCGTTCGGTCGTGCTGCAGACGCTCGACCATCTGTGGCGCGAGCACATCGTCAACCTCGACCATCTGCGTTCGGTCGTGGGCTTCCGCGGCTATGCCCAGCGCGATCCGCTGCAGGAATACAAGGGCGAGGCCTTCGAGCTATTCCAGGGCATGCTCGGCAATCTGCGCCAGGCCGTGACCGCGCAGTTGATGCGCGTCGAGCTGGTCCGCCAGGCGGCTGAAGCGCCGCCACCCTCGGCGCCGGATATGTTCGGCAGCCATATCGACGGCACAACAGGCGAGGACGACTTCCAGGGCGGCGAGACGGCGTTGTTGGTCCGCCAGGAATCCCATGCCATGGTGGCACCCGAAAATCGCGATCCGAAGAATCCCGCGACTTGGGGCAAGGTCGGCCGCAACGAGGCCTGCCCGTGCGGCTCCGGCAAGAAATACAAGCACTGCCACGGCGCCTTCGCCTGATCCCCTTCACTTCTTCTTCCCGGATATGACGGGGAGAAGGAAGCCCTCCACCCAACCGTTTCTTAATGTGTTTCGCATACACCGAAACCTTGGAAACAGGCGGAAAACGGAGAGTATTCGGGGTGCGCTTTTCCGCGGCGACGACTGCCGGGCGGTTCTTGCCGCAGCGCTGGGCGCTGCGCATGCGGCCGCTGCTTGGCCGCATCGACGCCGTGCTGTTCAGCGCCGACGAACGCGGCGAAGCCGGCCGCATGTCGCTGATCGCATTCACCATCCGCATCGTCAGCGCGGTCATCGCCTTCGTCAGCCAGGTGCTGATGGCACGCTGGATGGGCTCGTTCGAATACGGCATCTTCGTGCTGGTCTGGGTGACGATGGTCATCGTCGGCAACCTCGCCTGCCTCGGCTTCCACACCTCGGTCATCCGTTTCATTCCCGAATATCGCGAGCGCGGCATGCTCGCCGAGCTGCGCGGCATCGTGCTGGCGAGCCGGCTGTTCGTGCTTGTCGCCTCGACGGTCATCGCGGGGCTGGGCGCGCTCGGCGTCTGGCTCGCCTCGCCCTGGATCGAGAACTACTACGTCGTCCCCTTCATCCTCGGCGTCATCTGCCTGCCGATGATCGCGATGGGCGACCTCCTTCAGGGACTGGCGCGGGCGAACTCATGGGCGCTGTTCGCGCTGTCGCCGACCTATCTGGTGCGGCCGGTGCTGATCCTGGTGTTCATGGCGCTTATGCTCGCTATGCACTACGTGCCGGATGCCAAGACCGCGATCTTCGCCTCGATCGCCGCCACCTATACCACGACGCTCGGCCAACTGATGGGCGTGACCTCGCGCATGGACAAGCAGATCCCGGCCGGGTCGATGACCGTGCATTTCGGCCAGTGGTTCCTGGTCTCGCTCCCGATCTTCCTGGTCGAGAGTTTTTTCTTCCTGCTCACCAATGCCGACGTGCTGATGGTCGGCGCCTATCTCGAGCCCAATGACGTCGCCGTCTATTTCGCCACCGTGAAAACGCTGGCTCTGGTGCATTTCGTCTATTTCGCCGTCAAGGCGGGCGTTGCCCAGCGCTATGCGCAATTCACCCATGGCGAGCCGGAAAGGCTCGCCGCCTTCGCCCGCGAGACCGTCTCCTGGACCTTCTGGCCCTCGCTCGCGATGGCGCTGCTGGTGCTGGCGCTCGGCGAGCCGATGCTGGTGCTGTTCGGCCCTGAATTCACCGCCGGCTATCCGCTGCTTTTCCTGCTGGTCTTCGGCGTCGTCGCGCGCGGCGCCGTCGGCCCCTGCGAAAGCCTGCTCACCATGAGCGGCAACCAGAACATCTGCGCCGCCGTCTATGCCATGACGCTCGCGCTGAATATCGCTCTCAATGTGGTTCTGATCCCGCTCTTCGGCCTCTGGGGCGCGGCGATCGCCACCAGCCTCGCGATGGTCTTCGAGGCCGGCGCGCTGTCCTTCACCGTCTGGCGCAAGCTCGGCATCGTCATGGCGATCTTCGTGCCCGCAAATAAGGAAGTCGCCTGATGGCCGCCATTCCGCTGCTTGAAGAGACCAGCGGCGGGCCCGCCGGCGCCATGGTGTCGGGCCTTGCCGGCCTCGTCAGGGAGGCCGATCCCGCCCATATCGAGCTGTTCGCCAACAACCGGCCGGAGCGCAAGCTCGCGATCTATCCCGCCTCGGCCGGCTTCGACCTGGTCGAGGAGCTCGACTATCTTAGCGCCCGCGCGATCGAGCCCAACGTCTTCTTCAACCCGCGCTTCCTGGCGCCGGCCATGCCGAGGCTCGAGGACCGCGAAGTGCGGCTGGCGGTGATCCGCGACGGCGACGAGTTCCGCAACCGGCTGCGGCTCCTTGTGCCGTTCTCGGTCGAGCGCCCCGCAATTCCGCTCGGCGTCCCGGTCATGCGCACATGGTCGAGCCCGTTCGGCCCGCTCGGCACGCCGCTGGTCGATCGTGACGATCCGGTCGGCGTCATCGAGGATTTCTTCTCGATGCTGTCCAGGCCGCATCTCAAATTGCCGAAGGTCTTCGTGCTGCCCGACATCAAGCTGGACGGCCCGGTGGCGAGCCTGCTCACCTCCTTTGCCGACAGCCGCGGCCTGACCCTGGTCGTCACCGGCAAGGCCGAGCGCCCGGTGCTGGAAAGCGATGCCGACGGCGACGACTACCTCAAGGCCTCGCTGCGCGCGCATCACTATCGCGAATTCCGCCGGCTCAAGCGGCGCCTCGCCGGCCTTGGCAAGCTGGACCATGTGGTGGCGCGCGGACCGGACGAGATCCGCCACGCCATTGAAAGCTTCCTGACACTGGAGGCGGCCGGCTGGAAGGGCCGCGAGCGCACGGCCATGGCGATCGACCGCTACCGCGCCGCCTTCGCCCGCGAGGCGGTGCACAGGCTCGCCGAGCACGACATGTGCCGCATCCACACACTGACGCTCGACGGCCGCACGATCGCTTCTCTCGTCGTCTTCGTCGAAGCGGGCGTCGCCTACACCTGGAAGACGGCGTATGACGAGACGCTCTCGGCCTATTCGCCGGGCACACTGCTGATGATCGAGGTGACCAAGCAGCATCTCGATGATCCTAATGTCGCCATGACCGATTCCTGCGCGGTGCCCGACCATCCGGTGATGAGTCGCCTGTGGACGGAGCGCAAGCCGATGGGCACGCTGGTGGTCGGCCTGACGCCCGACGCCGACCGGCCGGCCCGCCAGGCGGCCTCGCAGCTCCATCTCTACCGCGAGACCCGCAACATGGCGCGGCTCCTGCGCAATCGCATGCGGAGCCTCTTGAAAAGGCGCTAGATGAAAGGCCGCACACCGGCTATGGCATCCGGCGGCCGGATCCGGCCTGCCTCTTCACACAGCATCCAGATGTTCGAAACCTTCCTGCGCTTCGCCCGCCTCTGTGCGCCGCTTGTCCTGCTCGCCATGCTCCCGGCGCGAGCCTTCGCCGAGTCCTGCCCCGAGGATTGCTCCGAGCCTGCGCCCGTCGACATCTACAGCCACACCACCGCCGGCCATATGGCTCCAGCCGCGGCAGCTGCGTTGCCGCGCGTCTATGTGCCCAACCGTTCCTCGAACAGCGTTTCCGTCATCGACCCGGCGACGCTGAAGGAGGTCGACAGGTTTGCGGTCGGCAGCAAGCCGCAGCACGTCGTTCCTTCCTGGGACCTGAAGACGCTTTGGGTGGCCAATAACGGCACCGGCAAGAACGGCAGCCTGACGCCGATCGACCCGGCGACCGGAAAGCCCGGCAAGCAGGTGCCGGTCGACGATCCTTACAACATGTATTTCATGCCGGACGGCAGCGCCGCCATCATCGTTGACGAGGCCCTGAGGCGGCTCGATCTGCGCGATCCGCGGACCATGGCGCTGCAAGCCGTCATCCCGACGCCGGCCTGCCCCGGCATCAACCATGCCGATTTCGCGGCCGACAATTCCTATGCGATCTTCACTTGCGAGTATGGCGACGGCGGACTGGCCAAGATCGACCTGAAGAACCGCAAGGTGCTCGGCCATCTCGACCTGTCGAAGATGGGCATGCCGCAGGACATAAGGCTCTCGCCCGACGGCAAGGTCTTCTACGTCGCCGACATGATGAATGACGGCGTCTTCCTGATCGACGGCGACAGCTTCAAGGAGATTGGCTTCATTCCAACGGGCATTGGCGCGCACGGCTTCGTCGTCAGCCGCGACGGCAAGCGGCTCTATGTCTCGAACCGCGGCTCGCACAAAATGGAACAGGGCCGTGCCGACGGGCCGGGCAGCGTGACGGTGATCGACTTCGCGACCCGCTCGGTCGTCGCCCAATGGCCGATCCCCGGCGGCGGCAGCCCCGACATGGGCAATGTCGGCGCCGACGGCAAGCAGCTCTGGCTCTCCGGCCGGTTCGACAGCGAGGTCTATATGATCGACACGACGTCGGGCGCCGTGACGAAGATCCGCGTCGGCGTCGAGCCGCACGGCCTGACGGTGTGGCCGCAGCCGGGGCGCTACTCGCAGGGGCATACGGGGAATATGCGGTAGGGTGTCGGTGACCTGCACATGCTGACGACCTCAATCCCATGGAGCCTTGGCACCATGTTCGCTGCCCTTTCCGCGACGACTCCCTGCCGATGCACTTGGAATTCGTCTGACCATATTTCGATCATTGTCGAAATAGAGTTGACCGGCAGCGGCGGAGGGTGCAGTCTATTTCCATGAAACTCGAACAAGCCGCAAAACAGCTCGAAGCCATCGGCAACCCGACACGGCTCAAGCTCTATCGCACACTGGTCAGAGCCGGCGAAGCTGGCCGGCCGGTGGGGTACTTGCAGGACACCCTTGGTATCGCGGCCTCGACGCTGTCCCATCACCTGCATCGCCTCATTCTGACCGGCCTCGTGACGCAGGAGCGTCAGGCGACGACCCTCATCTGCCGGGCCAACTATCCTATCATGCGCGACTTGATCGGCTTCCTGGCTGACGAGTGCTGTGCTGACGCAGCTTGCGGCGCGACGGAGAGCGACGCGGCGGCATAGCCTCTTTTTTTGCATCGTATTTCGATGATCCCGGAAGGATGGAAAAAATGTCGATGAATGACCCTGACGCCCTCCCTGTCGCCGTCATCGGAGCCGGCCCGGTCGGCTTGGCGGCTGCCGTCCAGCTCATCCAAAGGGGGCTCCCGGTGAAGGTCTATGAGGCCGGCGCTGGCATCGCCACAAATCTCAAGGACTGGGGCCATGTCCGGGTGTTCACGCCTTGGCGCTACTGTGTTGATCAGGCGGCCCGAAAGCGTCTTGAGGAGAGCGGCTGGACGATGCCCAAGCCCGAGGCGTTCCCCACCGCTGATGAACTGATTGCCCGCTACCTTGAGCCGCTAGCAAGGCTCCCAGAACTCTCCTCGTCCATCGAAACCAGTGCGCGCGTGACTGCTGTCTCCCGCTGGGGCGCAGACAAGGTCTTGAGCAAAGATCGAAAGGCGCGACCATTCATGCTGGTGGTCGAAACCGGGGAAGGCATCAGGCGCGACAGTGCACGGGCCGTCATTGACGTCTCAGGCACGTGGCAGACGCCAAATCCACTTGGGGCCGGTGGTGTCCCGGCGGAGGGCGAAGCGGAGTTCGCAGACAAGATCGCCTATGGCCTTCCCGACATTCTCGGCCGCGACCGCACCCTTTATGCTGGCCGCGCCACGCTTGTTGTCGGTTCGGGCCATTCGGCCGCCAATGCCCTGCTCGATCTCGATAGGCTGGCTGCGGTTGAGCCGGGAACCACTTTTGTCTGGGCGACACGCGGGACCGATCTGGTTCGCATTTACAGCGGCGGAGACTTGGATCAACTGCCTGCCCGTGGCGAGCTTGGTTCTGACGTTCGCGAACTGGCGGAGAGCGGGCGCACAAAGCTCGTCACTGGGTTCGCAACGCTGGCCATCCGCAGCGCAAACGGCCGCCTGACAGTCGAAGGTCAAACAAAGGACGGCCTACAAACTCTCGGGCCTTTCGACCGCATCATCGCGGCGACCGGCCAGCGGCCCGATCTGTCCCTTACGCGCGAGCTTAGGCTTGATCTTGACCCATGGCTTGAGGGCGTAAAGGCGCTGGGGCCTCTGATCGACCCCAACGAGCACTCCTGCGGCGATGTTCCCCCGCACGGTCATCGCGAACTGAGCCACCCCGAGCCCGACTTCTACACTGTCGGCATCAAGAGCTACGGCCGCGCCCCGACCTTCTTGCTGCTGACCGGGTATGAACAGGTGCGGTCGGTCGCGGCAGCCATTGCTGGCGACATGGCGGCCGCGGATGCGGTGCAACTGGTGCTACCCGAAACCGGCGTCTGCACGGTTCCCCAGTCGACCATACGCGCGACCGCTGGCGGATGCTGTGGTGGTCCCGCTTCTTCCGAGGCTGACGCCTGTTGTCTCGCCGATGCTGAAGCGAAGGCCGCTGGCAAGGGTGGCTGCGGGTGCGGGGTGGCAGCCTAATCGCATCACGCCCGATGGAACGCAGTCGCCGAACGATCATCACCGTCCTCGGCCTGACCCAAATCATGGCCTGGGGGTCCACCTATTACCTGCCGGCGGTGATTGCGCCGACGGTCGCCGCCGACACCGGCTGGCCGCTGCCTTGGGTCGTGGGTGGATTGTCGCTTGGCCTGCTCGTCGCCGGACTGATCTCACCTCGCGTCGGCTCGTCCATTGAGCGCCACGGCGGCCGGAACGTTCTTGCGTTCAGCGCCGGCTGCATCGGCATCGGCCAGATCGGGCTCGCTGCCTCGCCGAACCTTGCCGCCTACATCGCAGCGTGGCTCGTTGTTGGGCTTGGAATGGGGGCGGGCTTGTACGATGCCGCTTTCGCGACCCTCGGCCGGCTCTACGGGCACAGCGCGCGCTCGGCCATCACAACCCTTTCGCTGTTCGGCGGCTTCGCCAGCACGTTCTGTTGGCCGATCTCGGCCTTCCTGATGGGCGAGACGGGCTGGCGCGGCACATGCCTCGTCTATGCTTCGGTCCAGTTGTTCTTCGCCCTGCCTCTGTATCTCGGAATGTTGCCGCGTGGGATACCGCTGCCGAGCGTCACAGATCGGCCGGGAAAGGAGCAGGTTGGCACCCCAGTTCAGCCGGCCTCAGTTCCGATCATGGTCGTCCTGGCTGCCACGCTGACCTTGGCGGCGGTCATTTCGTCGACTGTGTCGGTTCATCTCCTCACCATCTTGCAGGCCAGCGGCATGGCGCTCGCCGCTGCCGTTGGGCTCGGGGCACTGGTCGGCCCCGCTCAGGTGTCGGCGCGTGCCGTCGAGATGATCATCGCCCGCTACCATCATCCCATCTGGACCAAGTTCGCGTCGGTGAGCTTCGTCGCCATCGGCATTGGTGCGCTCTGGGCCGGGGTTAAGGTGGTGCCTGTGGCGCTGGCGTTCTACGGTGCAGGCATCGGCCTCGAAACGATAGCGCGAGGCACGCTGCCGCTCGCTCTGTTCGGTCCGTCGGGATACGCGAGACTGATGGGGCGACTTGCCATGCCCAGCTTGATCGCTCAAGCAGCAGCGCCGTCTGTCGGAGCGCTATTGTTGGAGCATGTGGGCGCTCACGGCACTCTAGCAGCTCTCGCTGGCTTGGCGCTGCTGAACGTCGGACTGGCGTGTAGCCTTGGCTGGCTGATCTTCCGTCGTCGAACCTTAGAGGTACAGGCGCAGGATGCTTTGTAACCGGCCGGTAGCCCTGTGAAGTGGTTGGCCAGCCCATGAACCTCCGTCACTTCGGCAACTGCCTGGTTGATGTCAAAGAGACCAATTGGTGCCCCTAGCCGGGATCGAACCAGCACTCCTTGCGGAACTCGATTTTGAGTCGAGCGCGTCTACCAATTCCGCCATAGGGGCTCAGGCCGGGCGGCCTGGATGGGCGCGGACTATACGGGCGGACGGGCTTTCGTCAACTGGCCTGTTGCCGATTTGCAGGCGCTGCCTGCACCCGGCCATGCCTTTCAGTCTCGTGCAGGTGCCGCCATTGTGCGGCGCGGAAAATCTTTCTAGACAGGGGATGCGTTGAGGCGCCTCGGATCCCAAAGGGTGGATGCGGCGCTTTGAAACCTTGTCTTCCTGCCACCCGGTGTCCAAAACCACTGCGCGCTTTTCAGGAGAGCCGATGCTTCGCGGACTTTACGACTGGACCATGTCCCTGGCGGCAAGGAAATCGGCCGAATGGTGGCTGGCCTTCATCGCCTTCGTCGAAAGCTCGGTCTTTCTGGTTCCGGCCGACGTGCTCTATCTGCCGATGGCGCTGTCCAAGCCGGAGCGCGCCTATCGCTACGCGCTGGTAGCAACGGTGGCCTCGGTGCTCGGCGGCGTCGCCGGCTGGTTCATCGGCCACTACGCCTACGAGGCGGTCGCCAAGCCGATTCTGGAATTCTACGGCAAGTATGACGAGTTCGAGCAGCTGCGCACCTCATCCGGCGTCGGCTTCATCGTCCTGATGCTGATCACCTCGGGCGCGGCGCATTTGCCGCCGATCAAGGTCGTGACGATTCTGTCGGGCGTCATCGGCGTCAACCTCCTGCTGTTCATCGGGCTGGCGATCGTTGCGCGCGGCGCCCGTTTTCTGCTGCTTGCCTGGCTGCTGCGCCGCTACGGCGAGTCGATCAGGGAGTTCATCGAGAAACGGCTGGGCATGATCGTCAGCGCCGGCGCCGCTGCCCTTATTTTGCTCTATATCGCGGTCAGATACGCCCACGGATAATGCATGTCGCCCAAAAGTGCGCAGCGGTTTTGGGAGAACGACATGCATCGAAACAAGACTCAAGCGGGCGCCTGAATTCATTTCTGCGCGGCGCGCTTTAGGTGCCAAGCGAACGGATCACGACCGATGACAGCGACCATGACCGCCGACACTGGACGCCAGCGGACGCGTGCCGCGCTGTTCCTGGCCGTCGCCATGGCAGCGACCGTCGGCTCGGCGCTCGCCTTCCAGTATATCGGCGGCTACATCCCCTGCCATCTCTGCCTGGAGCAGCGCACGCCCTATTACATCGGCGCGCCGCTGATGCTGGTCGCGGCCGTTGCCTCGATGCTGCGCGCACCGGCCTGGCTGACGCGCGGCCTGCTGGGGATCGGCGGCCTGTTGATGCTCTATGGCCTCTATCTCGGCGTCTACCATTCCGGCGTCGAATGGGCCTGGTGGCCTGGGCCCGCCGACTGCACGGCCGGCGCCGGTCCGGTCGACACCGGCGGCAAGGGCGTGCTCGACGCGCTGGACAAGTTCGTGCCGCCCTCCTGCGACAAGGCCGCGCTTCGCATTCTCGGCCTGTCGCTCGCCGGCTGGAACGCCATCGCCAGCCTCATCCTGGCCGCCGTCGCCTTACGCTGCGCGCTCGCGCGCGACTGAGCTGCCACGAAAGCGCCAACGCGAGATCGTTCAAAGAATTCGGCGCGCCGAGTCGAATGAAGTGAGCGTCGAGAACCGGAGCGGAGCGGACTCCCGCATGTGCCGGAAAAGTGGTTTCGGTTTTCCGAAAAGGACATGCGGCAGCTACAAAAAGCACGTGAGCACCGGAAGCGCAGACGCTTGCTTCAGGCAGCCAGCCTCCCGAATTATCGAACGATCTCAAGGCTCCAATTCGACATCCCAGTAGAGATAATCCATCCAGCTTTCATGCAGATGGTTGGGCGGGAACAGGCGGCCGTTGTTGTGCAGATCGTGCACGGTCGGCTGATAGGGTTTTTGCAGCGGCCACATCTTGGCCTGCGCCGGCATCATGCCGCCTTTCCTGAGATTGCAGGGCGAGCAGGCGGCCACGACGTTCTCCCAGGTCGTCGCCCCGCCGCGATGGCGCGGGATGACATGGTCGAAGGTGAGATCGTCGGTCGTGCCGCAATACTGGCACTGAAAGCGGTCGCGCAGAAAGACGTTGAAGCGGGTGAAAGCAGGATGCCGCGACGGCTTCACATAGGCCTTCAGACTGACCACGCTCGGCAGCTTCATCGAGAAGGTCGGCGAGGAGACGGCGTGTTCGTATTCGGCGACGATATTGACCCGGTCGAGGAACACAGCCTTGATCGCGTCCTGCCACGACCAGAGCGACAGGGGGTAATAGCTGAGCGGACGGTAATCCGCATTCAGCACCAGCGCGGGAAGCCCATCCGGAGATACGGCAACCGTCACGTAGTTGGCCTCCTTCGTTCCAAACCGAACGCCACGGATACTGTAAGCCCGACATGACAGGGATGTGAAGCGGATTGTCGTTCGGCGAAACGTTCAAAAACGCATGATTTTCATGCTTTTTCGGCCATCTCGACAGGTGGCGCCGCGTCCCTGCCCTTCAATTCCCGATAGTAGGCCCAGAAAAGCCGCGACGCGACCCCTCGCCACGGGCTCCATGATTCGGCCAGTCGAATCAGAGTTTTCTCCGGCGGACGAGGGTCGATGCCCAGGGCATGGCCGACCGCCGTCTGCAGCGCGACGTCGCGCGCGGGAAACACATCGGGGTGGCCGGCGGCGAACAGCAGGTAGCACTCCGCCGTCCACGGTCCGATGCCCGGCACCGCCGTCATCGCCGCGATCGCCTCGTCGGCGTCAAGCGAGCAGAGATGGTGGAGGTCAAGCCCGCCGGCCACGGCTTGCGCGATGGCGATCAGCCCGCGCTGCTTCGGCCGCGACAGGCCGGCCTCGCGGAAAATATCCTCGCCAGCGCAAAGGATGCCTTCCGGCGTCAGCGGATCGACCAGCCTGATCAGCCGGCCGAAGATGGCATCGGCGCTAGCGCGGGACACCTGCTGCGAGACGATGATCGACGCGAGGCTGCCGAATCCGGGCTCGGAGAGCCTCAGCGGCACCTCGCCGGCCATGCCGCGTACCTTCTCCAGCCGTGGATCGAGCAGGCAGAGCGCGTCGAGTCCTGCCGCAATGTCGTCGAGCGAGGCGATGCGTTGCACGTTTGCTTGTTCCCAGGGCGCTCATGAAGTGGCAATTGATGCTAACTATCAACCGGCGGAAGCGCCTTTCAACCCGAATGCCGTCCGAGACATGACGCTCCTGACATTCCGCTTCGCGCCGAGCCCCAATGGCGAGCTGCATCTCGGCCACGCCTATTCGGCCCTGCTGAACCGGCAAATGGCGGCGCGGGCGGGAGGACGGCTGTTGCTGCGCATCGAGGACATCGATGTCATCCGCTGCACGCCGGAATTCGAGGCCGGCATATTGCGCGACCTGGAATGGCTGGGGTTCGAATGGGAAGAGCCCGTGCGGCGCCAGTCCGAACATTTTTCCGAATACAGGGCCGTGCTCGACCGGCTGATCGCCGAGGAACTCGTCTATCCCGCCTTCATGAGCCGCGGCGAGATCCGCGCCTTCATTGCCGAGACCGAGAAACGCGGCCGCGATTGGCCGCGCGACCCCGACGGCGTGCCGCTTTATCCGCCGCTCGACAAGGCACTTCCGTCTAAGGAGCGCAGGCGGCGCATTGCCGAGAACACGCCTTTTGCCTGGCGGCTCGACATCGAGGCAGCCATGGCGCGCATGCCGGGCGCCTTGTCATGGGTCGAGTTCACCGACGAGGCCATGGCCGCGACGCAAACGGTCGACGCATCGCCGCAGGCCTGGGGCGACGTCGTCGTGGCGCGCCGCGATATCCCGACCAGCTACCATCTCGCGGTCGTCGTCGACGACGCGCTGCAGGGCGTCAGCCATGTCGTGCGTGGTCAGGACCTTTACGCGGCGACCAGCGTGCAGCGCTTGTTGCAGGACCTGCTTGGCCTCCCCGCGCCGCGCTACTTCCACCATCGGCTGATCCTCGGCTCGGACGGGCGGAAGCTGTCCAAGAGTTTCAAGGACACCGGTCTTGCCGCACTCAGGCAGGCAGGCGTGTCGCCGCAGGATGTCATGCGGCTCGTTGGGCTTTGACTACAAGCGAGCCAGTCCGGCCTTGATCAGCGCCATCACGCTGATGAAGACGAAGGCGCCGCTCAATCCCCATGCCACAGCTAGCTTGATATCCCGGAAGGTGATGCCGTGCTCATTGGCGATCATCACCGCGACGAAGAAGCCCAGCGTGAAGAGCAGCGTGTTGCCGGTCGAGCCGAAGCCGTCGTCCTTCATGATGGCATCGAGCGCGGTGCCGAAGAAGAATCCGAAGACCGCGACGGTGGCGACCGCGAACAGCAGCCATGTCGTCCCGAGATGCAAAAGCATGCCTGCTCATGGCGTGCCTTAACGCCATGCCCCTCTTGGCACCGTTTGTTGAATTCGGATGAGCTTATGGATCAACCGTTTCGTTTTGCTTGCCGAATTGATCGGCATTAGAGCAATTGCCGACGTCAACTTTTCACGCGCAGCCAGAGCCCTCCTTCCAATGCACAGCATCAAGCGGTTCATCCCCGCCTCTTTCGTCGTTCTGTGGGCGACCGGCTTCATCGGCGCGCGCTATGCAATGCCATGGGCGGAGCCGTTCACCTTCCTTGCCATCCGCTTCGTGCTGGCGGCGATCCTGTTTGCGGGACTGACCGTCCTTATCGGCTCGCGACGGGCCACCCGCGAGGAGGCGCTTCATGCGACGGTGGCCGGCTTCCTAATGCACGGCGTCTATCTGGGCGGCGTCTTCTGGGCGATCCACAGAGGCATGCCGGCCGGGCTTTCGGCGCTGATCGTCGGCCTGCAGCCGCTGATCACGGCGGTGCTCGCCGGCAAATTTCTCGGCGAGGCGATCCTGCCGCGCCATTGGGCGGGCCTTGCCGTCGGGCTTCTGGGCGTCGTCATCGTGCTCTGGCCAAAGCTCGGCATGATTGGCGGCGGTGTTACCGCGGCAACGCTGACGGCCTCGCTGGTCTCGGTGCTCGGCATGGCCGCTGGTACGATCTGGCAAAAGCGCTTCGCCTCCGGCGGCGACCTCGTCTCGGCGACCATGTGGCAGTATGTCGGAGGCTCGGTCGTCACGATCCTGGGGGCGCTCGCCTTCGAGACGCGCACCATCACCGTCAACGGCGAGCTCATCTTTGCCATGGCATGGCTGGTCCTGGTGCTGTCTCTCGGCGCCATCTTCCTGTTGATGGTGATGATCAGGGACGGCGAGATGTCGAAGGTCGCATCGCTGTTCTATCTTGTGCCCGCCGTAACCGCCGTCATCGCGTGGGCTCTGTTCGGCGAAGAGCTCACTCTGCTGCAGATCGCCGGCATGGCGATCGCCACTTTGGGCGTCGGGCTCGCGACCGCCCGTCAGGACAGAGCTCAACCCACGCGGGCGCGCGCCTCGAGATAGCGGCTGATCGCGGCATTGAGCTCGCCGCCAAGGATGAAAATGGCCGAGATGATGTAGAGGAACACCACCGCGATCATGATCGAGGCCAACCCCGCATAGGTCGTCACATAGGACGAGAAATGGTCGAGATAGGTGGCGAAGATGGTCGAGCCGGCCAGCCACGCGACCAGCGTGAAGACGATGCCCGGAACGATGGAAACGAAGCGGCGCTTGCCGGCCGGCAGCCAGATATGCACCGCGAACAGGCCGATGATGATGACCGTCGAGGCGATCACGTAACGCCATATGGTGATCGTGCCCATATAGGGCTTGATCCATTCCAGATGCGCCTCGGCCAGCCGCGCGAGCAGGGGCGCGAGCACCAGAAGCACGCTGACGGCGAGAAAGCAGGCCGTCGCGATCAGCACGAAGACGATGCTCTGCACCCGGCGGTGGATGATGCCGCGCGTCTCGGTAACGCGATAGGCGCGGTTGAGCGAGGTCCTTAGCGCCTCGATGCCGTTCGAGGCGAAGTAGGCGGCTAAGAGCACGCCGTAGGTCAGGAGGTCGCTGCGCCGCACGGTGAGCACATTCTGCACCTCGCGCGCGATCGGCTTGGCAATCTGCTCCGGCCAGGTGTCGAAGACCAGATGCACGGCCGTGTCGGCGAAGGCGCGCGCGCCGAGAAAGCTGGCCAGCGTCGTTGCGAAGATCAGGAACGGAAACAGCGCCATCAGCGAGGTGATCGCCAGATGGCTGGCCATTGCCCAGCCATCGTCGGTGGTGAAATGGCCGATCGCATCGTAGAGCACGCGCTTGACCGCGACGATATTCCTGAGCAAGGACCCGCGCTCCGCTCGATTGTGTCGACGCCGCGAATATGGGAAGGGATTGCGGCAAATGGCAACCCCAGGTCCCACAACGTTGCCCACCGCTGAACAGTTGCGCAGCATCATCGTCACCGGCACCTCCTCCGGCATAGGCGCCTATTGCGCGCGGGCATTGAAGGCGGAAGGCTGGCGCGTGTTCGCCACGGCCCGCACACCGGCCGACATCGCCGCGCTCGAGACGGAGGGCATCGAAGCCTTCTATCTCGACTATCGCGAGCCTGAGTCCATCGCCGCCCTGGCCGAGGCCGTGCTGGAGCGCACGGGCGGCACGCTCGACGCGCTGTTCAACAATGGCGCCTACGCGCAGCCCGGTGCCGTCGAGGACCTGCCGGTCGAAGCGCTGCGCGAGCAGTTCGAAGCCAATTTCTTCGGCTGGCACGACCTAACCCGCCGCGTCGTGCCGGTCATGCGTCGCCAGGGCCATGGCCGCCTCGTCCACTGCTCCTCGATCCTGGGGCTCGCCCCGGTCCGTTTTCGCGGCGCCTATTCGGCGTCGAAACATGCCGTCGAAGGCCTGATGCTTTGCCTGCGCCAGGAGCTCGAAGGCAGCGGCATTCATGTCTCGTTGATCGAGCCGGGGCCGGTGACCTCGAAGATCGCCAGCAACGGCCTGGCATGGTTCTTGAAGAACATCGACGTCGAGAACTCCGTTCACCGCGCCGACTACCAGGCGCAGCTCGCGCGGCTCAAGGCCGGCGGCAGCGTCTCGCGTCTGAAGCCCGGACCTGAGGTGGTCCATGCTGCCTTGCGCCACGCGCTTCTGTCACAGCGCCCGCACCCGCATTATGTGGTAACGGTGCCGGCCAGAATCGGCGTGGCGCTCAAGCGCATCCTGCCGGCCTCGATGCTCTACCGCGTGCTCGCCAGGCGGGCCTGACCGAAACCCAACTGGAGCCAGCACCATGGCAACCGTCTTCAACATCCTCGCCATTGTCGTCATGGCTGCCGTCGTGGTCGTGCTGATCCGCGGCCTCGTCAACATGATGCGCGGCGGCTCAGGCTTCACCTCCAACAAGCTGATGCAGGCCCGCGTACTGCTGCAGTTCATAGCTCTGGTGCTGATCATGCTGACCGTCTACTTCACCCGCAAGTAACGGGCCGGGGAGGAGAAGATGGTCAAGCTCAACAAGATCTATACCCGTACCGGCGACGACGGCACTACCGGTCTGGGCAGCGGCGAGCGGCGCCTGAAGTCAGATCTGCGCGTCGAAGCCTACGGCACGGTCGACGAAGCAAATGCCTGCGTCGGCATGGCGCGCGTCCACACCGCAACCGATCATCCGGCGCTCGACGCCATGCTCTCCCGCATCCAGAACGATCTTTTCGACCTCGGCGCCGACCTTGCGGTGCCGGACGACGGCAAACCGCTCGGCTACGAGCCGCTGCGCATCGTCGCCGCGCAGACCGGGCGCGTCGAAAAGGACATCGATGCTCTCAACAAGGACCTGCAGCCGCTGAAGTCCTTCGTGCTGAACGGCGGCACGCCTGCCGCGGCAGCCCTGCATCTTGCGCGCACCGTAACACGGCGCGCCGAGCGCCTCATGGTGGCGCTGGCGCAGGACCCGGCCGAGCACGTCAACCGCGAAGCGCTGAAATACATCAACCGCGTCTCCGACTTCCTGTTCGTCGCCGCCCGGGCGGTCAATGACAACGGAAATGCCGACGTGCTATGGGTTCCCGGCAAGAACCGCTGACAACCGGGTATGGCGGGAGGGTCCGATGTTCATCCCGCTCTACGACACCAACAGGCTCCGCCACATCCGCCTGCAATATGTGACGATCGGCCTGATCGCCGCGAATGCCTTGGTCTATCTCGCTACCACGCTTGGCGGCGAGAGCTTCACCAATGCCGCAGTGCTTGGCCTCGGCTTCATCCCCTCTGTCGTCCATGACAAGGTGGAGCTGTCGCCCGAATTCGTCGTCATTCCCGAAAGCCTCAGCTATCTCACCTATTCCTTCCTGCATGCCGACATCTTCCATCTCGGCGGCAACATGCTGTTCCTGTGGGTGTTCGGCGACAATGTCGAGGACGCGCTCGGCCATATCCGCTACCTGATCTTCTACCTCGCCTGCGCGGCGGCGGGCGCTTTCTTTCAAGGCTTGGTCGGCTGGGATTCCCAGGTGCCGCTGATCGGCGCTTCCGGCGCCATCGCCGGCGTGGTTGCGGCCTATCTGATCCTCTATCCGAGGGTTAAGGTGTGGGTATTGGTCTTTGCGCGCATTCCTCTGCGCATCCCCGCCTTCATCCCGCTCGTCCTTTGGATCCTGTTCCAGATCGTGATGTTTGCCGCCGGCGGAGAGGATCAGATTTCCTGGGCCTGCCACATCGGCGGCATCATTGCCGGCGCTGTTCTCGTCCTGGTGTTGCGCAGCCGCGGCGTGCCGCTGCTTGCCGGCGCAGACGGCGAGCCGGACCTGACGCCGAAGGTCCAGGAGGTCCCTCTGCCGATCGAGCCCGGACCAACACCCGAGGCGCCGGCACAGACGGCGTCTCGATGGGGCCGCGGCGCGGCGTCGCCGCCAGACTGAACCGATTTGAGTGCGACGTGCATATTGACGCGCCGGACTGCCGCCACTACGGAACGCCACCGCAGAGCATGATCCCGAAAAGTGGGAACCGCTTTTCGGAATGATCATGCTCAACCGAAACATCGGGGTGGAACTGCTTCTTGGCCGTTGGAGACCAGAATTCCGCCCGGAATGTCGGCTTTCGACAACTCTGACAAGGCGCACACTGCTATAGCGCGCCCGACTATCTCAGGAGAGGTGACAGGAAAATGAAGATCCTTGTGCCCGTGAAGCGGGTTGTGGACGCGAACGTCAAGGTCCGCGTTAAGGCCGACGGACTGGGCGTCGAGCTTGCCAACGTCAAGATGGCGATGAACCCGTTCGACGAGATCGCGGTCGAGGAAGCGATCCGGATCAAGGAAGCCGGCAAGGCCGAGGAGATCATCGTCGTCTCGATCGGCCCGCAGCAGGCGCAGGAGACGCTGCGCACCGCGCTCGCCATGGGCGCCGATCGCGCCATCCTGGTCAAGACCGACGAGCAGACCGAGCCGCTGGGTGTCGCCAAGGTGTTGAAGGGCGTCGTCGAGGCCGAGAAGCCCGGCCTCGTCATCCTCGGCAAGCAGGCGATCGACGACGACAGCAACCAGACCGGCCAGATGCTGGCGGCGCTGCTTGGCTGGGCGCAAGGCACCTTCGCCTCCAGGATCGAGCTCGCCGGCGATCATGCCAAGGTAACGCGTGAGGTCGACGGCGGCCTGCAGACGGTTGAGCTGAAAATGCCGGCGATCGTGACCGCCGACCTTCGCTTGAACCAGCCGCGCTATGCATCGCTCCCCAACATCATGAAGGCCAAGAAGAAGCCGCTCGACCAGAAGAGCCCGGCCGACTACGGCGCCGACGTCAAGCCGCGCCTGAAGGTGATCAAGACCGAGGAGCCCGGCGGCCGCAAGGCGGGCGTCAAGGTCAACAGCGTCGCCGAGCTGGTCGAGAAGCTCAAGAACGAAGCCGGCGTGCTCTAAAGCGGTCAGGAAGGGAACAGGAAAATGGCAATTCTCCTCATCGCCGAACACGACAACGCAAGCCTTTCCGACCAGACCGCCAAGGCGCTCGCGGCGGCCCTGCAGATCGGCTCGGATGTCGATGTGCTGGTCGCCGGCAAAGGCGCCAAGGCGGCAAGCGACGCGGCCGCCAAGCTGAAGGGTGTTCGCAAAGTCCTGCTGGCCGAGGCCGACGAGCTCTCCGAACGCCTGGCGGAGCCGCTGGCCGCACTCGTCGTCTCGCTCGCCGGCTCCTATGACGCGATCGTCGCCCCCGCGACCTCAGCGGGCAAGAACGTCGCGCCGCGCGTGGCGGCCCTGCTCGACGTCGCGCAGGTCTCCGAGATCATCGAGGTGGTCACGCCCGACACCTTCAAGCGGCCGATCTATGCCGGCAACGCCATCCAGACCGTGCAGTCGACCGACGCCAAGAAGGTGATCACGGTGCGCACCGCCTCCTTCCAAGGGGCGCCCGAGGGCGGCTCGGCCCCGGTCGAGACGGTGAACGCCGCCGCCAATCCCGGCCTCTCCTCCTTCGTCGAGAACAAGCTCTCCGAAAACGACCGTCCCGAGTTGACCTCGGCCAAAATCATCATTTCGGGTGGCCGTGCTCTCGGCTCGTCGGAGAAGTTCCAGGAAGTCATCCTGCCGGTCGCCGACAAGCTCGGCGCCGCTGTCGGTGCCTCTCGCGCAGCGGTCGATGCGGGCTATGCCCCCAATGACTGGCAGGTCGGCCAGACCGGCAAGGTGGTCGCCCCCGATCTCTACATTGCCGTCGGCATCTCGGGCGCCATCCAGCATCTTGCCGGCATGAAGGATTCCAAGGTCATCGTCGCCATCAACAAGGACGAGGAAGCGCCGATCTTCCAGGTTGCCGACTACGGTCTCGTCGGCGATCTCTTCGTCATCCTGCCGGAGCTGCAAAAGGCGCTTTGACGCTTTCTGCTCTGGCATATTAAAATCGGAAGGGTGGGGTAGACGAAGTCGCCCCGCCCTTTTAGTTTGCACTGCACAAAAAGCAGGCCGGTAAAGGCTTGCGCAATTCCAGGAAAAGTCCGTACGGTTTTCCCTCCGGAATTGCGATAAACAAAAAAGGCAATTCCAGGAAAGTGCCGAGCCACTTTGCGTCCGGAATTGCGGGAAACAAAGAGAAGGGAGCGCTTCCGTGCCTCGCAGAAGCGGAAATGCTCCAGACGGGATTGGGGTAATGAGCAAGATCGAGACGATCGGCATTGTCGGCGCAGGTCAAATGGGGGGCGGTATCGCCCACGTCTCGGCGCTGGCCGGCTACAAGGTCCTGATCCACGACATCTCGCCCGACCGGGTCGAGAAGGGCATCGCCACCATCAGCGGCAACATGGCCCGTCAGGTCGGTTCGGGAAAGCTCGAGGAGAAGGCGCGCAACGAGGCGATGGCGCGGATCTCATCGGCGTCCGCCATGGCCGATCTCGCCGCCGCCGACCTCGTCATAGAGGCGGCGACCGAGGATGAGACGGTCAAGCGCAAGATCTACGCCCAACTCTGCCCGCAGCTCAATCCGGAGGCGATTCTCGCGACCAACACCTCCTCGATCTCGATCACCCGGCTCGCCGCGCAGACCGACCGGCCTGAGCGCTTCATCGGCATACATTTCATGAACCCGGTGCCGGTGATGAAGCTGGTCGAGCTGGTGCGCGGCATCGCCACCGAGGACCAGACGTTCGAGGCCGCCAAGACCTTCGTGAACAGGCTCGACAAGACGATCACCGTTTCGGAGGATTTCCCGGCCTTCATCGTCAACCGCATCCTGTTGCCCATGATCAACGAGGCGATCTACACGCTCTATGAGGGCGTCGGCACGGTGGACGCCATCGACACCGCCATGCGGCTCGGCGCCAACCATCCGATGGGGCCGCTGCAACTGGCCGACTTCATCGGTCTCGACACCTGCCTGTCGATCATGCAGGTGCTGCATGAGGGCCTGTCGGACTCCAAGTATCGCCCCTGCCCGCTGCTGGTGAAATATGTCGAGGCCGGCTGGCTCGGCCGCAAGACCGGCCGCGGCTTCTACGACTATCGCGGTGACCATCCGGTGCCGACGCGCTGAGCCCCGCGACTGAACGCTCACTGCGCGGCGTTCAGGATGCCGCGGCAAGCGGCAGGGGCGCCGCCTCGTCCTTCGAAACTTCATCGGGTGCTGCCGAAACGCAGCCGCGGCCGGCCGCCTTGGCGGCATAGCAGGCGGCATCGGCGCGGGCGATGATCTCGTCCACCTCGCCGCAGCCGGCGCGGATCGGCGCAAGCCCGATGCTGGCGGCGATCGAATGCGGACGACCGTCCCAGCTGAAGCCCAGGTTGCGGATGGCTTCGATGATGCAACGCGCCGCGACCGTCGCTCGCGCCGGCGCGCCCGATTTCAGTATGACCGCGAACTCGTCGCCGCCGAGACGGGCGACGATATCTTCCGGACCGAGCACGTTGCGGATGGCGTCGGCGACGCGCTTCAGCAGCGCATCGCCCGCCGCGTGGCCGCCAGTGTCGTTGACCGCCTTGAAGTGGTCGAGGTCGACGAACATGAACTGATGCTCGCCGCCATTCAACCGGCACCGATCGACCAGCTCCTCCATCGTGCGGATGAAGCTTGGGCGGTTGGCGAGCCCGGTCAGCGCGTCATGGGCCGCGGCATAAGCGAGCTGGCGCTGCAGGGCGCGCGCGTCGGTGAAATCCTGGAAGACGATGACCAACCCGCAGAACTCGTCGTGGTCGTTCATGATCGGCGACACCATTTGGCGGATGCTGCAGCGCGTGTCGTCGCGCCTGATGAGCACGGCGCGGGCGTTCTGATCGCAATGATGGCGGTCGGCGGCCGAAGATCGTGTCGGGCCGATCCTCTGCCCGGTTTCCTCGTCGACCGCCCAGTAGACATCGCCGAGCACCTTGCCAAGCGCCTCGCCGCTGGCAATGCCGGTGAGCTTTTCGGCGACCGGATTCATGAAGGTGACGCGGTTCGCGGCATCGGTGCAGATCACCGCGTCGCCGATCGATTGCAGCGTCACCCTGAGCCGCTCCTTTTCGTCGGCGAGCATCGCCGCCGAGACCTTGCGCCGTTCTTCGGCCTCCTTGCGCTCCGTGATATCGGTCAAGCTGCCGATCGCCCGGATCAGCCGGCCCTCGCCGTCGCGTTCGATCGCCTTGCCGCGGTCGAGGATCCAGACCCAATGGCCGTCCTTGTGGCGCATCCGGAACTCGGCCTCGAAGAAGGCCGTCTCGCCGTCAAGATGCGCCCGGTCCGCCTCGGCGACGATTTGGCGGTCGTCCGGGTGGATCATCGTCAGCCAGCGGTCGGGGTCGCCGTCCAGCTCGCCATCGTCATAGCCCAGCATTCTGACCCAGGTTTCGGAGTAAGTCGTGCCGCCCTTGCGCATGTCGAGGCTCCAGACGCCTTGTCCGGCGCTGGTCAGCGCGAAATTCCAACGCGTCTCGGCTTCGGCGATGCGCGCTTCGGCCTGCTTGCGCGCATCGATGTCCTCGATCTGCGACACAAGATAGAGCGGCTTGCCGGTCTCGTCTTCGCGAATGACCGAGCCCGCGAGCTGCGCCCAGACCGGAGTGCCGTCCTTCTTGAGGTAGCGCTTCTCGAAATGAAAGGAATCGATCTTTCCCTCTTTCAGCGCGATCATCGTCTCACGGCCGATCTGCAGATCGTCGGGATGCGTGATCTGGAAGAAGGTCAGCGCCTCGATTTCCGCCCGGCTGTAGCCGAGCATCGCCGCGAAGGCGGGATTGGTCTGAAGGATGCGGCCGTCGAGGCCGACGATGGCGACGCCGATCGCCGAATCTTCCATCGCGCGGCGAAAGCGCTGCTCGCTCTCGGCAATCTGCCGGCGGTCGTCGATGATCCTGCGGATGAACAGCGCCGAGACAAAGAGCGTCACGGCGGTGACGGCGACCGATATCTGTAGGCAGAACTTCAGCGCGTCCGCACCGAGCTCCAGCGCCGGCAACAGGACCGATGCCATCAGGGTGATAAGCCCTGCCGCCATCAAGGCGAGCACAGCGCGCTTGCCGGCCCGCGGACCTTTCCAACTCAACCACGCCACAATGCGATCCCACCCCATGCGCAACTGCCACAACCCTGGCGGATCGATTTTAAGGAATGGTTGTAAGCTGCGGCGGCCACGCCGCTAACCGGCAAAGCAATTGCCGGCATGATTAAGGATCGGTGTGTAATCCTACCAGCGGACGAAAAACCGTCCGCCAAGCGCGCCGAGCGCGGTGAGGAACGCGATCGCGATCGTGTACCAGGTGGCGACGAACAGCGGCGAATCGTCGAAGCAATGCGCGGCATAGAAGGTCGCCGCCAAGCCGCCCGCGAGCAGGCCCGCGACCGCGCCGGCCAGCACCGGCCGCGTCGGCGCGCCATAGCGCAGCATGCCGAGGAAGATCGCCAGGGGACCGATGCCGATCAACGGGATGAAGCTCATGCAGATCATCATGTTGGTACCCACGAGCCGCCTGCCCCAGTCCGCCTCGGGCACGACGAAAAGCTCCAGGATGACCGCGATCACGACGAGCGCGGGCGCGGCGAGCATCCATAGTTTCGCTCGCCTGCTCGCCGCACCGGGCGCCGACAGCGCTCGGATCAGAGCGAATGCGCTGGTCGTGAGCGCCAAGGTGAAGACGAACTTCGATATGAAGCGCATCGTATGCATGGCCGGCATGATGTCCGGGCGCGGACCGATGGTCATGAAAAAGACCACCGCCGCGACCACAACCGCCACGCCGACGGCCAGCCACCAGGCGAGGCCAAGCGGCATCGCCTTGTTGCGGGCATCGGCGTCGAGCGCCTTTATGAGGTCCTCGGTTCTCATGTCACCGTCGTCCGAACCTTTTGGCGATCGCGGCAAGGCCGCGATGCAGCGACACGCGCACCGCCGTCTCGCTGATGCCGAGCTTGACCGCCGTTTCGCCGATCGAATGGCCGTCGACCGAGATCGAGGAAACCACGGAACGCTGCGAGGGCGGCAAGCCGTCCAGGGCCCGGTTTATGTCGCGCTCGCTCACCGTCTCCGCTTCCGGCTCGGCGAACGTCTCTGCGATCTCGTCGATCTCGACCTCGATGCGACGGCCGCGCCTGCGGAATGCATCGATCAGCTTGAAGCGGGCGATCGCATAGACCCATGGCAGCACCGGCGCGTCTTCTCGCCACGTGTGCCGTTTGACGTGAATGGCCAGCAAGGTTTCCTGCACGACATCCTCGGGGTCGACCCCGCCCTGGACGATCTTGCGCCGGACGAAGCCGCGAACGAGAGCGGCTATCCGGTGAAGAAAGTCGGCGTAAGCCCTTTCGTCTCCCGCGATCGCGGCCCTGAGCAGCCGGGAAAGCTCGGCCTCGTCCTTGCCGGTCACAAGAGTTTACCCCCGATGTTCGCGTCTCGGCCCTGGTTTGTTACGTGTCCGGCGAAATAATGTCCAAGCCAAAGTACCGGAAAATCACGAAAGTTTGCGGCACGGCGACCGATTGAAGCAGGCCGGAATGTTGACTATTGTAATCAGGTATTTATAGGTGCGCCTGAGCCCGAACCCCTGTCTGCAGATTTGAGGACGATGCCCATGAAAACTGCCTTTTCCACTCTTGCCGGCGCCGCCGCGCTGGCGCTCGGCCTGATCGCCGGACCGGCCATGGCGGAGGATGCAGGCATCATCGTCTACAACGCCCAGCATGAAAGCCTGGCCAAGGAATGGGCGAAGGGCTTCACCAAGGAAACCGGCATCAAGGTCACGCTGCGCAACGGCGGCGACAGCGATTTCTCCAACCAGATCGTCGCCGAGGGTGCTGCCTCGCCGGCCGACGTGTTCCTGACAGAGAATTCGCCTGCAATGGCGCTGGTCGAGGCGGCCGGCATGTTCGCGCCGGTGGATGCCGACACCCTCGCTCAGGTTCCGCAGGAATACCAGCCTTCGAGCGGCAAATGGGTGGGCGTCGCCGCGCGCAGCACCGTCTTTGCCTACAACAAGGACAAGCTCAAGGAAGGCCAGCTGCCCAAGTCGCTGCTCGACCTTGCCGATCCGAGCTGGAAGGGCCGGTGGGCCGCCTCGCCGTCCGGCGCCGATTTCCAGGCCATCGTCAGCGCGATGCTCGAGCTCAAAGGTGAAGCCGCGACTTCCGACTGGCTGAAGGCCATGAAGCAGAACTTCACCGCCTACAAGGGCAACAATACGGTGATGAAGGCGGTCAATGCCGGGGAGATCGATGGCGGCGTGATCTACCACTACTACTATTTCGGCGACCAGGCGAAGACCGGCGAGAACAGCAAGAATGTCGGCCTGCATTATTTCAAGAACCAGGACCCGGGCGCGTTCGTGTCGATCTCTGGCGGCGGCGTGCTGGCCTCGAGCAAGCATCCGAAGGAAGCCCAGGCTTTCTTGAAGTGGGTCACCGGCAAGGCCGGCCAGGAGGTTTTGAAAACCGGGACCTCTTATGAATACGCGGTCGGCAAGAATGCCATGTCGAACCCGAAGCTCGTGCCGCTGGCCGATCTGCAGGCGCCCAAGATCGATCCGACGCACCTGAACTCGAAGAAGGTCATCGACCTGATGACGCAAGCCGGCTTGCTTTAGTCCGCGTTCGTCCTAAAAGGACAACCGACCGTGCTCCCGCCGGAATTCGCTTTCCGCGGGAGCGCTTTTGTTTTGGAGATGGCCTCGTCGATGACGATCATCTGCGTTTCCGACCGCGTTCGCGGTTCATCAGATCGTCTCCAGGCGGTGCATTCCGGCTGATGTCCGCGATCGACCTCACGCATTCGGGGCCGCCGGCTGCCGCAAGGCAGAGCCGGCGGTCCACGTCGTGGATTACGCTTGCGGCCGCCATCGTCTCGCTGATCGCTCTCCTGCCGCTTGCCTTCATCGTCTGGGTGGGCATCCAGACGGGATGGGACACGGTGGTGGCGCTGATCTTTCGGCCTCGCGTCGGCGCGCTCCTGGTCAACACCATCCTGCTTGTCGTCCTGGCCGTCCCGATCGCCATCGCGCTGTCGGTGGCGCTTGCCTGGCTGACCGAGCGCAGCGACCTTCCCGGAAACCGTTGGTGGTCGTGGCTGTCGGTGGCGCCCTTGGCAATTCCCGCCTTCGTCCACAGTTACGCCTGGATCAGCCTAATCCCCGGCCTGCACGGGCTCTGGGCCGGCGTGCTCGTCTCCGTCATCGCCTATTTCCCGTTCCTCTATCTGCCGATCGCAGCGGCGCTGCGCCGGCTTGACCCGGCGCTGGAAGATGCCGCCGCAGCGCTGGGCCTCGGACCCTGGCGCGTCTTCGCGCGTGTCGTGCTGCCGCAGTTGAGGCTGGCCATCTGCGGCGGTTCGCTGCTGGTTGGCCTGCACCTGCTTGCCGAATACGGGCTTTATGTCTTCATCCGCTTCGATACCTTCACCACCGCGATCGTCGACCAGTTCCAGTCGACCTTCAACGGCGCGGCGGCGAACATGCTCGCCGCCGTGCTGGTCGCCTGCTGCTTCGTGCTGCTTGGCGTGGAGGTGATCGTGCGTGGTGAGGAGCGTTATGCCCGCGTCGGCTCCGGGGCGGCGCGCCAGCAGCAGCGTGTCGCCCTCGGCCGCGCCACGCTGCCTTGCTTGCTGCTGCCCGCCGGGACTGCGCTGCTCACGCTCGGCGTGCCCTTTGTGACCGTCGGCCGCTGGCTGCTTGCCGGTGGCGCCGACGTCTGGCGTTGGGACGAGATCAGCCTGGCGCTCGGCCAGACGCTGGTCCTCGCCGTCGCCGGCGCGCTGCTTGCCACGGTCGCCGCAATGCCCATGGCCTGGATCTCGATCCGTGCGCCCGGCCGCTTGCAGCGCCTGCTCGAGAGCTGCAACTACATCGTCGGCTCGCTGCCGGGTGTGGTCGTCGCGCTGGCGCTGGTGACCATCACCGTACGCATCGCCTTGCCGCTCTATCAGACGCTCTTCACCATCCTTTTCGGCTATGCGCTGATGTTCCTGCCGCGCGCGCTGGTCAGCCTGCGCGCCTCGATCGCCCAGGCGCCGGTGGAACTCGAACGCGCGGCTTCGAGCCTCGGCCGCCCGCCGCTCAGGGCGCTATGGTCGACCACGATCCGGCTGTCGGCGCCGGGCGCGGCGGCCGGGATGGCGATGGTGGCACTCGGCATCACCAATGAATTGACCGCCACGCAGATGCTGGCGCCGAACGGCACCCGCACCCTTGCGATGGCGTTCTGGTCCTACAGCGGCGAGATCGACTACGCCTCGGCCGCCCCTTACGCCTTGATCATGGTGGCGATGTCGCTGCCCATGACCTGGGTGCTCTACGTCCAGTCAAAGCGGATGGCCGGCCGATGAGCTTCCTCGAGCTCCGCGACGTAGCAAAACATTATGGCCCGGTGGCAGCACTTGCCGGCGTCGACCTCACCGTCGAAAGCGGCAGCCGCACCGCGATCGTCGGACCCTCCGGCTGCGGCAAGACCACCTTGCTGAGGCTGATCGCCGGCTTCGAGGCGCCAGACCGCGGCCGCATCGCGCTCGACGGCAAGCTGCTCGCCAATGGCGGGGCGGCGGTGCCGGCGCATCGCCGCGGCATCGGCGTGGTGGCGCAGGACGGCGCCCTCTTCCCGCATCTCACCATCGCCGACAATATCGGCTTCGGCATGCCCCGAAGCGCCGAGAAGCGCGCCGAGCACATTGTCGAGCTCGCCTATATCGTCGGGCTTGACAAGGCGATCCTGAAGCGCCGTCCGCACGAGCTTTCCGGCGGCCAGCAGCAGCGTGTCGCGCTTGCCCGTGCCATGGCGATGAAACCCCGGCTGATGCTGCTCGACGAGCCGTTCTCGGCGCTCGACACCGGCCTCCGGGCCTCGATGCGCAAGGCTGTGGCCGAGCTTCTGGAGGATGCGGGCATCACCACCATCCTGGTCACCCACGATCAGGCCGAGGCGCTGTCCTTCGCCAGCCAGGTGGCCGTCATGCGCGACGGCCTGTTCTCGCAAGTCGGCACGCCGCGCGAGCTCTACTTCCAGCCCAGGGACAGGATGGTTGCCGAGTTCCTCGGCGACGCCATCATCGTGCCGGCCAAGATCGCCGACGGCTTTGCCATATCGCCGCTCGGCCGCATCGCGGTCGACATCACCGAGCGGCGCGACGTCGCCCGTATCATGCTCAGGCCCGAGCAGGTGGTGCTTAAACGAACCTCCCGCGAAGGCATGTCGGGGACGCCGGACATGCTGTTCGGCGAGGTGACGGACTCCGAATTCGCCGGCTCGGTCTGCACCATCGCCGTGCGGCTGCTCAATAGCCCGGATCCGCCGGATGCGGCCGCGATCGGCAACACACCGCTCGTCCTGCGCAAGACCGGCATGGACGTGCCGGAGGTCGGCGAGATCGTGCGCCTCACGGTGACCGGCAAGGCGCATGTGTTTGCCTGAAGCTGAGTCAAGAGGAGGGGCTTACGCTGCCGAGGCGCCTGCCGCCCCGATCGAACCAGTGCAACTTCTCGGCTGTGGCGGTGATGCGCAACTTGTCGCCGGGCTTTGCCGCCGTGCGGCCGCCGACCCGTACCACGATATTATTGCCGGCAGCCGAGCAGTGCAGGAAGGTTTCTGCGCCGACCGGCTCCACGGCCTCGACCGTTGCGGGCAGCATCAGCGCCCCGGATCGGTCCTCGGCATCGGCGACGAGTTCGGCGTCCTCGGGCCTGAAGCCTAGCATTGCCGCCTGCCCGCCGGGCGGGGCAAGCCCAAGCAACTTTCCTTCCAGCTCAGTTGCAGAACTTTCTGTGCTCAGTGAGAGCAGGTTCATCGGCGGCGCGCCAATGAAGGACGCGACGAATGTCGAGGCCGGCTTCTCGTAAATGTCGAGAGGAGCGCCGATCTGCTCGACCAGCCCCGCATTCATGACGACAAGCATGTCGGCTAGCGTCATCGCCTCGAGCTGGTCGTGGGTGACATAGACCGAAGTGACGCCGAGCCTGCGCTGCAGGCTCTTGATCTCGACCCGCATCTGGCCGCGCAGCTTGGCGTCGAGGTTGGAGAGCGGTTCGTCGAACAGGAAGACTTTCGGATTGCGCACGATCGCCCGGCCCATGGCGACGCGCTGTCGCTGGCCGCCGGAAAGCTCGCGAGGGCGCCGGTCGAGCAGTCCCGACAATTCCAGCACCTTGGCAGTTGAACGCACTCTGCTGTCGATCTCGGCTTTCGGCGTGCCGCGATTACGCAGGCCATAGGCCATGTTGTCGTAGACCTTCATATGCGGGTAGAGCGCGTAATTCTGGAAGACCATCGCAATGTCGCGTTCGGTCGGCCCGATCGCATTGACGATCTTGCCGTCGATCGCAACCGTTCCGGACGAGATGGTCTCGAGTCCGGCGATCATCCTGAGCAACGTCGATTTGCCGCAGCCGGAGGGACCGACCAGCACGCAAAGCTGCTTGTCCGGAATGGCGATCGAAACGCCTTTCACGGCCTCGACGCCGCCGGCATAGACCTTCCTCACATCATTGAGATCAACCGTCGCCATCGCTCCTCACTTCTCGGATTCGACCAGGCCGCGCACGAACCAGCGCTGCATCAGCACCACGACAAGGATCGGCGGCACGATGGCCAGCATCGCGGTGACCATCACAAGGTGCCACTGGGTATCGGCATCGGCGAAAGAAACCATCTTCTTCAGCGCGATGACGATGGTGTTCATGTCGTTGCTGTTGGTGACCAGCAGCGGCCACAGATATTGCGTCCAGCCATAGATGAAAAGGATGACGAACAGCGCCGCGATGTTGGTGCGCGACAGCGGCAGGAGTATATCGAAGAAGAAGCGCCACGGCCCGGCGCCATCGACGCGCGCCGCCTCGACGAGCTCGCCCGGGATGGTCATGAAGAACTGTCTGAACAATAGCGTGGCCGTGGCCGAGGCGATCAGCGGAATGATCAGACCGGCATAGGTGTCGATCATGCCGAGATCGACCATCACCTTGTAGGTCGGCAGGATGCGGACCTCGACGGGCAGCATCAGAGTGATGAAAATCAGCCAGAAGAAGGTCATGCGCAGCGGGAAACGAAAGAACACGATGGCATAGGCCGACAGGATCGAGATGAAGATCTTCCCCACCGCGACGCCGAGCGCCATGACCGTCGTGTTGAGAAGCAGCCTGCCGACGCTGACGCCGCCGATGCGCCCGACACCGCCGAACAACGCCTCGCTGTAATTGTTCCAGAGCTGGTCACCGGGCAGCAGCGGCAGGGGCGGCTTGAGGATCGTCTGCAGCGTCTGTGTCGAGGCCACGAATGTGTAGTAGATGGGAAATGCAACGATCAAAATGCCGAGAATGAGAGCGGCATGGGCGATCAGGACACGCAACGGGGACTGGCCGATCATCGCTTGCCTCAGCCGTAGTGGACCTTGCGTTCCACATAGCGGAACTGGATGGCGGTGAGCGCGATGACGATGACCATCAGGATCACCGACTGCGCCGCCGAGTCGCCGAGGATCAGGTTGACGAAGCCGTCATTGTAGACCTTGTAGACCAACGTCTCGGTGGTCTTGCCCGGTCCGCCGCCGGTGACGGCATGGACGATGCCGAACGTGTCGAACAGGGCATAGACAGTGTTGACGACCAGCAGGAAGAAGGTCGTCGGCGCGAGCAGCGGGAAGATGATGGTCCAGAAACGCTTGGTCTCGCGAGCGCCGTCCATCGCCGCCGCCTCGATCAGCGTCTTCGGCACCGCCTGCAGCCCGGCGACGAAGAACAGGAAATTGTAGCTAATCTGCTTCCATGCTGCGGCGGAAACCAAAAGGATCATGGCGTGACTGCCGTTGAGCAACGGATCCCAGGCTATGCCGAGACTTCTCAGCACGTAGGATAGCGAGCCGATCGAAGGGTTGAACAGGAACAGCCACAACATGCCGGCGATCGCCGGCGCCACCGCATAGGGCCAGATCATCAGTGTGCGGTAGAGCGCTTTCCCGCGCACCACTTTTTCCGCCATTACGGCAAGCAGCAACGCCACTGCCATCGCCACGATTGCGGTCGCAAGCGAAAATACCACCGTTACCTTGATCGAGTTGAGATAGGCCGGATCGGCAAGCACTTTGCGGAAATTGGCAAACCAGACGAACTTGCTCTTTAGCCCGAATGGATCCTGCCTGAGCATGGACTGGTAGAGCGCCTGCCCGGCCGGCCAATAGAAGAAAACCAGTGTTATGGCGAGTTGCGGCGCCACAAGCAGGTAAGGCAGGACTTTGTTGGGGAAAACGACGCGCGGGGTCAGCTTGGTTTCCTCGTCAAGCAAGGATCGCCCGCGCCGATCCGCGCGGGCGACGTTTCATCCTCGGCCAGGTCTAGTTGCCCAACGCGTCCTTGATCGCCGCGTTGCCGCGCGAGACGGCATTGTCGAGCGCCTGCTGGGCCGTTTCCTGGCCGGCCAGCATCTTCTCGAACTCCTCGTTCTGGATATCGCGCACCTGAGGCAGGTTGGGCAGGCGCACACCCTTCGAATTTTCGGTCGGCGCCTTGCCGGTCATCTGCAGGATCGGTGTCTCGCGGCCCGGGTTCTTGTCGTAGAAGCCGGACTTCTTGGTCGCCTCATAGGCTGCCAGCGTCACCGGCAAGTAGCCCGACTTCTGGTGCAGATATTCCTGCACCTCGGTCTTGGAGAGATAGGCGAAGAAGGCCGCGACGCCCTTGTACTCCGCATCGGATTTGCCGCTGAAAACCCAGAGGCTTGCGCCGCCGGGGGTCGTGTTCTGCGGCGCACCCTTGGCATCGCTGTCATACGGCAGTTGGCCGATGCCGTAGTTCATACCCGACTTGACGATATCGCCGAGCCCGCCCGACGACTCGGTAAAGATGCCGCATTCTCCGGCGAGGAAGATCTGCTTGGCTTCGGAGGTTCGCCCGCCATATTTGAAAGTGCCATCCTTGGCGAGGTCAGCCAGCGCCTGAAAGTGGTTGACGAAAATCGGCGCATTGATCTTGAGCTCGACGTCGCCGCCGGCCAGTCCGTTCTGCTGGGTCGCCCAGGAAACATTATTCCAGGCGGCAAAATTTTCCAGATGGATCCAGGTCAGCCAGGTCGAGGTGTAGCCGCAAGGGGCCGCGCCGCTCGCCTTGATCTTCTTCGCCGCTTCCCAGACCTCGTTCCAGGTCTTAGGCGGGTTGTTCACGTCGAGGCCGGCCTTCTGAAAGATGTCCTTGTTGTAGTAGAGGATCGGCGAGGAGGAATTGTAAGGGAAAGACAACATGGTGCCGTCCGGCTTCGAATAGTAGCCGACAATGCCGGGCAGATACTGGCTCTTATCGAACGTCATCCCCGCGCCCGTCAAAACTTCGGCCACGGGTTTGATCGCGCTCTCGGCCGCCATCATGACGCCGGTGCCGACATCGAACACCTGGATGATGTCCGGCGCCTGGCCGGCGCGGAACGCGGCGATGCCTGCATTCAGCGTCTCGGGATAGGTGCCCTTGAAGACCGGAACGATCTGGTAGTCGCTTTGGCTGGCGTTGAAGTCCTTCGAGATCTTGTCGACGACTTCCGCATTGGCGCCCGTCATCGCATGCCACCAGCTGATCTGCGTGACAGCGAAAGCGGACGTGGTGGAAAGCAGGGTCAAGGTAGCGGCAACACCTGCCGCGAAGCCGAAGAGCTTCATGTTTTCATCTCCCGTTGTGATTGGCGAAAGGGGGCTTCCGCAGAACCAGTATGTGTTGCGCATGACAATCGGACAACGGTTTTGTTATGCGTCGATGAACATCATCTGATCCTAAATCAACGTGCATCGGTCACGGCCGGGCAGATTGCTTGCCGGCTTAGGATTTGAGCGACTCCAACCATCGTATTGCGACAGCCGGCCCAACCTTATCCGTCCTTTACAACCTGAGGCACACGCGTCGGTTGCAGGTCCACTAATCGATTCTTCAGCCGTCGGGCCTTAAGCAATCTTAACTTGATTGATGCGGGAAGATCAGGTGGGGCCAAATGTTGACCGTCTATAATTGCATCGTGCACGAGCACGATCTGAGGTTGGTCGCACTTGCGGCGCTCATCTGCGGAATTTCCTCTTTCTCGGCGGTCAATCTTCTTCGCCATGTCGAGCAATCGACCAGTCGAAATCGCTACGCATGGCTGTTGATTGCAGCCACGGCGACCGGATTCGGTATCTGGGCGACGCATTTCGTCGCCATGATCGCCTTCACGCCGGGAATACCCAACGCCTATAACGCGGAGCTTTCCGCGCTTTCGCTGGCCGCCTCCGTAGTTCTGACAGCGGCCGGAATGTGGATCGCCACCATCCGCGGCGGCATTGATCACTATCTTGTCGGCGGCGCCGTGCTCGGCGTCGGCATCGCCGTGATGCACTATACCGGCATGGCGGCGTTCGAGGTCCAGGGCAGGATCGTCTGGAACGAGCTGCTCGTCGCTCTTTCGCTGGCGGCGGGCGTCACGCTTGCCGCGCTTTCGCTGCTCGTCGTGCTTTGCCGCCCGTCGACGCTTACGACGATCGCTGCCGCCGTCTTGCTCACACTGGCCATCTGCACACTGCATTTTATCGCCATGGCGGCGGTCTCGATCTATCCGGACTCCTCGATAGAGATCTCAAAATTCACCATCGCGCCGATGTCGCAAGCCTTTGCCGCTGCGGCGGCAAGCCTGGTCATTCTGGTGCTCTCGGCCGCGGCGATCCGCATCGACCTGCGGTTCCGCCGGCATCAGGCGGAAGCGCAGCGCATGCACGGCCTGGCCAACGCGGCGGTCGAGGGGCTGATCGTTTGCGACGGCAGCCGCATCGTCAGCGCCAACGACAGCATCGCGGCGCTGAGCGGCATCGCGCCCGGCACGCTGAACGTGATGACGCTCAGCGACCTCTTCGGCGAACGCGTTGCCTCAGCCATCGCCGGCGGCAGCGGTCAGGCGCAGGAAGCCGAGCTGCGCAGCCAGGACGGCACCCGCATTCCGGTCGAGCTGATCGCCCGCAGCATCGACTATTGCGGCAAGCCTCACGACGTCGTCGCCGTCCGCGACATGCGCGAGCGCAAGAAGGCCGAGCAGGAGATCCTTCGCCTGGCGCATTTCGATCCGCTGACCGGGCTTGCCAATCGCCGCAGCTTCACCAGCCGGCTCGAGGCCGAGATCGCCACGGCGAGCGGCAAGGACGGGCAGCTCGCGCTGATGCTTCTCGATCTCGACCGCTTCAAGGAGGTCAACGACCTCTTCGGTCATGCGGCCGGCGATGCAGTGCTGCAGAGGGTGGCGCAATGCGCTTCGGGCGTGCTCCGCCATGGGCAGATGCTCGCCCGCCTCGGCGGCGACGAGTTCGCCATCATCGCGCCGAACCTTCCCGACCCGCAGGCCGCAGGCCGCATCGCCGAGGCGGTGCTTTCCAAGCTGCGCCAAGAGGGCCAACTGTCGCCCGGCGGCGAGCTGGTGTCGGCCAGCATCGGCATTGCTCTTTTCCCGCTGGACGCCGACGAGCAGGCGGCGCTGGTAAGCCATGCCGACACCGCGCTCTACCGCGCCAAGGCCGAGGGCAAGGACACTTATCGCTATTTCGAGGCTTCGATGGGCGCCGAGACGCGCGACAGGCGCGCCATGGAGCACGATCTGCGCCAGGCGGTTGCGCGCGGCGAGTTCCGGTTGGTCTATCAGCCGCAAAAGGAGATCAGCAGCGGCAAGATGATCGGTTTCGAGGCCTTGATCCGCTGGCATCATCCGGAGCGCGGCAACATCCCGCCGTCGGTCTTCATCCCGGTCGCGGAAGACAGCGGCACTATCGCCCAGATCGGCGAATGGGTGCTGGCGACGGCCTGCGAGGAAGCCGTGCGCTGGAAAAATCCGCTGACCATCGCCGTCAATGTCTCGGCGGTGCAGCTCCACAACCCGAATTTCAGCCGCAAAGTACACGAGATCCTGCTGCGTTCGGGACTTCCAGCCGGACGGCTGGAGCTTGAAGTGACCGAGACGGCGCTTATCAAGGATATGCCGCGGGCGCTGGCGACCCTGCGGCAGGTCAAGGCGCTTGGTATTCGCGTCGCGATGGACGATTTTGGAACCGGCTATTCATCGCTTTCCAATCTCCGCGCTTTCCCTTTCGACAAGATCAAGATCGACGGCTCCTTCATCAAGTCGGTCGACAGGAATGGTCAGGTCGCGGCCATCGTGCGCGCCGTGCTGGGGCTGGGGCGCGGCCTGGGCCTGCCTGTTCTGGCCGAAGGCGTCGAAACGCTGGACGAATTGCGCTTCCTCGATGCCGAGGACTGCGAGATCGGCCAAGGATACTATCTCGGCAGGCCAAGCCCGATCGAAACCTTCAGCGAGCTGACCGGCGTGCCGGCGGCGATGGATGCTGTCGAGGCCCGCGGCGGCCGCATCCTCATGCTCGAGCCCGCCGCCGCGCGCTCAGCTTGACGGACCGAGCGCGGCTTCCACCAGTCGCTTGGCGTCGGGACTCGACCATTCCGCCGGTCCGTTCATATGTGCGATCAGGCAGCCTTCGCCGTCGATCAGCATCGTCACCGGCAGGCCAAGCGCCAGCCCGCGCGTCTTGGCCTCGTTGAACAGGCCCATTGTCGCATCCCGGTAGTAGCCGAGCGTCTCGATGCCGATCTCCTTCAGGAACTTTTTCGGCCTGGCGTCATCGCCGGTGTCGACATTGACCGCGACGACCTCGAAAGTCTTGCCGCCTTTTTCCTTCTGCAACGCATCGAGCGCCGGCATTTCGGCGCGGCAGGGCGCGCACCATGTCGCCCACAGATTGAGCAGCACCGTCTTGCCGGCATGGCCGGCGATCGTCGTCGGCTTGCCGTCGGGTCCGTTGAAGGCGAGTCCCTTCAGCGATTGCGGCGGATCCGCCGGCTGCAGTGCCGCGACCTGACCGACCGCCTTTGCCGCAACCTGCTTGGCCCGTTCGGCCTTCGCCTTGCAAGCGACGTCGTCCTTGCCGGTGCTGGCCGCGGCAACCTGATCCGGCGCGTTGTTGCCAGAACCGCTCTCGCTGACATATACCGCGACCGCGCCGGCCAGCACGCCCGCTACAAGCGCGGCGAGGATGAGGCGCGGGGCCGGGAAGAATTTATTGCCGTCTGCCATTTTCTTAAAAACTGCTCCGGAGCACGGGTTATAGCGATGAGCGACAAGAAGGCTAGCAACCAGATGTGGGGCGGACGTTTTGCCTCGGGTCCGGCCGCGATCATGGAAGCGATCAACGCATCGATCGCCTTCGACCGCAAACTCTACGCGCAGGACATCCGCGGCTCGATCGCCCACAGCGAGATGTTGGCTGAAACGGGCATTATTTCGGCCGCCGATCAAGAAAAAATCGCTCACGGCCTGAACACGATCCTGAAAGAGATCGAGGCCGGGAAATTCGAATTCTCGACCAAGCTCGAAGACATCCATATGAATGTCGAGGCGCGTCTGGCCGATCTGATCGGGTCGGCTGCCGGCCGCCTGCATACCGCCCGCTCGCGCAACGATCAGGTGGCGGTCGATCTGAAACTCTGGGTCAAGGAGGAATGCCAGCGCGTCGCCCAGGCGCTGAAGGACCTCATCGGCGCCTTTCTCGAGCGCGCCGAGGAGCACGCCGCGACGGTAATGCCCGGCTTCACCCATATGCAGGCCGCGCAGCCGGTGACCTTCGGTCATCATTGCATGGCTTATGTCGAGATGTTCGGCCGCGATCTGTCACGTGTCCGCGACGCCATCGAGCGCATGGACGAAAGCCCGCTGGGCGCCGCCGCGCTGGCCGGCACGAGCTTTTCCATCGACCGCCATATGTCGGCGAAGGCGCTCGGCTTCCGCGAGCCGATGCGCAATTCCCTCGACAGCGTGTCGGACCGCGACTTCGCGCTCGAATTCCTCTCGATCGCCGCGATCTGCGGCACGCATCTGTCGCGGCTGGCCGAAGAGATCATCATCTGGTCGACGCCGCAATTCGGCTTCATCCGGCTATCGGATTCATTCTCCACCGGCTCCTCGATCATGCCGCAGAAGAAGAACCCCGACGCCGCCGAATTGGTGCGCGGCAAGACCGGCCGCATCAACGGCCATTTGGTCGGCTTGCTGACGGTGATGAAGGGCATGCCGCTGACCTATGGCAAGGACATGCAGGAGGACAAGGAATCGGTTTTCGACGTAGCCGAAACGCTCGACCTGATGCTGGCGGCGACCGCCGGGATGGTCAGCGACATGACCGTCAACGCCATCTCCATGAAAAAGGCCGCCGGTGCCGGCCATGCCACTGCCACCGACCTCGCCGACTGGCTGGTGCGTAATCTGGGCCTTCCTTTCCGAGAGGCCCATCACGTCACCGGCCGCGCCGTCGCGCTCGCCGAGGAGAAGAAGGTCGGCCTGGAAAAGCTCTCGCTGGAGGACCTCCGCTCGATCCATTCCGGTATCACCGACGGCATCTTCTCCGTGCTTGCCGTGCAGAATTCGGTGAAGAGCCGGACCAGCTTCGGCGGCACCGCGCCGTCGGAGGTGAAGAAGCAGATCCGCTACTGGAAAAAGCGGCTCGCCAAGGCGTGATGCCGGGATGCAATGCGCCGAAAACTCGGCTAAAAGCGCGGCTGGACAAAACAGTTTCGAACGGATGGATCGATGACCCGAGGCAGGATTTTGATGACGCTCGCGCTGCTGGCGGCGGTTGTCACCGTCACGGCCTGCGGCAGGAGAGGCGGCCTCGATACGCCTTACGAGGCTGCCGTGCAGGCGCGCAAGGATGCGGAGCGAGCCAAACAGCCGCTGCCGCCCGAGCCTGAGAAACCGGTCAAGGACAAGAAGTTCATTCTCGACCCCT
This sequence comes from Mesorhizobium sp. WSM3866, assembly GCF_002294795.1. Lineage (NCBI taxonomy): Bacteria > Pseudomonadati > Pseudomonadota > Alphaproteobacteria > Hyphomicrobiales > Phyllobacteriaceae > Mesorhizobium > Mesorhizobium sp. WSM3866. The sequence goes on along the minus strand of NZ_NSGC01000002.1, from coordinate 702,795 downwards.
TGCTCTAGAGCCGAGGAGATCATCCGATCTCATCGCGCTCCAATTTTCGGACCTCTCCCCGTGAACCATTTCGACTACCGCGACGGCGTTCTCTACGCCGAGGATGTGGCAATCCCCGGCATCGCCGCCAGCGTCGGCACGCCGTTTTACTGCTATTCGACCGCGACCCTGACCAGGCATTTCCGGGTCTTCAAGGAAGCTTTTGCCGGTCTCGACGCGCTGGTCTGCTACGCCATGAAGGCGAATTCCAACCAGGCCGTGCTGAAGACCTTGGCAAGACAAGGCGCCGGCGCCGACGTGGTGTCGGAAGGTGAACTGCGGCGCGCCTTGGCCGCCGGCATCCCCGCGAGCAAGATCCTGTTTTCCGGCGTCGGCAAGACCGCGCGGGAAATGGACTTCGCCCTCAATGCCGGCATCCTCTGCTTCAACGTCGAGTCCGAACCCGAACTCGAACTGCTGTCGGCGCGCGCCACAGCGCTCGGCAAGGTGGCACCCGTCTCGCTGCGCATCAACCCGGACGTCGACGCCAGGACCCACAAGAAGATCTCCACCGGCAAGGCCGAGAACAAGTTCGGCATCCCGTGGCAGCGGGCGCGCCAGGTCTATGCCCGCGCGGCGGAGCTGCCGGGCATCAAGGTCACCGGCATCGACACCCATATCGGCAGCCAGATCACCGAGCTGCAGCCTTTCGACGACGCTTTCGCGCTGCTGGTGGAACTGGTCGGCGTGCTGCGCGCTGACGGACACGCCATCGAGCATGTCGATCTCGGCGGCGGCCTCGGCATTCCTTACCGCGTCGACAACAGTCCGCCGCCCTTGCCCGACGCCTATGCCGAGATCGTCAGGAAGCATGTCACCCGGCTCGGCCTGAAGGTGATGTTCGAGCCTGGCCGGCTGATCGTCGGCAATGCCGGCATCCTGGTCTCGGAAGTGATCTATGTGAAGGAAGGCGACGCCAAGAACTTCCTCGTCGTCGACGCCGCCATGAACGACCTGATCCGGCCGACGCTTTACGACGCCTTCCATGATATCAAGCCGGTGGTGCAGCCGCCGGCCGCCACGCCGCGCATGACGGTCGATATCGTCGGGCCGGTCTGCGAGACAGGCGATTTCCTCGGCCTCGACCGCGACCTCCCCAGGCTGAATCCTGGCGACCTCATCGCCGTCGCCACCGCTGGAGCTTACGGCGCCGTGCAGGCCGGCACCTACAACACCCGGCTCCTGGTGCCGGAAGTGCTGGTCGACGGCGACCGTTTTCACGTCGTGCGGCCGCGCCAGACCCATGAGGAGCTGATCGGGCTGGATTCATTGCCGGAGTGGCTGAAATAGAAGCACGAGGGTCCCGCGCTCAAAGGAGCAAGCCATGCTGGAGACTGGAGCTATCACGCGCGATCGCATCGCCGCGGTGGAACCGCGCATCCGCCCGTTCGTCCGCCACACGCCGGTAATGCGCGTCGACATGGCTGACTTCGGCCGGCCGGCCTTTCCGGTCGATCTGAAGCTCGAATGTCTGCAGCATTCCGGCTCGTTCAAGGCGCGCGGCGCATTCACCAACCTGCTCGAGCGGCAGGTGCCCGCAGCGGGTGTGGTCGCCGCCTCCGGCGGCAATCATGGCGCCGCCGTCGCCTATGCCGCCATGAAGCTCGGGCACAGGGCCACCATCTTCGTGCCCGAGGTCAGCCCGCCGGCAAAGCTCGAGCGCATCCGCAGCTATGGCGCCGAGCTGGTGGTCGGCGGTGCGCGCTATGCCGAGGCGCTGGCTGCCAGCGAGGATTTTGCCGAACGAACCGGCGCCCTGCAGATCCACGCCTTCAACCAGGAAGAGACGCTAATCGGCCAAGGCACTCTCGGGCTCGAGATCGAAGCCGATCTGCCGCAGATCGACACACTGCTTGTCGCGGTCGGCGGCGGCGGCCTGATCGGCGGCATCGCCGCCTGGTTCGCTGGCCGCATCCGCATCATCGCCATCGAGCCCGAGGGCGCGCCGACGCTTCACCGCGCCTTCGAAGCCGGCAAGCCGGTCGATGCACCGGCCGAGGGCATCGCCGCCGATTCGCTGGCGCCGAAGCGCGTCGGCGAAATGATGTTCCCGATCGCGAAAGCTTTCGTCGAGCGCTCGATCCTGGTCAGCGACGACGACATCGTGGCGGCGCAGAAAGCGCTCTGGGACCGGGCGCGAATCATCGCCGAGCCGGGCGGGGCCGCTGCCTTTGCCGCGATGCTTTCCGGCCGCTACGCGCCGGCTCCCGGCGAGCGCGTGGCCGTCCTGGTCTGTGGTTCCAACACGAATCCCGCGAATTTCTGATCGTAAAGACGGCGAACCCGTCACAGATTTTGGAACCCGCCTCGCCTTCGCCGTGTTTGGTGTTATCCTCTGCTCATGAGGTCCGGGCGATCCTGCCCGGGCAGGAAGGGCCGATGACGGAACGACCCATTTCCAGCGGCGAACGCGGTCTGGCCGGGCGCCTTGCCTTGACCCGGCGGGCGACGCGGGCCTCGATGATCTTCGAGCGCGGCTGGCCGTTGCTGTTGCCGCTGGCGGTGGTCGCCGGCCTGTTCCTCAGTGTCTCGTGGCTGGGCTTGTTCCAGCGCCTGCCGGATCTGGCGCGGATCGGCCTCCTGATCCTCTTCTCCATCTCGGCGCTCGCCGCGCTCTTTGCGCTGCGCTTCTTCCGCATTCCTTCCGCCGCCGAGGTCGACCGACGCATCGAGGCAGCGAACGAGCTGCTGCACAGCCCCGTGCAGGTGCAGACCGACCGGCCGAGCGGCGCGGACAGCCTCTTCTCGCAGGCGCTGTGGCGCGAGCACCAGAAGCGCATGGCCGAGCGGCTCTCCGACCTGGGCGCCGACAGGCCGCGCACAAGCGTGCCGGATTACGACCGCTGGGGCCTGCGGGCTGTGGTGGGGCTGCTGTTCGTCACCGCTTTTGCCTTCTCGTTCGGACCTTTCGGCGGCAGGATCAGCGACGGCTTCGTCGCCAGCGCCGCGCGAGATAGCGTGCCGCCGCGCATCGATGCCTGGGTGACGCCGCCTTCCTATACCGGCAAGCCGCCGCTGTTCTTGACCGCCGACGTCAACCAGGCCGCTCAGGTCTTCAGCGTCCCTGAGGGCAGCGACGTCTCGCTGCGCGTCACTGGCGGAACCGGCGAAGAAACGCTGAGCTATGCCGACGCGAACGGCAATGATCGCGCCATCGAGCCGGTTGCGCCGAAGGGCGCCACGCCAGCCGCGGCACAGCCGGGGTCCCCAGCCGGGCTCAAAGTGCGCCAGTTCTCCGGCAAGCTGAACAACAACGGCACGCTGCGGCTCAAGACCGGCGAGGACGATCTCGGCCACTGGGCCTTCGCCATCATCCCGGACAAACCGCCGACGATCCGTTTCGTCGGCGAGCCCAAGCGTGCCGTCAATGGCGCCATCGAGCTCAACTACCAGATCGACGACGACTACGGCGCGGCCTCCGCCAAGGCCGTCTTGGAGCTGTCTGAGCCGCCGCCGGCCAATGCGCATCCGCTCTATGGCCCGCCCGACATGCCGCTGACGCTGCCGCGCCGCGGCGGCAAGGCGAACGCCGCTAAGACGACCAAGGATCTGACCGAGCATGTCTGGGCCGGCAGCACCATCAAGCTGACGCTCACCGCCACCGACGATGCCGGCCATACCGCCACCAGTGAGACCAAGACGCTGGTAATGCCGGAGCGGCCCTTCTCCAATCCCCTGGCCCGCGCGGTGATCGAGCAGCGCCGCCTGCTGGCGCTCGACGCCAACGCCAAGCCGCGCGTGCTCGACCTGATGGACGCGATCGCCCTGCGCCCGGAGGATACTTTCGACAACATGTCGCATTACCTCGCGATCATGAGCGCCAGGAGCCGGCTGAAGCTTGCCGAGAACGACGACCAGCTGCGCAACGAGGTGGCTTATCTGTGGGAGATCGCGCTCGGCATCGAGGAAGGCAATCTGTCGGCCGCCGAGCGTCGGCTGCGCCAGGCGCAGCAGGCGCTACAGGACGCCATCAAAAACGGCGCCAGCGACGAAGAGCTCGAAAAGGCGATGAAGGAACTTCGCGAGGCGATGAACCAGTTCCTGCAGGAATTCGCCCAGCGCGCCCAGCAGAACCCGAACGCGCCGCAGATGCAGCAGAACGGTCGGGAACTGCGCCAGAGCGACATCAACCGGATGATGGACGAGATCGAGAATCTCGCCAAATCCGGCGACCGAGACCGGGCCCAGCAGTTGTTGTCGGAACTGCAGGACATGATGAACAACCTGCAGGCCGGCCGCCAGCAGCAGGCCGGCGAGCAGGACAGCGAGATGCGCCAGCAGATGGACAAGCTGGGCGAGATCATGCGGCGCCAGCAGGAGATGATGAACGATACCTTCCGCCTCGATCAGATGCAGCGCGGCGATCGCCAGCGCGGTGCAAATCGCGACGAGCAGCTGGGCGAGGATGGCGAGCAGTCGCAGGACGGGCAGAAGCCCGGTGATGACCGCGACCCGCTCGGCCGGCCGAAGCAAATGACGCCGCAGGAATTCGCGGATGCGCTGAAGCAGCTGCAGGAAGGTCAGGGCCAGCTGCAGAGCGAGCTCGACAAGCTGAAGAAGGGCCTCGAAGGCATGGGCATGCAGCCCAATGAGGGCTTCGGCGAGGCCGGCAAATCCATGGGCGATGCCGAGCAGGCGCTGGGCGAAGGCGAGGGCGACGAGGCGGTCGGCCACCAGGGCCGTGCGCTGGAGGCGCTGCGCCGCGGCGCCAAGGAGATGATGAAGCAGATGCAGGCCATGCAGGGCGACCAGGGCGGCAGCGAACAGGGCGGACGTCAGCAGGACGCTGACCGCGACCCGCTTGGCCGGCCGCGCGCCACGAAGGGCCCCGACGACGGCAACTCCGTCAAGGTGCCCGACGAGATCGACGTGCAGCGCGCCCGCCAGATCCTCGAAGCGATCCGCAAGCGCCTCGGCAACGCGCTCAGCCCGGACATCGAGCGCAGCTACCTCGAACGCCTGCTCGAACTGAAATAGCGCCCACACCGGTCACCGCCGACATGCCGAAGCTTGGAACCGTCACCCCGATTCTGCGCATGTTCGATATCGTCAAGGCGCGAGAGTTCTATCTCGACTTCCTCGGTTTCGAGGTCCGCTTCGAGCATCGCTTCGACGACGACGCGCCGCTCTATATGGGCATCGCCCGCGACGGCTGCGAGCTGCATCTGAGCGAGCATCATGGCGACGGCTCGCCCGGTGCCCATGTCCGCATCGAAACGGACGGCATCGCTGAGCTGCATCGCGAGTTCAAGGCCAAGAACTACCGCTTCAACAGGCCGGGCCTTGAGACGACGCCTTGGCAGACGAAGGAGGTCACGGTGATCGATCCATTCGGGAATCGCCTGACCTTTTTCGAAGGAGAGTGAGCCAGCGGGCAGCCGCAGGTCGCTCTCGGCACACGCATTGCAGGGCTCGCTGCCTGCCGGTATCGTCATCGTCAAGGGAGAATGGCGATGATCGACTTCTGGTTCTCCATCGGCAGCACCTACACCTATCTTTCGGTGATGCGTCTCGCCGAGGTTGCGGCTGAGACCGGCATCGAGTTCCGCTGGCGACCCTTCAATGTGCGCGCCATCATGATCGAGATGGACAACATTCCCTTTGCCAAGAAGCCGGCGAAGGCCGCTTATATGTGGCGCGACATCGAGCGCCGAGCGGCGATGTACAGGATGGTGCCGAAACTGCCGGCCCCCTACCCGCTGGCCGAGCTCGAACGCGCCAATCGCGTGGCTCTCATCGCGGCGCGCGAGGGCTGGTGCGAAGCCTATGCCCGGGAAAGCTACCGGCGCTGGTTCGAAATGGGTGAGCCGGCGGGTAGCGAGCCAAACATTTCGGCGAGCATCGAGAAGGCCGGACAGAAAGCGGAGCCGGTTCTTCGGCGGGCCGACAGCGATGACGCCAAGGCCGAGCTCGCGGCCGCGACGGAGCAGGCCAAGGCGCTCGGCATCTTCGGGTCGCCGAGCTTCGTCGTCGACGGCGAGCTGTTCTGGGGCGACGATCGCCTTGAGGATGCCATGCGCTGGCTCAAGCAGATGGAGAGCGGACCGCCGGATTGAGCGGACCGTTTCGTAAGTCAAAGACTGACTGTTGCCTGTGCCTGCCTGGTCAGCATGAAAGCCTCGCGGATCGCGTTTTCCATCCCGTCGATCGCTTCGCCCGTCGCCAGCGGGTTGCGGTGAAGCACCACATTCGAGGAATCGATGTCGCCGAAGCCGTCGGCGGCGGTCAGTTCGCGGCAATCGGGCGGGATGTTGCTGCGCGAGATCGGTGCGATCGCCAGGCCAGAAGTGACCGCCAGCGTCAGGCCGCCATTGGTGTCGCTGGTGTAGGCGACGCGGTAGTCGAGGCCGCGCTGCTGCAGCGACTTGATCGCGAAGTCCCGGCACCAGCCATTGCGGCTGTAAAGCGCGATCGGCACCGGCCGTTCCTCATGCATGTGATGCAGCGTTGACGTCACCCATACCGTGGGATCGTGCATCAGCACATCGCCGCCGGAAAAACCTTCCCACTCGAACACCACCGCAAGGTCGAGTTCGCCGGCCGCAAGCGCCCTCACCTGCGAGTCGGAATGCGCGTAACGTACCGTGACCTCCACGCGCGGGTGGCGTTTGGCGAATTCTCCAAGTGCCCGCGACAAGATTGACCGCCCGTATTCGGCAGGAATGCCGATGCGCACCAGCCCGCCGAGCGGCGGCGCCACCAGCGATGCCGCCGTCTCGTCGAGCAGCGAGACGATGCGGCGGGCGTTGGCGATGAGCTCGCCGCCGCGGCGTGTCAGCGCCACTCCGCGAGAGCCGCGCTCGAACAGGCTGTCGCCCACCATGTCCTCCAGCTTCTTCATCTGCATGGACACCGCCGACTGGGTGCGTCCGGCCTTTTCCGCCGCCTTGGTGAAATTGCCGGTCTCGGCGACCGCCACGAAGGTGCGCAGGAGGTCGCTGTCGAGGGTGGGCTTCATCGATGTCGCCATAAGAAATTTTGATTGCTGGTATCATTCCAATTCGTTTGCAACATGTCAAACGCCGCAGGATAGTTGCTCTACCCATTGGATATGCGGCCGTGAGATTCGGCCGCGGACCAATTCGAAGAGTCCTCACTCGTGCCCGCTGCCCGAAACGGTGGCGGGCTCTTTTTCACTGGAACGAACATGCAGAACCGGATGGTGCTTGGCATTTTGAGCCTCTGCCTCGGCGTTCTCGTCTTTTCGTTGCAGGACCCGCTGGTGAAGGCGGTATCGGGCAGCTATCCGGTGACGGAAGTGATGGCGATCCGCGCCCTGGTGGCGCTGCCGATCCTGGTCGTTATCGTCCAGGCCGATGTCGGCCTGACAGCCTTGCTGTCGAAACGAGCGGGCATGCTGACGCTGCGCGGCTTCATCCAATTCAGCTCCTACACCGTCTACTATCTGGCGATTGCCGCCCTCTCGCTGGCCGACGCGATAGCGCTCTATTTCATGGCGCCGCTCTTTATCATGTTGCTGGCCGGGCCTTATCTCGGCGAGCACGTCTCCGGGCGGACGCTGACGACGGTGCTGATCGGCCTCGTGGGCGTGGTCGTGATGTTGCGTCCGGGCGCCGGATTGTTCGACTGGGCGGCACTGCTGTCGCTCGGCTCGGCATTCCTCTACGGGTTCTCGCAGCTGATGGCGCGCCGGATCGGCGAGACCGAATCCTCGACGGTGATGGCCTTCTACCAGAACGGCGCCTATCTCACCGGCGCTGTGGCGGTCGCCGCGGTGTTTCATCTTGCCGGCATCACCCATGCGGGCCACCCGAGCCTCGACTTCCTGGTGCGGCCCTGGGTCTGGCCGGCGCTGCCGGACTTCCTGAAGATGGCGGCCTGCGGCTTCGTTGCCTCCGCCGGCATGATCTTGCTGTCGCAGGCCTACCGGATGGCGCCCGCCAACCGGGTCGCAACCTTCGAATACACGGGCATCCTCTGGTCGCCGCTGTGGGGCTTCCTGTTCTTCGCCGAGGTCCCGCGGTCAACGACGGTGCTGGGCGCGGCGCTGATCATCGGCGCCGGTCTGGTTGCACTGAACGGTGAGCGCCGACGCGGCGCAGCACCTGCAATCGCAGCGACCGGCGATGCCGTCTAAACGATCAAGCGAAGCAGCTTAATGCCCGTCCGACGCGGGCGCGTATTTCGGCAAGCGTGAACGGCTTCTGCACGACGTCGAGGATGATGCCGTTCAATTCCTCGGCGCGCTCGCGCTGGTCGGCATAGCCGGTCATCAGCATGATCTTCATGGCCGGAAACTGTTTTGCCGCCGCGGTCGCCATCTCGATGCCGTCCATCTCCGGCATGCGGATATCGGATACCACGAGATCGTAGCTGCCGCGCTGCTGGCGGATCAGGGTGAGCCCCTTCGCGCCATCGGCGGCGATGGTGACACTGTGCCCATCACGCTCCAGCGCGCGGGCAGCGAGGGTGCGGACGGATTCATCGTCCTCGACGATCAAAAGCTTTGCCATGCCGAGATAGATGCCGCCGAAACGTTGACGTTTTCTGAAAATTTGAAACGTCTATGCGGCCTCTTTCGGCGCGACCTTACTTGTCGCCTTTCACGACCCCGACAAACGGCAATTCCCGGAAAGCATGCGCGACGTCCATGCCGTAGCCGACGACGAAATAATCGGGGCAGTCGAAGCCGACATAATCGGCGTTGAGCGTGGTCTGGCGGCGCATGCGCTTGTCGAGCAGCACCGCGATGGCGCAGCTCCTGGCGCCGCGCGACAGCATCAGGTCGCGGGTGAAGGAAAGCGTCTTGCCGGATTCGAGGATGTCGTCGATCAAAAGAACGTCGCGGCCGGCGACCTCGTTGTCGATGTCGCGCAGCACCTTGACCTCGCCGCTTGTGGTGCCGGCGCCGTAGCTGGAGATGAAGATGAATTCGACCTCGGGCGACAGGCCGACGTCGTGCATGGCGCGGATAAGATCGGCGGCAAAGACGAACGAGCCTTTCAGGATCGATATCACAAGCAGGTCGTGATAGTCGCGCCCGGCGATTTCCTTGGCGAGCTCGAGATTGCGCCGGGCGATCGCCGACGCCGAAAACAGGACCTCGATGTCCTTGCCGCGTACAACTGGCATAGCTTTTTCCTTCAGAATCGCCTGCAACGCCGGAAGGGCTAGGTTCATCAATATTCAGGTCAGGCCGAACCCAAAATAGCGGGTTCCGAGAACCGGTGCAGAGCGTACTCAAGCACGTGAGCACCTAAGCGCAGGAAACCACTAATTGCAGGCCGGCATCACCTGAATATCGATGCACCTACCCGGCGAAGGTGACCGATACGGCCTTCACGCCGTTTCTAGGGACATCGAGCCGGCTGGAAAAGCCGAATCTTTCGCCGGGCGCCAGCGAGCGGTTGGATGTCCCCAACCTGTAGCGGATGACATTGCTGGCATTGTCGGTGACGCGGATCTCGAGCGGCGGCAGCGACTCCGCCCTTACGCCGTCATTGGCGGCCTCGCCGTCGATGAACAGGATGGGCTTCAGCCCCGAGGCATCGATTCGCGACGTCACACCGGAAATGCTGAGCGCGCTTGCCGGCTGCGCAGCCGCCCAGAAGGGGCTGTGACGCACCAGGGCATGTCCGCCCGACACCCAGAAAGCCACGAGGGCGGCGCCCACTCCGGCGGCCCAGAAGATCGGACCGCCCCGAGAGGCCGGCCGCGCCGGCGCAGCCGCCGGTTTGCGCAGCATGCCCATGCCCGCGATGGATGGCGTCGAGGGCGCTTGCGGCGGCAACGGCGCCGCAAGCGGTTCCGAACGGGCGGCGAATCGCGGCAGCACCACATAGTCGGCATCGACGACATCGGTGTCGAGAATGACGCGCTCCGGCGCGGCCTTTGTCGCCGTGCCGGTCATGATTTCGCCGGAAACAGAGCGCGCGGTTCTATCCTCAGCCATTACGGCCCCAGTGCAATCTTCGTTGCTTTTGGGTAAACGCAAATGGTTAACGCTTCCCCACCGGAACTGCTGTGAAACGTCGAAAGCGCGCAGAAATTAACCAACGATTAACCATGCCGGCCGATGGTCTTGGCAGAGAACAGGCTGGCGGGATGCCGCCTAAGGTTTCAGGTCGCCGAACGTGATCCGCTTCGAAAATGTCGGCCTCCGCTATGGCATGGGTCCGGAGATTCTCCGCGACATTTCCCTGCACATTCCGGAGCGCTCCTTTCAGTTCCTGAGCGGCCCCTCGGGCGCCGGCAAGACCACCTTGCTGCGCCTGCTTTTCATGTCGCTGAAGCCGACGCGCGGCCTGATCACCATTTTCGGCAAGGATCGTTCGCGCATCTCGCGCGGCGAGTTGCCGCTGCTCAGGCGCCGCATCGGCGTGGTGTTCCAGGATTTCCGCCTGCTTGACCACATGACCACTTACGAGAACGTGGCGCTGCCGTTGCGCGTGCGCGGGCGCGAGGAGGCGAGCTATCGCACCGACGTCACCGAACTCCTGAAATGGGTTGGCCTCGGGGAGCGCATGCATGTGCTGCCGCCGGTGCTGTCGGGCGGCGAGAAGCAGCGTGCTGCGATCGCGCGCGCGCTGATCGAGCAGCCGGAGATCCTGCTTGCCGACGAGCCGACCGGCAACGTCGATCCGCCGCTCGCGCGCCGGCTGCTGAGGCTCTTCATCGAGCTCAACCGGCTCGGCACCGCCGTGGTGATCGCAACCCACGACCTCGGCCTGATGGAGCAGGTCGATGCCCGGCGCATGATTCTGGCCGGCGGAAGGCTGGACGTCTATGACTGAACTTCCGGCCGATCACCTGCACGAGGAAGCCGTCGAGACGCCGGCTGTCGTTCGCCGTGTACAGCGCAAGATGGCGCCGATCGTGCCGGCGCACAACATCGCCGGCCGGGCCCTGGTGCTGGTCATCGCCATCATGACCTTCCTGTCCTGCCTAACCTTCGGCGCCGTGACGCTGGTGCGCGACACCGCCTCGGTGTGGGAGAACCAGATCTCGCGCGAGGCGACGATCCAGATCAAGCCCGTCGAGGGCCTCGACATGGAAGCAGCCCTCGCGCAGGCCTCTGAAATCGCCAGCGAGTTCCGGGGTGTGAAGGGTACGAGGATCGTCGACCGCGATGCGACGGCGCGCCTTTTGGAGCCGTGGCTGGGCACCGGCCTCAACATCGATGAACTGCCGGTGCCGCGCCTCATCGTCGTCACCATCGACGAGGCCAATCCGCCCGACTTCGCGGCCATGCGCGCCGCGATCACGCCCAAGCTGCCGAGCGCCGCGCTCGACGACCATCGCACCTGGGTCGACCGGCTGGTCGCCATGGCGCATACGACAGTGACGATCGGCTTTGCCGTTTTGGCGCTGATATTATCGGCGACGGTGCTGACGGTGGTGTTCGCCACGCGCGGCGCCATGGCCGGCAACGGCCACATCATCGAGGTCCTGCATTTTGTCGGCGCCGAGGCCCGCTTCATCGCGCGCGAATTCCGTTGGCATTTCCTGGTCACCGGCATGAAAGGCGCCGCCGCCGGAGGTGCCGCCGCTATCATGGTCTTCATCGTCTTTTCCTGGTGGTCGTCGCGCAACATGGCGACGCCTGAGGCCGACCAGGCGACCGCGCTGTTCGGCAATTTCGCGATCGGCTCCACCGGCTATCTCGGCGTCGCCCTGATGGTGCTGGTGATCGGCGCGCTGACCGCTGCGACCTCGCATGCCACGGTCGTCGCCTATCTCAGCGAGATCGATATCCGGCAGCCGGAGGCGGTCTGATCATGACGCGTAGCCAAGGGTGGCGCGAATGCAAGAGGTGGCAAGTTGGGTTTCCAATGCGATCCGGACTCCACAAGTGCATGATCACGCAAGGGAAACTGCCGTAACGCAATGTGCGCCGTGCTATCTATGAAAGGCGACGTTTCAGAGTTAACCATTGGATGTTTTCAGGATTAACCTGGGGATGATGGACGCGCGGGACTCGATCGGAACGGCTGGACGGATGCCAGCGGCGCTTACGCGCGGTGCTGCGTCTGCAAGAACCGGTCGTCTCAGATTTGCGCTTCGTCTCTGCGGTTTCTTCGTGCTCGCCCTGCTGGCGCTTTTCGCCGGCGGCTTCGGCTGGTTTGCCGACAAGGTCAGCAACATGACGACGCCGGTCAATCCGGCCAGGGCCGACGCAATCATCGTGCTCACCGGTGGTCAGTCGAGGCTCGACGCCGCCATGGATCTGCTGGCATCAGGCAAGGGCGAGCGGCTCTTGATCAGCGGTGTTCACCCCACGGCGAGCCGCCGCCAATTGCAAGCGGCGATGGGCGGCGACAAGCAGCTGTTCTCCTGCTGCGTCGACATCGACCGCGCCGCGCTCGACACGATCGGCAATGCCGAGGAGAGCGCCAAATGGGTGGAAAGCCACGCCTATGGCAGCATCATCGTCGTCACCAACAACTACCACATGCCGCGCAGCCTGCTCGAGATGGGCCGGCTGCTGCATGGCGCGCGGCTTGAGCCCTATCCGGTGGTCAACAACAAGCTCGGCAATGGCAGCTGGCTGACCAAGCCGGAAGCACTGCGCGTGCTGCTCACCGAATACAGCAAATATGTGTTGGCGCTGGCGCGCGGCATCGTCCCGCTTCGGCCGACCACCGAGGGCGTCACGCTCGCCGAAGCCTCTACGGTGAGCAAGAACTAAGCTTCGCCAGACGCGCTGTTGCGCAGGCGTGCGATCTCCTGCTCCAGACCGGCAATGCGTCTATCCCGCTCGGCAAGCGCGGCGGCCACATCCGCCGCCTCGAAGCGCTGCGGAATATGCTGCGGGCAATTTGCATCCCAGGCCGTGACGCTGAACAGGATCGCCTGCTCCGGCCGCGCCTTGTAGTTGGCCGGCATCAGCCTCGCCGTCAGCTCCGCATCGTCCTCGACGACGCGCGCTGTGCCCCAGATCTTGATGCGCTGCCGAAGCATGTAGTCGATCAGGAACAGGAAGGCCTGGGCATTGTCCGCAAGATTGCCCTGGGTGATGAACTGCCGGTTCCCCGAGAAATCGGCAAAGCCGATCGTTTGCTCGTCCAGCACCTTCAGGAAGCCGGCTGGCCCGCCGCGATGCTGAACATAGGGTTGACCTCCGCCATTGGCTGTCGCCAGGAACACACTGGTCTGCGCCTCGACGAAGGCGGCGAGGTCGGGCCTGATCGTCGCCCGCCAGCCGCCGCGCTCCTCGACCCGCGCATAAGATGCGCGCGAGCCCTTGCGGGACTGGATGGCCTTGACCGTAGGGGTAAAGGCGACGTCGCTGGTGAAGGCGTCCATGGCGGCTGTCCTCTGCCAAAGTGGAACGACATGTAGCCCCTTCCGAAATCCGGAGGTAGAAGGCATAGTTGCAATCCATCCTTCCACATTTCGGAAGAATAAATGGACCGCCTCGACGCCATGTCCTTGTTCGTAGCCACGGTGGAGGCCGGCAGCCTTTCCGCCGTCGCGCGACACGCCGGCGTACCGCTCGCCACCGTCAGCCGCAAGCTCTCCGAACTGGAGAGGCACCTCAAGACGCGTCTGCTCAACCGGTCGACGCGGCGCCTCACCTTGACGGACGCTGGTCGTTCCTATCTCGCCGCCTGCCGCCGTATCCTCGATGAGGTGGGCGAAGCCGAACGAGCCGCCGCTGGCGAATATTTGAGCCCGACCGGCGAGCTGGTGATCACTGCGCCGGTCGTCTTCGGCCGCCTGCATGTGCTGCCGGTCGTCACAGATTTTCTGGCCGCCTATCCCGACGTCGACATCCGCCTGACGCTGTCCGATCGGATCACGCAACTGATCGAGGAGCATATCGATCTTGCCGTGCGCATCGGCGAGCTGCCGGATTCCGCCATGGTCGCAGCGCCCGTCGGCCAGATCCGCCGCATCGTCTGCGCCAGCCCGGCATATCTTGCGAAGCATGGCACGCCGTTCGAACCGCGCGACCTTTCAGGCCACAACTGCATCACCTTCGAAGGGCTTGCCTCTCCCGCGACGTGGAGCTTCGGCACCGGCAAGAGCGAAACCGTGGTTCCGGTCCGCTCGCGGCTGCAGCTCAACACCGCCGAGGCAGCAATCGATGCGGCGATCGCCGGCCTCGGCCTGACGAGGGTGCTCTCCTATCAGGCGGACGCCGCGGTGCGCGCCGGCGCGCTTCATGTCGTGCTCGAGCCGTTCGAGCCGCCGCCATGGCCGGTCAATCTCCTGCATGCCGGTCAGGGCCTGCTGCCGGTGAAGCTGCGCGCCTTCCTCGATTTCGCGGCGCCCCGCCTGAAGGAGCGGCTGGCGCGCTCGCTGTGATGCGCCCCACCGTCGCGCCGTTTCCTTTTTGCCCGCGCTTGGTGTAACCAACGCTCACTTCCACACCGGGCCCTTTCCCGCATGCTCATTATCCGCTCGCTGGCGTTCAACCTAGCCTTCTATCTCAGCCTGGTCGTTCAGATGATCTTCTGGACGCCCTTCTATTTCCTGTCGCCCCGCCACCGCGCCTGGTTCGTGCCGAAATTCTGGTCGCGCACCTCGATGTGGCTTTACGACAAGATCGCCGGCACCAGGAGCGAAATCACGGGCGCCGAGAACCTGCCTGAGGGGTCCTTCATCCTGGCGCCGAAGCATCAGTCGTTCTGGGACGCGATCGCCTTTTTTCCTTATCTCGACGACGCCTTGTATATCCTGAAGCGGGAACTGACCTGGATCCCCTTCTTCGGCTGGTACATCATGAAGATGCGCATGATCCCGGTCGACCGCGGCAGCCGCTCCAAGGCGCTGAAAGCGGTCGTTGCCGCGACAAGGCAGGAGATGGCGCGCAACCCGCGTCAGCTTATCATCTACCCGGAAGGCACTCGTCGCCCACCGGGCGCCGAGCCGTCCTACAAATACGGCATCGTCGAGCTCTATACCCAGCTGGGCGTTCCCGTGGTGCCGGTCGCCCATGTCGCCGGCCTCTACTGGCCGCGCCGCAAGTTCATGCGTTATCCGGGCACCATAAAGGCCCGTTTCCTGCCGCCGATTCCTCCGGGGCTCGACAAGGAGGAGTTCATGCAGCGGCTGATCGGCGAGACCGAGACCGCCTGCGACGAGCTGCTGGTCGAGGCCTCGCGCGCGCCGAATCCGCCGCCGATGCCGCCGACGGCGGTGAAGCGGCTGGCGGAGCTCGGTGCTGCGGCGAAGGCCTGAGCTCCCCTTACGGCAGCCCCGCCAGTGCAGTCGTCAGCACCAGCGTCGCCGCGAAGACAAGATTGATGATCCGCGACGCCAATGGATCGCGCAGCAGCCTCGCGAAAATCGTCCCAGCGAGAAGCCAGAGCACATGAATGGCAACGATCATTGCTGCGAGCACCAAAAGTTTGGCCGAAATCCCGAGCCCGTCGACCGTCGATGAAGCTCCCGCGAAGACCGCGCCGATCGCCACATAGGCTTTCGGGTTGGCGACGGCGAGCATGAAGCCGCCGGAGAAGGTGGGACGCGCCGCCGCATTGCCGCCTTGGGCAAGCGGCGGCGCTGTCGCAATCCTGAAGGCAAGGTAGAGGATATAGAGGGCCGAAGCGACCGTCAGCAACGGTGCCAGCCCCGGCACCGAGGCGAGCATGCCGAATATCCCGGCGGCCACAACCAGGAGCACGGCCGTCGTTCCAAGCACGATGCCGGACGTATAACCCAGCGAAGGCCGCAGCCCGAAAGCGGCGCCGACGGCGGTGACGCTGATCGTCGCCGGACCTGGGCTACCCATGACAACGGTCGCCGCCATGACCAGCGCCAGCACCTGCTGCCAGGGCTGCGCTTCGGACAAAACGTCTCCGACCATGCCGAACCTCAATTCCTGCCGCGATCGGGTAGGAATTATCGCGAGGCTATCTGCAAGGTCTTGGACGATCGTGCGGGGGACCTGCTGCACTAACGCATGTTGGATCCAGGTCAGGCCGGCATCCGCCTGAATATCGACACGCCTTAAGCGCTGGCGCGATCGAGCGCTGCGATGTCGTCGGCGGAAAGCTTGAGCGATGCGGCGCGGATCAGGCTTTCCATCTGTGCGGGCGTCGTGGCGCTGGCAATCGGCGCGGTGATGCCCGGCCGCGCCATGACCCAGGCGAGCGCCACTTCGGCCTGCTTGGCTGAATGGCGCCCGGCCGCGGCATCGAGCGCGGAGAGAATGCGCATGCCGCGTTCGTTGAGATACTCGGCCACGTCTTCGCCACGCTCGCTCCGGCCAAGGTCGGCCTTGCTGCGGTATTTGCCGCTGAGGAACCCCTTGGCCAGGCCGAAATAGGTGATGACGCCGAGGCCTTCCGCCTTGCACAGGTCGAGCAGCGGGCCGTCCAGCGAAGAGCGATCGTACAGATTGTATTCGGGCTGCAGAACCTCGTAACGCGGCAGGCCCCGCAGGCTGGCGACATCCAGGGCCGCGCGCAATTGCCCCGCATCGAGATTGGAGCAGCCCGGATAGCGGATCTTGCCCTTCTCGAGCAGGCGCTGATAGGCGCCGAGCGTTTCCTCGTAAGGCGTGGCCGGGTCCGGCCAGTGCGACAGATAGAGGTCGATGACGTCGGTCTGCAGCCGCTTGAGCGATTGGTCGACCGCCTTTTCGATATAGGCTGCGGAGAGGTCCCGCCTGCCCTGTCCCATGTCGGAGCCGCCCTTGGTGATGACGACGATGCTGTCCCGGTTGCCGCGGCTCTTCATCCAGTTACCGATGATGGTTTCGGATTCGCCGCCTTTGTTGCCCGGCGCCCAGCGCGAATAGGCGTCCGCCGTGTCGACTGCGTTGAAGCCGGCCTCGGCAAAGCGGTCGAGCAGGTCGAACGAGGTCTTCTCGTCGGCGGTCCAGCCGAAGACGTTGCCTCCAAGGACCAGCGGCGCGATGGAAAGGTCGGTGCGACCGAGACGGCGTTTCTGCAAGACTGATCTCCGTGATGCTGGGAAGGGCCTGGGTGCCCAGAGGATGGATTGCGGCTAAGCTAGGTCGTGCCTTGCCGAGGTCAAAGGCATGGTTTTGCTTTTTGATCGGGCCAGATCTTCACGAAGACGCGACCTGCCGCCCCACCTCTTCCAGCCAGTGGTCGCGGATGCCGAGCGCCCTCAGACGCTCCACTGTGCTCAGGACATAGTCTTCGTTCCTGCCCGATTGGCCCACGGCGCCGCGCACGACTTTTGCCGCATGGCCGGCGTCGAGCCCGCCGGCATATTGCTCATGCGCGCGGTCGACGATGTAGGCGACCGCTTCGACCGTTCCGCCTTGTCCCGCCCCATCCAGCCGGACATCGAGAGTGCGTTCGAGATAGACGCTGGTCACCAGCTCGCGCTCGCGCAGATAGGAAAGCACTTCGTCACGCAAATCGCCGGGCACGCGGAAGGCGAGCCCGACGCAGGAGCCGCCGCGGTCGAGGCCGAGCACCAGGCCCGGCCGCTCACGCGTACCGCGATGGACGAAGGAATAGACGCAGAGCGACCGGCGGAAGCCGTAAAGACGGGCGCGCCGCGTCTCGACATGTGCGAAACCGGGCCGCCAGATCAGCGACCCGTAGCCAAAAACCCAAAAATCGCCCATATCGCCAAGCCTGATTGCATTCGAGTGACGACACCACACCGGTAAGGTGCTTCTTCTGTCCCCGCTTGTCGTGCGTAAGAACAACCACCCGCTCGCCGCATGAGGGGTTAACGAGAGCCGCAGCATGACGTCAAGTGACGAGCGATCGCGCAAACCTCGCCGCCGGCTGTTCTGGCTTGCGGCGTTCATCTTGGTGCTGTTCGCGCTCTACAGCGGCGGATGGTTCTATCTCGCCGGCAAGGTCAAGACCGAGGCCGAGCGGGCCGTGGCCGAGCTTGGAGGCAAGGGCATCAAGGCCGACTGCGCCAATCTCACGGTCAGCGGTTATCCACTGGACTTCACGGTCGCCTGCGACAGCCTGGCCTATCAGGACGATGCCAGGAATGTAGCGGCCTCGACCGGCGATATGAACGTCGTCGCTCGCATCACCCAGCCTCTGTCGCCCGTGGCGAACCTGCGCGGGCCGTTGCGGACTGTGGCGCCGGGCATGCCGCCACTTTGGCTCGACTGGGACAAGCTGCACGCCACGGTCAAGCTGTCATGGCCGCTTCCGCGCCGCATTTCGCTTCAGGCGGAAGGCTTGTCTGGACAGACCGATCCGGCCGACGACACCGATCCCGTGCAGCTGTTCAGCGCCGGCCAGGCGGCCGGCCAGCTGCAGCCGAACGGCCAGGACCTCGTCTATACCGGCAGCTTTGGCGACCTGAAGATCGACGCGGAAGCTGTCGGCGGACGCGTGCTGCCGGAACTCGACGGCGCCGGCGAAGCGACAGTGAAGAACGGCGTCGCGCTGATTAAGGCGCCGCCGAAAAGCCTGCGCGGCCAGTCGGTCGAGATTGCCAGCCTCGACGTGTCATCAGGCACGGCGCGCGTAACTGTGTCCGGGCCGATCTCGATCGACGCCGACGGCCTGATCGATGCAAATCTGTCGATCAAGCTAAAGGACCCAAAGGCCGTAGCGGCGATCCTCGCCAGCGCCATTCCCGAGCACAAGAGCGAGATCGAGCAGGGTTTTGCCGGCATTGCCATGCTCGGCAACCAACCGTCCATGCCGCTCAAGATCGTGAAGGGTAAAGCTTCGCTTGGCTTCATCCCGCTCGGCAAGATCAAGCCGGTCGATTGAGACTGCGATGGCCGGACCGATCAAACTGCTCAGCGTCGGCGCGTTCACCCTCGACACGATCCTGCGTGTCGAGACGCTGCCCGCGCATCAGGGCAAGTTCATCGCCAGCGACGGTGTCCAGATCGCCTCCGGCATGGCGACGAGTGCGGCCTGCGCCGCGCATCGCCTCGGCGCCGATGTGTCGCTTTGGGCGAGCGCGGGAGACGATGCGGTCGGCGACCGGCTGATTGCCGAGATCGAGGCGGAAGGCGTCGATTGCAGCCTGGTCCGCCGCGTCGCCGGCGCGCGCTCCGCGCTGGCCGCGATCCTGGTGGATGCCCATGGCGAGCGCATCATCGTGCCCTTCTATGACAGCAGGGCGCAAGCCGATCCCGACACGCTGCCGCTTGCCGAACTTTCCGCCTTCGACGCCGTGCTGGTGGACGTCCGCTGGCCGGGCGCCGCGGCACTTGCCTTGGCGGCCACGCGGGACGCCGGCCGTCCGGCGATCCTCGACGCCGACATCGCGCCGATCGACGTGCTCGAGCGGCTTTTGCCGTTGGCCTCGCACATCGTCGCCTCGGAGCCGGCGGCGCGGATCGTCTGCGGCCATGCGCTCGATCCGGAAAGCGCATGCGCCGATCTCGCCTCGCGCACCGACGCCTTCGTCGCGGTGACGGGCGGCGCTGCCGGAACCTGGTGGCATGATCGGGGAACCGGTCGCGTCCGGCATGTCGAGGCGCCGAAGGTCAAGGCGGTCGACACGCTCGCCGCCGGCGACGTCTTCCACGGCGCCTTCGCCGTCGGCCTTGCCGAAGCCATGCCGTCCGAGCAGGCGCTGCGCTTTGCCAGCGCCGCCGCCGCGCTTAAATGCCTGCGCTTCGGCGGCCGGCTCGGCGCTCCGGACAGAGCCGAGACAATGGCCATGATGGCGGCGCACTGGCCCCCATCGGGACAGATCGAGCAGAAGGCCTAGGGCTTGGCCCCCGGGTGCTCCACGGCCTGACGGCCGAAATCCGGCACATCGATATCCTGGCCGGCCTCAATGATCGAGCGGCGGATGGCGCGCGTGCGGGTGAACAGGTCGAACAGCTTTTCGCCGTCGCCCCAGCGGATCGCTCGCTGCAACGAGGCCAGATCCTCCGAGAAGCGCGCCAGCATTTCCAGGATCGCGTCCTTGTTGTGCAGGCACACGTCCCGCCACATGGTCGGGTCGGAAGCGGCCAGTCGGGTAAAGTCGCGAAAACCGGAAGCGGAGTATTTGATGACTTCCGTCTTGGTCACCGATTCCAGGTCGTCGGCGGTGCCGACGATGTTGTAGGCGATGATATGCGGCAGATGCGAGACGATGGCCAAGGTCATGTCGTGATGCTGCGGGTCCATCGTGTCGATGTTGGAGCCGCAGCGCCGCCAGAATTCGGAGAGCTTTTCCAGCGCCTCCGGATCCGTGCCCGGCAGCGGCGTGAAGATGCACCAGCGGTTGTCGAAGAGATCGGCGAAGCCGGCATCCGGCCCGGACTTTTCCGTGCCCGCCAGCGGGTGCCCGGGGATGAAATGCACACCGACGGGCACATGCGGCTGCATTTGCGCGATCACCGAAGCTTTGGTTGAGCCGACATCGGTGAGGATCGCGCCTTTCTTCAGCGCCGGCGCGATCTCGGCCGCGACCTCGCCGGACGAGCCGACCGGAACCGAGACGATGACGAGATCCGCGTCGCGCACCGCGTCTTCGGCCTCGGTCGTGTAGGAATCGCCGAGACCCAGTTCCTCGGCGCGCTTGAGCGTCGATTGGCTGCGCGTCGCGACAGCGATGTGGCGCGCCAGGCCTTCCCGGCGGATGACGCGGGCGAGCGACGAACCAATCAGGCCGATGCCGACCAGCGCTATTCTTCCGAACATCGGTGCTGTCATGGTGCTTCAGCTTTTCAGAAATGTCTTGAGCGCCTCGACGACGCCGCGATTGGCCTCCTCGATGCCGATGCTCATGCGCAGCGCGTTGGGAAAGCCGTAGCCGGTGACGCGCCGCAGGATGTAGCCGCGCGCGCTGAGATAGTCGTCCGCTGCCGCTGCCGAATGCTTTTTGTTGTCGGGGAAGTGGATCAGCAGGAAATTGCCGACGCTGGGCGTCACGCGCAGCCCGAGCCCGGTCAGCTCCTCGCTGACCCAGGCAAGCCACTTCTCGTTATGCGCCACGCTGCGCTCGACATGGGCGCGGTCGCGGATGGCCGCGATGCCGGCCTCGATCGCGGTTGCATTGACGTTGAAGGGCCCGCGCACCCGGTTAATGGCATCGACGATATGCGCCGGTCCGTACATCCAGCCGATGCGTGCGCCGCCGAGGCCGAGCTTGGAGAAGGTGCGGGTCATGACCACGTTCTCCGAGCTCCCGGCCAGCTCGATGCCGGCTTCATAGTCGTTGCGCCGCACATATTCGGCATAGGCCGCGTCGAGCACTAGGAGCACGCTCTTGGGCAGTCCGGCATGCAGCCGGCGCACCTCCTGGAACGGCACATAAGTGCCGGTCGGATTGTTGGGGTTGGCGAGGAACACGATCCGCGTCGCCGGCGTCACCGCGGCGAGGATTGCGTCGATGTCGGCGCGCTCGTCCGTCTCCTTGACCGCCACCGGCTTGGCGCCGGCGGCTTGGATATAGATCTTGTAAACCATGAAGGCGTGTTCGGTGAACACGGCCTCGTCTCCCGGCGCGAGATAGGTCTGCGCCAGCAGCCCCAGGATCTCGTCGGAGCCATTGGAGCAGACGATGTTTGCCGGATTGAGGCCGTGCACATCGGCGATCGCCTCGCGCAGCCGGCGGGCGGAGCCGTCGGGATAAACGTCCAATTTGGCAGCCACCTCCCGGGCGGCCTCGATCGCCTTCGGCGAGGGCCCGAGCGGATTCTCATTGGACGACAGCTTGTAGACCTTCGTCACGCCGGCCGGCGCGGTACTTTTTCCCGGCACATAGGCCTCGATGTCCATGATGCCCGCGCGGGGCGTCGGACGTGGCTGATCCTGCTTCATGTCACAAATCCGTCGAGAGGCCCTGGTTCGAGGCCGCAGCGGAAATACAGGCGGTGGCCCCGAATGTCGAGGGGCCGGCGCGCTCGCGCGTAGGCAGACCGTTGACGAAGCGCGGCGCTGGCCCTAGAACAACAGCCGGATCTCCCGTGGTGATTTGGCCGGTCGGCTTGCAGCCACGTTAAACAATTCGCTAAAGGGCCGTTTGCAACCTGTAACCGGCTTTGCGAAGGCAGGCCGGTTTTTTGTTGTCCGTTGCCGGCCGGACGCCGTATCGCGAGATCGATGCGACTGGATGGGGAATGCAATGGCCGCTCAGCGCGCTCCAAGGACCAACCACGAGGCCGACCAACCGTCGAGCCCGGTGTTGCAGTTCGGTCCCGACAAGCCGCTAAAACTCGATGCGGGCACCGTGCTGTCGCCGTTCCAGGTCGCTTACCAGACCTACGGCGCCCTCAACGACGCCCGCTCCAACGCCATCCTCGTCTGCCACGCGCTGACCGGCGACCAGCATGTCGCCAGCACCAACCCGGTGACCGGCAAGCCGGGCTGGTGGGAGGTGCTGATCGGCCCCGGCAGGATCATCGACACCAGCCGCTTTTTTGTCATTTGCGCCAACGTCATCGGCGGCTGCCTCGGCTCCACCGGCCCGGCCTCGACCGATCCGGCGACAGGCAGGCCCTATGGGCTCGACCTGCCGATCATCACCATCCGCGACATGGTGCGGGCGCAGCTGATGCTGGTCGATCATTTCGGCATCGAGAAGCTGTTCTGCGTGCTCGGCGGCTCGATGGGCGGCATGCAGGTGCTGCAATGGGCCGCAAGCTACCCGGAACGCGTCTTCTCCGCGTTGCCAATCGCCACCGGCGCCCGCCATTCCTCGCAGAACATCGCCTTCCACGAGGTCGGGCGGCAGGCCGTCATGGCCGATCCGGACTGGCACGGCGGCAAATATCTCGATTTCGGCAGGCGGCCGGAAAAGGGCCTCGCCGTGGCGCGCATGGCCGCGCACATCACTTACCTCTCGGAAGCAGCGCTGCACCGCAAGTTCGGCCGCAACCTGCAGGATCGCGAGGCGCTGACCTTCGGCTTCGACGCCGATTTCCAGATCGAAAGCTATCTGCGCCATCAAGGCATGACCTTCGTCGACCGCTTCGACGCCAACTCCTACCTCTATCTGACCCGCGCTATGGACTATTTCGACCTCGCCGCCGACCACGGCGGACGGCTGGCGGATGCCTTCGCCGGCACCAAGACACGCTTCTGCCTCGTGTCGTTCACAAGCGACTGGCTGTTCCCGACCGAGGAAAGCCGCTCGATCGTGCATGCGCTGAACGCCGCCGGCGCGTCCGTCTCCTTCGTCGAGATCGAGACCGATCGCGGCCATGACGCTTTCCTGCTCGACGAACCGGAATTGTTCGCGGCCATCAACGGCTTCATAGCCTCGGCCGCGCGCGCAAGGGGGCTCAGCCTATGAGTGGCGCGCGATCCCTGTGTCCTGGCCGCACTTCTGAGACGCCGAGATTCCCATTGGCTGCAAATGCTCAAAGGCCGGAGGTGTGCCCATGAGCGTTAATCGCGCTCAGCGCGTCGACCTCGAAGTCGTCACCGATCTCATCCCGCCGCATTCGCGCGTGCTCGATGTCGGCTCCGGCGATGGCGTGCTTCTGGAGGTTCTGCAGGCGACCAAGCAGGTTGATGGCCGCGGCCTGGAGCTGTCACAGCGCGGCGTCAACGAATGCGTGGCGCGCGGCCTTTCCGTCGTCCAGGGCGATGCCGACAAGGACCTCGAATTCTACCCCGACAAAGGTTTTGATTTCGTCGTCCTGTCGCAAACGCTGCAGGCGACCCGCAACCCGAAACTTGTGCTCGACGAGCTGCTTCGGATCGGCAACCGCGCGATCGTCTCCTTCCCCAATTTCGGCCATTGGCGCGTGCGCTTCTCGCTGCTGATGAAGGGCAGGATGCCGGTCACCAAGGACCTGCCCTATTCCTGGTACGACACGCCGAACATCCACTTCTGCACCATTCGCGACTTCGTCAATCTGTGCGAAGAGCTCGGCGCGACGGTCGAGAAGGCGACCGCGCTCGACGCCAACGGCCAGAAGATCGGCCTGTCGATGCCCTGGTGGTTCTGGAACTTCTTCGGCCAGCAGGCGGTGTTCTTGCTGAAACGATGATCTCGCTCGATCTCTTTCGACGCCGGCCGGCCGTGGTTCAAATCCCGTCGGAAATTCTGTCGGAGATAAGCACAGGGATTCTTGTGTGCACTTCGCCGCGTACCGGCAGCAATCATCTTGCAGGACTGATGGCTTCCGCCGGGCTGGGCAATCCACTGGAGTGGTTTGGCGGGCGCCGGCTGCTCGAACAGCCAGGCTATCCGCGCGATGCCAGAGGGCAGCTTCTGAGGGCGCTGACGGAAGGACGGTCCTCTTCCGGAATCTACGCGATCAAGCTTTTTGCGAGTCAATTCGCTCAAGTTGCCAAGAAGGTGAACCTCCCCGCCAGTCTTCCCAACCTTCACTATGTGCGCCTGACGCGCAGCGATTTGCTGGGTCAGGCGATCTCATGGGCGCGTGCGCGCCAAACCCGCAGATTCCGCTCTAGCGAGGTCAATCGCGCATCCCCACGCTATGACGGCGAGGCTATCGCCGAATCGCTCGAAAAGATTCTGATGGAAAATCTGGCCTGGGACGGGTGGTTCGCGAAAAACGGGCTGTCCTTTCTTGCGCTAACTTACGAGCAGGTCCAGCAAAACCCGAGAGGAAGCCTCGAGAAAATTGCCCAGTTGGCCGGGGTCGAGCCTGTCTGGGGAACGAATCTCGGATCAGGTCTCGAAATCCAGCGCGACGCGACCAATGACGAATGGAGAAAACGTTTCCTGTCTGAATATGCCGACCCGTCGAGCTTCCCGCACAGAAAAAAGCGCGTGTTCCTGAAGATCTAGAAAGAATCATGCGATTGAAGCGCAAACTTGCAAATAGAATGGCACCGAGAATCGTTTGACGGCATACCCCGCAGGGCTATAGCGACTGTACCGGCAAAACTGGTGGTGATTATCTATGGCTGAACACCCGATCTATTCGATCGTCATGGAGATGGAGAACGCCAAATCCATCGACTGGAACGAGATCGGCCTGGGGCTGAAGTCACTGGCGCGCGAAATCGCGGCTGTTCCCGCTACGGGTTTTGCAAGGCCAAAAGTTGTCGTGTCGCATGGCGGGCCCGATTCGGACGGCAGCTTGCTGCAAGCGAGCATTGAAGCTGAAGCGCCTGAATTGATGCAGGTTGCCGACCTGACGATCACAGCTTGCCCCGACGGCCGGTATTACGAACTCAAGAACAACGGCGTGCTTTTGACCGAAGGGGACATCGTCGTTTTCCTGGATTCGGACACGGTCCCTCAGCCAGGTTGGCTTTCAAATCTGCTGCAGCCGTTTCAACAGCCGCAAACCGTGTGCGTGAACGGCCATACCTATCTGTCCTATGACGACTTCTTCTCGAGAACCTTCGCCTTGATCTGGTTCTTCCCGATGGCCCGTGGAGACGAAAGATTCGCCTCGAAGCGGGCGATCAATGCCAACAATGTCGCCTTCCGGCGCCATTGGATCGTCAGCCACCCTTTCCCGGCACATAACGGCTTCAAGGTGTCCTGCACGCTGCTGATGCACCAGCTTCGGCGCGAGGGCCACAAGATCGTCAACGTTGATGCGCGCGTCTACCACTACTCTCCGCGAGGCTGGCGGTTCTTCTATTGGCGCGCGTTGGTGACCGGCAGGGACGCCGACCGCAAGTTCGTCGCGCTTCATGCCCCCAGTCGCAGCCAGCGGATCGTCAAGTCGTTCAGTCGCTGGTGGACCATGTCGTGGCGCACAACGCGACGCGTGCTCAGCCACGCGCCGCAAACGGGTATGCCTCTTTGGCAGATTCCGTTTTCACTGGTGGTAGGCCTGGCTTTTTATACCCTGGCATTTCTTGGTCATTTCAGCCTCGCTGCCGGTCTCGTAAGCGACGAAATCGAAACCGTGCCTGACTATGTCGGGCATAGTTGAAGGATAAACCGCCGCGAAGTGTTGCTTTCAAACCGCATGACTTTGAGGAAACACGCTCTGAACTTGACCCCGATGCGACACCTCAGGTGACATAGGCGGCTCTTTTCTGTAGCGTTTGCCGAACCCATCCGGGGGGCGGACATGGAGGCAGGTTGTGCGAGTATCTTACGGTCATCGTTTATCTGCCCATAACGAAAGTTAGATGCCGACTGCCTCCGACCCAGCTCCGCTGATCACCGTGATCACGCCGACGCACAACCGGCGAAGCCAGGTCGTGCGCGCGGTGGAAAGTGTTCTTGCCCAGACACTTACCCGCTTCGAGCACATTGTTGTCGACGACGGTTCGACCGACGGAACGGCCTTGGCGCTGGCCGAGATTCGCGATCCCAGACTGATCTATGTCGGCGCGAAATGGCGCGGCGCCAATGCCGCGCGCAACGCGGGCATCGAGCGCGCGCGGGCGCCGATCGTGACCTTTCTTGATTCGGACGATGTCTATCTGCCGGACCGCCTCGACCGGACGCTGTCGCACTTCGACAGGAACCCCTCGCTCGAAGTGCTGATCAGTTCCTTCATCTCGGTCAAGGGCGGCCGCAGCACCAAATGCATCAATCGTCAGGCCTTGCTCGACAAGAGCAGGCTGCAGCGCGCCCTGGTCTCGCAGACGATCTTCATCGCTGGCTCGGCGATCACCGCCCGGCACGAATCGCTGCTTGCGATCGGCGGCTTTGACAGCGATATCACGCGCATGCAGGACCGCGAATTGCTGCTGCGTTTTGCCAACCGCAGCGGCGCCTTGCTGTCGGATGATATCGACTGGAAGAAATACAATTCGGAAAATTCGATCTCCGGCCGGCGCGACGGCTATGTCGAGGCCTACGCCAACCTGATCGGCAAACATCCTTATATTGCCGACCGCTATCCCGACGTGCCGCCCTATATGATCGCGCGGCAGATCATCGCCGACATATTGAAGGGGAGGCTGCCACAGGCCTTTTCGGGCTATCTCGCCAATCGGTCGTCAAAGGCGCTCGGCTACTCGCCGACCGAACTGCTGCGCGGCTATGTCGTCGGCCGGCGCTGGCGCCGCGATTGCTATGACGAGTTCCGCGCCAAATACGGCGCCAGAGCGGCCTGAGGCACAGCGCGGCGCTCTGGCCGAAACAGTGCAAATTGGGACCTCACCGATCCAGCTCCGGAAAATACGGATCGGAAAACCGCTGCCGCAGCCGTTCGCCAAGCAGGCAGTCGGTCGGCGCCTCCGCGTCGACGCGGATGCTTCCGGCGTCGCCGATCCCGCTCACCTCCTGGATCAGCTTGCGGCGGATAGCCGTCGAGAATTCCGACGCCGCATAGATCGGCAACACGAACGAACCGGGGCCGCCGGTGACGCAATCGGCATAATAGCGGTCGAGACGAATGACGCTCGGCGACGGATTGATCAGGATCGGCAGGCCGTTGACCACGATGCCTTTGGCCAAAGCCGCATCACGGATCATCGCGACGGGCAGCCCGGCATTGTTGGGCCCGTCCCCCGATATGTCGATGACCCGGCGCGGCGCCGAGTAGCTGTTTTTCTCCAGAAGTCCGGCGCCGAATCCGAGAGCGCCTGAAATCGACGTGCCGCGAAAGCTCCGGAACGGACGACCCGCGATGGTGTCGGCGAAGGCGTTGGCGCTGTCCGCGCCGTCGATCACTTGCCAGCCGATCACGCCGTCGTCGCGCACGACGCCCGCCCATTCGAAATAGGCGAGCGCGATGCGGCCCCTCGGGCCCGAGCGCGCGGCGCTGATGAAGTCGGGATGGCGCAGCGCCTCGACATAGCCGGCGCGCTGCAGGGCGAACTCTTCTTCGTCCATCGATTGCGAGATGTCGACGGCCAGCACGAGTTCCACATCGACGGCAGTGCCTCCGATGGCAGGCATTGGCGCTGCCTCGGCGCAGGCAAGGCATGCAAGCAGGCTGAACAGCTTGAGCATGGCAGGCTCCACCACGCCGGGATTCTTCCCGGCGATCGCGGCGAAATAAAGCTATTTCTTGGCGCGCGCGGCAACAGGCGGGGGTTCGATCGCCCCGGCGCGGAGACGGGCCGGCTTCAGCGCCGATCCGCTGCTGTCCTTGACGATGGTGAGCGCGCGCGGGAAGAACTGGTTGTTGTGCAGACCGCGCCCGATATTGAGGATAGCGGCGTGCGGCAGTCTGGCCTGCAGCATCGCCAGTACGCGCCGAAGCGTGGCGCCGTCGAACGTATCCAGCGCTTCGTCGATGATCACCCATTTCGGCTTCCTCAGCGCCAGCCGGGCGAAGGCGAGCAGCCGCTGCTCGTCGTCGGCCAGCTCATGCTCCCAGCGCGCCGAGCGGTCGAGCTGGAACGAGAGGCGCTCGAGGCCGACTTCACCGAGCACGGCGGAAATCTCGTCGTCGTCGATCTTGGTGCCTTCGGCATGGTTGAGCACGTCGCGCAGCGTGCCGAGCGGGAAATAGGGGGTGCGCGGCACGAAGAACGGTGTCTCTCCGGCCGGCATGCCAATGCGGCCGCCGCCCCATGGCCAGAGGCCGGCGATCGCGCGGAAGAACAGCGTCTTGCCGGCGCGCGGATCGCCGGTGATCATGACGCGCTCGCCGGCCTTTATCTCGACCTCCGTCTCCGCAAGCCTGGTGCAGCCGTCGGGCGAGGCGACTTCGAGCTTGTCGAACGTCAGCGTGCCATTGGCGTTTTCGCCGAACGCGATGCGCTTTTGCTTGGCATGCAGGATGTCCGTTTCGCCGAGCGCGATACGAAAATCGGCAACGCGCATCAGTGTAGCCCGCCAATCGGCGATGGCGCCGATGTTGTTGATGAACCAGCGCAGCGAGGAATTCACCTGGTTGAAGGCGCCGACAGCCATCATCAAACCGCCGAAGCTAATGTCGCCTGCGAAATAGACCGGTGCGGCGACCAGAATCGGCGCCACCACGGTGATCCAGCCATAGGCGTCGGTAACCCAGGACAGGTTGATCTGGGCGCTGTAGATGCGCCGCATGGCGTCGAGCACGCCGCCGAGGTCGAGCTCGAGCTGCCGCCTGGCGTCCGCCTCGCCATGGGCGAGCGCGATGGCGTCGACATTCTCGTTGACGCGGACCACGGAGGAGCGCAGCACGGCCTCGCGCGTGTAGCGATCGCTGTTGAAGCGGATCAGCGGCCGGCCTACCAGCCAGCTCAGCCAGGAGGCGATGCCGGCATAAAGGATCGCCGCCCAGACCATGTAGCCCGGTATTTCCAGCGAATGGCCGCCGACATGGAAGACGAAGCCGGAAGAGAGCTCCCACAGCACGCCGATGAAGGATACAAGCAGGATGAAGGATTGCAGCAGGCCGACGCCGAGATCGGTCGACAGGTCGGAGAGATGCCCCGCGTCCTGCTGCATGCGCTGATCGGGATTGACGCCGATCGCACCCGCATGGGTGAGCCGGAACGCACGCGCCGGCCGCATCCATTCATCGATCAGGTCGAGCGTCAGCGCCTCGCGCAACTTCAGCCGGATCGTCTGGTTGAGCCAGGTCTGGCCGACATTGAGCACCAGGAGGCTGCCGGCAATTGCGGCAAATACCATCAGCTGATGCAGGAAGCCCGGCAGGTCGCGCCGCGCCAGGGCATCATAGAAAGGCTGGTTCCAGCGATTGAGCAGCACTTGCCCGATCGAGGTCGCGACGATGACGCCGACAATGCCGATCGAGGCCCACAGGAGCCGCCTGCGCACCGGCGATGCCTTCAGCGCCAGCCTGATCGCCGCCAGCTGGTCTGAGAGGCGGCTCGTCTCGACTGAGAACGCGGCCTGTTCGATACTGGGCGTGTGGTCCATATGCGAGATCCCTGCTGCCAGGAACGGTCATTGGCGGCGATGCCGCACCCCGAACCCGCCCCTGAGATAGGGTGACGATTGCCGTATGACGCAAGGCTTGGCCCCGATCACGAACGCGTCATCCGCCCGCCCGCGGCACCGGGCCGTCGGCCCGACGTCCGAGCGTCGTTGCGCCCTGCGGCGAGAACACCGGCACGAAGACGCGGCGCGACGCGCGCTGCGCGACAGGCACGCCCTGGTAGAGCCGCTTCTGCGCCTCGACGACGATGACCCCGGAAAAGATCGGCCAGAGCCGCCGGCCGGCTCGCTCCAGCACGTTGTGGAACTGCATCATGGAGCGCCGCGGCGATGGCGGGAAGAACAGCGCGTCTGACCATGCGGCCGGCGTGAAATTGGCCTCGCGTAGCAATTCGGTGAGCTGGCCGCGCGAGAACGGCCGGCCGTTGCCGAAGGGCGTGTGCTCGAAACGCGCCCAGACGCCGCGCCGGTTGGGCACGACGATGACGACCCTGCCCGCCGGCGACAGCACGCGCCAGATCTCGTTCAGCGTCTCGCGCGGATTTTCGACATGTTCGAGCGAGTGGACGAGCAGCATGCGGTCGATGCAGGAATCGACCAGCGGCAGCTCCTCGTCGAAGACCAGCGCCGTCGCCGTCGGCCCCGTCGCCGGCCAGACCACCGCCCCTTGCGTCGCCGGCATGAAGGCAAAGACGCGCTCGGCATCGGCGCCGAACCGCTCCAGCCACGGCAGCGTGTAGCCGAGACCGACCAGGCGCTCGTTCGGAACGGGCGCCCATATCGACGACAGCGACATGGTGATCGCGCGCTCGGCGAGGCGCCCGAGCGTGGTCGAATAGAAGGACCGGAGATCGACGATATCGGAATGCATGCGCCGGACGGTAGCCGCGATATCCGGCGAGTTCAACAAAGGCGGATGACATCCGCCGCCGGGCGCCCTATGTCTGCGGCCATAACGGAGAGCGACGAGATGCCGGTCGAAATCGAACAGTTCATGTGCCGTACCGACAATTTCGGCGTTCTGGTGCATGACGCCAGAAGCGGGCAGACGGCGATCATCGACGCCCCGGAAGAAGCGCCGATCCTGGCTGCGATCAAGCGCACCGGCTGGACCCCGACGATGATCCTGACCACGCATCATCATGGCGACCATGTCGAGGCCAATCTGGCCCTGAAGGAGCGCTTCAAGCTCACCATCGTCGGACCGGAAGCGGAACAGGCGAAGATCCCCGGCATCGACGAGACGGTCAGCCAGGGTTCCGTCATCCGCCTCGGCGAGGAAAAGATCGAGGTCATCGAGACGCCCGGCCATACCGCCGGCCATGTCTCTTACCATTTGCCGGCCTCGAAAGTGGCCTTCACCGCCGACACGCTGTTTGCGCTGGGCTGCGGTCGGCTCTTCGAATGCAAGCCGCCGGTTATGCACGATTCGCTGAAGAAACTTGCCGCCCTTCCGGCCGAGACCGTCATCTATTGCGGCCACGAATACACATTGGCCAACGCGCGCTTCGCCCTGACCGTCGACCCCAGCAATTCAGCATTGAAAGAGCGCGCCGCCAGGATCGAGAAGCTGCGCGCCGACAATAAGCCGACCCTGCCGACGACGATCGGCGAGGAACTGTCGACCAATCCGTTCCTGCGCTGGCACGACCCGGCGATCCGCAGACATCTCGGCATGGAGAGGGCGAGCGATACGGACGTGTTCGCCGAGATCCGCAAGCGCAAGGATAACTTCTGAGCGCTCCTTTATGACCAGCGCCGCCGAAATCATCGCCGCGCTCGGCCTCGAGCCGCACCCCGAGGGCGGCTGATATGCCGAGACGTTTCGCGACGCGGAGGGTGGCACGCGCGGCCATTCGACCGCGATCTATTTCCTTTTGGAGCAAGGCCAGCGTTCGGCCTGGCACCGGGTCAAGGACGCGGCCGAGGTCTGGCATTTCTATGCCGGCGCGCCGCTGGCTCTCGCCACGCACGAAGAAGGCTCCGGCACCGTCGTCGAACATCTATTGGGCGCGGCACTTTCCGCCGGCGAGCGGCCGCAGATCGTGGTCCCGGCCGGCTGTTGGCAGTCGGCGCGCAGCCTCGGCGGATGGACGCTGGTCGGCTGCACGGTGGCACCGGGCTTCGATTTCGCCGCCTTCGAGCTGGCCGAGCCGGACTGGCAGCCGAAAACAGCCTAGGCCAGCAGGAAACCAAGCGTGATCGCCAACTGGGCCGCATAATAGAGCACCCAGACCGCGTAGCGCATCCAGACGCGATGCGGCGAGCTCGCGGCCAGCAGGAAGCGCTCTGCCGCCAGCAGCCCGTCCGATATGATGAACAGCACGGCTCCGGCGATGACCCAGGGATGAAAGGTCGTGAGCGCCGAAACACCCATGGCGAGGATCGCCCCGGCATAGACGGCGACCGGAACGCGCAGGGCAGCTCCGACGCGCCGCCAAAGCGCGGCGAGCATCGTGATAACGAAAACCGCCAGCGCCAGCGCAATGGCGCCGCGCCAGGACTCGGCGGTGAGCAGGCCGATTCCGCCACCGGCGTTCAGGAACAAGGCGACATAGGCGACATGTGCGGCAAGAAAGCTCGCCAGCCCTGCAAGAAAGGCTTTTTCACCGTCTTGGGAGAGGAACGCGTCGCCGGCGGCGCTGAGCGCCAGCGCTGCGACGAGCAGCGGCGGACTGCCCTGCATGACGGCGAGCGCCGCCAACAAGGCCACGGCAAGCGTCTTGGCGGCGGAACGGGCGAGGCGTGGCGGCAGCTCGAGCGCAAGGACGTAAATCGCGGCGGCGGCGATCGAGAACAAAAGCGTCGCATTGGGATTGGCGTCGATGCCGCCCGGAAACGGCATCATGCGCGCGCTCCGCCGGTCGCCGGCTTGCGCAGCCCCGAGGCTTTGGTGAGCAGTGCAAACAGCGCCCACAGGGCGTCCGCCGAGAAACCGATCAGTGTTGCGCGCCCCATGCCCCATCCCCGGCGGCGCGCCGTGGCGCCTAACTATTCGGCTGCTTCGAACCGTCTTGCGCTGATGGTCAGCGGGCCGATCTGGGTCCCGACCGTGGCGCGGATCGGCGCATATACGCCGGATTGGCCGACGGGTGCAAATGTCACCATCATGCGGCTTTTGTTCTTCAGGAAGTCCAGCGCCTTGCGGCCCTTGCGATAGCCCGCCACCGGCTCGAAGCCCATCTTGCAGGTCACGGTGTCGCCTTTGTAGCCCGGCACCGAGATCGAGCCTTTCGAGGCATAGGTCAGCGACAGGTTGGCGCGCATCTCGCCATCGTAGAATTTGACGGTCCGCCCGCAGACCTTGTCCAGGCTGTCGGCATGGACGACGGTCGCGGCCATCGGATCGACCACCGATTTCAGGTCGCCGGAGCCGACCGGCACCCAATTCTTGGGATCGCGCTTGCCGGGCTCCGGAACGACCTTCGTCGAGGAGACGTCGCCATCGGCGAAGCGTATGTCGACCACCGATGCCTTCTTGCCGGAAGTATAGTCGGCCCGGAAGGCCCGCGGCCGCATCTGCTGGCCCGAAATCGTACCCTTCGACGAGATCGTGCCTTTCGTATCGTCGAACAGCTTGGCGATGCCGGCGGCCGAGACGGTGCCATTGATGGCATAGGTGTCGCCGTCGTAACGGCTGGAAAACGTTGCCCTGGCGACCGAAAGGCCCAGGAACGACACGGTGTATTCGCCCTTGAAGGACTGCGGCGAGGCAGCAGCGAAGGCGGTTGTAGGCACAGCGACGGCGAGCAGCGCGGCAAGGGCTTGGGAGGGGCGAAGCATGGCGGCGGCAGGTCCTTGATACTGGCGGAAACGCAACGGTTCCAGCCTGGCAATCCCTTCGCGCAGGGCTTATACGACGAATTCCGGCCTTTATATGGAGCGAGCTTGGCCGCCGCGTAGGTGCCGGAGCTTGACGTAGTGGCGAAATGCAACTATGGAACGCCAACTTTTCCAAAGGCCGCCTGACCGAGACCGCGCGCCGCCTGGCGCGGGCAGAATGGTTTGGCAGGTTTAGAACTGAAGGTTAGACAAGATGTCCCGCACCTGCGAGCTCACTGCCAAGGCAGTCCAGACCGGCCACAATGTGAGCCATGCCAACAACAAGACCAAGCGTCGCTTCCTGCCCAACCTGGTCAATGTGACGCTGATTTCCGAAGTGCTGAACCAGAACGTTCGCCTGCGCATTTCGGCCAACGCGCTGCGTTCGGTCGAGCATCGCGGCGGCCTCGACGCGTTCCTGGCCAAGGCCGACGCCAAGGAGCTGTCGCAGCGCGCTCGCCTGCTGAAGAAGCAGATCGCGAAGAAGCTCGCCGAGCAGTCGGCCGCCTAAAGCTCTCTTTTCAGGCGGGGGACGACCGCCTCGAGCACCGGCTCCAAACTGGTGCTCGGACAGTGAGCGCGGTCATGACGCTCGGCTGGTTCCATTACCCAGGATAAAAAAATGAACTTACTTTCACGATACCTGCCTTTCGTGGCCGCCATGGCGCTTGTCGTCGTGGCGTCCAATATCCTTGTCCAGTTCCCGATGCAGGGCCAGATCGGCGGCCTGTCGCTGGCCGACCTGCTCACCTGGGGCGCCTTCACCTATCCTTTCTCATTCCTGGTCACCGATCTTGCCAATCGTCGCTACGGCCCCGCGGTGGCGCGCAAAGTGGTCTTCGTCGGCTTCATGACGGCGGTCGTCTGCTCGATCCTTGTTCCGCCCTTCCTGTTCCGCCACGGTCTGATCGCGTTCGAGACCGCCGCTGACCGGCTGGTGCGAATCGCGGCCGCGTCCGGCGCCGCCTTCCTCGCCGCACAACTGCTCGACGTAACCGTGTTCAATCGTCTGCGCCGGCAAAGCTGGTGGCGCGCGCCGATCGTCGGCACGCTGGTCGGCTCTGTCTTCGACACGGTGGTGTTCTTCGGCGTCGGCTTCTCCGCCGCCTTCGCCTTTGTCGGGCCGAACGACGGCTTCGCGCTGGAGACGGCACCGCTGATGGGCGTGCTGCCTGTCGAAACCATGCGCTGGGTGTCCTGGGCGCTTGGCGATCTCTCGGTCAAACTGATCATCGCGGTGGTGGCACTGATCCCCTACCGGCTGCTTGCCGCCCGCTGGAGCCAGCCGGCCATCGCCTGACCCTTGAAGCGGCCCTTCGCGGCTTTACGCTTTGTTACGGCCATTGGTGCAGGATCGCCAAAACGATCCAGGACATTGCCATCAGCATGACCATCCAGGGCACCGGTTGGAAACATGACCTTCTGCTTGCGCTCTGCGCGACGCTGCTCGTGCTGGGGATCAATGCGATCTCCGGCTTCCCAACGATCGCGGACCTTGGCGCCGACAATGACAGCATGCTGAGGCTGGTCGAAGTTCGCGACCTCTTGGCTGGACAGGGCTGGTTCGATCTTCATCAATACAGGATGGGCCTGACCGGCGGCTTCGTCATGCACTGGTCGCGGCTGGTCGACACCCCGATCGCGCTGATCATCTTCACCTTCCAGGCCCTGGGCGCCAGCACGGCTGCCGCTGAAAAGGCAGCGCAGATCATCTGGCCGCTTTCCCTATATGGGCTCACCATATTCGTCATCCTGCGCGCTTCCCGGCGTTTCGCCGGTACGGACGTGGCGATGCCTGCGCTGGTGCTGTCCACTGCGGCGCTGTTCTTTATCGGCATTTTCCACCCTGGCACCCTTGACCACCACAACGTCCAGCTCCTGCTCACGGCAGCCAGTCTCTGGCTTATGACGGAGGCTCCCTTCCGGCGGTCAGCCGCTCTTCTGTCCGGCCTGTGCGCAGGCCTCACCCTTGCCGTCGGGATGGAGACAGCGCCTTATGTGGCCACACTTGGCGCCTGCGCCGCCGTGCTCTTCATCTTCGATGAAAGGGAGCGCCAGACCGCGCGCGGCTTCGGCATCGGATTTGCCGCGATAGCCTTGGTGGTTCTTGTTGCCACCATACCGCCGTCGGCCTGGGGCGTGGCCGAGTGCGACGCCTTCTCGGCTTTCCAGTTCGTCATCGCGGCGCCGTCGGGCTTTGGACTGGCGGCGATTGCGGGTCTACCCGGACAGTCGACGGCTAAGAGGCGGTTCCTCTCAATGTCCGCGTTGGCCGTTGCAATTGCGGCCGCTGCATTCCTGTTCTTCCCGCAATGCCTGGCATCGCCCTATGCCGGCATGGATGAGCGCATTCGCACCTATTGGCTGAACGACGTCGTCGAGGCGCAGCCCTTCCTCAGCGTGGCCGTCAACGAGCCGAAGCTGATGGCGGCGCGTTATGTGACGCCCTTCATCGCAATCCTGTTGATTGGCCTTCAGCTGCGCAGCCGCCGCCTCCGCCGCGAGGAAGCCCTTACCGCCGTGCTGCTGATCGTCGCTTTCGCCGTCAGCCTATGGCAGGTGCGCGGCTCGACCTTCTCGGTTGCCTTCGCGGTGCTGCCGCTCTCGACCTGGATCGCCGGGGTTCGCCTGCAGGCAAGCGCCGCGCAGCCGTGGCGCGTCTCCACCCGCATCGCGGCGGCATGGCTGGTGTCGCTCAATGCGACCTGGGCCGGCGTCGCCGTCGCCGCGCAGTCCGTGGTCCAAAAGGCACCCGCAAAGATCAATTCCGATGCCGATCATGCGCTGACCTGCGGCAAGGCCTCGGACTTCAGCGACCTGGCCGGCATGCCGGCAACGACGGTGCTTGCGTCCTCCAATCTCGGCTCCCCCATCTTGATGTTTACCGGCCATAGGGCGTTGGCCGGCCCCTATCATCGCAATGTCGGCGGCAATCTCGCCATGCTCGACGCCTTCATGGGAACGCCGGATGCCGCCCGCGCCATCATTGAGCGCGAGCATGTCAGGCTGGTCGCCATATGCCGCGGCAATTCGGAAGAGCTTTCGCTCGCCGCCCAAGCTCCCAAGGGCCTGGCCGCGAGGCTGCTGAAGCGGGACGTTCCCGATTGGCTGGAACTGGACAGGGCGACGGCGAGCAAGCCGGTCGAGATCTATAAAGTCCGCTGAGGGCGGGCAACTTCGGGACAAATGCGCAGCGGTTTTCCGTTGCGAATTGGACAAAACCAAGCACCGCTCAATCCTGGTGCAGGATGAATTCCAGGTAGAGGTTCCGCTGCAGGATCGATTGATTGTCGTCCGACACCAGCGACACCATCAGCGCGCCGTCGTCGCGGGTCCAGACGTCGAGCCCTTCCATATTGTCGATCTGGTAGCCCATATCGGCGTCGATCAGCACCGGGCCGTCGGCGACCGCGCCCTTCTCGATGCTCTCGCCATAGATACGCCTCAGCCGCATCTTCACCCCGCGCGCCATCGAGAAGCTGCGTTCGAGTAGCAGCAGGTCGCCATCGGGCAGGAAGGCGCCGTCGGTGATGTCGAAATTGCCGTTGCGCTTGACGGTGAAGACGCCCTTACTCGGTCCCTCGATGATGGCGGCATAGATGTTGCCGGCCTTGTCGAGGCTCTTTTCCGACACCACGACCAGGCCGCCCTCGTGCTGGCCGTAAGGGTTGGCGTGTGTGACCGTCTCGAAGCCGCGGTTCTGGCGCAGCTCCCGCGCCGGGACCAGATAGTCGAGCGTCTTGAACGGCGCCTTCATATTGTCTGGCTCGACCTTGAACTGGACGACGCGCTGGTCGCGCTCGAAACCGACGGTGGCGATACCGTCCTTGACCGCGAGGCCTTCGGCGTCGACCTCCCATTTCTTCTCGATCGGCTGGCCCGAGGCGTCGACCATCTGCTGCATGCGGAAATTCGACACGCCCGAGGGGCGCTTGTCGGCATCGTGGGTGATGGTGCCGAAGAACCACAAGCCGGTATCGGCGACGCCAATGAAATCGCTGCCTGATTTGAGGAAGCGGAAAGCCGAAAGTGCGCCGAAATCGCGCGACGGCGAGGTCATCTCCAGCCCGCCGACGAACTCGAGCGACCCGAACTGTTTCCGGTCGCGGCCGATATGGAACTCGGTGATCGGCCGCGCTGAAACTTCGATCGTCTCGACCGCAGCGCCTCCCTCGGCGAAGACCGGAGAGGCGGCCGAACAGACCAGCGCGCAAACAAAAGCCGTCCGCCGGAATCCGCCCCGCGAAAGGATCATCCGGCGCGCCTCAAGCCACCGCGCCGCGTGTCGCGCGCGCTCTCCTCGCCGAACAGCGATGCCAATTGCTCCGTCATGGCGCCGGCCAGCTCTTCGGCATCGACGATGGTGACGGCGCGGCGATAGTAGCGCGTGACATCGTGGCCGATGCCGATGGCTAGAAGCTCCACCGGCGAGCGCGTCTCGATGAGATCGATCACCGCGCGCAAATGGCGCTCCAGATAGTTGCCGGGGTTGACCGAGAGCGTGGAATCGTCGACCGGCGCGCCGTCCGAGATCATCATCAGGATCTTGCGCTGTTCCGGCCGGCCGATCAGCCGGTTGTGCGCCCAAAGCAGCGCCTCGCCGTCGATGTTTTCCTTGAGCAGGCCCTCGCGCATCATCAGGCCGAGATTGCGGCGCGCGCGCCGCCACGGATGGTCGGCGGACTTGTAGATGATGTGGCGCAGATCGTTGAGCCGGCCCGGATTCGACGGCTTGCCGTCCTTCAGCCACTTCTCGCGTGCCTGCCCACCTTTCCACGCGCGTGTGGTGAAGCCGAGGATTTCCACCGAAACCCCGCAGCGCTCCAGGGTGCGCGCCAGGATGTCGGCGCAAGTCGCGGCAACCGTGATCGGCCGCCCGCGCATCGAGCCCGAATTGTCGAGCACCAGCGACACCACCGTGTCGCGGAACTTGGTGTCGCGCTCCTGCTTGAAAGACAGCGGCTGCATCGGATCGATAACGACGCGCACCAGCCTGGATGGATCGAGATAACCCTCCTCCAGATCGAAATCCCAGGAGCGGTTCTGCTGCGCCATCAGCCGCCGCTGCAGCCGGTTTGCCAGGCGGCCGACGACGCCGGAGAGATTGGCGAGCTGCTTGTCGAGGAAGGCGCGCAGCCGGTCGAGCTCCTCTTCCTCGCAAAGGTCCTCGGCCCCGACCGTCTCGTCGAAGGCGGTGGTGAAGACCTTGTAGTCGATTTCCTTAGGCAGGTTGAGGAAGGGATTGTCGTTGCGGCGCGCCTCGCCTGGCGTCTCGGCGTCGGAATCATCCTCGTCCGAAAGGTCGTCCGATGTGGCGTCGGTCGCCTCCGTTTCGGCCGACTCTTCCTCGTCGGCGGAAGCCTCCGCGTCCTCGGACTGCGACTGTTCGGAGCCGGAATCGTCCTCGCCGCCTTCCTCGCTCTGCTCCTCGCCCTGCTGCTCGTTTTCCTCGTTGTCCTCCGAGTCTTCCGTCTCCTGGTCGTCGCCGAGTTCCTCGGCCATCTCCATGGAGACGAGCATGTCGCGCACGATGCGGGCGAAGGCTTGCTGGTCATCGAGCCTGGACGACAGGCCGTCGAGGTCGCTGCTGGCCTTTTCCTCGACCCAGGGCCGCCACAGATCGACCAGTCGCTCGCCGCTCTTCGGCACGGTGCGGCCGGTAAGCTTTTCGCGCACCATCAGCGCCACCGCCTCCTCGAGCGGGGCGTCGGCCTTGTCCTTGACGTCGACGAGGTTTGCCCTGGCGTATTTGTCCTCGAGCATCGAGCCGATATTGTCGGCCACGCCCTGCATGGCGCGGCTGCCGATCGCCTCGACGCGGGCCTGCTCGACGGCATCGAAAATGGCCCGCGCGAGCTTGCCTTCCGGCGCCAGCTTGCTGTGGATACGCTGATCGTGGCAGGCGCGCTTCAGCGCCATGGAATCGCCGATGCCGCGGGTTATCGCGATGTCGGTGCGGGAAGGCTTCTTCGGCAGCTCGGGCAGCCTGGCGCGGTTGCCGGCCAGCGCCGGCCGGTCCTTGGCGAAGCCGACCTCGAGATCCTTGTCGCCGGCGACGGCGCGCATGCAGACGGTGACGGCGCGCTTGAAGCTGTCCGCTTCAGACCCGTTCTTCGGCTTGTTGCGCGTGTTGTCGCCCGGACCCGCCATCGATCATTCCCTGCGCGTTGTGGTCCGAAAGGCCAAGCCTTCCGGCACGCGCCTTACCCCAGCACCACGTTGGCGGCGCTCTCCGGCAGATCCTCGCCGAAGGCGCGCTGGTAGAATTCGGCGACCACCGAACGCTCCAGCTCGTCGCATTTGTTGAGGAAGGTGAGCCGGAACGCCATGCCGATGTCGCCGAAGATCTCGGCGTTCTCGGCCCAGGTGATGACCGTGCGCGGGCTCATCACCGTCGACAGGTCGCCATTGATGAAGGCCGAGCGCGTCATGTCGGCGACGCGCACCATCTTGTTGACAATCTCTTTGCCCTTGCTGTCGCGATAGTGCTTGGCCTTGGCCAGCACGATCGACACCTCGTTGTCGTGCGGCAGGTAGTTGAGCGTGGTGACGATCGACCAGCGGTCCATCTGCGCCTGGTTGATCTGCTGCGTGCCGTGATAGAGGCCGGTGGTGTCGCCGAGACCCACCGTGTTGGCGGTGGCGAACAGCCGGAAGGCCGGATGCGGGCGTATGACGCGGCTCTGGTCGAGCAGCGTCAGCCGGCCCGACGATTCCAGCACGCGCTGGATGACGAACATCACGTCCGGGCGTCCGGCATCGTACTCGTCGAAGCAGAGCGCGACGTTGTGCTGATAGGCCCAGGGCAGGATGCCGTCGCGAAATTCCGTGACCTGCAGGCCTTCCTTGACGACGATGGCGTCCTTGCCGACGAGATCGATGCGGCTGACATGGCTGTCGAGATTGACGCGCACGCAGGGCCAGTTCAGGCGCGCGGCGACCTGCTCGATATGGGTGGACTTGCCGGTGCCGTGATAGCCCGACACCATGACGCGGCGGTTGTAGGCGAAGCCGGCGAGGATCGCCAAGGTCGTTGCCTTGTCGAACAGATAGTCCGGGTCGATGTCGGGCACGTGCTCGGTCGCCGCCGAATAGGCCGGAACCACCATCTTGGAGTCGAAGCCGAATTTCTCCTTCACCGGCACCGTCGTATCGGGCAGGTTGGCGATGTCGCGATCGACCTTGTTCATCTCTATCAACGTCTCCACGGGCGAAACGCCGCGTTTCGCCGGCAATCGATTTTGTTCGGGGGCGGTCTTAGAGCCTTTTCCAACCTTATGAAAGTTGGAAAACGACATGGACCGTAGGGTCGCTCAGCACAATCCTGCTTGCTTGAGCACGCGATAGGCCTGCAGCACATCGCGGAACCGGTCTTCCGAACCTCTGTCGCCGCCATTCGCATCCGGATGGTGGCGCTTCACGAGTTCCTTATAGCGCGCCTTGATATCCTTGCCAGTCGCCTTTGTATCAAGGCCAAGCGTTTCCAGCGCCTTGGCCTCAAGCGGCTTTGCCTTGCGCTCGCGCACTTCGCGCGTTCCGCCGCCGAACAGATTGAAGGGATCGCGCATGCGGTTGTAGTAGCCTGCACGCCCGGAGCGCTGCTGCGCGAAGTCGGGTGCCGAACGCATGCCGCCGCCATTGGCGCCCATGCGCCAGGTCGGCCGGTGTCCGGTCAGCGCCTCTTTCTGGAAGCGGGCGATCTCGCTGTCCGACACGCCCGAGAAGTAGTTGAAGCTCTTGTTGTATTCGCGCACATGCTCAAAGCAGAAGCGGAAATACTCGCCCTCCTTCAGGCGCCCGACCGGCGCGCGATGCGTACCGGCCTCGCTGCAACCGTCCCACTGGCAGATCGGCGCGCGCGACTTCAGCTCCGCGTCCTTTTCCGGCCGGATGCGAATCTTCTCGAAATATTTGGGATACGGTTTCATCCTCACCCATTTATGGGCTGTTCGCTACCGCGAAACAAGAATTGACATTTCGCCGATGATCGCCCTAACCGCTGAATCGCGGCCTAAAGCGGTCGAAAGCACAGATTTTGCGGCGGTACCGCAGATGTGGTGAAGGGAAGCCCCGATGTCCATACAGTCGACGATGGAAAACAAGCTGAAGGCGGCATTTTCGCCGGAAAGGCTCACCGTCATCAACGAAAGCCATCTTCACGCCGGCCATCACCACGTCGAGCACGGCCACGAGGCCGTCTTCGACGGCACCGGCGAGACCCATTTCCGCGTCCGTATCGTCTCGCAGAATTTTGCCGGGATGAACCGCATCGAGCGCCACCGCGCCGTCAATCGCCTCCTTGCCGACGAATTGAAGGCCGGCGTGCACGCGCTGGCGATTGAGCCTGCAGCACCTGGTGAGAAGACACGCTGGTAAGCTCGGCGGGCCGGGGGCCGCTCAGATCACCGCTTCGATGAGGAACGGCCCCGGACGCGACAGCGCGCTGTCGAGCAGCGCGTCGAAGCGCTCGCATGTGTCAGCGCGGGCTGCTTCCACCCCCATGCCGGCTGCCAGCGAAACCCAGTCCAGAGCCGGCTGATCAAGGTCGAGCA
This sequence comes from Mesorhizobium sp. WSM3866, assembly GCF_002294795.1. Classification (NCBI taxonomy): domain Bacteria; kingdom Pseudomonadati; phylum Pseudomonadota; class Alphaproteobacteria; order Hyphomicrobiales; family Phyllobacteriaceae; genus Mesorhizobium; species Mesorhizobium sp. WSM3866. The sequence continues at coordinate 660,835 of NZ_NSGC01000002.1, read as the reverse complement.
TTCGCCTGGCATTCTCGCCGATCGCGTTCACCCCGACATTGCGCATCTCGCCGTGCAGGATGGCGTAGGTCCGGTTGGAAAAGACGATCGTCACCACGTCGAGCTTTTCCCGCGACTGGGTCCATAATCCCTGCACCGTGTACATGCCGCTGCCGTCCGCCTCCAGATTCAGCACCTTGCGGCCAGGACAGGCGATGGCCGCGCCAGTCGCCATTGGAATGCCGCCGCCGATCGATCCGCCTGTGCCCATCATGTAATCGTGCGGGGCGGCAAAGGCCGAGAGCGCAAAATAGCGCCGCGCCGAGGTGACGGCCTCGTCGCAGACGATCGCATTCTCCGGCAGCTTCCGGGCTACCGAAAGTGCAACCGCGTCGTCCGTCAGCTTGCCGCGCGGGGCCGGCTCATTGGGAAAGGCCGTGGCGACGGGCACCGGCTGCGACGGTTTGATGCCCAGTTCGTCGCGAAGCGCAGCGAGTGCCGCCTTCAAATTCTCGCCATGCTCGGCCAACGACATCACTTCACAGCCTTCGCTCACAAGCCGGCCCGGCTTTCCGGGATAGGCAAAGAACGCCACCGGTTCACTGGCTCCGACGAGGATCAGGAGATCGATGTCGGCAAGGAGGGTGCGCGCGGAGTCGATCGGATATGGAACGCGGGTAGGCGCAACGCGGCCCCGGCCGCGCTGCATCCGGGCGATCAGAACGTCGCTGAACAGCCGGACATCCGAAACCGCCGATATCTGTCCGGCGATTTCCAAGGCATCCTCACGCGCGGCCGGCCCACGCAGGATCATGCCGACGCGACCGGGCGCGACGCGAATGGCTCCGGCAATCTTGCGCACGATAGCTGCATCGACCGAAGGCGGCGCCGCAAGCTCTACCTTGGCCGACAGGAGCGGACTGGCCTCTCCCCACGCCGCATCCGCCGGCAGGATCAGCGTAGCGATGCCGGGAGGCGTCAGCGAAGCGCGAAAAGCCGCCTGCGCGGCCGGCGCGACGTCGGCCGGACCGGCGATGCGGCGGACCCAGTTCGACATCGGCGCGGCGAGACCTTCAATGTCGCTGGTGAGCGGCGCGTCGCGCGGCAGGTGATAGGAGGCATGGTCGCCGACGATGTTGATCATCGGCACGCGGGCGCGCCGGGCATTGTGGATGTTGGCCAGGCCATTGGCCAATCCGGGGCCGGTGTGGAGCAGCGTCGCGGCCGGGCGGTCGGTCATCCTGGCGTAGCCGTCGGCGGCACCCGTCACCACACCCTCGGCAAGACCGAGCACGCAGCGCATCTCCGGCTTGCGGTCGAGCGCGGCGACGAAGTGCATTTCCGAGGTACCGGGATTGGCAAAGCAGACATTCACGCCATTCGCCAGCAGCACATCGCAAAGCACATCGGCGCCATTCATCGCGTTCCCTCTCGTCCGATTGTCCCCGGACAATTGAGCCGACAAGTGTTCATGCCGCAATGTCCGGTCAACGACTTTGAAGTGATCCAGTTTCAGGAGTGCCGGCGCGTTCAGGCGACCCTCGCCTTCAGGAAAGCCATGACGGCGGCAGTCAGCGCATCGCCGTCCCCCCGAAAGCGGTGGTTGATCGCCATATGCCAATAGGCGCCGCCGTCGAATGGAGTTACCTCGGATTCCCTGGTCGCGGCCGGTTCGCGAGATCGTGGGCCGCGGCTGCATGGGCCGGCGCGCTCCGCCGCCCCGGGGGGGGGGGCACCATGGAACATTTGCCTGATCTGGCGGTTTGATGCAGGCCCGGCCCTTGCCTCGTCCATGCTGGGCGGATTGATAGTCGGACCGGAGAACCGATGCCCTCGGCCGGCGCTTCCGAACGGTGACCATCAATGAGGAAGACGTATCGACCTCCATCCGCGCCGCCCAATCGGCGCACAAGCCGTTCGGAACCTCTGCGCCTGTTTCCGGCAATTGCGCTGGCGCTATTCCTTTCGGCTCCGGCGGCTGCTCATCAGGCGCCCACGGGCTGGCAGTATGACAGCTCATGCTGCTCGGGAATGGACTGCTACCAAGCACCCGCGGCCGACGTGAAGGAAACGAAATATGGGTACCAGCTCTCCACCGGAGAGCTCATTCCCTACTCCGATCGTCGGATCAGGCGTTCGCGTGACGAGTTCTTTCACGAGTGTAAGCCCGGAGGCGACGCGAATTCTCAGCATTCCTTCTGCCTCTACGTTCCCGACCACGACATGTGAGTGGAAAACCTAAGATTTTCCTTGAAGCTCTCCCGGCCATCACCACCTAATCATCATGGGTGAGCATTCCGTCCGCATCGGGTGCTGTGAGTCGTCAATGCCCGATTGCAGGCGCTCTCTCTCATATGAGGGAACCACAATGCTTTCCGGCAGTTGAATACGAGACGAGCCGACTGGCCGACTGGCAACCAGAGCGGCTCTGAGGGCAGAATATCATGCGAGAGAACCAATCCGACGTCTTCGATCTGTTTTCGGAGATATATTCCAACGCGGCCCAGGAAGAGATGAGCCTCCAGCAGTATCTGCTTGGCTGCCGCGAAGACAAATCCATGTATGCCTCGGCGCCCGAACGAATGGTCGAGGCCATCGGCGAGCCCAATCTGGTCGACACCAGCAAGGATGAGCGGCTCGGGCGCATCTTCTCGAACCGGACCATCAAGGTGTACCCCTCCTTCTCCGATTTCTACGGAATGGAGGATACGATCGAGCGCATCGCCGGATATTTCCGTTATGCCTCGCAGGGTCTCGAGGAGCGCAAGCAGATCCTTTACCTGCTCGGGCCGGTCGGCGGCGGCAAGTCCTCGCTTGCCGAACGGCTGAAGAAGCTTATGGAACAGCGCCCGATCTACACGCTGAAGGTCGGCAACCAGATCAGCCCTATATTCGAATCGCCGCTTGGCCTTTTCCATCCCGATCGGATGGGCGATCTGCTGGAAGACAAATACGGGATAGCCCGCCGCCGCCTGAATGGGCTCATCTCGCCTTGGGCGGCCAAACGGCTCGACGAACTGTCCGGCGACATTTCCAAATTCAGCGTGGTCAAGCTGTCGCCATCGCGTCTGCGTCAGATCGCCATCGCCAAGACTGAGCCCGGCGACGAGAACAACCAGGATGTCTCGGCTCTGGTCGGCAAGGTCGACATCAGGCAGTTGGAACATTTCAGCCAATCCGATCCGGATGCCTACTCCTACAGCGGCGGCTTGAACCGGACGACGCAGGGCCTGCTCGAGTTCGTCGAGATGTTCAAGGCGCCCATCAAGGTCCTGCACCCGTTGCTGACGGCAACCCAGGAAGGCAGCTACAACGGCACCGAGAATTTCGGCTCCTTCCCCTATCAGGGCATCGTCGTTGCCCATTCCAACGAATCGGAATGGCAGCAATTCAAGAACAACAAGAACAATGAGGCCTTCCTCGACCGCATCCTTGTGGTCAAGGTTCCGTATTGCCTTCGCATCACCGAAGAGAGACAGATTTACGAGAAACTTTTGCGCGAGAGCGATCTGGCGAACAGTCCCTGCGCGCCCGAAGTGCTGGACATCCTCAGCCGTTTCACCGTCTCGACCCGGCTTGCCGAGCACGAGAACTCGCCGCTCTACACCAAGATGCGCGCCTATGACGGCGAGAACCTCAAGGAGATCGACCCGAAGGCGAAGTCGGTCCAGGAATATCGCGATGCCGCCGGCGTCGACGAAGGCATGACCGGGGTCAGCACGCGCTTCGCCTTCAAGATTCTGTCGCAGACTTTCAACTACGACACCAAGGAGGTCGCAGCCGATCCCGTGCACTTGATGTACATCCTCGAGGAGGCGATCAAACGCGAGCAATTCCCGAAGGAAACCGAAGCCGCGTACCTTGAGTTCATCAAATCGGAACTTGCAGCGCGCTACGCCGAGTTCATCGGCCACGAGATCCAGAAGGCTTACCTGGAATCGTATAGCGAGTACGGCCAGAACCTTTTCGATCGCTACATCGCCTATGCCGATGCCTGGATCGAGGATCAGGACTACAAGGATCCCGATACCGGCCAGATCCTCAATCGCGAGGTCCTGGACAAGGAATTGTCGCAGGTCGAAAAGCCGGCCGGCATCGCCAATCCCAAGGACTTCCGCAACGAGGTGGTCAAGTTCACCTTGCGCGCCCGGGCGCGCAACCATGGCCGCAATCCGTCCTGGACGAGCTATGAAAAGCTTCGCGAAGTGATCGAGAAGCGCATGTTCGGTCAGGTCGAGGATTTGTTGCCGGTGATCAGCTTCGGCTCCAAGCAGGACAGCGTCACCGAGAAGCGGCACAACGAATTCGTGCAGCGGATGGTGGAGCGCGGCTACACTCAGCGGCAGGTGCGCCGGCTGGTCGACTGGTACATGCGCGTGAACAAGGCTGGCTGACCAAAGCCCGAAGGGTTCGCATGCCGATCTTCATCGACCGCCGCCTGAATCCGAAGGACAAGAGCCTGAGCAATCGCCAGCGCTTCCTCAAGCGCGCTCGGGAAGAGCTCAAGCGCAGCATCCGCGACCATGTCCGGACAGGCCGTATCGCCGAGGTCGACCGCGAGCATGCCGTGCCGATGCCCCGCAAAGGCACCAGCGAACCGACCTTCAGCGACGCCAGGGACAGTGGGCAGCGCCAGCACATACTGCCCGGCAACAAATCGTTCAGTCCCGGTGATCTGATACCCAAGCCTGGCGGCGGCGGCACCGGCTCTTCGGCGCCGGGAACCAAGCAATCCGAGGATGACTTTCGCTTCGTGCTGTCGCGCGAGGAAGTGCTCGACCTCTTCTTCGAAGATCTCGAACTGCCCGATCTGGTCAAGCTCAATCTCAAGCAGATACTGAGCTTCAAGCCAAGACGGGCGGGCTTCACGGCAAGCGGGGCGCCGACCAACGTCAATGTCGGACGCACCATGCGAAACAGCCACGGCCGCCGCATCGCGCTCAGGCGTCCCAAGCAGGCGGAGCTGGACGCCATCTCAAGGCAGATCGCCGAGTTGGAAGCGAAGCCGCCAACCGAGGCAACGCGCGAACGCATCGCTGCTCTGCGCGAGGAAGTTGATCGGCTTGAACGCCGGCGCAGGCGGATCGCCTATGTCGATCCGGTCGACATTCGGTTCAACCGCTTCGACCCCCAGCCGGTGCCGAATGCCAGCGCCGTCATGTTTTGCCTGATGGACGTGTCGGGATCGATGGGAGAGCGCGAGAAGGATCTGGCCAAACGGTTTTTCGTGCTGCTGCATCTGTTCCTGACGCGGCGCTACGAAAGGACGGACATCGTTTTCATCCGCCACACCCATGAGGCCAAGGAGGTGGATGAGCACACCTTCTTCTACCACACCGAGAGCGGCGGTACCGTCGTCTCGACGGCGCTCGAGGAAATGCATCGCATCATAGAGCAGCGCTATCCGGTCGCGGAATGGAATATCTATGCCGCTCAGGCTTCCGACGGTGACAACTTCGCCACCGATTCCGAGCGCTGCATAGAACTCCTCGACCGCAAGCTCATGCGCCTCTGCCAGTATTTCGCCTATGTGGAAATCATCGACGAACGCGAAAGCCACATTTTCGGCTCCACCGAGAACGGAACGTCGCTCTGGCGCGCCTACAACGCGGTCGACGGAAAGTGGCCGAATTTCCAGATGAGGCGCATCGCGGCTCCCGCCGATATCTATCCGGTCTTTCGCGAGCTCTTCGCAAGGCAGCCTAGTCTGCGCAAGAGTGCGTGAGAACGCGAGCGGATGGGACATAGGCCGATGGTCAATCAGGCGCGCAAATCCGAACTGTTATTTTCCGGGTCGGACTGGGATTTTGCGAAACTGTCTCGGGTCTACGACGAGATCGAGGCGATCGGGATCGAAGAGCTTCACCTGGACATCTATCCGGTGCAGATGGAAGTCATTTCCTCCGAGCAGATGCTCGACGCTTATTCCTCGGTCGGCATGCCGCTGATGTATCGGCATTGGTCGTTCGGCAAGCATTTCCTTTACAACGAGCTTCTCTACCGCAAGGGCGCGCGCGGTCTGGCCTATGAACTGGTCATCAACTCCAACCCTTGCATCGTCTACCTCATGGAAGAAAACACCATGGCCTTGCAGGCCCTGGTGACCGCCCATGCCGCGCTTGGCCACAACCATTTCTTCAAAAACAATCATCTCTTCCGGCAATGGACGGACGCCGGAGGCATCCTTAGCTATCTGGACTTCGCCAAGGGCTACATCGCCCGATGCGAGGAACGGCACGGACTGCAGGCCGTGGAGGCGGTGCTCGATGCCGCCCACGCGCTGATGGAGCAAGGGGTGTTCCGATATCACCGGCCGCCGAAGCTGTCGTCGGAACAGCAGCGCGAAGGCCTTCGCGAGCGCCTCGAATATGAGGAGCGTTCCTACAATGATCTGTGGCGCACACTGCCGACCGCGCAGGACAAGAACAAGCCGGTGGCAGGGGATGAAAGCTTGGCCGAGCGGAAGAAATCGCTCAATCTGCCCGAGGAGAACCTGCTCTACTTCCTCGAGAAGAACAGCCTGGTGCTTGAGCCCTGGCAGCGCGAGATCATCAGGATCGTACGGGTGATTGCGCAATATTTTTACCCGCAGCGGCAAACCCAGGTGATGAACGAAGGCTGCGCCACCTTTGTGCACTACACGCTGATGAACATGCTTTTCGATCGCGGCCGCATCAGCGAAGGCGCCATGCTCGAGATCTTGCGAAACCATTCGAACGTGGTTTTTCAGCCGGCCTATGACGACCCGCGTTATTCCGGCATCAATCCCTATGCGCTGGGCCTCGGCATGATGCAGGACATCCAGCGCATCTCGACCGAGCCGACCGCAGAGGACCGCGATTGGTTTCCGGACATCGCCGGCCGTGGCGACTGGCGCGACACCTTGCTCGATGCCTGGGCCAACCACCGTGACGAATCCTTCATCCGCCAGTATCTGAGCCCCGCTCTGATCCGGAAATGGCGGCTCTTCGTGCTGGCCGACGGCGCCGACGAGCCGCATTACGAGGTCGCCTCGATCCATAATGAGCGCGGCTACAGCAAGATACGGTCCGCGCTAGCCCGAAGCTACGATGTGGGGGCGAGCCGGCCCGACATCCAGGTGGTCGACGTGGATCTTCTGGGAGACCGGCATTTGCGGCTGCAGCACAAGGTCAAGGACGGCATCCAGCTAGAGGACGAAGGCCGCGACGCGACCTTGCGCCACATCCGGAGCCTTTGGGGTTATGACGTCAGCCTGGCGGCAATGGATGCCGAAACCGGCGCCGTGCTCAGCGAGCGCTCGACCAAGGAACTTTGAGCACCGGAGACGCAGGAAGCCGCCCTTTGCAGGCCGGTCTCACCTGAAGATCGGCACACCCTAACCTTCGCCGGCGGGCCGGATCCTCAACCTTGCTATGCGGTTCTTGTCGCGCTTCATCACCACGAAACGCTTGCCGTGGAAGGTGAAGGCCTGCTTCTCATCTGGGATCGTCTGCGTCTCGTGGATGACTAGGCCGGCGATCGTCGTCGCCTCCTCGTCCGGCAGATCCCAGTCGAGCGCCCGATTGAGGTCGCGAATCGCCACCGTGCCGTCGACGACGACCGAGCCGTCGGCCTCCTGCTTGACGCCTTGCATGTCGACATCGTGCTCGTCCGCGATCTCGCCGACGATCTCCTCGATGATGTCTTCCAGCGTCACCAGCCCTTCCATCTCGCCATACTCGTCGACGACGATGGCGAAATGCGCCTTGCGCCGCAGGAAGGCGTTGAGCTGATCCTGCAAGGTGGTGGTGTCGGGCACGAACCATGGCTTCGACGCGATCTTTGTTACGTCGATCTTGGAAAAGTCGTTGCCGACCTCGTTGAGCGCCCGCAGCAGATCCTTGGCATGCAGCACGCCGACGATGTTGTCGAGCGAGCCTTTCCAGAGCGGCATGCGGGTATGCGGGCTCTGCAGAATCTCGCGCACCACCATTTCCGGCGGATCGTCGGCGTTGACCGAGCGCATGTTGGTGCGGTGGACCATCACGTCCGAAACCTCGAGCTCCTCGAGTTCGAAAAGCGCGCCCAGCCGGTTGCGATCCTCGCGCGCCTGCCCGCTGCGGCGGGTCTCGTCGCCGTTCTCGTCCGGCTCATCCTGCTCGGGCTCCGTCGGTTCGATCGGCCGCAGACTGTAGCCGAGCGCCGCGAAGAGCCGCGTGCGCAAGAGAAACGCCAGCACGATCACGGCGGCAAGGACGGCTGCGGCGATCCAGCCGAAGTCGATCATCCGGGATGGCTCGCCTTGAGGAAGGACAGCACTTCGGAGGGCGGCACGTCCTTGGCGATAAAGGCCTGGCCGACGCCGCGCGTCAGGATGAAGGTAAGCGCGCCGCGAGACACCTTCTTGTCCTGGGTGATGAAGCCAAGCAGCGCCTCGGCATCCGGCAGTTGGCCCGCTATGTCGGCCATCCGCCAGGGCAGGCCGACGGCGCGAAGGTGCGCCTCGACGCGCTCCGCGTCGTCCGGGCTCGCTAGATTGAGGCGCGCCGAGAAGCGGTGCGCCAGCGCCATGCCGATGGCGACCCCCTCCCCATGGACGAGACGGGCACCGTCATAATTCGTGGCGGCTTCGAGCGCATGGCCGAATGTGTGGCCGAGATTGAGCAGCGCGCGGTCGCCGGTCTCGAACTCGTCGCGGGCGACCACATCGGCCTTGGCGCGGCAAGCCTCGGCGATGGCTTCGGTCCGCTCCGGGCCGCCGGCGAACACCTTTTGCCAGTTCTCCTCCAGCCAGGCGAAGAAGCCGGGACGGTCGATCAGCCCGTATTTGGCGAGCTCGGCATAGCCGGCGCGGAATTCGCGGATCGGCAAAGTGTCGAGCACACCGGTGTCGGCAAGCACCAGTTTTGGCTGGTTGAAGACCCCGACCAGGTTCTTGCCGCGCGCGCTGTTGATGCCGGTCTTGCCGCCGACGGAAGAATCGACCTGCGCCAGCAGCGATGTCGGCACCTGTACGAAGTTCATCCCGCGCCGCACGATGCCGGCGGCGAAGCCGGCAAGATCGCCGATGACGCCGCCGCCAAGTGCCACGACGACATCGCGCCGTTCGAGCTTGGCGGCGAGCACGCCGTCGACGACCTCCTCGAGGTGGGCGAAGCTCTTGGTCTTTTCACCGGCCGGCAGGGTGATGACGGCGGCCTCGATGCCGCCTTTTTCAAGGCCGGCCTGCAGCGTTTCGAGATGCGCTGCGGCGACGTTCTCGTCGGTGACGATGGCCGCGCGCGTGCCGGGAAGGCGGCCTGCGATTTCGGTTCCTGAGCCGGAAAGCAGGCCGGGCCCGATAAGTATGTCATAGGCACGGTCGCCGAGCCCGACCTCGACCTTCACCGGTTCGGTATGGCTCACGGCTCCACCTCGTCGTCGCTGGTGGCGATTGGCGCGATCCCAAGGTAAGCGCAAAGCGCGCATACCACCTCGCTGGCGATGACTTCCTTGCGGTCGTCGCGGGTCGAAACCGTGAGGTCGGCGGTGGCATAGACCGGGTAGCGCTCGCCCATCAGCTTCTCCAGAACGCCGCGCGGATCCGGATTCTTCAACAGCGGCCGGTTCTGCTTCTTCGAAACCCGCTCCATCAGGAGATCGAGATCGGCCTTCAGCCAGACCGAGACGCCATGCGCCTCGATCGCCTCGCGCGTCTGCGCGTTCATGAAGGCGCCGCCGCCGGTGGAAAGCACCTGCGGGCCGTTTTCGAGCAGACGCAAGATGACCCGCTGCTCCAGCGCCCGGAACTCGGGTTCGCCATAACGCTCGAACAGCTCCGGCACGGTCATGCGCGATACGCTCTCGATCTCCTGGTCGCTATCGATGAAGGGCAGCGAAAGCATGGTCGCCACCTTGCGGCCGATTGCGGTCTTGCCGGCGCCCATCAGGCCGACGAAGACGATCGAGCGGCTGCCGAGCCGCTCGAGCAGCGCGACACGGCCTTCGTCCGGCGGATTTGCTGGCAGCGCGTTCATGCGGAACCCTCTTTGCGCCGTATCGACATCAAAAGCCTGTTTGCGTCAAGCAGGCCACCGCAGGCAGGCCCGATCGCCCCTCTTCCGTCGAGAAGCTTCCTCGACAAATCTTCTGCCCCAGCCCTTCGTCCTTGAATTGGCCGGAATGGCGTCCCATAAGGGCACAGGGTTTGGAATCGCAGAACAAGAAGACGGGCGAAGACTGAATGCCGACATTGTTTCGCTTTGTCGTGACGCTGGCGGTTCTTGCAGGCGTCGCTTATGGCGCGATGTTCGCGCTGGCGATGTTCGTGGAGCCGAAAAAGGCCGAAATGAGCGTGCGCATTCCCGCGGAAAAGCTCAATCCGAAGAAGAACTGACCCGGCCAAATGAACAGCGCGGCCCGCATCGAAGCATTTCTGGAGATGATGAGCGCCGAGCGGGGTGCGGCCGAGAACACGCTTTCCTCCTACCGACGCGACCTCGAAGACGCCTCCGAAGCTATCGGTGGCGGCCTGGCCGGAGCGGCAGCCGCCGACATCCGCACCTATCTGGACGACATCGCGGCGCGTGGCTTCGCGCCGACCTCGCAGGCGCGCAAATTGTCGGCGATCCGCCAATTCTTCAAATTCCTCTATGCCGAGGGCCTGCGCGGCGACGACCCGACCGGCACGCTGGACAGCCCGAAGAAGGGCCGGCCGCTGCCGAAGACCATGACCGAGGCCGAGACGGGCCGCCTGGTCGACCGCGCGGCCGAGGAGGCGGGCGGGGCCGCGCCCGACGGCGACCGGTTGGCGACGCTGCGCCTGCACGCGCTGGTCGAGGTGCTCTATGCCACGGGCCTGCGCGTTTCCGAGCTTGTCGGTCTGCCGGTGACGGTGGCGCTGCGCGACGACCGTTTCTTCATGGTGCGCGGCAAGGGCGACAAGGAGCGCATGGTGCCGCTGTCGGCCAAGGCGCGCGCCGCGATGCGGGCGTGGCTTGCCGCCAGGGCGGAGGTGCCGGCCTACGCCGACAGCCCGTTCCTGTTCCCAGCCTCTTCCGACAGCGGTCATCTCTCCCGGCAGGTTTTCGCACGCGATCTCAAAGGCTTGGCGGCGCGAGCCGGCATCGCCGCGACCAAGATCTCGCCGCATGTCCTGCGCCACGCCTTCGCCAGCCATCTCCTGCAGAACGGTGCGGATCTCAGGGCCGTGCAGCAACTGCTTGGCCACGCCGATATCTCCACCACGCAGATCTACACTCATGTGCTGGAGGAGCGGCTGGTGCGGCTGGTCAACGATCATCATCCGCTTGCCGACTAGGCTTCATATCGCTATGTGAGGGCGACGTTCCACCGCCCGGAGCCAGTATTTCCAGGGTTCCGCCAGCCATTGCCTTCCGACGGATCGGTCCGCCCCAGCATGTATAATTACCTCGATTTCGAAAAGCCGGTGCAGGATCTGGAGCTCAAGATCCTTGAGCTGAAGAAGCTCGCGGAGAACGGCGAGGCGGTCGATGTCGCCGACGAGATCGGCAGGCTGGAGAAGCGTTCGCGCGATGCGCTGCGCGATCTCTACAAGGCGCTCACCCCTTGGCAGAAGGTCCAGGTGGCCCGCCATCCGGACCGGCCGCACTGCCTAGACTACATCAAGGGCTTGTTCAGCGATTTCACGCCGTTGGCCGGTGACCGCAATTTCGGCGACGACCAGGCGATCGTCGGCGGTTTTGCCCGTTTCCGCGGCGAGCCGGTGGCGGTGATCGGCCAGGAGAAGGGCTCCGACACGGCAAGCCGCATCAAGCACAATTTCGGTTCGGTACGGCCCGAGGGGTACCGCAAGGCGGTTCGGCTGATGGAGCTTGCCGACCGCTTCAAGATCCCGCTTTTGACGCTGGTCGACACCGCCGGCGCCTATCCCGGCGTCGGCGCCGAGGAACGCGGTCAGGCCGAGGCCATTGCGCGCTCGACCTCAGCCTGCCTAGCGCTCAAAGTACCGTCGATCTCGGTGGTCATCGGCGAAGGCGGCTCCGGCGGCGCCATCGCGATCGCCACCGCCAACCGCGTCTACATGCTTGAGCATGCCATCTATTCGGTGATCTCGCCCGAGGGCGCGGCCTCTATTCTTTGGCGCGACACCACCCGTTCCAAGGACGCGGCGACCAACATGAAGATCACCGCCCAGGATCTTCTCGAAATGAAGATCATCGATGCCATCGTTCCCGAGCCGATGGGCGGCGCCCAGCGTGCGCCGGAAACGGTGATTGCCGCCACCGGCGACCTGATCGCCAAGACGATGAAGGACTTTGCCGGCGCCAACACCGATTTCCGCGAGCAGCGCCGCGAGAAATATTTAGCGATGGGCCGCAGCCTTTAATGCATGTCGCGCAAAATTGTGCAGTGGTTTTGCGAAAACGACATGCATGAAAACAAAGCACGTGAGTCTGCCCCAGCGCCACCCTTTTAATTCGGCCGTTCGCCGCAACTATGGCGGCGATTAACAATTTCGCCACAAAAATGCCGCCGCATTCGGCTCAATGAAAATATCCGCGAGGGGTTGGCTATTGCTTGCGGTAAGGAATTTTCAAGGTTAACGGGCTTACGGTCCATTGGTGTTGAGCCTGCGGGCCGGCCATGCCGAGGCCGTTGGCCTGAGAGAAAAGACAAAGCCGTATCGATGTTTGCCAAGCTTGCCCGCACCGGAGTCCTTGTCGCCGCGATAGGCATCGCCGGCTGCAATGATTCGTCGATGAAGGATTTTGCGCCGGAGGCCAACAAGCCCCTGCCGGATAAGATCCTCGCCGACATGAAGGCCAAGGGCATGGTGCGCACCTCCTCGGTGATGGCGCGCATCTTCAAGGAAGAAGGCAAGCTGGAGATCTGGAAGGCCAAGACCAACGGCCGCTACGATCTCGTCGCCAGCTACGACATCTGCAAATGGTCGGGCAAGCTCGGCCCCAAATACACCGAGGGCGACCGCCAGGCGCCGGAAGGCTTCTACACGGTGCGTCCGTCGCAGATGAATCCGCGCTCGAACTACCATCTGTCCTTCAACATCGGCTATCCCAACGCCTATGACAGGGCCAACGGCCGCACCGGCTCCAATTTGATGGTGCACGGCGCCTGCTCCTCGTCCGGCTGCTATTCGATGACCGATGCCCAGATCGAGCAGATCTATGCTTTCGGCCGCGATGCCTTCCAGGGCGGCCAGACCGAGTTCCAGATCCAGGCCTTCCCGTTCCGCATGACCGCCGCCAACATGGCGCGCTACCGCAACGACCCGAACTACGAGTTCTGGAAGATGCTGAAGGTCGGCTACGACAATTTCGAGATCACCAAGGTGCCACCGAAAGTCGACGTCTGCGAGAAGCGCTACGTTTTCAATCAGGCAGCGCCCGAAGGCACCACCTTCGACCCGACAGGCGCCTGCCCGGCAATGACACAGCCTGATTCGTTGAAAACGGCCTACGCCGACTACGAAAAGCGCTACGACGCCGCCTTCAACTCCGCGGTCAAGGGAACCATACTGCCGCCTAAGCCGGCCATCGCCGGCATCAAGGAAGCCAGCATCGTTTCCGACTGGTCCAAGCGCCGCGCCCGCGGCGAGCGCGTGCCGATCGACCCGCCGTCGATGAATGCCGACGGCTCGGTAACCGAGACGACGCGGATGGGCCGCATCGATTCCCCGCTCGGCCGCAAGATGGCCGCGCTCGACGCGGAGAAGGAGGCCAAGCGCAAGGCCGAGGAGCAGCGGCTTGCGGCGATCGAGGCGGCCAAGGCCGCCAAGGCGCAAGCGCAGGCTGAAAAGGCGGCCGCCAAGGCGCAGGCCCTGGCCGAAAAGGAAGCCGCCAAGCAGGCGGCCCAGCAGCCGGTGGTCACCGCGGGCGTCGAGGCGGCTTCCGCGCAACCGGCGCCGGAAACGCAGCAGGCGGCAAGTGCCGACGAAGGCACGGTCTCGAAGCTGAAGAAGAAACTGCTCGGCATGTTCGGCGGCTGAGATTTCCCGATCTTGGCCGGATCCGCCGCTACCTACGATCTGAAGGGGCTGAACTGCCCGCTGCCGGTGCTGAAGGCGCGCAAGCGCCTGGCCGCGATGCGGCCTGGCAGCCGTCTGTGGCTGGAAACCACCGACCCGTTGGCCGTGATCGACATTCCAGCGTTCTGCGCCGATGCCGGCCACCAATTGATCGAGACCGCGGCGGTCGACGGCGGCCATCGCTTCCTGGTCGAGCGCGGCGGCGCGGCATAGGTCAATCGGATCTCTGCAGCTACAGCCCGGCGATCACCAGCGGATTTGCCTCGAGCGCCGCCCGGTCGGGCGTGTCGATCGACGGCTTGTTGGTGAAGGCGGAAAACAGCCGCTGGACATAATCTTCCGGCATGTCGAGCGTGATCAGCACCAGCCGCGTGCCGCGCCGTCCGTCCGGCCACGACGGCAGCCTGGCCGGCGGATGCAGGATCTTCTGCACGCCGTGAATCACCAGCGGGCGTGACGGATCCTCCTGAACTTCGATGACGCCCTTCATGCGCAGCAGTTTCTCGCCATGCGTCGAGCGCAACAAATCGAGGAACATCTCGATCGCCGAGAACGGCACCGGCCCGTCATGGACGAGCGAGTGGGAGCGCACACGGCCGTCGTGGCGGTGATCATGATGATGGGGGGCGTGATCATGACCATCGTCGTGGTGATGATGATCATGCGCCGCCTCCTCTCCGAGCCAGCGCCGCACGTCGGCGCTCTTGGTCTCGGGATTGTAGAGGCCGCAATCGAAAAGCGACGCTGCCCCGGTAGCGGGACCATTGAGGTCGAGCAGGACCGCGCTCGGATTTATCTGATGAAGTCGCGCCCGCAGGGCCTCGACGTCGCTTGCCTCGGCGAGATCGGTCTTGGTCAGCACGATGCGGTCGGCGACGGCCGCCTGCTTCACCGCCTCGACATGGCCATCGAGCGTGGCCGCCCCGTTGACGCCGTCGACCAGCGTGATGACGCCGTCGAGCCGGAAAGCCTGCACCAGCGCCGGATGCGCCATGATCGACTGCAGCACCGGTGCAGGATCGGCAAGGCCGGTGGTTTCGACCACGACGCGCGCCAGCCTGGCGATGCGTCCGGTCTGCAGCCGGTCGACGAGGTCGGCCAGCGTATCGACGAGTTCGCCGCGCACCGTGCAGCAAAGGCAGCCGTCGGAAAGCTGGATGATGCCGTCTGAGGCTTGCTCGACGAGCAGATGGTCGATCGCCACCTCGCCGAACTCGTTGATGATGACGGCTGTGTCGGCAAGCGCCGGATCCTTGAGCAACCGGTTGAGCAGCGTCGTCTTGCCGGCCCCGAGAAAGCCGGTGAGCACCGAGACGGGTATGGGAAAGCCGCTGCGCCCGGTCATGGCGAGTTTGCCGCCTTGGCCGGCTGATCCCCCTGCGCTGCAGCGGCAGCGGTTGCGGCGGGTGTGGCGCCGGCCGGCAGAGGCTTGTCGGGCCGCCAACTGGGCAGCGGCACATCGGCATAGTTCTGATCGGTCTGGTCGACGAAAGCCTTGGGCGCCGGCCCGGTGGCCCCGCCAAGGCCGACCGCGATCAGCGTCGGGTGATCGAGTTTCACCTGATAGGGCGATTTGGCCTTGTCCTTGGCGGCGACGGCAGGCGCTGCCTCCGACTGCTGTTCCTTCGGCTTCTTCTTGCAGATCTCGTCCTGCAGGTCGTTGGGCGACAGCGTGTCGCCATAGGGCTTGAGCGCCGCGAGCGTCGTCGACCCGGCCGCCGGAGCGTCAAAACCCTGGTCGAGCAGCTTCGCCGCCGCTTCGGCGCGGCTGATGGCGGATTTTTCGCCGAGCACCACGGCAACCAGTGTGCGGCCATCGCGCGTCGCCGAGCCGATCATGTTGAAGCCCGAGGAGCAGACGAAGCCGGTTTTCATCCCGTCGGCGCCGGGATAGCGCCCGATCAGCAGATTGTAGTTCGGGATCGCCTTCTTACCGACGGCAAGGCCCTCGATGGAGAACCACGGCGCATATTGCGGGAAGTCGTTGCGAAGCACCGTCACCAGGACGGCAAGGTCGCGCGCGGTCGTGTACTGGTCCGGCGAGAACAGCCCATTCGGGTTGACGAAATGCGTTCCGACCATGCCGAGCCTGGCGGCCTCGGCATTCATGCGGTCGGCGAAGGCGGCCTGCGATCCGCCGATGTTCTCGCCGACGGCCATGGCGATGTCGTTGGCCGACTTGACCAGCATCATCTTCAGCGCATTGTCGAGCCGCATGACCGATCCGGGCTTGAAGCCCATCTTGCTCGGCGGCTCGCCGGCCGAATGTTTCGTCACCTTGATCGGCGAATCGAGCGCCACCTCGCCGGCGGCGATCGCTCGGAACGCCACATAGGCCGTCATCAGCTTGCTCAGCGAGGCCGGATACCAGCGCTTGAAGGCGTCCTGATGCTCCAGCACCTTGCCGCTCTTCAGGTCGAACAGCACCACCGGATTGGCGCGCGCAGTGCCGGAAAGCATCGGCAGCGCCAGCGCCCCCGCAAGCAATAGGTTGAGGAAATGCCTTTGCCGCATGATCAATTCCGAAATCGCCTCTTGCCGTAGTTGCCGCTGGCTCCGTAAGATTTCGCTGCGCGATGGCCAGCATAGTGCGGACCGACCCTCGACTCCGGACCGCATTATGCGGTGCTATTTACCCTATGTGACGTCAAAATGGCAAAGCGCCAGACGATCACACTTGCCGGGCAGCGGCCCTGAATTGCCTGCCCCAACAAAGAAATGGAACGATTATGCCAATTCTCAACCGTGCCGCGGAAATGCAGGAAGAAGTCGCGGGCTGGCGGCGCCATCTGCACCAGACGCCGGAACTGAACTTCGACGTTTTCCAGACCGCCGCCTTCGTCACCGACAAGCTGCAGGCTTTCGGTTGCGACGAGGTTGTGACCGGCCTCGGCAAAACCGGCGTCGTCGGCATCATCCGCGGCCGTAAGGGCGAGGGTCCGGCCATCGGCCTGCGCGCCGACATGGACGCTTTGCCGATCAACGAGATCACCGGCAAGCCTTACGCGTCGAGCGTTCCCGGCAAAATGCATGCCTGCGGCCATGACGGCCACACCGCCATGCTGCTCGGCGCAGCCAAATACCTCGCCGAAACGCGCAATTTCGTCGGCTCCGTGGCGGTGATCTTCCAGCCCGCCGAGGAAGGCGGCGGCGGCGGCAACGAAATGGTCAAGGACGGCATGATGGACCGCTTCGGCATCTCGAAGGTGTTCGGCATGCATAACATGCCCGGCCTGCCCGTCGGCGAGTTCGCCATCAAGCCCGGCCCGATCATGGCGGCGACCGCCGAATTCACCATCACCGTCAAGGGGCATGGCGGCCATGCGGCGATGCCGCATGCCACGATCGACCCGATCGTAATTACCAGCCACTTGGTGAGCGCTTTGCAAACCATTGCTTCACGCAGCACCGATCCGGTCGAGGCCGTCGTCGTGTCGGTGACCAAATTCCATGCCGGCGATGCCTACAACGTCATACCGGAAAAAGCCGAGATCGCCGGCACGGTGCGCACGCTGAAAAAGGAAGTGGCCAGGAAAGCGGAAGAGAAAATCCGCGCCATTTGCGCTGGCCTGGCATCAGCCTTCGGCGCGACGATCGAGGTCGACTACGACCCCAACTATCCCGTCACTTTCAACCATCCGGAAGAGACGGCCTTCGCCAGCGATATTGCCGCCGGCGTCGCCGGCGACGCGAATGTCCACCGCGCCATCCAGCCGGTGATGGGCGGTGAGGATTTTTCCTACATGCTGGAAGCGCGCCCCGGCGCCTTCATCTTCATCGGCAACGGCGACACCGCCGGCCTTCACCATCCGGCCTATGACTTCAACGACGAGGTCATACCGCACGGCATGAGCTATTGGGTGAGGCTGGCGGAGACGGCGCTGGCCGCCTGACCGCTTTGCACTGAGGCGACTTCCCGGCCGATTCCCGCCGATCGGCCGGTAACGCCTCTTGGCGAACCGGCCCGAAGCGTTTATGTGTCGGGCCGCGTGGTCCCGTAGCTCAGTAGGATAGAGCGGCAGATTCCTAATCTGTAGGTCACAGGTTCGATTCCTGTCGGGATCACCAACTAAATCAAAGGGTTGGCTGAGTTTTGCAATGCTCCCATGTTGCATTTTCTTGCAACTGGGCTCCCGTTGCTTTCCGTTCGCTCGAATCTCAAGCACTCCCTGGCCGCCGCGGTGAGAGCGCGGGCAGGGCAATCAGATGCGCCGGCCGGTTTTGGCGTCGAACAGATGCGCCGAGGCGCGGTCGATCTCGATCCGCACGCTCTCGCCTTGCTTCAGCGCTAGCCGCTCGCGGAAAAGGCAGGAGATCACCTCTCCGCCGCAGTCGACCGTGGCGAAGATTTCCGAGCCGGTCGCCTCCATGAGCGTGACTGTGCCGGAGAGACCCTGGCCGGTCGCCCGGATATGCTCGGGACGAATGCCGTAGACCAGTTCCCTTCCCGCGGCTTCGCTCGGCCGGATGCCTTGCGGTAGCGGCAACGTCAGCCCACCGGCACTGCGGAAGATGCCCTCCTCGATGTGGCCGTGGATGAAGTTCATGGCCGGCGAGCCGATGAAGCCGGCAACGAACAGATTGGCCGGCCGGTCGTAGAGATCGAGGGGCGCGCCGATTTGCTCGACCAGACCGTCGTGCAGCACGACGATCTTGTCGGCCATGGTCATCGCCTCGATCTGGTCGTGCGTGACATAGACGGTGGTGGTGCCGAGCCGCTGATGCAGCGCCTTGATCTCGCCGCGCATCTGCACGCGCAATTTGGCGTCGAGATTGGAGAGCGGCTCGTCGAACAGAAACACCTGCGGGTCGCGCACGATGGCGCGGCCCATGGCGACGCGCTGGCGCTGGCCGCCGGAAAGCTGGCGCGGATAGCGGTCGAGCAGCTTTTCCAGGCCGAGAATGCCGGCTGCCCGCTTCACCCGGCTCGCGGTATCGGCCGGATCGGCTTTCTTGATCTTGAGCGCGAAGCCCATATTGTCCGCCACCGTCATGTGCGGGTAGAGCGCGTAGTTCTGGAACACCATCGCGATGTTGCGGTCCCGTGCCCTGAGGTTGTTCACGGTGCGCTCGCCGATTGCGATCTTTCCGGCCGAGATCGTTTCCAGCCCCGCGATCATGCGCAGCAGCGTCGACTTTCCGCAGCCCGACGGTCCGACCAGGATGACGAACTCGCCATCGGCGATATCGACGCTGACATCGTGGATGATCCGAGTGGCTCCGAAAGCCTTCTGCACGTTGTTGATGCTTACCGATGCCATTGCGTATCTCCGAAAGAATGAGGGCGGATCAGGCGCTCAGCCACCCTTGACCGCGCCGGCGGTCAGCCCGGCGACGATCTGCCGTTGCGCGAACATGGTCAGCACCAGCACCGGCAGCGTCACCACCAGCGCGGCGGCGGCGAGCGGCCCCCAGCTCACCTGCTCGTAGGACAACATGTTGTAGACCGCGACCGGCATTGTCCGCGTCTCGCGGCTGGCGAGCACGACGCCGAAGACGAAGTTGTTCCACGAGAAGATGATCGACAGGATGAAGGCGACGACGATGCCGGGCTTGGCGATCGGCAGCGCGACCAGGCGAAACACCTGCCACGAACTGGCACCGTCGATGTTGGCGGCCTCCTCCAATTCCATCGGCGTCGTCTCGAAATAGCCGATCATCACCCAGACCACGATCGGCACCGTCACCACCAGATGGATGATGATCTGCGGCCAGAGCGTGCCGAGGATGCCCAGCCACTGAAACAGGAGGAACAGCGGGATGAGATAGGAAAGCCCGGGCGTCATGCGGGCGATCATGATGACGATCGCCGAGCGTTCCGCCTTGAGCCTGGCGATGCCATAGCCGGCCGGCACGCCGATCAGCAGCGCCAGCAGCGTCGCCGTGCCGGTCACCAGCACCGAGTTCCACAGATAGAGCAGGAAATTGTTCTCCTCGAACACCTTTGCGTAGTTCGACCAGGCGAAGCGCTCCGGGATCAGGATCGGCGGATAGGCGCCGTTGTCGATCTCGAACTTCAGCGACAGCGAGATCATCCAGAGGAAGAACAGGATCGCCGGCGAGACCAGCACCAGCGCCGCGAAGAACAGGCCTATCTTGTTGAGCAGCCGCGAGCTCACCTATTTGCCCTCCGTGTCGACCCATTGCGAGCGCTGGCGCAGCATCAGGAGGATGAAGGACAGGGCCACGATGACGATGAAGAACACCACCGCCATGGCCGAGCCGTAGCCCATGTCGTAATAGGAGAAGGCGGTGTTGTAGAGATAGATGTTGATTGTTTCCGATGCCGTGCCCGGCCCACCTTGGGTCATCGCGTAGATGATATCGAAGCTCTTGAGCGCATCGATCGTGCGGATGATGACCGCGATCATCAGAAACGGCGCGATCATCGGCAAGGTGAGGTAGCGGAACTGCTGCCAGGCATTGGCGCCGTCGATCTCGGCGCTTTCGAACGGCTCGCGCGGCACTGACGCCAGCCCACCCAGCACGATCAGCATCACCAGCGGCGTCCACTGCCAGGTCTCCACCGCGACCAGCGAAGGAATTACGGTGTTGGCGTTGAATATCCACTCCTGCGCCGGAATGCCGACCAGCGACAAGAGATAATTGAGCACGCCGAGCTGCGGATGGAACATCATGGTCCAGACCAATGCGACGGCGACGGGTGTGGCCATCATCGGCATCACGAAGACGCCGCGCAGCAGGCCGCGCAAGGCAAACCTGGCGTCGAAAATGAGCGCGGCGACGGTACCGAAAAACATCGGCGCGACCACCGACAGGAAAGTATAGATCAAGGTATGCCAGAGCGATTCCCAGAACCGCGGATCGCTCGCCAGGCGCAGATAATTTTCCATCCCGGCAAAGCTTCGCGACTGGCCGAGCGTCCAGCTGTTGACGCTCATCCACAACGTGAAGGCCCAGGGAAAGACGATCACGGCGCCGACGACGACGAGCGCAGGAATGACGAAAGGCCAGTAGTTTGGAGCCAGCCGGATCGGCTGGCTCTCTTCGACGGCTTGCGTCGTCACCCCTGCGCGTTCCGGGGCGATGGCGGACATCAGCCTTGCTCGCTCCTGTCGAGAACCGGCTGGAACTGATCGGTGGCCTTCTTCAGTTCGTCGGCGGGATCGGCGCCGGCAATCATGTTGGTCAGCGCCACGCCATAGATGTCCCGGAACTCGGTCACCGGGATGATGACCGGCAGCGCCAGCCGGCTGATGTTGCCTGAGCCGACCACGGCATCCAGCCAGCTCGGCGGCATGGTGACGCCTTCGCGCACCTTGGGATCTTCCAGCACCGACTTGCGGAACGGCACGCCGGCGCCGGCCTGCAGCAGGCGCGCGCCCATGGCCGGAGAGACCGCCCACTGGCAGAACAGATAGGCCGCTTCCTTCTTCGCGCTGGCGGAGGTGACACCGATGCCGTCGCCGAACGTGCCTGCGGCATGCGCCTTGGGTCCCTTCGGCATGACGCCATAGCCGACCTTGCCGACCACCCGCGACTTCTCCGGATTTTCCATCGGCGGTGCGAAGCCCACGCCATCGAACCACATGCCGATCTTGCCCTGCAGGAAGGCGGATTGCGCCTCGGCCCAGTTGAAGCCGGTGACGCCGGGAGGCGCGGCCTTGGTCATCAGCCGCTGGTAGAGGGCGGCAGCCTCGATCGCCTCCGGCGAGGTCGTGCGCAGCTTGCCGTCGCTGCCGAGCGGCGTCATGTCGTAGCCGAGCATCAGAGACGTCCACACCGGCGTGTTGGCGTTCTTGAGACCGCGTGCGACGAAACCGAAGGTGTTGCTTGAGGGATCCGTCAGCGCTTCAGCGGCGGCCACCAGCTGCTCGAAGCTCTCGGGATATTTTATACCTTTGGCGTCGAACAGCTCCTTGTTCCAGTAGAGGATCCAGTAGTCGACCGAGAACGGCAGCGAGCGCAGCACGCCCTGGCCGTCCTTGGCGAACTGGATGCCCGCCTCGGCGAAGTCGCTTTCGGTCAGCCCGGGATCGGTGAGGCCCGGATCGGCAACGAAGCCGGAAATGTCGGCCAGCCAGCCGCCCTTCTCGAACTGGCGCTTCTGCACATGGTAGCTCAGATGCACGACGTCGAAGCTCGGCTTGCCGGAGCTGAGCTCGATCACCGTCTTCTGGCGCTGCTGCTGTTCGGGTGTCGCCTCGGCATTGACCTTGATGCCGGTCAGCTCCTCGAACTCCGCGAGATTCTTCAGGATGGTGTCGCTGCGCGGGCTCTTGACCAGGTTGACGTCGAGCGTCGTGCCGGCAAAGCGCTTCCAGTCGACGCCCGCGGCGAAGCTCGGACGAAGACCGACGAGGCCGGTGGCGGCGAGAGCCGCGGTTCCCTGGAGCAGCTGCCTTCTGGTTGGACTGAATGGATTGGACGACATTTCTTCCTCCCGGTTGTCGTTGTCGATTACGCCACGACGATTGCGGCGCGGTTTTGCTTCCTCAAACCTGCAGCGCCAGCCGGCGCGCATTGTCGATGTGCTGGCTGATCGCCTCGACCGCCATCTGCGGATCGCGTTTCTCCAGGGCCTCGATCACCGCAAGATGCTCGCGCATGACCGGCACGACCCGACCGTCGATGCGGAACCGCTCCTGATGGATGAGCCGGATCTTCACCGAATTTACCAGATAGGCCTTGGCGATGATCTCGTTGCCCAGCGCGCTGATGAAGGTGTCATGCATAGCCCAGTCGATGTTCTGGGCCTTGGCTTCCATTTCGGGGGTCGGGGTCTGCGCCAGCGCTTGGGCGAGCATGTCCTCGTGCTCGCGCCTCAGACCCGCAATCTCGGCGTCGGACGCGTTGACGGCAAACAGCGCGACCGCCTCGCGCTCTATGAACAGGCGGAACTGGAAAGCCTCGCGGATCAGGCTGATGTCGATATGCGCGATCTGCATGCCGCGTTGCGGTATGGTGGTCAGCAGTCCCTCGGCCTCGAGCCGCGGCACGATCTCGCGGATGGCTCCGAGCGGCAGGCCGGTGAAGGCGACCAGCTCGCGCTGCGAAACGAACTGGCCGGGCCTGAGGTCGCGGGCCAGCAGATGCCGCGTGAAGCTGGCATAGGCCTTCTCCCTGAGGGTTGCCGGTTCGCTCGTGTCGTCCATGCCGATCAGCGCCCTCCCCGGTTCAGGCTGCCTGTGTCGCAAACAGCCTGTCGTAAGCGGCGCCAAGCTGTTGCCGTTCCTGCAAGGCTACCGGCACGAGCGGCGGCCGAACCGTCAGCCAGCGTTCGTCGCCGGTCTGGCGCGCCACCATGGCCTTCACCGCCGGGATGACCGGATGCCGGAGCAGTTCGAGGACGAAGCTTTCCACGCGGGAGTCGTCGCGTCCGCTCTCGATCATGGCGCGCAGTTCGCCGGCGGCGAAATTGGCCATGCCGGAAATCGCGCCCTGGCCGCCGATCCGCACCGCCGGAGCCAGATGCCGTTCGTCGCCGATGAGGATGATCAGGTCGCCATGCGCCTTGAGCAGCGCTTCGCTGTAGCCCCAGTCTCCACCGGAATCCTTGACCCCGGCGACCACGCCCGGATACGCCTTGCGAAGCCGGCCGATCAGGTCGAGCGACAGCTGCACCGTCGTGACCGAGGGGATGTTGTAGAGCAGCATGCCGCGGGCCAGCGGACCGAGCGCGGCGAACACGGCGCCGAACCAGCCGAACAGCCCATCGTCACCGACATTCTTGAAATAGCTCGGCGGCGCCAGAAGGATGTTGCGGGCGCCGCGCTGCAACGCCTGGCGGCACTGCTCGGCAGCGTCCTCCGCCGCATCGACCAGCACGCCTGCAACGAGTTGGTCCGCGGGTATTCCCGCCGCAAGCATGGCATCGATGACCGCCTGCCGCTCCGCCGTACCGACGGAAGCGCCTTCGCCGGTGGTGCCGAACAGCGTTACGCTGCTGCAGCCAGCATCGAGACAGGCCTTAGCATGCTCGGTCATCAGCGGAACGGCGATCCGCCCTGCTGCATCAAAGGGCGTTGTGAGCGCAACCGACAGACCAAAGCGCGAACCCACCTGCAATTCTCCATTCATCAATCCGCGAGCAGGCGTAGCATACTGACATGTTAGTTGTAAACATAGCTCTCGGTCACGCTTGGCTGCGGCTGGAAACAATTCACAATGCCTGTAGAGCCAGTCCCGCCAGCGCGGATGCCGCGAGCGTCGGCAGCATGCCGGCCTTCAGCCTGAGCATGGCGACCATCGCCGCCGCCGACAGCAGCGCTGCGCGCCAGTCGAGCGAGGAAACGACCGGAACCTCGACGCCCCAGCCGACGCTCTCGACTTTGCCGAAGACGACATGCAGCGCGAACCACAGCGCAAGGTTCATCACCACGCCGACGACCGCTGCCGTTATCGCACCGAGCGCCGCCGACAACGCCTTGTTCTGCCGCAGCTGCTCGATGTAGGGCGCGCCGAGGAATATCCAGAAGAAGCAGGGCGCAAAGGTAGCCCAGAGCGTCAGCGCCGCCCCCAGCGACCCTGCAAGCAGAGGGCTGAGCGTACCCGCATGGCGATAGGCGGCGGCGTAGCCGACGAATTGCAGCACCAGGATCAGCGGTCCGGGCGTCGTCTCGGCAAGTCCGAGCCCGTCGACCATTTCTCCGGGCGAAAGCCAGCCGAACGAGGTCACCGCGGCTTGCGCGACATAGGCAAGAACCGCATAGGCGCCGCCGAAGGTGACGACCGCCATCAGGCTGAAGAAGCCGCCGATCTGCGCCCATACGCTCCCTGGCCCTGCCAGCACGGCGATCAGCGCCACCGGTCCGAGCCAGATCGGCAGCCAGATGGCGATGGTCCGGGCTGCGTGCCATTTGGTCGGCACGGTGTGGCCGAGCTCGCCGCGCTCGAACATCAGGTCGACCACGCCGCCTCTGTCGGCGGCGGCGTTGCCCTCGCCATGCGCCGAACCCGAAAACAGCCTGGGTGCAAAGCGATTGCCGACCCAGCCAATAAGTACCGCCGCAAGCACGATCAGTGGAAACGGCAGCTTGAGGACATAGATGGCAAGAAAGGCCGCCACCGCGATGCCCACCATGACCCGGTTCTTCAGCGCCCTCTTGCCGATGCGGATCACCGCTTCGACGACGACCGCCAGCACCGCCGCCTTGATGCCGAAGAACAGCGCCTCGATGACCGGCGCGTCGTTGTAGAGCATGTAGAAACTGCTCAGGGCGAGCATGACCAGTGCGCCTGGGAGCACGAACAATGTTCCGGCGACGAGGCCGCCGGCCGTCCTGTGCAGCAGCCAGCCGATATAGACGGCAAGCTGCTGCGCCTCGGGACCCGGAAGAAGCATGCAGTAGTTCAGAGCATGCAGGAATCGCTCCTCGCCGATCCAGCGGCGCTCCTCGACCAGTTCCTTGTGCATCAGGGCGATCTGCCCGGCCGGCCCGCCGAAAGAGAGCAGGCCGATCTTGGCCCACAGCCGCGTCGCATCACTGAAGGTCGGCACAGCCGGGACATCGGCCGGCTGCTCGGCGCTGTCCTTGGCAAGCACGGTCATTGTTGCTTACCCCCGGCCGGCCAGTTATGCGTCTCGTCCGTGGCGTCGCGGCACCAGCGGAAGAAAGCGTCATAGAGCAGCATGCCGGCTTCGAGCTGTTCCAGGTCGTCGCGGAACATGCGCGACAGGCCGAGCGACGCGGCGAGGAACCCGGCAGCCTGCGGCACCAGGTCGAGACGCGCTGTATCCGCGCCGCGCACGATCAGCGCCAGACGATCGAGCGCCTCGGTGCGCAGGCCGAACTCCTCAATCATCGTGTCGAAGGTGCAATGATCGCCGCGATGGCTCCAGAACACGCCTTCGATGTCGAAGGGCACCGCGGCGAAGCGATCCGCCACCAGGGGCACCTCGGCCGGGTCGACGAACAGGAACACGGCGCCAGGATCGACAAATCGTCGGATCAGCCAGGGGCAGGCGATGCGATCGACCTTCGGCCGGGAACGCGTGACCCATACGGTGCGACCCTTCCCATCGCGAGGCGGAATTGCGTCGGCCGCGACTAACGGCGCCTTGACGGCGGCCCAGGCCGCGAAACCGCCTTCCAACGATTCCGCCGGAATGCCCTCGTGGCGCAGCCACGCGGCAACGCCTTGCGAGAGCTTCTCTCCGCGCTGGCAGATGACCACGACCTTGGATCCGGAGAAGTCGGCCGCCCAGGTCGAGACGGTTCTGAAGTCGCGTCGGTAAGAAGCCGGCAGCAGCCGCGGATCGGCTTGAAAGTCGTCGTCGATGCGTACGTCGACGAGACGAGGTGCATCCGGCAGGCCGACCAGTCGGGCAAGCTGTGGCACTGTGATCTGAGTTGTTGACGGCATGGCGTCCACCTCCTGAACGAAGAGAGTTTGGACGCGATCGTTGGGCTGACGCCTCACGGGGTCGTCGCGGGGAACCCCTTAGCCAGGATGCTGGAACGCTCCCCTACGATTGTCAAGAATTCTTGTCGAGGAAGGCGCGGCCCGCACCTTCTTTGGAAGCTGCACTTACTGCGCCGTCCAACCGCCATCCATCGGCAGGGTCGTGCCGGTCATCTGCTTGGCCGCATCCGAGCACAGGAACAGCGCCAGTGCCGCCAATTCCTCAACGCTGACGAACTCTTTGGTCGGCTGCGCGGCAAGCAGCACATCGTGCTTGACCTGTTCCTCGGTCATGCCGCGCGCCTTCATCGTGTCGGGGATCTGCTTCTCGACCAGCGGCGTCCAGACATAACCGGGCGCGATCGCATTGACGGTGATGCCATCCTGCGCGACTTCCAGCGCCACCGTCTTGGTCAGACCTGCAATCCCGTGCTTGGCAGAGACATAGGCCGACTTGAACGGCGAGGCGACCAACGCATGGGCCGAAGCCGTGTTGATGATGCGGCCCCATTTGCGGCTCTTCATGCCCGGCAGCGCCGCCTTGATGGCATAGAAGGCGGCAAGCAGGTTGATGCGGATGATTGCTTCCCACTTGTCGTCGGGGAATTCGTCGATCGGCGCGACATGCTGGATGCCGGCATTGTTGACCAGGATGTCGAGGCTGCCGAACGCCTCCTCGGCCTCGCGGATCATGGCGGTGACCGCCCCGCCGTCCATCATGTTGGCGCCGGAATAGCGGCACTTGACGCCGAAATCCCTCTCGATGCCGGCGCGCTCCTTTTCGATCGCCGCGGCATCGCCCAGGCCGTTGATGGTTACGTTGGCGCCCTCGGCGGCAAAGGCGCGGGCGATTGCAAGGCCGATGCCGCTGGTCGAGCCAGTGACGAGCGCATTCTTGGAAGACAGGGAACCCATGGCAGATCTCGCACGTGGAGGGAGGGACTGTTGAAGCACATAGTTTGTGCGTCGCAACATAACAATGCCATGCCCGTATTTCGGTGCGATACAATGTTGTGATGCAGTTCGAGCGACAGGAAGCTGGCGGTCCTAGGGCGGTCTTTGCCGCCGCTGATGTGAGCCTGCGACCTATCCGGCTATCTTGAGCAGCGAGGAAACCAGGAGCTTGTGCTCCTGCTGCGACAGCACGTCTGAATCGAAAAGATTCATACTGCGCAGCCCCTCGATGGCGAGGAAACAAACCAGCAGCGAGCCGAGGTCGTCCGTTTCCCCCTTCAGCCGTTCGAACAGCTGCCGCTTGAAGGCTTTGATCGGCGTCAGGAATTCCGGATCCTCGGCGATCGCGGAGAACATCCAGGAGGCCGAAGGTTTCGGCTTCTCGCAATCATCGGCCGAGAGCCGTATGTAGGCCGCGAGCGCGCTTTCATCGCTTGCCTCGGCCGTGCGTTCTTCGAGCGCCTGCTCGAAAGCATTGAGGTAATTCTCGACCAGCCCCTGCATCAGCTTGGCCTTGGTCGGGAAATTGTAGAGCAGACCGCCCTTCGACACGCCGGCGCGATTGGCGATGGCGTCGAGTGACAGGCTTCCCGGGCCCGCCTCGCGCGCCACGTCGGCTGCCGCTGCAAGTATCCTGTCGCGCGAGTTTGCCCTGCGAGCTTTCATCACGCCTTCCCTTACATTAGGCCTTGTGGAATTGACAAGACCGTCCAGACGGTACAGTAAGGCGCCCGCAATTTGAAATCGGGATTTATCGTCGATATGTGTCCCGGCAATTGACGTTGCCGGTTGCCGGCTCGAGGGGAACTATCCGTGAAGCGCTTCTTCATCATCACCGGAATTCTACTGCTGCTCGCCGTGGTGTGCGCCGGAATCGTCGGCTTCAACCTGTTTCGTGACAATGCGATCAAGCAGTTTTTCGCCACCATGAAACCGCCGGCGGCGACAGTGTCGACCATCGTGGCGAAGCCTTCGAACTGGACGCCCGGCGTCGAGGCGATCGGCACCGTCAACGCCGTGCGCGGCGTCGACCTGACCGTCGAGACGGCCGGCATCGTCAAGGACATCCTCTTCCACGCCAACCAGAAGGTCGCGGCCGACGCTGTGCTTCTGCAGCTCGACGATGCCGTCGAGAAGGCCGATCTGGTGGCACAGAAGGCTCAGGCAGCATCCGACCAGGCGGCGCTGACCCGCGCGCTGGAATTGCAGCGGCGTGGCGTCGGCACCGACGCTACGCTTGATGCCGCGCGCGCGGCGGCGACCGCATCGGCCGCGCAAGTGAACAAGCTGCAAGCCGTGCTCGACCAAAAGCAACTCGCAGCTCCCTTTACCGGCACGGTCGGCATTCCGAAGATCGACATTGGCCAGTATCTGGCGCCCGGCAACTCAGTCGTCACGATCCAGGATCTGGACACGATGCAGGTCGACTTCACCGTGCCCGAACAGCAGCTGCCGCTGCTGAAGATCGGCCAGACGGTGCGGATCGGCAGCAATGCTGCCGACATGTCCTTTGCCGGCTCGATCCGCGGCATCGATCCCAAGATCGACCCGGCAAGCCGGCTGGTGTCGATCCGCGGCGAGGTCGCCAACCCGGAGGGCAAGCTGACCCCGGGCCAGTTCGTGCAAATCCGCGTCGAGTTGCCGGAGGAAAGCAACGTCATCTCGGTGCCGCAGACGGCGGTGACCTCAAGCCTGTACGGCGACTATGTCTTCGTGGTGGTGCCGCCCAAGCCCCCTGAGGCCGGCGCTGCCGCGCCAGCAAAATCGGAAGACCAGAAGTCCGGCGCGGAGAAGCCTGCCGGCGATGCAGCCAAGCCGCAAGCCGATGCCTCGAAGCCGGCCTCCGATACGGCAAACGCCGCCGACAGCGCCGCGAAGCCGGCTGAGAACGCTCAAAAGCCGGCCGAAACCGGGCAGCAACCGGCGCTCGTTCTATCGCAGGTCTTCGTCAAGCTCGGCCGCCGCAACAACGGCATGGTCGAGATCGTCGAAGGCCTGAAGGCCGGCGACCAGGTCGTGACCGCCGGTCAGAACCGGCTCTTCAACGGCATGTCCGTTGCGGTCGACAACACCGTTGATCTCAGCAAATCGGCAAACAAGCAGGTTCAGCAATGAGCTTTTCCGATATCTTCATTCGCCGCCCCGTCCTCTCGACGGTGCTGGCCTGCATGATCCTGCTCCTGGGTTTCCAGGCCATCTTCAACCTGTCGATCCGGCAGTATCCGAAGGTTGACGAGACGGCGATCACCATCACCACGGCCTATCCCGGAGCCAGCGCCGACCTGATTCAGGGCTTCATCTCTGCGCCGATCGCGCGCGCCGTCGCCTCGACGGAAAACATCGACTACGTCACCTCGTCGAGCCGCCCGTCTTCGAGCACGGTGACCGTGCAGATGAAGCTCGGCTCCAACCCCGATGTTGCGTTGACCGAGGTGCTGTCCAAGGTTCAAGGCGTGCGCGGCACCTTGCCGGATGCCGCCAAGGATCCGGTGATCGTCAAGGGCACCGGCCAGCAGTTCGCGATGATGTATATCTCGATGCAGAATCCGAACATGTCGAAGGAGCAGTTGACCGAGTACATCGAGCGCGTCGTGCGGCCGCGCATCTCGACCGTGGAAGGCGTCGCCGACGTCCAGATCTTCGGCGCCGAGGAATATTCGATGCGGGTCTGGATCGACCCGGTCAGGCTCGCCGCCCGCGGCGCCACGGCCGCCGACGTGCTGACTGCGATCAACAATTCCAATTTCCTGTCCGCGCCCGGCAACACACAGAACGAGTATGTGGTTTCCTCGATCGCGGTTCACTCGACCCTGCAGACGCCGGAAGCCTTCGCGCAGCTCCCCATCCGCTCGACCGACGGCCAGGTGGTGCGGCTGCGCGATGTGGCGCGGGTCGAGCTTGGCGCCGCCAGCACCGACACGAGGGTGAGCTTCAACGGCAAGCCGGGCACCTTCCTGGCCATCTTCCCGACGCCTGCCGCCAATCCGCTGACGACTGCCGAGGCGATCCACAAGATCGTGCCGGTGATCCAGGATACGTTGCCGAAGGGCATGACGATCGAGATCGTCTACGATTCCACCGAGCAGATCAGCGCCTCGATCGAGGAGGTGTTCAAGACCATCGGTGAGGCTGTCGCCATCGTCATTCTCGTCATCCTGCTCTTCCTCGGATCCTTCCGCTCGGTGATGATGCCGATCGTGACCATCCCTCTGTCGCTGATCGGCGTCTGTTTCATTCTGTTTGCGGTAGGCTATTCGATCAACCTTCTGTCGCTGCTTGCCATGGTGCTGGCGATCGGCCTTGTCGTCGACGACGCCATTGTCGTGGTGGAGAACATCCACCGCCATATGGAGGAAGACGGCATGTCGCCGATGCAGGCGGCTTTCAACGGCATGCGCGAGATCTTCTCGGCAATCGTCGCCATGACCATTACGCTGGCCGCCGTGTTTGCGCCGCTTGCCTTCACCGGCGGTCTGACCGGCGCGCTGTTCCGCGAGTTCGCGGTCACGTTGGCCGGCTCCGTGGTGCTGTCCGGCCTGATTGCGGTGACCATCACGCCGATGATGTCGGCTCGCCTCTTGAAGGCCGGCGCGCACGGCCGCTTCCAGCGCATCGTCGACGGCACCTTCAGCCGTGTCGAGCGCGTCTACGAGCGGGCGGTGACCGCTTCGCTCAGAAACAGGCCGGTTACCTTTATCATCGTCGTCGCGCTGGTTGCGCTCACCGGCTTCATGTTCACCAAGACCTCGACCGAACTAGCGCCGGAAGAAGACCAGGGCTTCCTGCTTTCGATCGTAACCGCCCCGCGCTACGCTACCTCGGACTACACCGAGACCTACGTCAACCAGATCCTCGGTCTTGTTAAGGACATTCCGGAAACGCGGGCGCAGTTCTCGGCGGTCGCCTTCGGCGGCGCCACCAACGGCGCTTTTGTCGGCTTTGCCTTCAAGGATTGGGCCGAACGGCAGCGCAGTTCGAAGGAGATCCAGACCGACATCACCGGTCGCTTGGCCAAGGTCGCCGGCGTCGAGGCTTTCGTCTTCGCGCCGCCGACGCTGCCCGGCTCGGGCGGCGGCCTGCCGATCTCGATGGTGGTTCGCTCGACCGGCGATCCCTCGGAAGTCTTCGACCAGGCCGAGAAGATCAAGAACAAGGCGCAGGCTTCCGGCCGCTTCATCGTCGTGCAGAACTCGATGTCCTATGACGCCCCGCAGGTGACCGTCACCATCGACCGCGAGCGCGCGGCGGCACTGAACCTGCCCATCGCCGACATCGGCAACACGCTGACGCTGCTGGTCGGCGGCGCCGAAGTGGCGCAGTTCGATCGCGACTCCAACAGCTATGACATCATCCCACAGGTGCCGCAGGAGTTCCGCGACAATCCGGCGAAGCTCGGCGAGTATTTCGTGCGCAGCGTCGACGGCAAGATGGTGCCGCTGTCGGCGGTGGTGCATATCTCGACCAACGCCTCGCCGGCAGCGATCGAGCAGTTCAACCAGCTGAACTCGGCCACGATCTCCGCCCTGCCCTTGCCCGGCGTGACCACCGGCGACGGATTGAAAGTGCTGGAGGATCTCGCCAGGGAAACGCTGCCCGACACGTTCTTCATCGACTATTCCGGCCAATCGCGGCAGGAAAAGGAGCAGGGCAACACCATCCTGATCGCCTTCGCGGCCGCCGTGATCGTGATCTACTTGGTTCTGGCCGCTCAGTTCGAGAGCTTCCGCGATCCGCTGATCATCATGATGGCGGTGCCGCTTTCGATCTTCGGTGCCATCGTGCCGCTCAATATCGGCCTCGGAACGCTCAACATCTACACGCAGGTCGGACTGATCACCCTGATCGGCCTCATCACCAAGCACGGCATCCTTTTGGTGGAATTCGCCAACCAGCAGCGCGAAATCCATGGCATGCGGCGCCGCGATGCCATCATCGCCTCGGCCAAGGTGCGCCTGCGGCCGATCCTGATGACGACGGCCGCGATGGCGCTCGGCGTCGTGCCGCTGATCATCTCCAGCGGCGCCGGCGCCGCGGCGCGCTACTCGATGGGCCTCGTCATCTTCACCGGCATTCTGGTCGGCACGATGTTCACGCTGTTCGTCGTGCCGATGTTCTACACCTTCATCGCCAGCAAGGATCTGCCGCATCTCGCCGAGAAGCCCGATCCGAAGCTGATGCCGGCGCTGCCCACCTGAAGCAATCCAGGACTGCTCCAAAACAAAAAAGAGGCCGGAAAATCCCGGCCTCTTTTTTAGGCGGTCACCCCACGGCTTCGGCGCCAGAGCAATTCCAAGAAAAGTGTGGAACGGTTGCTCGGCGACTTCGCCGTGGCCTTCCGTCCGGAATTGCGTCGAACCTGGCTTGAAGGCGGCAATCCGCCCGCTACTTGACCCGTTACTTTACGATGAGGATGCTGGTGTTGCCCGGGCCGAAGGCCTCGACGAGCTGATAGAAGTCGGCCGCGGCATCGGGATGCAAACGCACGCAGCCATGCGAAGCTGGCCGGCCAAGATGCTTGATGGCATAGGTCGCATGCACCGCATAGCCGCCGCTGAAGAAGACCGAATGCGGCATCGGCGCATTGTCGTATTTCTTCGAATACCACATCTCATGCATGCGGGTCGGCTTGAATGACCCTGTCGGCGTGATGTGCCCCCTGTCGCCCGTCGACACTTTCCAGGTGAACGTCGGCCGGCCGTCGACCGTGACTTCCATGATCTGCTGCGACAGCGAAACCCGGGCGACGAGCTGGTTGGCATGAGCGGCGTTGCTGCCGAAGAGCAGAGCCGCGCCGGTGAGCGCGGCGGCGGTGACGTGGATGAGCTTGGCTGAAATGGCGGTATGCATGACGATCCCTCTCTCTCTCTTATGCCGGTCGGGCCGGCTGCAATTTCGATGGATCGTCTTATCGGGATCACCTGTTTCAGGTCTATTTCGCTTAATATGCGTTAATGTTTCGAATTCGTTTCTCTAAGTTGACGGCCTAATTCCAGAGAACACGCTCCCCCTAGACCGGCTGCCGGCAATATCAAGCAGGCCGAAACCGGCGGGCAAAGCGTATATGGCTTTGATATGAAAGCCTTTCTCCGAATCTCGAAACCGAATTGCAACAAAGCGCGACTTGCGCGGCATGATGCGGATACAGGCCCGCAGCAATGTCGAGTCACGGGAACAGACATCAGCAAACGAAAATGGGCAGGAAATCGAAAGTTCGCACCTGGTTTCTCAGGATCGGCGTCTCGGCAGTCATCCTCGGTGCTGTCGGCTCTGTCGCCGGCAACCCTGTGACGGCGCTTGGCGCCATGAATTCCGGCGAGGTTTCGACACTGCACACTGCAATGTTCATCGCCACGGTCTGGATCATCTCCAGCCTGCGCGTCAACCGGCTGAGGGCCCTCTGGCGGGTCGGTCTTCGGCTGATAGGGATGCGCGGCCCCTCCGGCTACTTGCTGCCGAGAGGACCGAAGGCCCGCGCCGCAGCGGGGGGCTCCGTAGGCGGCGCGGGCGCTTCGGGAGTTTCCTGAAGCATCGACGACTATCGAATTGGGGATTGAGTTATGAAGACGAAATTTGCCGCTTCGGTGCTGTCCGCACTGCTTTATGCCCAGGGGCTGCTTGGCTTTGCCGCGCTTGCAACGGTGCTGCTCAAGGAGCGCGCCCACGCCGAGATCGCCGCCAGCGCCGAATTGCCGTCCGGCCCCTCGATCCTCGTGGTGCGCTAGGCGCCGGCGTCGGATCCAAAAGTGCGAAGCGGTTTTGGAAATCCGATGCAAGATCGAGGAAAAGACCTGGTGGCCCTCGCCTCAGTCGGTGCGCGGCGTCGGCGGATCGAACCGGTAACCGGCACCCCTGATCGTGGTGATGGTCTCCGTATCGAGCTTACGGCGCAGCCTCACGATGCGCGAATCGATCGAGCGGTCGAAAGCGTCGGCATTCTCGGCGGGCGCGGCGGCAATGATGTCGTCGCGCGTCAGCACCTTTCGCGGGCTCGCCAGAAACAATCTCAACAGCGCCACCTGCCCCGGCGACAGCTGATCCTCGGCGCCGGAACGATGCATGACCATGGCCGACCTCAAGTCGACGGTCGCATTCTCGAGCACGATCAGTTCCTGGGGGTTGCGGCCGCGCCGCGTCAGCAGGCGGCCGATGCGCGCCGCCAGCTCGCGCACATTGAGCGGGCTTTCGATCACGTCGGCAGCGCCGAGCTCCAGCGCCAGCACCTTGTCGACGAGATCGGCGGGCCGGCAGATCAGGATGAAGTCGCAGCCACCCTCGCCGCCCCCGCCTTGGCTACTATAGCGCTTGAGCAGTTCGCGCCCCTCCGCCTGGGTCACGTCGTCACCGACGACCACGACGTCGATGCCGCCTGCCGAAAGCAGCGACTCCGCCTCCCAGGGCTGGCGCGCCTGACGCACGTCGTGCCCCCGACGCTCGAGATGGTCGGCCAGGTCGCCGGCCACCACTTCGGCAACGGACACAAGCGCGACGACGGATCGTGCTGCCATTTTCTCCACTCCGCCACAGACAACTCGAGATGAGCGCTGGACATCATGTTTATACCCAATCTACTTTCCGCTGAAAGCGGGAGCGAGACCATTGTGAAGGCGCGCATCATTGTCGTCGAGGACGAGCCGGATCTGAGGGAAGCGGTTGCCGAGTATCTCGGCGCCAGCGGCTATGACGTTGCCACGGCCGAGAATGCCGCGGCGGCGCGCAGCCTGCTCGAGGCGCAACCCTTCCACCTCGCCATCCTCGACATCGCCATGCCCGGCGAGGACGGCCTGTCGCTCGGCCGCTGGCTGCGTTCCAAGACGCAGATCGGCATCATCTACGCCACCGCCGCCGGCACCGCGCTCGACCGCATCGTCGGCCTGGAGCTCGGCGCCGACGACTACATCGTCAAGCCCTATGAGTTGCGCGAAGTGCTGGCGAGGGTCCGCAGTGTGCTGCGCCGCGTGCCGCAGCCGGTTGCCCCCCAGGCCGCGAAGACCGAGGCCGGCACGCGCCGCTTCATGAATTTCGGCAGCTTCCAGGCCGATTTCGACGGCAGGCTGGTGACCGGCGCCAATGGCGCGGTCATCGAGATGGCCAAGAGCGAGTTCGACGTGCTGGAAGTTTTCCTCACCCGCGCCAACCGGCTTCTGACGCGGGCGGCGATCTCGGAGGCGATCGGCTTCGTGGAAGACCCGGAATCGTCGCGCGCTGTCGACATCCGCATCATGCGTCTGAGAAAGAAGATCGAGGCGGACCCCGCCAATCCGAAATTCCTGCGCACGGTGCGCGGCGAAGGCTACATCTTCTCGCTGCCGGCTGGCGACGGCAACTGACTCCGGCGCCGCGCACCTTCCGGATACGCAATCGACGCTGTAGCATTCCGGTCCGGCGGCATGCCCCCAGAAAACCGTTGTCGATTTTCGGGCTTGTGTGCTGGATTTCATGGTTTACCGATATGGCCCCGGAGATGACGTTCGACGATGACAGCTGAGGCCGCACGGACAGAAATGCACGGCTCCCGCCAGGGCGCCGCGATGGCGGCCGTCCATGTCGTTCGCCGCTTGCGCGAAGCAGGCGACTGGCAGCGCGAGATGGACAGCATACTGGAGGCACTGTGCCGTTCGTTGGACTGCCAGCGCGGCATTCTCTTCCGTTTGCGCGAGTTGCCGGGCGAGGGCTTCGCCCAGTCCGTGGCCTCCTATTGGATCGACCCTGCTTTTGGCGGCGAGCTCGCATCGCCTACCGTGATCATGCAGTCGATCATCAACTCCGATCCGCTCCTGGAGCAGTTGCAGGAGGATGAGCGCCAGGGCAAGGTCTTCGCCGGCCACACGCGCGACCTCGATGGTTTCCTGCGGGCCGACTTCGAGAAGCAGAACATAAAATCCTTCATTTCGGTGTCGGTCTTCGCCCACGGCCATCTCTGGGGCACTCTGGCGGTCAATGACTGCGCGGCCGAACGCGAATGGACGGATGAAGAGGAGGCGACGCTTCACATCATCGCGCTCGCCATCGGCGACGCCATCGAGCGCTCGCCCTCAGAGGCGCATGCCAGCGAGGTTATCCGCCGCACCATGCTGCAGGCTTCGCTCGACGCCATCATCGTCATCGACGAGGCCGGCTCCATCATCGAATTCAATCCGGCCGCCGAGAAGATGTTCGGCTTCAAGCGTAGCGACATCCTCGGCAAGGATCTGATCGACACGATCGTGCCGCATTATTACCGCAAGGGTTATTCGTCGGGCGCCGAGTACATGGCCGGACGGGGCGCGCCGATGGTTGGCCAGCGGCTTGAGACAGTGACCCAGAACGCGGCCGGCGAGATCTTTCCGATCGAGCTGACCGCGACGGAGATGAGGGTTGCCGACCGCCGGCTCATCTTCGGCTCGATCCGCGACCTGCGCGAGAAGCTGCACGCCGAAGAAGAGATCAACCGCCAGCGCGAGAAGCTGCACCAGAATGAAAAGATGGCGGCAATGGGCTCGCTGCTCGCCGGCGTCTCGCATGAGCTCAACAACCCGCTGGCGGTTGTGGTCGCGCAATCGACCCTGCTGCATGAATTCGCGGCCGACCCGCAGACCAAGGTGCGCGCCGAAAAGGTGCGCGCGGCCGCCGAACGCTGCGGGCGCATCGTCAAGAGCTTCCTGTCGATGGTGCGCCTGCATCCGACCGAGCAGGCCGAAACCGACCTCAACCAGGTGATGCGCTCGGCGCTCGAAGTGACCGCCTATGGTGCGCGCTCCAGCGGCATCATCATCGACACCGACTTCGCCAACGGCCCGCTGCTCGCCATGGCCGACGCCGACCATGTCACGCAGGTCGCGGCCAACTTCCTCATCAACAGCCAGCATGCGCTTGCCGGCTTCACCGGCGAGCGGCGCATCAAGGTGCGGACCTTTCGCAGCGAGCGCGGCAATCCGGGCTTCTCGGTCGAAGACAACGGACCCGGCATTCCCGATGCGATCCGCTCACGCATCTTCGAATCCTACTTCACCACCAAGCCGGTCGGCGTCGGTACCGGCATCGGCCTGTCGATCTCGAAATCGATCGTCGAGCGCCACAACGGCAACATCTGGTTGGAAGAGGTGCAGCCGCACGGCGCGCGCTTCGTCGTCCAGTTGCCGGCGATTGCCGGCAATGCGGCAAAGGACGGCGAGGGTCCGGCGCGGTCGAGCGGGTTGCGCCATGCGCTGATCATCGACGACGAGCCCGACGTCGCCGCTTCGCTGTCCGACATATTGGAGCTCATGGGGCTCAAGTCGCGTCTCGTGCCAAGCTGGACGTCCGCCGGCGAGGTTCTGAGCGGGCACATGCCGCCGGACATCGTGTTTTCCGACCTGCGCATGCCGGGCACCAGCGGCATCTCGATCTACCGTGAATTGCTGGCCGAACGGCCGGGGCTGGCGCAGCGTTTCGTGCTGGTCACCGGCGACCTCATCGGCGCCAAGGCCGAGATTGAGGCACTGCCGCCGCAGCAGCGGCCGCAGATCCTGGAGAAGCCCTTCTCGACGCTCGACGTCCGCGGCATCCTTGCGACCGTTGCCGATGTCGCGGCGGCCGACAACGGCGCCGACATCTGAAATTGCTCCCTCTGCGGCTTCACCTGGATATCGTCGGATTCGAAAAAAGAGGCTCCCGACCGACTTTGCGGCGGGAGCCTGACTGGAGCGCGGAGGGTGCGCTCAGGGGAGCCTAAAACACGTTCGGGGTGTCGGTCAGCGGCGCGGCATTGGCGATCATACGCACAGCTCGGGCCCGGTGCTGACCGGACTGCTCGGCAATGGCACGCAGGCATTCGGCGTTCTCGGCGCCCCAGCTCTGCCCTTTGCAGGCGAATTCGACTTGCGACTGCGGCAGGCGCGCGGTTTTGAGCGTCGTCGGCGCGCCCTCCACGACATTGGCCGGAGGATTGATCGAGGCGAAAGCGGGACCCGCGGCTGGCGCAAGCACCATGCTGGCGAAGGCGGCAACGCCCAGCAGCATGAACATCGTCATCGGATGGTCGCTGGCGCGTTGGCGCAACGCCAGCTTCGGACGGCGATCATTGCGCTCGGGACCATAAGAGCGGCGGCTGGCATCGGCGATCCGGACTTTGGCAAACATCGGCTGTTCCCTTCGTTATCTTTCTTTTTTCCTTGAAACGAACTTAACCGCACCACGTAACAGCCGGATGATAGGGCGGGATGGCCCATGTAACAGGACTGAAACGGGGATCGCTTCTGTTCCTTTTGCTCCTGTCGGATGCGGCGGACTGTAAGCGACCTCACACAGGCGCAGAATTGGCATGGCTGTCGCGATCGTCCGATACGCGAAGCGCGTCGAAACGGTGCCCTCACAAACTGCGGATCCGAAGCTGGAACCGCCGTTTTGCACTCCTGGTTAAGGCTCGGATTTTCCGGGATTTTCTCGGCTCGGATGGCTGCAAGCCGGTCGGCATGAAATTTCCATACTTTCACAAGCCATTGCATTTTAACGCAAAATGTGTTTTTATTGAACGAGCATTCAACAAAACGAGAGCATTTTCATGAACCCGCACCTGCGTGACGTGGCGATCCCCAACGATTGGGACCGGCGGGGTTTGCCGGGGTGGAGTTACCACTCCAACGCCCTTCTCGAGCTTGAGAAGGAATACGTCTTCCGCAATCACTGGCAGATCGCCGGCCATGTCTCCGACGTGCCAAATCCGGGCGACTATCTGACGATGGACGTCATCGGCGAGCGGGCGCTGATCGTGCGCGGCAAGGACGGCGTCGTGCGTGCCTTCAACAACATGTGCCGTCATCGGGGCAGCCGCGTCGTCGCCGACAGCCAGGGCACCTGCAAGAACGCGCTGATCTGCCCGTTCCACGGCTGGGTCTACAATCTCGACGGCACGCTGCGGGGGGCTGCCCGTCCGCGCTCCTTCCCGGAACTCGACAAGACCGAGTTCGGGCTGATGCCGCTCGATCTCGAAGTCTGGATGGGCTTCATCTTCATCCGCTTCCGTAACGGTGGCCCGCAGCCTTCCGTGGCTGAACTCTTGAAGCCGATCGAGGCGGAGATCGCCCATTACAATGTTGCCGACATGGTGCCGTGCCTGGGCATTTGGACCCAGAAATCACCGGTCAACTGGAAATCGGTGCGCGACGTCGACAATGAGGGCTATCACGTCGCCATGGCGCATCCGGCGCTGCAGGACCTCTACGGCGCGACCTATTTCGACGAACCCTTCGTCAACGGCGTGTCGCGGTCCTTCGCCACCTACAACCCGCATGCCGGGCGGCGCTGGAGCGTCAACCAGTACATCAAAATAGCGCCCGAGCCGACGCACCTGCCGGAGCATCTGCGCAAAGCCTGGATCTATTACGGCATCTTCCCCAACAACGCGCTGTCGATCATGCCGGAATCGGTGCAGTTCTATCAGGAGTTCCCGCTGTCCACCGGCGAGACGCTGCTGCGCGGCGCGATCTATCGCTACAAGGACGAGACGCGGGAGCAGGCGGCGGCGCGCTACCTTGCCTACCGCATCGACCGCGACACCATGAACGAGGATGTCCAGCTCTCCGTCTGGTCGAACGAATCCATGCTCTCCGAGGCGTTCGGGGGCTTCTACCTCTCCGACCTCGAATATGGCGTGCGCACCCACCACGACCATCTGCGCAGGCAGGTGCCGGTGCTGAACTTGGAGACCGCACCGGAGGAAAAGGACATGTGGGGATTGAACGACGCGCTGCGGTCGAAGGGGTGAGCGTCTTCCCTTCTCCCTGTTACACGGGGAGAAGGTGCCCGAAGGGCGGGGCAGTGCAAGCGCCTCACAATTGGCTCTGGCTCCCGAACCTCAGGGAGCGTCTGAACTAAATCTCGCAAGCTGGCGCTGCCCCTCACCCGCCGGCTACACTCCCCGTAGAACGGGGAGAGGGGCGCTCTCTCACCCCCGCCAGACGCCTTCCTTCCTCAGATCATCCATCGTGCGCGAGATGCCTTCGCGCAGGATCGCGACCATGTCGTCGATCTGCTCGCGGCTGATGATGAGCGGCGGCGACATCACGCACATGTTGATCAGCGGCCGCACCAAGAGACCGAGCTCATGGCAATGCGCGTCGATACGCTTTCCCACATCCTTGTCGAGCTGCAGCGGATCCTTGCTCTCGCGGTCGGCGACGCATTCGACGCAAGCCATCAGGCCGGCGCCGCGTACCTCGCCGACCAGCGGCAGTTCCTCGAGCGTTTTCAGGCGCGCCTGGAAATAGCGCGCGATCTCGCGCGCATGCTGAAGCACGCCCTCTTCCAAAAGATCGAGGTTCTTCAGCGCGACGGCGCAGCCGATCGGATGGCTGGTGTAGGTGAGGCCATGGCCAAACAGCGCATCGGGATGGTTGGAGCGGCGCAGTTCCTCCAGCAGCCGCTCCGAGATGATCACGCCGCCAAGCGGGAAATACCCCGAGGTAACCCCCTTGGCGAAGGTGATCATGTCCGGGTCGAGGCCGAACACCTCGCCCGAGGCAAAGACATGGCCGAGCCGTCCGAAGCCGGTCACCACCTCGTCCGAGACATAGAGGATGTCGTTCTCGCGGCAGATCTCACGGATGCGCTTCAGGTATCCGTCCGGCGGCACGACGACGCCGCCCGAAGCTTGCACCGGTTCGCCGACAAAGGCGCCGATGCGACCGGCGCCGACGCGCGCGACCGTGTCGCGGAATTGGTCGACGAGGAAATCGGTGAAGGCGTCGATGCTCATCTCCTTCGGCCGTCGGAACGGATCGGGCGAGGAGAGCTTGATCACCAGCTCGTCGGCACCATCCATCCAGTGCCGGTCGCGCGGGCGGCCGTTGAGCGAAGCCGACAGGTAGGTCGAGCCGTGATAGGCGCCGCCGCGGCTGAGGATCAGCTTCTTCTCCGGCCTGCCGCGCACATTGTTGTAGAACTGCATGAAGCGCAGCGCCGTCTCCACCGCCGACGAGCCACCGGTGGTGAAGAAGGTGTGACTGAGATCGCCGGGAGCGGCATCGGCGATGCGTCTCGCAAGCTCGGCTGAGGGCGCATTCATCGTATACCAAGGCGTGTTGTAGGACAGCGCCATCGCCTGGTCGTACATCACCCTTGCCAGTTCCTCGCGGCGATGCCCGACATTGATGCACCACATGCCGGCCGGACCGTCGATCAGCCGCTTGCCGGATGCGTCGGTGATGTAGATGCCCTCGCCCTCGCCGATCAGCGCCCGTGCCTCGGCGCCGACCGAACCGGCATAGGGCCAGGGCTGGACCAGATGGCGCTTGGCCAGCTCGACCGCATCGTCGTCCCCGGGCTCGACAACTTCCCTCGCCTTGATCTCTCGTGCAGCCGCCATCTTAGCCTCGCATGGTCCGTTGCGGTGATTTCCAGAGACATGAAACGAAGCGGGAAGCCATGGAAATTCGGCTTTTCGTCACTTCATTTTGAATGTCCATTCAATCAATATTGCAGAAATAGCGCTTGATTTCAATCGGCGGATGCGCTCATGATGAAAGAAAGCCGGCAAGTCTGGAGTGATCGCTCCGGGCACATAAATTGGGACCAGGCAGTCGGCGCTGATCAATGGGAAGGCCGTATGGCGGGACAGTCCGAGCCGGCAACTGCAATCACGCCCGGAGCGCTGCAATGACGGCCGCCGCGGAAGGGTCGCCCCCGCTGCGCATGGCGAGAGCCAGACGAAGTCCCCTTCTGCAGTCGGAAGCCGTCCAGGGCATTGCGCTGATCAGCCCGACCTTCCTTTACGCGCTCATCCTTCTCGTCCTGCCGATCCTGGTTGTTATAGCCCATTCCTTCTGGACGCAGGACTACCTGACCATCGACCACACATTCACGCTGGAGAATTATCGGATCGCGCTGACCGAGCCGATCTACCGCGACCTGCTCTGGCGCTCGCTCTACATCTCGCTGACGGTCAGCCTGCTCACCGTGCTGCTCGCCTATCCGATCGCCTATTTCATTTCCTTCCATGGCGGCCGCCAGAAGAGCCTCTGGCTGTTCCTCATCACCATCCCGTTCTGGACCAGCTACCTGCTGCGCGTGATGTCGTGGAAGGTGATCCTCGGCTACAACGGCGTGCTCAATTCCGGCCTGATGGGCCTCGGTCTCATCGACGAGCCGTCGACTGCGCTGCTCTACAATTCCAACGCGGTCATCATCACGCTGACCCACGCCTGGGCGACCTTCGCCATCCTGCCCATCTTCGTTTCGCTGGAGAAGGTCGACCGCACCCTGGTCGAAGCGGCGACCGATCTCGGCGACGGGCCGCTGCGCTCCTTTCTGCGCGTGACCTTGCCGCTGTCGACGCCAGGCGTCATCTCAGCGGCGCTGATCGTCATGATCCCGACCGTCGGCGACTACGTCACGCCGAAGCTAGTCGGCGGCAAAGACGGCGTCATGATCGCCAACGCGATCCAGGCGCAATTCGGCAAGGCGTCGAACTGGCCGCTCGGCGCAGCACTCTCCGTCACCACCATGGTCATCGTCTCGCTGATGGCCGGCGCCGCGGTGCTGGTCATCCGCGCGCTGCAGAGGCTGGCGCGATGACGGCGATCAGACGTTACCTGCCAAGCTGGCTGTCGAGCTACGCCGCGCTCTACATCCTCTTCCTCTATCTGCCGGTGATCTTCCTGCCGATCTTCTCGATCAACACCGCGGCGACGCCGAAATTCCCGCTCTCAGGCGTCACGCTGCATTGGTACCAGGACCTGCCGCGCACGCCGGCACTGATCGACGCCACCTGGAACAGCTTGGTTGTCGGCGCCTCGGCCGCTATCCTGTCGACCGTGTTCGGCATTCTCGCTGCCCGTTCGATCACCCGCTACCGCTATCCCGGCCGCCGCACCGTCAACGGGCTGATCATGGCCCCGCTGGTGCTGCCCGAGGTCATCGTTGCCATCTCGATGCTCCTGGTGATGCTGCAACTGGGCTTGAGCCTGTCGCTGTTCACGGTCGTGCTTGGGCATGTGCTGGTCTGCATTCCCTATTCGATGACGGTGCTGACCTCCGGCTTCGAAGGCTTCGACCGCAGCCTCGAGGAAGCCTCCGCCGATCTCGGCGAAAGCGCCTTCGGCACCTTCCGGCGCGTGACGCTGCCGATGGTGGCGCCGGCGATCATCTCCAGCCTGCTGGTCTGCTTCACCATCTCGCTCGACGAGTTCATCATCGCCTTCTTCCTCACCGGCACCGAGGCGACGCTGCCGATCTACATCTGGGGACAGCTGCGCTTCGCGGCCAAGCTCCCCGGCGTGCTGGCGCTCGGCACCTTGCTGTTGGCGGCGTCCTTCGTGCTGATGACCGTTGCCGAGATCCTGCGCCGCCGCGCGGCGAGACGCACCCAGAACGAGGGAGGCCTCTATGCTTGAGCGGGTCCAGTCCGAGCGAACGATGTCCGATCGCACCATGATCGAGATCCGCGACGTCACGCGCAGCTACGGCGCGTTCAAGGCGTTGGATAATGCATCGCTCGCGATCAGGGAGGGCGAGTTCTTCTCGCTGCTCGGGCCGTCCGGCTGCGGCAAGACCACGCTTTTGCGCATGATCGCCGGCTTCGACACGCCGACCAGCGGCTCGATCGCGGTCGACGGCCAGCCGATGGACGGCATTCCCGCCAACCGGCGTCCGACCAACATGGTCTTCCAGAGCTACGCGATCTTCCCGCATCTCAATGTCGAGCAGAACGTCGCCTACGGGCTGAAGCGGCTGAAACTGCAGGGCGGCGAAGAAAAGCGCCGCGTCGAGGAGGCGCTGGCGCAGGTGTCGCTGACCGGCCTTGGCAAGCGCCGCGCCACCGAACTCTCCGGCGGCCAGCGTCAGCGCGTGGCGCTGGCCCGCGCGCTGGTCATGCGTCCCAAGGTGCTGCTGCTCGACGAGCCGCTATCGGCTCTCGACAAGAAGCTGCGCGAGCAGATGCAGG
Organism: Mesorhizobium sp. WSM3866; assembly: GCF_002294795.1. Taxonomy (NCBI): domain Bacteria; kingdom Pseudomonadati; phylum Pseudomonadota; class Alphaproteobacteria; order Hyphomicrobiales; family Phyllobacteriaceae; genus Mesorhizobium; species Mesorhizobium sp. WSM3866. The sequence continues at coordinate 616,670 of NZ_NSGC01000002.1, read as the reverse complement.
TCGAGTTGCGCCGGCTGCAGCAGGCGGTAGGCATCACCTTCGTGCTGGTCACGCACGATCAGTATGAGGCTTTGGCCATGTCGGACCGCATCGCCGTCATGTTCGGCGGCCGTATCGCGCAGGTCGCCTCGCCCAAGGAAATCTACCAGCGCCCGGTCAACCGCCAGGTCGCCGACTTCCTCGGCGGCATGAATTTCGTCAAGGCCGAGATCGTCGAGGAGAACGGCGTGTCCTTGGTTGTCGACACGCTTGGCTTCGGGCGTGTGAGGACCGAAAAGCCGAAGGCCTTCGTGCGCAACGGCGGCGCGGCGACGCTCGGCATCCGGCCGGAGCGGCTGCGCGTGCTCTGGGACAATGCGACGGCCAAGTTCGAGGTCGCCGGCACGGTGGTCGAGCGCCACTATTTCGGCGAGATCACGCATCTGATCGTCGAAATCCAGGGGCTGGAAAAGCCGCTCTCAGTGACCGAGACCAATGATTTCGGCGCCGACGACATTCCGGTCGGCGCGCCGATCCGTCTCGCCTACGACCCAGAGGCCCTGGTGGCGATGGCGGACTGAAGCCGCGCCAAAATCTTCCCGGCGGCGATGCGTCCGGCCACGATCGCGCCCTCGACATAGGCGGGGAAGGACGGCGACACTTCCGACGACGCAAAATGGATCGGCGGCGCGCCGGCAAGGATCGTGCGCTCGGCATCTCTTGCCGTCACGTCGACGATGAGATCGCTATAGGCGCCGCCGCTCCAGCGGTCATGCGTCCAGTCGCGCTGGCTGAAATCGAGAATATCGGCCGCGTCCGGACCGAGCGCATCCGCGAGCTTCGCAATGACCTCGGCGCGCAACGCCGCAGCACCCAGCTTGCGGCAGCGCAGCGCCAGCGGTCCACCGATGAAGACGACGAGCGCTGCATGCTCGGCGTCCCTGCTGGCATCGCAGGCAAACAGGCCCGGCATGTCGCGCCACATAACCATTCCGCTCAGATCGCGCTCGCGCCAGAACGGCCTGGCATAGCGGACGAGGATCTTGACCACCGCGCCGCTTTCCCAGACGCCAAGCGCCTTCTTCAAGGCCGTTGACAAGGCAGGCCGAAAGTCGAGCCTGTTGGCCGTCGCAGGCGGCAGGGCGAGCAGGACCTCGCGCGCCTCGACGGCGCCGCTGCCGACGACGACACGAACGCCGGACGGCCCGCGCTCGACGCGAATGACCGGCTCGTTCAGCCGCAGCCGGTCACCGAGATCGCCCGCCAGGTCCGCGGCCAGCGACTGCATGGTCTCGCGCAGAGAATATTGCAGTTCCGGGACGTCGTTGGTGATGCGGCGATCATTGTCGATCAGGTACCAGAGCGGCACCTTTTCCAGCGCCAGGCACCACAGTCCTTCGATCATCGAGCGGAAGGCGGCTTTGGCATCTACCGGATCGGTCTGGCGTTCGAGCCAGGAGGCGACGGTCAGCCCGGCGATCGCGGGATCGTCAGGCTCGGTCCAGTTCATGCGGTCGCGGATCGCCATCGCGGTCACATAGGTCTGTCCGGCCTGGTCGACCGACATCGGTGGATGGGTGATGAAATCGCCATCGACAAAGGTTTTGACGAAGGTCTTGCCGCGCGCCCTGGCCAGCGCCATCAGCTCCGGCATGTCTTCGCACAGGAACTGGCCGCCGCTGTCGATCAGCTCGCCGAGCCCGTTTCGCACACCTTCCACACGACCGCCGACGCGGCCGCGCGCTTCCAGGACAAGGAAATCGATGCCGGCGCGCTTCAATTCGAGCGCGGCCGACAGGCCAGTGAAGCCGGCGCCGACGATTGCAACGTCGGTGCTTTCGGTCTTGCTGTTCAATAGCCGGCCTTGATCTTCTCGAACTCGGCGATCATCTTCAGCTTGAGCTCGGAAGGCAGCGGCTGCTGGAACAGCGTCTTGTCGACCCATTTTTCCACGTTGTCGTAGCCCTTTTCCTTGAGCACCGCCTGGTCGACACCGGCCATGCCCTTGGCGTTGGCTTGGCCGTAGCCCCAGTCCTTGACCAGCACCTTGGCGACTTCCGGATCGTTGACGGCATTGAGATAGTCATAGGCCTTGTCAATGTTGCCGGGCGCGTCCTTGAACAGCACATAGCCGCACACCCAGGTCGAGATGCCCTCCTCGGTATCCTTCTTGGACTTGATCGGCACGCCGGCGGCCTGTGATTGCACCGCCGCGTCGTTCCAGGCCCAGGCGAGATCGACCTCGCCGCCTGAGAGCAGCTGCACGATGTCGGTGGTGTCGGTCCAGTAGGAGCGCACGTTCTTGTGCACTTGGCGCAGGAAATCGGACGCCTGCTTGAACTGCTCGTCCGTCATCTTTGTCCAGTCCTTCAGCCCGATGGCGAGGCTGGCCAGCGCATAGGCGTCGTCGACATTGTCGCCGATCGAGACGCGTCCCTTATACTTGGGATCGGCGAAGGCCTTCAGCGACTGCACGTCCTTCTCGGCGATCTTGTCGGAGTTGAAGGTGAGCTGCGTGTCACCCCAGTCCCAAGGCATGAACCAGGCTTTGCCGTCGGGGGTGGTGGCAAGGTCCTTCATCGCCATGATGCCGGGGTTGAGATCCTTCCAGCCGGCGATCTTGGAAGTGTCGAGCGGCTGCAACAGCCCCGCCTCGCGCCACTTCACCACGCTTTGCGAACACGGATGGCCGAGGTCGGCCTTGAAGCCGGAGCGGATCTTCTCAAATGCCTCGTCCTCATCGCCGAAGAAGGCGAAGGTCGGCGAGTCGCCGTCCTTCTCGACATATTTGCCGTGGAAGCTGGGGTCCTCATTGCCGGACCAGTCGAACACGATGAGGTCCTTGTCGGCGGCAACGGCGAACGCTGCCGCCGAAGACGCCAGCGCGCCGGCGAGCGCCAAAGTAAGTGTCAGGCGTCGGCTGAGTTTCTTCATGCTGTTCCATCCTCTTTGGTCTTGCCGGTCTTGCTGGCCGGCTGTTGCTAACCCCGGGCTGACGTTAATCGTAGTGTTTCGGAAAGGCGGCGGCCAGGAACGCGTTGGCCGCCTGCAGCGCGGTCTCGCGCGTGGTGTCCTGGGTGCCCATCATCAACCGCAGCCACAGGCCCTCGAGCATGGCCGATAGCGCCAGCGCCATGACCTGCGGCTCATAGGCATAGCCGCCGCTTTGCTTGAGCGTCGCGCAGAGATCGATGAACACCTGCTGGTAGTAAGCGTCGCGCGAGCTGCTCAGCGCCTGGTAGGTCGGCCGCGATTTGGCCTCGCCCCAGAAGGCGCACCAGGCGGCGAGCTTGCGCTTGTTGCAGATCGAGCGATCGAAGTCGGCCCACACCAGCGCCTGCAGCTGCCGCGCCGGATCGTCGCCTGCCTTCTGCAAGGCCGCGCGCCAATGCGCCGAATACTCGTCATACATATATTGCAGCGTGGCGACGAGCAGCTTCTCCTTGCTTTCGAAATGGAAGTTGACGATGCCGCGGGACAGGCCCGCGCCGTCGGCCACATCGGCCATCGTCGTTTCCGCATAGCCGCGCTTGGCCAGTGAATCGATCGTCGCCTCGATCAACTGGAGTTGCCTGACTTCTTTCGAAGCCTTGCGGCCGCGCTTCTCGGCCTCTCCTTTTCGTGCCGGTTCGGGCAAGGCATCCCTGGCCTCTGCATTCTTCATGAGCGTGACGGTCTCCAGCATTGCCGGCTATCCGACCGGCTTCCAACCGCGCAGATGAGTGGGGCGGTGCTCACCACTGTCAAGCACCTTCTGCATCGCCTCCCAGGTCCGGATGTTCTTGTCGACATAGCCCCCGCCGACCGCGGCGGCGAGCGCTTGATAGAGTGGCCCCTTCAGGCGCGCCAGTTCCTCCCGCGCCACCTCCCGGTACCATGCGTTGCGGTCGCGGACGCTGATGTCGCGGAAGCCAGCACGACGCATCGCTTCGGCGTAGCGCGCCGGCGAAGCCATGGCAAAGGACAAGCCTTCCGCCGCGAGATAGGCCTTCATGTCCGCAGACGGCTCGCCGTCATGCGAGATCATCCAGTTCGACGCGGCGAAGACGCCGCCGGGCTTCAGCACGCGGAAGATCTCGGCGAACAGGGCATCCTTGTCCCGGACATGCAACAGTGCGTCCTTGGAGAAGACGACGTCGAAGGAAGCATCGGTGAAAGGCAGCGGTCCCGGCGGCGCCTGGACGAAGCTCACGCGGTCCTGAAGACCCTGCGCAGCCGCCTTTCGCTTTGCCGTCTCGATCACCGGCCTCTCGACATCGAAACCGGTCGCATGCGCCGCACCATGGCGCGCGACCAGATCCAGCGTGACGCCGCCGGCGCCGCAGCCGAGATCGAGGATCGTCTTGACCTTGAGCGAGAGGCCTTCGACCACGCGGTCCACTTCGTCCGGGCCGCCCGGGGAGAGGTAGCCATCGCCCCAGAGCGCCTCGAGGAAGCGAATGGCCGCGTCGTCATATTCCGGCTCGGCGTTAGCCGTTTCGATCATCGGACTGAGCCTCAAATGCCGAAGTCACCTTCGCGCTAGCGGAACACCAGAAATGCGGGGCAAAGCCTAGCGCATCAACGCAGAAACGCAACACCATTTGTTGAACATTCATTCAAAATGGCTGGACAAAAAACCGTGACCCGTGCCAAATTCGGCTGATCAGGGAACAAATCGCACCCAACAACGGACGGCCGGGGGGAGGTTGAGCGCACATGAAGGCATGGGACGCGATCGTCATCGGCGGCGGCCACAACGGGCTGGTCAACGCCGGCTATCTGCAACGCGCCGGGCTCGACGTGCTGGTGGTCGAGAAGAACGACTGGGTCGGCGGTGCGGCCACCAGCCGCGAGCTGACGCCGGGCTTTCTCTACTCCAACTGCTCCTATGTCTGCTCGCTGTTCCGGCCCGAGATCATGCGCGATCTGGAGCTGCCGCGCTTCGGCCTGCAGGTGATCTCCTATGAAGGCGGCGCGGTGTTCACGCGCGACGGCGACTATCTCGCCAACTACCGCGACCACGATGCGCATCGCCGCGAATTCGCCCGCTTCTCCAAGCGCGACGCCGAGGCCTACGACCGCTATTCGCGCGACGTCACAAGGCAGTGCCGCTTCATCCAGCCGCTGTTGATGCGCACCGCGCCCGATCCCACCAGCTTCAAGCCGCGCGATCTTGGCGAGCTGCTCTATCTCGGCAAGAAATTCGCCGGTCTCACCGCTGAGGAAATGGCGCTGACCTTGCGCTTCTGGACGATGTCGATCTCCGACTTCCTCGACGAGTATTTCGAGACCGACGTCATCAAGGCGAACTTTGCGCTCTCCGGCATCATAGGCACGGCGCTTGGGCCCATGTCGCCGGGCACGGCCTATGTCCTGCTCCACCACTATATGGGTGAGGTCGATGGCTCGGTGGGCGCCTGGGGCTATGCGCGTGGCGGTATGGGTGCCGTGACCAAGGCGCTCGCCGCCTCGTTCAAGGCCTCCGGCGGCACGATCCGCACCGGCGCCGAGGTCGAGCGCGTGCTGATTAGGAACGGCAGGGCCAAGGGCGTCGTACTGGCCGGCGGCGAAGAGGTCTATGGCAAGCTCGTCGTCTCAAACGCCGACGTGAAGCGCACCTTCCTGAAGCTGGTCGAGGAGAAGGAGCTGCCCGACATCTTCCTTCGGCGGGTCAGGAACTTCAAGATCCGCGGCTCGTCCGGCAAGGTCAACATCGCGCTGGATTCACTTCCCCAATTCCCGGCTCTGCCGAAGGATTCGCCGGTCTATCGCGCCGACATGCACTTCACCGATTCAATCGAGCGCATGGAGCGCGCCTATGACGACTGGAAGGCCGGGCGCTGGTCGGCCGATCCCTTCCTCGACATGGTGATCCCGACCACACTCGACCCGACCATGGCGCCGCCGGGAAAACATTTCATGAGCTGCTTCGTGCAATACGCGCCGCCCAAAATTGGCGGCCGAGACTGGACGGACGCCGACCGCGACGGCTTCGCCGAGAGCGTGGTTGCGCAGATCGCCGAATATTCGCCCGGCTTCCGCGACCGCATCGTCCATATGGAGGTGCGCACGCCGCGCGAGATCGAGGCCGAGGTCGGCCTCACCGAAGGCAACATCTTCCAAGGCGAACTGACCTTCGACCAGCTGCTGTTCAATCGCCCGGTGCCGGGCTACGCGCAATACCGTTCGCCGGTCGGCGGGCTCTATATGTGCGGTTCCTCCACGCATCCGGGCGGCGGCGTCATGGGCGCGCCCGGACGCAACGCCGCCGCCGAGATCCTGCGCGATCTCGCCAAACCAACCCTGCATATGAGCCCGGCCCATGACGTCATCTGAAACGAATTGGGACGCGATCGTCATCGGCGGCGGGCACAACGGCCTGGTCGCCGCCGCCACGCTGGCGAAATCGGGACGCAAGGTGCTGCTGCTCGAGGCCGGCAAGGAGGTCGGCGGCGCGGCGCGCACCGAGGAATTCGCGCCGGGGTTTCGCGTCTCCTCGGTCGCTCATCTGCTCAACCGCCTGCATCCCGATGTGGTGAAGACGCTGGAGCTCGAGCGCCACGGGCTGAAGATCGAGCGCGGCGATTTGGTGCCGTCGATCGCGTTGTCGAAAGACGGCCCGCTGGTGCTGCACGGCGCCTATGGCGAGGCGCTGACGGGCGCCAGCCCGTCGGAGCAGTCGGCTTGGCGCGACCTGCGCGCGCAGCTGTTGCGCTACGCCGGCGTGCTGAAACCCTTCCTGTCGCGCCGTCCGCCGGACCTTGCCGGCATGTCGCTCGCCGAAATGACCGGGCTCGGCCAGACGGCGCTGGCGCTGAAGAAGCTCGGCAAGGAGGACATGCGCGACTTCCTGCGCGTGCTCTTGATGAACGTCTACGACTTGCTCGACGAGCAGCTTTCCGACGACAGGCTGAAAGGCCTGCTCGCTTTCGACGCGACACTGGGCAGCCATCTCGGTCCGCGCTCGCCGACATCGCTGCTCGGCCTCTACTATCGGCTCGCTGGCGAGATCGGCGGGCTCGCCGGCGCGCAGATACAGCCCAAGGGTGGCATGGGCGCGGTCGTTGCCGCCATCCGCTCGGCGGCCGAGCAAGCGGGGGTTTCGATCCGTCTGGCTTCGCCGGTCGCCAAGGTCGTCGTCGAGAAGGGCCGCGCCGTCGGTGTCGTCACGCAGGGCGGCGAAGCGCTGTGCGCAAAAGCCGTCGTCTCGGCAATCAATCCCGCAACCACGATCCTCGATCTGGCCGGGCCGCGCGAGGTCGACACCGGTTTCGTGCGCAAGATGAAGAACATCCGCATGAAGGGCGATGCGGCGAAGCTTCATCTCGCGCTCGACCGGCCGCCGCAATTTGCCGGCGTCGACGCCGCTGGCCACAAGGGCCGACTCGTCATCGCGCCTTCGCCGGACCATGTCGAGGGCGCCTTCAACCCGTCGAAATATGGCGAGTTCTCGCCCGAGCCGGTGATGGAGATCACGCTGCCCAGCCTGATAGATCCTTCGCTGGCACCCTGCGGCGCCTGCGTGCTCTCGGCCGTGGTGCAGTACGCGCCCTATGCATTGAAACAGGGCTGGACCGCCGGCAAGCCGCAATTCCTCAAGGCGATCATGGCGCAGCTCGAAGCCTATGCGCCTGGCATCGGCGCCACGGTGCGTCATCCCGAGTTGCTGACTCCGGCCGACATCGAGGGACGCTACCGCATGCCCGGCGGTCACTGGCACCACGCCGAGTTGCAGGCCGACCAGATGCTGATGTCGCGGCCGGTCTCCGGTTGGTCGGGCTACGACACGCCGCTCGAAGGGCTGTTCCTTGCCGGCGCCGGTTCGCATCCCGGCGGCGGCATCTCCGGCGCCCCCGGCCTCAACGCCGCACGCCGCATCATCGCGATAAGGGCATGAGATGATTTCGCCATTCACAAACGCAGCGCTCTACGCCGCCGACATGAATCGTCATGTGAAAATCAATTCCGCCCGCACCCTTGCGCAATCCCACTTCCGCACGCTTCGGCTCGGCACACCTTTCCAGCCGCGCATCGACGCGCTGGCGCTGACAAACGACTGGTACAATTGGGCCGGCTACCGCGCGCCGCATTCGCTCTGGGACGAGGAGCTGGAATATTTTGCCATTCGCAGCCAGGCGGCACTCCTCGACATCTCGCCGATGACGAAATACCGGATCGAGGGTCCGGACGCTGAAGCCTATCTCGACCGTGTCACGCTGCGCGACGTGACTAGGTTGAAGCCGGGCCGCGTCCACTACACCGCTTGGTGCGACGACGAAGGTTTCGTCCTCGATGACGGCACGCTGTTCCGGCTGTCGCCGACGCGCTTTCGGCTGTGCTCGCAGGAGCGGCATCTGCCCTGGCTGCTTGACAGCGCCATCGGCTACGAGGTCAGCGTCGAGGAAGAAACCGAAGCGATCGCCGGGCTCGCGCTGCAAGGCCCAACCTCCTTCGCCATCCTGCGCGACGCCGGCTTTGCCGGCATCGAGCGGCTGAAGGTTTTCGACCTCGCCGACTTCGCGCATGACGGCGCTGCCATCACCATCTCGCGCACCGGCTTCACCGGCGATCTCGGCTACGAGCTGTTCGTGCCGGCGGACAAGGCGTTGAGCCTATGGGACCGGCTGATGGCGGCGGGCGGGCTGCGCGGCATCCGCGCCATCGGCTACACGGCGCTCAATCGCGCCCGGCTAGAAGCCGGGCTGATCGTCGCCAATGCCGACTTCACCACTGCCGAGCACGCCATCCGTGCCGACCGCCTGCGCATGCCGGACGAGATCGGCCTCGGCTTCATGGTCGATCCGGACAAAGGCCACTTCAACGGCCGCCGCCCCATCTTCGAGGCGCGGGCGAAGAAGCAGCTGCGCCATGTGCTGGTCGGGCTGGAGATCGAAGGCAACCTCCCGGCCGAGCACGCCATCGTCTACTGGAAGAAGAGCCGGGAGGTTGGGCTCGTCAGCGCGGCGATGTGGTCGCCCATGGCCAAGCGCAACATCGCCATCGCCTCCTTGCAACGGCCTTATGGCGATACGGTCGTCGACGACCTCTGGGTCGAGATCTACGCCTTGCGCGAGCTGCGGTACCAGAAGCTGATGAAGCGGGCGAAAGTAGTGCCGCGGCCGTTCATCAAGCTCGATCGCCGCACCGCCAACCCGCCGGCGGACTTTTGACGTGGAAGGGGATGCGGACAGGCTGGACGCGGAGGCGGAAGCGGCCGAGCAGTGGCAGCTGGTCAACACGCCGCTCGGCGAGATGTGGTCCGGCCGCACCCGCTATGCGGCGGCGATGTTCTTCTTCAAGCGCGGCGAGATGGATGCCGACACGCTGGAGGTTTACCGCATCTGCGCCCGGCTCGACCATGAAGACCCCTTGCCGATCATCCGCGACCGCGGTGTCGGCAAGGAATGGCTAAAGCGCCTGGGTGCGTAAGCCCGCAGCGCGACGGAGCTGCGCTCCTGCTTCGCCCTAGGATGACGACGTTGGGGGAGCGTTCTGGCCCAATCCCGAACGTCCAAGATTGTCACTTTATCCGATCGTCCTTTCAAGGACACGCAGCCAGTTCCGATAAGCGATCTTCTCGATCAGCGCGCGCCCGAAGCCGCGAGCGGCGAGCGCGTCGAGGAGCTTCGGCAGGCCTGCCACGTCGCCGATCACCGCCGGGATCATGGCACCGTCGAAATCGGATCCGAGACCCACACCGTCCTCGCCCAGCGCCTGCAACAGCGACTCGATGTGGCGCAGCATGATGTCGAGGCTGGTGTCGGCATTCATGCGGCCGTCCTCGCGCAGGAAGCCGGTGGCGAAGTTCAGGCCCACCATGCCGCCCGTTTCGCGGATCGCGCCGAGCTGCCAGTCGGTGAGGTTGCGCGAATGGCCGCAGATCGCATGCACGTTGGAGTGGGTCGCGACCAGCGGCGCATCGCTGAGCGCGGCGACATCGCGAAAACCCTTCTCGTTGAGATGCGAGAGGTCGATCATGATCCTGAGCTGGTTGCATGCCTTGACCAGCGCCTTGCCGGCGTCGGTCAGGCCTGGCCCGGTATCGGGCGACGAGGGAAAGCCGAACGGGACGCCGTTGCCGAAGGCGTTCGGCCGGCTCCAGACGATCCCCAGCGAGCGGAGCCCGGCGGCATGGAGCACGTCGAGCATGGCAAGCTCGGGATCGATCGCCTCGACGCCTTCGATATGGAACACCGCGGCGATCGAGCCATTCGCCATCGCCTCGCGCACATCGCCGGCGCTGCGGCAGACGGTGAGCGCGCCGGCGCGCTCGAGCCTGAACAGGATCGAGGCCATGCCGATGGTCGAAGTAACCGCCTCGGCGTGCGGCAGTTCCGGCGGCAGTGGGTCGTTGTCGCTTGGCGCCGGCGGCACGGCGCTGCGCTTGGTCTTTTCGATCGGCGGCGGAAAGATCGCGAACATGCCGCCGGCAAAACCGCCCTTTTTGGCGCGCGGCATGTCGATGTGACCGCCCGGCGTGCCCTCGATGAACAACTTTTCGACATCCGCTTCGTTCGACTGGTAGAGCCTGAGCAGCGTGTCGTTGTGGCCGTCGAAAACGGGAATGAGGTCGGATTCGGTCATCAGGCCGTTCGCTTTTTGAGGTGGCGGATCGGGGCGGGAGAATCCCAGGTGATCTGTCTAATTAGGCAAGATGGCCGAACTGCGCAAATGCCAGACGCGTGTTCGCATTTATGGCTGGGCGGCTGCGTCGCTCGCCCCGGTGGATCGGCGCGCAGCGCCGAGACGGTTTAGGGCGCTGCAGCGGAGTAAGACATCGGTTTTTCCCTGGAACTCCCCTCAGCCGGCCGCGCCCCCTTCTCCCCGGGGGAGAAGGGGAAGACGGGTGCTACTATTTCAGCACGTCGGCCCATTCCGGATGGCGGCGGAACTGGGCGTTGGCGAAGGGGCAGAGCGGGATTATCTTCTTGCCCGCCGCGCGCGCGTCCTCGACGGCGCGGGTTACCAGGCGAAGCCCGGCGCCCTGGCCGCGAAAGACATCCGGCACCTCGGTGTGATCGATGATGAGCTGGTGCTCGCCGACCTTGGTGAAGGTCATTTCGGCCTCGGCGCCGCCCGGTCCGCGCAGCAGGTAGCGACCCTTGGAGCCGCGATCTTCCACTTCAATCTCGGGCAGTTGGTCAGCCATTTTTTGCGCCTCCTTCGCTGGCGGGCGTGAGGGCGAACAGCCGCCGCGCGGCTTCGATTTCATTCGGCCGCACCTCGTGCCCGCCGTCGTGCCATTCCACTGTGACATTGGCCCCGTCGGCGCGCAAATAGGCCTCCAGCCGCGTTGTCAGGTTCGGCGGGCAGATCGGGTCGCGCCTGCCGGCCGTGATCAGGATGCGGCGCCCGGCAAGGCTGCCCTGCACCTGCGGCTCGAACGGGATCAGCGGATGCATCAGCCCCGCGGCATCGAACAGTCCTGGCTCGGCGAACACCACCGAGGCCAGGATGTTGGCGCCGTTGGAATAGCCGAGGCCGAACACTGCCGAGGGCTTTGCCGCCTCGACATGCGCCTTGACGAAGCCGGCCATCTTGGCCGTCGCCCGCGCGAGGTCGTCCATGTCGTAGACGCCTTCGCCGGTGCGGCGGAAGAAACGGGCGGCACCTTGCTCCGACACATCGCCGCGCGGCGAGACTAACGTCGCCGAAGGCGCGAGCTCGCGACCGAAGGACAGAAGCTGGTTCTCGTCAGCTCCGGTGCCGTGGAAGATGAACAACAGCGCGCTGCCCGGCGAACCGGGCAGCACTTTGTGGATGTAGGCGTCCTTGCTCATGGCGTCAGTCTTCCAGCTTCTGGAGATGCTGTTCGAGATAGGGTCTCAGATGCTGATGCTGCGTCGGCAGCTTCAGCGCCTCGCCGAGATGCGCGGTGTCCTCGTCGCGGTTGAAGCCCGGCTCGTTGGTCGACACCTCGAACAGCACGCCGCCGGGCGTGCGGAAATAGATCGCCCAGAAATAGTCGCGATCGATGACCGGCGTCACGCCGTAACCCGTGTCGACAAGTGCCTTGCGCACTTCGAGCTGCCGCGCGCGATTCTCGACCGCGAAGGCGACATGGTGCACCGAGCCGGCGCCGAGATTGGCAAAGCCGGCGCCCGGCAGCGATTCGATGTCGACGACGTCGGCGCCGTTGCCGTTCTTGATCGCCATCCGGCGGACGTTGCCGGACTTGTCGACCTCTTCATAGCCCATGAACTTCAGCAGCTCCTCGGTGGCGCCGCCGTCCTTCAGTCTCAGCGCGACCGAGTGGAAGCCGCGAATCGCCTCATCGGCGGGGACGCCGCCCTTCACCCAGGGCGCTCTGCCGTCGGCCTTGTCTTCGACCAGCGCAAAACTGTCGCCGTCGGGGCCCGTGAAGGCAAGCCGCTTCTCGCCGAAGCTTTCGCTGCGGCCAACACCGCTGACGCCCTCGTCGGCGAAGCGCTTTTCCCAATAGCCGAGCGTGCCTTCCGGCACTGAGAAGACGGTGGTGCCGACCTCACCCACCCCATGCCGGCCCTTGCCGATGTCGGGGAACGGGAAATAGGTCATCACCGAGCCCGGCGTGCCGAACTCGTCGGCATAGTAGAGGTGATAGACGTCCGGTGCGTCGAAATTGACGGTCTTCTTCACCCGGCGCAGGCCGAGCTTCTTGGTAAAGAACTCATTGTTGCGGCGCGCATCGCTTGCCATCGAGGTAACGTGATGCAGGCCCTTGATCTGATTGAGCATGGTCTTGCTCCTTCCCTATCCTTGCTGCGGCCCTTGCCGCTGTCCACCGCAATATGAGGATAGCGCCGGGCCCGGCAAAGCGACCAAACTCAGAATGGACTGTATCACAAAAAGTGAACGGCCATAAGACCGATGTTCACCAATTGATGAAGCTGCCTCCTTGCGCCGATCGGGAAATTTCGGCTCCATGAGCGGGCGCACCGTCTTGAGGAGAAGAGTTTGGACAACCGAGTGAGCCGCCCGAATGTTCTTCTCATCACCTGCGACCAGTGGCGCGGCGATTGTCTGTCGGCGGCGGGACATCCGGTGGTGAAAACGCCGAATGCGGATGCGCTCGCGGCCGAGGGCGTGCTGTTCCGGCGCCACTACGGTGGAGCGGCGCCCTGCTCGCCGGCGCGCGCCTGCCTCTACACCGGCCTCTATCAGATGAACAACCGGGTCTGCCGCAACGGCTCGCCGCTCGACGCCCGCCACGGTAACATCGCGCTTTCCGCACGCGCGGTGGGTTATGACCCCACGCTGTTCGGTTATACCGATGTTGCGCCGGATCCGCGCCGGCTTGCGGCCGGCGATCCGCGGCTGAGGAGTTATGAAGGCGTGCTGCCCGGCTTCAGCGTCCGGCAGTTGCTGCCCGAACATCAGAAGCAGTGGCTGTCCTGGCTGCGGACGCAAGGCATCGACACTAGCACCGGGATACCGGGCATCCATCGTCCGGCTGGCAAGCAGGGCAAGGTCGGCGATGATGTAAGCAACGCGCCGCCGGTCTATTCGAAGGACCAGACGCCGGCGGCCTTCCTGGCCGGCGAATTCATCCGCTGGCTTGGCGAACAGGAGAAGGCGGCGCCGTGGTTCGCGCACATCTCCTTCATCAGCCCGCACCCGCCTTTCATCGTGCCGCAGCCCTACAACGCCATGTACGACCCGGCCGACGGCCCCGCTTTCCGGCGCGCGGCGAACTGGCAGGCCGAGGCGCAAAGCCACCCCCACCTCGCATACGATCTTGGCCTGCAGAAGCGGACGAAGTTCGTTCCCGGCGTCGAGGGCAAGGTGCGGGATTGGAGCGAGGAGATTTTCCGCCGGATCCGTGCGCTTTACTACGGCATGATCTCCGAGCTCGACGCGCAGCTCGGCCGCATCTGGGAAGCGCTGAAGGCGGCCGGCAGTTGGGATGACACTGTGGTTGTGCTCACCTCCGACCATGCCGAGATGATGGGCGACCACTTCATGCTTGGCAAAGGCGGCTTCTTCGACGCCAGCTACCACATTCCGCTGATCGTGCGCGATCCGCGCCGGACAGAAGCGGCCGGCGCTTCCATCGATCGTTTCACCGAGGCGGTGGACGTCTTCCCGACCTTGCTCGACCTGATCGGCGCAGCACCCGAACCGCACCTCGACGGCAGGTCGCTGGCGTCCTGGCTCGACGGCGAGGAGCCGGCCGACTGGCGCGACGCGGCGCACTGGGAATTCGATTTCCGCTCGGTCGCCGACGGCGAAGCCGAGCGGCATTTCGGCATCGGATCACGCGACTGCAACCTTGCCGTCCTTCGCACCGAGGCTTTCAAATATGTCCATTTCGGCGGCGGCCTGCCGCCGCTTCTCTTCGACCTGGCTAGCGATCCGGACGAATTGAGCAACGTCGCGCACGACCCCGCCTATCTGCCGGTGCGCGTGGAACTCGCCGAGAAGATGCTCACCTGGCGCGCCAACCATCTCGACCAATCACTCGCGCTGGCGGAGCTGACAAAGGACGGAGTGGCCGGCCACGTGAGCAAGACAGCAGGCAGCAGGGAATAGCGAAACGCGTATTCCCTGCTGCCTGCTGCCCGCTGCCTGGTCCCTTACTGCAGGACCATCCTCTGCTTGTCGCGGTTTGCGGCATAGGAGCTCTTGTCGTAGGCTGCCTGCGCCTCCAACTGCTCCTTGGTGAAGTTGGTGTAGAGATACTTGTTGCCGTCCTTGTCGGTCATGAACTTCAGCTTATCCATGCCGAGGGCGACTTCCTTCTCGCCGATGCCGAGGAAACCGCCGACATCGATAACCACCGCATCCGGCTTGTTGTCGGGCGTCAGCACGACATCGCCAATCTCGCCGATCTCGACATCGTTGGCGCCGTATACCGTGGTGCCCTTCAGGTCGTCGACTCTGATGTTGCCCATCGGCATTTCGTTCAACGTCGATTTGTCGATCGAGGCTGTCTTGGTCGTGTCGGTGGCGGCTGTGCCGGTATCGGCCGGCTTGTTCTCAGCCGTCGTATTCGCAGCCGGCGCCGCGGGCTTGGTCTCAGCCGTCGTCTGGGCCGGCTGAGCCGGTTTGGCCTCCTTGTCGGCCGTGGTGTCGGACGAGGTCACGGCAGGGGTGGTCGTTGCCGGAGCAGTGTTCGAAGCCGTGGTGGCTGCGGCCGGCGCCGGATCATAAGCCTTGCGGTTGAAGTCCGGCTGGGCCTCCAGTTCTTCCTTCGTCGTCTCGGCGATCAACCAGCGATCGCCATTCTTCTCCGCCCATTTGGCCTTGGCGAAGTCGAAGGTAACATTCTTCTCGCCAATGCCCAGGAAGCCGCCGACGCCGATCACGAGGGATTCGGCCTTGCCGTCCTTGGCAAGAACGATGTCGTTGACGTCACCGATCTTTTGGGCGTCGTCGGCGGTGCCGTTATAGACCGACTCGCCCATGATGTTGGTGGCGAGATTGCCTTCAGCCTTCTCTACCGGCTGGGCCGGCTGCGCGGGCGCTTGCGCCGTTCCGGTGTCGGTGGTCGCAGGCTGCGTGGCATCGGTCGTTTGCGCCGGGGCCGGATCATAGGCCTTGCGATCGAAGGCCGCCTGTGCGTTCAGCTCGTCTTTGGTCGTCTTCGCTACGAGCCAGCGGTCGCCGTTCTTCTCGGCCCATTCCAGCTTGTTGTAATCGAAGGCGACATCCTTTGTGCCGGCGCCAAGAAAGCCGCCGACGCCGATGATGACGGATTTTACGTTGCCGCTTGCATCGAAAACGACGTCGTCGACCTTGCCGATGTCTTCGGCATCGTCGCCGGTCCCATTATAGACGGATTCACCGATGATATTGGTCATCAGCGCCCCGTCTGCACGTACTACTGGAGCTTGGGTCTCGGCGGCGGGCGCGGGGGTTTCGGTGGCGGGCGCCTGCGCCGGTGCAGGCGTTGTGTTCTGCGCAAAGGCCCCGGTTGCTAGGAGGGTTGCAAGCGCGGTCGTTGCAAAAAGAGTGCGGATCATGATCGTCTCTCCTCGTGCCTGATTTCCTACGCGCCGCGTTCGCGGCCTCGCACAAGGCAAGGGCGAGCGCGGCAATATTCCACAATTTCACAACGTCGTGAGGGGAGCCTTGTTCCAAACGGCGCCCGTCCACGGCGCTTGACTTGCTCCCTGACGCGGAACCTTCGGCGGCCCCTTTCCGTTTCAGCCTCCGGCTGAGAGCTCGTTTTTGGCCTAACAATAGCAGGACGGAGAGGGGCATGCGGTTTGCTGCGGTGCTGAACAAGGACGGGGGCACCCTGCGCACGACCGATGTTGCAGCCTTTGCCGACCGGGTCCGCGAGCTTCTGGAAGCGGCTGGCCATTCGGTTCAGATCGACATCGTTGCGGGCGGCGAAATCGCTACGGCTTTGGAAAAGGCCATAGCCAGGCGCAACGTCGATGTCGTGCTCGCCGGAGGCGGCGACGGAACGGTGTCCACCGCCGCCTCGCTTCTGATGAACAAGAAGAAGGCGTTGGCCATATTGCCGGCTGGTACGATGAACCTTTTCGCGCGCAGCCTTGGCATCCCCCAGACACTGGAAGCCGCCTTGAAGGCCTTTACCGACGGCGAGGTCAAGGCGGTCGATATGGCGACCGCGAATGGCCGTCCCTTCGTGCATCAATTTTCAATCGGCATGCATGCCAGAATGGTCCAGCTCCGCGAGAAGATGGATTTTGGCTCGCGGCTGGGAAAGATGCGGGCGTCGGTTCGCGCCGCATGGGCAACGATCAAGAACCCGCGCACCCTCAAGGTGACCTTGACCATCGGCAAGACCGACATCATCACCCGCGCGACCGGAATTGGCATCAGCAACAACCTGTTCGGCGAGGGTCATCTGCCTTATGCGGACAATCCGGCCGGCGGCGTGCTTGGCATCTATGTCAGCGTTGCGCGCCGGCGCCGTGACTTGGTAAAATTGCTGCTTGCCATGCTGCGCGGCCGGTGGCGCCAAAGCGAACATGTCGAGATCCACCAGGCTGACAAGGCCGTGCTGAAAATTCATTCCTCGCCGACAAAGTTCAAGGCGGTGATGGACGGAGAGTTGGTCAAGCTGGAACGCGAAACCACGGTCGAAATCCATCCAGCGACCCTTAACGTGCTGGTCCCTAGAAGCAGCGCGCAGGCAAAGGCAGCCTGAATGGAGCCAAGACTCCAAAACTACTGCGTTTGACCGCTGGGAGCAGGCGCCTGCTCGGTCCCTGGAGGTTGTGGGACGTGCTGCTGCTCGGTGCTCGGCTCTTTGATCAGCACGCCATAAATCTCGGCTACGCCCCAGGCGATGAATACCAGCAGCAGCCCGGCGACGAGAATCCTGAGCGCATGCCAGCCCCAATGCCCCTGGCGGGCTTCGTTTTCAGGAACGGTCTTGGGCATGGTCGGTCTCCAGGTGTGGGGGCGGGCACGCCGAGCACGGCATGGTCGGGTAACGGACCCTTTCCGCGAAAGTTCCCAATCATCCGGCAACGGTCGGCCGCCTCGACCGGCTTGCCGCGCCTATGGCGTTTCGCTGCGATCCTTTTCTCGAGGCCCAGCCTTCACGTTCTCGCGGTAGATGGCGTAGGCGGCGAGCGCGATCGCGGGCGCGAGAAGCGTGCCCAGGCCGCCCTTGCTTTTCGCGAGCGCCGGGAGCAACGCGAGCGCCGCGGTTACGCCAACCGCCGTCATGTCGGTCTTTCGCCTTCGCGCGCGCCGCCGCGCCCGCATGCTGGTTGTCAACTTGTGGATCACGACAATCAGCCCGGCGATCACCAGGAAGCCGATGCCGAAGCCGAGGCTGGTCGCTAGCGGCCCGTAGCGCGCCGCCAGCCAGATATAGGCCGCGCCGATGAGGAAACCGACGCCGCACAGGGCAAAAACACCGGCAAGTCCGTAGAGGATTGCGGTCAGCCGCGCTCTTTGCAAGGCCGCCACCGCCTCGCCGGAAGCAAGGCCGGAAATAAGCGAAACCAGCGTCCCCATATGAGGGCTGCTAGCGGCGCGACAGCAGCGCGAACAGGAAACCTACTCCCGCCGCAATCGCCAGCGACGTCACCGGCTTTTCGCGAACGCTGGCTATCAACTGCGCTTCCAAATCCTGAGCGCTTCCGCGCATGCTTTCGAACGCTGCCTCGCCGTGCGCGCGCAGCTGCTCGACGCCTTCGGCGGCCGCGCGGCGCGCTGCCCCGTAACTGTCGTCCCGGGTCTTGGCCAATTGCCTGGTGAGCTCTTCGATATCGGCCTTCAACTGCCGGATGTCGGCTTCGAGGTCGGCGCTGGGGGGAGTGTCTGTTGCGGATCTGCCTGCGGCGGTCGCCATTGCGTAACTCCTTATGTTTGCTTCCATTTCAACGCTTGGCCGAGACCGGGGTTCCGTTCTGCCGGTCCGGCTCGTCGTCAGATCAGCGGTCTGCGCTCCTCACCCAAACCTTGCCAGCCGGCCAACTCCGTCAGCCCCTCATGGCTGAGAACCTCGCAACCACCGTCACGCCAAATGATCAGCTTACGGTCCATCAGCTTGCGGATCGTCTTGTTGGTATGCACCAGCGAAAGGCCGAGCGTATCGGCGATATGCTGCTGCGTGATCGGGATCTGCACCGGCCGCTTGCCGTTCAGGCCCGCCCCCCGGGCACGGCTGGAGATGAAGGCGACAAGATAGGCGGTGCGCTCAAGCGCGGAACGGCGACCGATGCTCAGCAGGTTTTCATCGAGCATGCGCTCCTCGCGCGACGCCATCCAGGTGATGTCATAGGCCAGGCCCGGGTAGTTGCGGTAAAGCTCGTGCAATTGGTCGCGCTCGAAGACGCACAGCAGCATCGGCGACAAGGCCTCGACGGAATGCTGCATCTCGCCCATCAGGCTGCCTTGCAGGCCGATGAGATCGCCGGGCATGGAATAATTGAGGATTTGCCGCCGCCCGTCGGGCAACAGCTTGTAGCGGAATGCCCAGCCTGAAAGTATGGTGTAGAGATGCGCGCTGTGGCTGCCTTCGACCAGCACGGTCGCCCCCTTGTCGACCGCAAGCTCTCCTTTCTTGAAGCCGCTGACGAACAACAGCTCCTGGCTCTCGAATTCGCGAAAGACTGGCAACGGCCGCAACGGGCATTTGCCGCAAGGATATTGGCGGGTGGCAAGGGAATATGCGCTCTGGCCGGACATTTCGACCCCTCTTCGAAACCCCTGCCCCGATCGGGCGAATACAAACGCTTCACGCGGACCGAGGTTCCGCCGCTCACGCAATGCATCGCCGGTCATGTCTTTTTTAAATGACAGAGCGCCGAATACCGCGCATGACTGCAGCCTTATAGGAGTCGCCGCCACGTGCCCCCATTGCTAGACGGATTGCGTATCCTGGTCTTGGAAGACGAATTCCTGATAGCGATGGATGTCGAGCAACTATGCCGCGACCAAGGGGCCGCCGAGGTCACGATTGTTGGCGACCTGGCTGAAATCGACCTGCGG
This sequence comes from Mesorhizobium sp. WSM3866, assembly GCF_002294795.1. Lineage (NCBI taxonomy): Bacteria > Pseudomonadati > Pseudomonadota > Alphaproteobacteria > Hyphomicrobiales > Phyllobacteriaceae > Mesorhizobium > Mesorhizobium sp. WSM3866. Next base: position 597,305 of record NZ_NSGC01000002.1, on the reverse strand, counting down.
GATGGGTTTTCCTGGTTCGACGCCGCTATCGTCGACCTGATGCTCGGCGGCACCTCGACACTCGACTTCGCCGAGCGGCTGCGCAGCGCAGGCATTCCATTCGTCTTCGCGTCCGGCTACTCCGACGCCGAGGATCTCGAAGGCTCTTTTCCCGAGATTAAGCTGGTCACCAAGCCCTACTCGGGAGACGATCTGATCCAGGCCCTGGCGCTCGCCTGCAGGCGCGCGAAAGCGGCGTGACGACGTAGCGTCGAAGAGCCGGAGGTCGGTGTCAGGCGGCGTTTGATCCTGTCACCTGCGCCGAGATCGCGTCGGGGCCGTATTCGTCCTCGCCCGAAATCTTCAGGATGTCCTGCAGCCGGGCGCGCGCGCGGCTGACCCGGCTCTTGATCGTGCCCACCGCGCAGCCGCAGATTTCCGCCGCCTCTTCGTAGGAAAAGCCGGACGCGCCGATCAGGATAATGGCTTCGCGCTGATCCTCCGGCAGCTGCTCCAGCGCGCCGCGGAAATCCTTGAGGTCGAGCTGGCCATGCTGGGCCGGGTGGACGGCGAGCCTGGCGGTCATGATGCCGTCGCTGTCCTGCACCTCGCGGCCGCGCTTGCGCATCTGCGAATAGAATTCATTGCGCAGGATGGTGAACAGCCAGGCCTTGAGGTTGGTGCCCGGCTGGAAACTCTCATGTTTGTCCCACGCCTTGACCAGGGTTTCCTGGACGAGGTCGTCCGCCTTGTCGGCATTCTGCGTCAGCGACACCGCAAAGGCGCGCAGGCTTGGGATCGCGCCGAGCAGCTCGGTCTTGAAGCTCTGGGAGACCGCCGCCATGTCTCAGTCCTTTTTCTCGGCGGGTTCGGCCTTTTCCAGCTGGCTGAGCAACTGAGCGAATCGATCCGGCACCTGATCGGAGACCAGCTCGTCGTAATATTGCTTGAGTTTGCGGGCGATTTCGGAGTTCGGTCCGAGCGGACTGCTACCCCCGTTCCGGTGCCTGCTCGGGGCGCCAGTTATTGAATTCTTTGACATTTCTTTCATGTTTGCCCTAAGTCCCAGCACCTCAAACCGCTTTAAAACCATAGATCACGACGCAAGCGGCACCCTTGTCTGGTTGCCCATCCCAAAGCCGGAAACGCCCGCTTCCTAATTTAGTTCCCTGCCCGGCGGAACTTTTTCAGAAAGCCGACGTTGGTTTTGCCGGGACTTCCAGTGAGTCTAGCCTTTGCAACAACGTCATCTGAGGGAGACGTCAAATATGAGCCTGTCCGCAACCATCGCTCCTCACCTGCCTTTCCTCCGCCGTTTCTCGCGCGCCGTGTCGGGATCGCAGGAAAGCGGTGACGCCCTGGTTGCTGCGATGCTGGAGGCCATCATCGCCGACACCGAAGTTTTCCCTAAGGCATCGAGCGATCGCATTGCGCTGTACAAGGTCTTTGCCAGGCTGTTCACTTCGATTGCGATCCGCGTGCCGCAAGAGCATGCGCAGACAGCTTGGGAGCAGCGGGCGGCCGCCAATCTCAACGCAATCGCGCCGCGGCCGAGGCAAGCTTTCCTGCTGGTCGCCGTAGAGGGTTTCAGCGAGGATGAAGCCGCGGAAATCCTCGATGCGGACGAACAGGAGTTCTCCGAATTGCTTGCCCAGGCAAGCAGCGAGATTTCCCGCCAGGTCGCGACCGACGTGCTGATCATCGAGGACGAGCCGCTGATCGCCATGGACATCGAGGAGATGGTCGAAAGCCTCGGCCATCGCGTTGTCGGCACCGCCCGCACGCACGCCGAGGCGGTCGCCGTTTTCGGCAAGACGCGTCCGAAAATGGTGCTGGCCGACATCCAGCTCGCCGATGGCAGCTCGGGCATAGAGGCGGTCAACGAGATCTTGTCCTCGACGCCGGTGCCGGTGATCTTCATCACCGCTTTCCCTGAGCGCCTGTTGACCGGCGAGCGTCCCGAACCGGCGTTTCTGGTGACCAAGCCCTTCAATCCAGACATGGTGAAGGCCCTGATCAGTCAGGCGCTGTTCTTCGACCGGCAGGCGAAAGCCGCGGCCTGACCGTATGTCCGATCATTGAGGTCTCATGCGAGGCGCCCGCGCCTCGCACGATGCGGCGCGGAGTCCCATCCGTGAAGCGTTTTCAGGGGATCGTCTTTTTCCGCAAATGGTGGAACAAACGCCATCCAGCCACGTTTTTTCCAGGACGTTAGAAGGAGAGATATCATGCTGTACTGGGCGCTCGTTTTTCTTGTTGTCGCGATCATCGCCGGCGCGCTTGGGTTCGGCGGCATCGCCGGCACGTCGGCTGGCATCGCGCAGATATTGTTCTTCGTCTTCCTTGCTTTCCTGGTGATCTCACTCATCGCCGGCCTCGTCAGGAGAACCTGACCAGGGGGAGTGCCGAACACTGGAAGCCGCACCCCTCAAACGGTTTCCAGCCACCGCCGGGCGATGTCCCCAAAAGGATGTCGTCCGGCGGACCGCTTTTGGGCAGCATAAGCATCAGTAGGTCAAGACCGGGGCAGCAATCCTCGTAAGCCGTTCGCGCCTGGATGCGGGAAGTATCGAATGCGTTCCAAGGCCTCAGAGAAGGACTATACGCAAGAGCGCAGCGACGAAGTGATCGCGATGCATCCGGCGGAAAGCGGGATGCAGGTGGGTCGCGCGCTACTCCACGCGCTCCACAATGCTGGAATTTCGGTCCTCTACCAGGATCGTGAAATGAAGACCGTCTGGGCGCGCAACATGCGCGCCCCGTGGGCCTGCGAGACGGCCGAGGGCAAGGATGCGCTTTCCCCCGCGCAGTCCGAGCGCATAGGCGCAGCCAAGCGCAAGGTGATTGCAACCGGCAACCCGGATCGCCTCGAGCTCGGCATTTCCGACAGTGACGGCGTGCGCTGGTTCCATGTCTGGATCGATGCCGATCGCAGCGACTCCGGCGAGGTTCAGGGCGTCGTCACCACCATGGTCGAGACGACGGAGCAGAAGCGCCGCGAGCAGACGCTGAAAACGCTGCTGCGAGAGGTCAGCCATCGCTCGAAGAATCTTCTGGCCATCATCCAGAGCATAGCCACCCAGACCGGACGCTACTCGGAGACGCTCGGCGATTTTCTGACGCACTTTCGCGGCCGTATCCAGTCGCTCGCCTCGTCTCAGGATCTGGTGACATCCTCCAACTGGCGGGGAGCGGCGCTTCGTGAGCTCGTGTCCGGCCAGGTCGGCCGCTATAGCGCCGATCCAAGTCGCAGCCTGCGTTTCGATGGGGAGAACCCTTACCTCAATCCGAACGCTGCCCTTCATATCGGACTGGCCATGCACGAGCTGGCCGTGAATTCGGTAAGCTACGGCGCCCTGTCGCAGCCTGACGGACGGATCAGGGTAAGCGCCAGGATCGCGGCCGGCAGCGAGACTTCGCCTGGCCTTTTGCTGATTTGGACAGAAAGGATCGGCGCCGGTCGGCGCACCGAAAATCGTTTTGGCAGCGTCGCCCTCGAACGCGTCGTGCCGACGTCGCTGAACGGCTCCGCCAGTCTCGATATCGACGACGATCGTCTCGAATATCGCCTGACCATCCCGCGCGGCAATTTCGAGATAGAATGAACAACCACGTCTTGGGCAACAGACAGCCGCCGGAGAGGCGTTAACCTGCCATTCACCATAAAATCCGATTGTGTTCCCCGGCAGAAGCAACTCCAGGATAGCGCGCAATGCCCTTCCGAGTTGCGTAAAACCTTGGAGCGGATCGGCGATCCCGTCAGGCGCTGAACCACTCGCGACGGAGCAAACCCAGCCGCGCAATCACACCGCGATTTGGGAGGAACCGAATGATGATTGCCGATATGAACAGGCTGGAGCAGGCCGCCCGCGTCTCGATGAGCGGCTTCCAGGACACCGAAGCACGGCCCTCGCCCCGTTCCTCCCATCCATCGCTTCGCCTCGGCGCCGTCGCGCTTGTTGCTGCTCTCGTGCTGGCGGTGGCCTGGCAACTGGCCTGATCTTTCCAATCGAGCAGCCGGCCGGCGCCAAGGGCACGCGCCATTGCGCGCCGACTCCGCCGAGCAGGAACTTTTGAGCGGCAACAATCGTTCTTTGCGGCGGGAGGATTCGACCCGTGGAACACATCGCCGCCTTGCTCCTCGTCATTGGCTGCTCGGACACCATGACCGATTGCCGCGAATTGTCGGTGCCGGTCAGCGTCTTCGAGACTTTCGAGGCCTGCATCGCCGAACGGCCGTTTGCGCTGGGCGACATGCAGGGGCGCACGCCGCGTGTCATGGGCGAGTGCCTTGCCGTCGATCCGGCGCTTGAAGACGACTACGATCAACTGCTGTGGACCGTGCGTCCCGACGGCAGGCTAGTCGCGTCGCTGGAAACTTCCGGCGCGCTTGTCGCGTCAAACGGGGCACGCCCGTAAGACACTCTCTTCAGCGATAATAAGATCGGACAGGCAAAGCCCGTTTTTTCGTGCTAAACGGCGGTTGGCACTGCCGAAAGTGAGGACAAAAGCGAGGAGCTATTTATGCGGAAAATGATCATTGCCATGGTTGCCGTGGTCGCCGTCAGCGGCTGCACCACGACCGAGCAGGACGTCGTCGGGGGCGGCCTGATCGGCGCCGGCGTCGGCGGCTTGGTCGGCGGCGGCAGGGGCGCGCTGATCGGCGCGGCTGTGGGCGCCGGGTCCGGCCTGTTGGTTCGCAACCTGCGCAATGGCTATTGCGTGTATCGCCGCTCTGACGGCACGAGATACAAGGCCCGCTGCAACTGATTTTCCGCGAGACACAGTCATCTACCCGGGGGCCCGACCAGCGGTCCCCGGGTAGATCCTCGTTGGACCCTGACTGACGGGCGCTCAGCCTGGCAGAGGTATTCGGATTTCCACCTTAAGCCCGTCGGCCCGGTAGTCGCGCTTGATCGTACCGCGCAATTCGCGCGTGACATTGAGATCGATCAGCTTGGTGCCGAAACCGGTCTTTGCCGGCGGCTCCAGTTTCTTTTGCCCGGCCTCGCGCCAATCGAGCACCAGCGTCCGCTCCCGGCCACGTCCTTCGACCCGCCAATCGACCTTCAGGGCGCCCACCGAGTTGCCGGCCTCGCCATATTTCAGCGCGTTGGTGGCAAGCTCGTGGAAGGTCAGGCCGAGCGCTTGCGTCGTCGTCTCGTCAAGCAGCACTTCCGGCCCCGACAATATGCCTTCGGAAAGCTCTTTGCCGAACACCTGCCCAAGCTCCGTGCGCAGCAGGTCGCCGAGGTCCGCCTTCTGCCAGCGCGAGCGTGTCAGCATGTCCTGCGACGCGGCCATCGCCTGCAGCCGCGCCGAGAATGATGCCGAGAACTCCTTCACGTCGGTGGCCTGCGAAGCAGTCTGCCGCGCGATCGCCAGCACCCTGGTGATCGAGTTCTTGATGCGGTGCTTCATCTCCTGCAGGATCAGCTCCTTTTCCAGCAGGCTCTTCTCCGTCGCCTCATGCAGCAGCGACTTCGCCTCGTAGGCGCGCTCCTGATAGCGGGCCACCAAGGCAATCGCCCCGGCGAGCAGCAGGCCGAACAGCCCGAGCATCACGGGAATAGCGCGCGAGGACGGCAGCGCGAAAGCGCTCGTCGGCCGAAACAGGACAGTCCAGGGCCGGCCGGCCACGACGATATCCCGGCGCGCCAGCAGCTTTCCGCCGAGCGATTCGGCCGGCGGCGCCTCCGACCGGAACAGGAGATTGTCGGCTCCCGGCTGGCCGTCGAAGATTTCGACGTTGACCGGCAGCAGCGGAGCCTTGCTGAGCGCCACCTGGAACAGATCGCGTGCACGGAAGGAGGCGTAGAGGAAGCCGGCGGTCGAGGAGCGGCTGGCATCGATGACGTCCGGGGCCGTTTCCACGTTCAGCCGCACGAAGACCAGGAATCCGGGGAAGGTCTGCTCCAGCCCTTGTCCCTGGCCAAGTTGAACGAGCCCGCTGGCATGCTGCCGGTCGTCGGCCATGGCCTTCTCGATTGCCGTCCGCCGTGCCGGGTCGCTGAACATGTCGAAGCCTATGATCGACTGGTTGGACGTATCGAGCGGCTCGAAAAGCACGATGGGCGTGCGCCATTGCTGCTGCGTGATGGCCGGATAGACCGGGTGGGCCGAACCGCGAGCGCGCAGGATGTCGCGCTCGAGCGCGGCCTCGTCGCCGGCCTTGGCCAGCCTCAGGAAGCCGATGCCGCGCAGTCCGGCGAAGTTGTCGTCGATGTCGAGCGCGGTGAGGAAGGCCTTGAACTCGCCGCGCGTGATATCGCCGTTACGAGCATCGAACAGCGCCTGGGTCGAGCGCAGCAGCGACAGATGCAGGTCGATGCGGCTCTCGATGCGGTTGAGCGCATCGTCGGCGGTTCCCTCGAACTTGATGCGTGCCGCCTCCTGGGTCGCGAAATAGGCGAACCCCGCCATCGTCAGGCTGATCAGCGCGACGGCGATGAAGGCGACGATCGGGAAAAGCTTTTTCAATGCAGGGTGCGGCCCATGGATGGTTGGCCACCTTTATGGGCAAGTCTCCGCGCCAATACAATGGCAAGGCCAACCCAACGCCGCGATTGGCTCATCAAACAAGTCGCAAATTAGCCAACCAATTTATAGTCTTAGGCCGCGATTTTCAGCGCTCCCGGGCCTGGCATGGCGCCTGGCGGGCACTTGCCCAGAATGATCATGCCGAGCACCTCGTCCTGGGTCACGTCGCTGGTGCGCGCCGTACCGACGACCTGGCCGTTCTTCATGACGCAGACCCTGTCCGCCAGCTCGAAGACGTCATGGATGTCGTGGCTGATCAGGAAGATGCCGATGCCGTCGGCCTTGAGTTGCCGCACCAGTTCGCCGACCTGGGCCGTCTCCTGGGGGCCGAGCGCTGCCGTCGGCTCGTCCATGATCAGGATTCGCGCGTTGAACAGGATCGCGCGCGCGATCGCCACCGACTGTCTCTGTCCGCCGGACAGCTTGATCACCGGCTCCTTGAAGCGCTGGAAGCGCGGATTGAGCCGGCCCATCACCTTGCGCGCTTCGGCCTCCATGGCGACGTCGTCCAGCGTGCCCCAGGCGGTCATCAGCTCGCGGCCGAGGAAAAGATTGGCGGCGGCGTCGACGTTGTCGGCAAGCGCCAGCGTCTGATAGATCGTCTCGATGCCGTATTTCTTGGCGTCGCGCGGGTTGGAGATTGCTGCCTCCTCGCCGTTGACGAAGATCTGCCCGGCATCGCGCTTGTAGGCGCCGGACAGTATCTTGATCAGCGTCGACTTGCCGGCGCCGTTGTGGCCGAGGAGCGCCACCACTTCGCCGGGGAAGAGATCGATGGAGGCGTCGTCGACGGCGCGAATGCCGCCGAAGGCGATCGAGATGTTGCGCATGTCGACCAGCGGGGCGCCGGCGGGAGCGTTCTTGTCTGCCATGATGCTGCCTCCTTCACACCCGCTTGCGGTAGATGGTGTCGAGCCAGACCGCGATGACCAGCACGGCGCCGACGACGATGCTTTGCAGCGGCGAATCGACTCCGAGGAGCACCATGCCGGACTGCAGCGACTGCATCAGCAGCGCCCCAAGCATAGCGCCGAGCACGGTTCCCGAGCCGCCGGCGAGCGAGGTGCCGCCGATGACCGCCGCGGCGATGACCAGGAGCTCGTCCAGCGTGCCGAGCGCATTGGTCGATGAATTCTGCCGCGCCGACGATATCGCCGCGGCGATCGTCGCCAGCACACCCATGATCATGAACACCTTCATGGTGATCCAGCGCGTGTTGATGCCGGCAAGGTTGGCCGCCTCCGGATTGCCGCCGATGGCAAAGACATAGCGGCCGAAGCGAGTGCGCTTGGTAATGAAGGTCATGACGAGACCGACGGCGATCGCCATCAGCACCGGAATGGCGATGCCGTGGGCGATGAACAGGCCGCCTTCGGGGACCGTGAGGTTGTTGGCGGCGGCGTAGCGGTTCACGATGCCGACCGGCCAGGGATAGGAATTGGCCAGCCACACCGCGCCCATGATGACAGCGCAGGTGACCGCGCCGAGCAGCGTCTCGGCCCAGATCGGACGCAGCGGAAAACGGAAGCGCTTGCGCTGCACCCTGCCGTTGAACAGCGCAAACACCACGGCAACACAGGCGACGGCGCCGACGATCCAGCTCCATTTGGCGCCGATCGAGCCGGCCGGTCCGCCGCCCATCAGTTGGAAGGTGGCGTCGAGCGGCGCCACCGTCTGGCCGCTGGTGACCCACCAGGCAGCACCGCGCCAGACCAGCAGCCCGCCAAGCGTCACGATGAAGGCCGGCACTTCGAGATAGGCGATGACGAAGCCCTGGAAGGCGCCGATCAGCAGGCCGAGCGCCAGGCCGATCAACAGTGCCAGCACCCAGATCCAGGGATTGCCAAGCTCGAGCCCAACCATTCGCACCAGGAAATGCACTTGGGCAAAGCCCATCACCATGCCGATCAAACCCTCGGCCGATCCGACGGAGAGGTCGATGTTGCGCATGACGATGACCAGCACCATGCCGGAAGCCATGATGGCCACGGCCGAGGTCTGCACCGACAGGTTCCACAGGTTGCGCGGCGTCAGGAACGTTCGGCTATCGAAATCGAGCGGATTGACGCCGAGCCGCAGGCTCGAGATGACATGCAGGCCAATCCAAATGATCAGCAGCGCGCCGACCATGCCGAGCATGCGTGTGTCGAGCTCAGTCGCCTTGAGGAAGCGCCCGACGGTGCTCAGTTCGGAAGCCCGCGCGCGATCCGCCGCCGGGTTGGCCGGCGTATCAGAGGTCGTATCGGTCATGATCTCCTCCCGCCGGCTTGCCGTCTGGCGCGGATGCCGGACCACGATGCTAGAGCAATTCCGGGAAAAAGTGCGTAGCCGCCTGGAATTGCGCGGAAACAAACGGCTGGAGCAGTTCGGCGATCCTGCCGGACAGTGACCTGCCCCCAATGGTCTCCGGCTTCAGTACTCCCGAAAGCCCTTGGGAAACACCGCGGCCGTTGGGCCGCGGCGCTGCGTTTGAACCTGACGGCCAGCTTAGTTGCAGACCGCGACGCTGCCGGCGGCAACGCCCGCGCAGACTTCATCCTTCTTGATCCAACCCGCGTCGATGACGAGGTTGAGATTATCCTTGGTGATTGCGACCGGGGTCAGGAACAGCGACTTGACGGTGTTGCCGCCAGGCGTCGTGAAGTCCTTGGCGCCCGCGATGTCGGTCATCTTCTTGCCGTCGGCGAGCTGCGAGGCGATCTCGGCGGCGTGCTTGCCGAGCTCGCGCGCGTCCTTCCACACCGACACCGTCTGGGTGCCGAGCGCGATGCGGTTGAGCGCGGCATGGTCGCCGTCCTGGCCCGAGACCGGAACGGTGCCGGCCAGCCCTTGCGCCGTCAGCGCCGCGACGACGCCGCCGGCAGTGCCGTCATTGGCCGCCACCACCGCGTCGACCTTGTTGTCGTTGGCGGTCAGGAACTGCTCCATGTTCTTCTGCGCGTTGGCGGGCAGCCAGCCGTCGGTATAGGCCTCGCCGACATTCTTGATCTTGCCGCTGTCGATGGCTTCCTTCAGCACTTCCATCGAGCCGGAGAACAGGAAATCGGCATTCGGGTCGGCGCCCGAGCCCTTGATGAAGACGTAGTTGCCCTCGGGCTTGGCCTTGAACACCTCGCGGGCCTGCATGCGGCCGACTTCCTTGTTGTCGAAGGTCAGATAAAACACGTCCTTGTTCTCAATCAGGCGGTCGTAGCCGACGACCGGAATGCCTTCGTCGAGTGCCTTCTGCACCGCCGGCCCGATCGCCGAGGCGTCCTGCGCCAGGATGATCAACGCATTGGCGCCCTGCGAGATCAGGCTTTCGACGTCGGTCAGCTGCTTGCCTGGATTGGACTGTGCGTCGGCGGATATGTACTTGTCGCCGGCGGCCTCGATCGCCTTCTTCATCGCCGCTTCGTCGGTCTTCCAGCGCTCTTCCTGGAAATTGGACCACGAGACGCCGATCACCTTGTCCTTCGCCTCGGCGACCGACGCCAACGTCAACGACATGACGACCCCCGCCAGCATGGCGGCTGCGAATCTCTTCATGATATCCTCCCTGCGCCCCTCGCGGCGCGACCCAGATTGGCCCGAAGAGCATGCAAAGGCTTTTTTTCGAGCCTCGAAAAAATACTGATCCAAGGCTAAGGCGCTGTCAACTGCAATTCTGACGGTTTTTGAGGTGTCGCGTACTTTTTTCGAGACCCGTAATAAATAATGACAGTGCCGACCGCTTCTGCCACTATCGCGCAACAGTTCGGAGGAGGCGCAGCCCGCGTCCACCGAAACTTGTAAAAACCGGGACGGTTCGGGTGCCGGCGTCCGGGTGAATCGATCTGGCGCGTCGCCGGGTCCTGTGCATGATCGAGAGGCCGCGCTGACTGGGAGGAGAAAAAATGTCGGTCGGAATCCGCCACGACGATCTGCGCCGGCGCAACCGCGCCATGGTGCTCTCGGCCGTGCGCTGGGCCGGCCAACCGTCGCGCACGGAAATCGCCGCGACCACCGGGCTCAGCCATTCGACCATTTCGGCGATCTCTTCCGACCTGATCCAGGAAGGCATCCTGGCCGAGAGCAAGCCGAGCGAGACCGCGTCTCTGAAGCGCGGCCGGCCACAGGTGGGCCTCGCGCTCAAGCCGGAGGCGGCGGCGGTGGTAACGGTGGTGCTGTCGCTCAATTTCCTCTCGGTCGCCGTTATTGATTATGCGGGCCAGGTCATCGCCGAGGAGCAGCGCCGCCTCGATACGCTCACCATGCCGCGCAACGAGCTGATCGGCGAATGCTTGGCGATCGTGCGGCGCCGGCTGGACGATCCGGACCTCGACGTCGGCAGCGTCGCCCGCATCGCCATGGGCATCCAGGGCATCACCGATTCCCATGCCCGCGCCATGCTGTGGTCGCCGATCACGCCGCTGACCGACATTCCCTTCGCCGACATCCTGGAAAAGGAATTCGGCATTCCGGCCACCATGGAGAACGACTGCAACATGATGGCTGTGGCGCTGCAGTGGCGCGATCCCCACCGCTATCGCGACAATTTCATCGCCATTCTGCTCTCCCACGGCATCGGCATGGGCCTGGTTCTGAAGGGCGAGCTGTTCACCGGCACACATTCTTCCGGCGGCGAGTTCGGCCACATGATCCATCGCCCGGGCGGCGCGCTCTGCCGTTGCGGACGCCGCGGCTGCGTCGAGGCCTATGCCGGCAACTACGCCATCTGGCGCAGCGCCATGAAGATGAGCGAGGACGCCGAGCCGGTCGATGTCGGCGACGCCGACATGCGGGCGCTCGCCGCCAAGGCGCGCGAGACGGATGGCCCGGAGCGCGAGGCCTATCGCCGGGCCGGCGAGGCGCTGGGCTTCGGCCTTGGCAGCCTGTTCGCGCTGATCGACCCGGCGCCGGTCGCCATGGTCGGCGTCAGCGCCGCCGCCTTTGACCTGATCGAGCCGGCGCTGCGCGAGGCGATCGGCCAGACCGCCGGAGGCCAGCATTCAAACTCGATCTCCTTCGATACCGAGCCGAACGAATTGCCGCTGATCCGCGAAGGCTGCGCCGTGCGCGCGCTGACCTTCGTCGACCAGGAGATTTTCGCCCCGGGCGTGCAGGCAAGAGCGGGCAAGAACGTGGCCTGAGCAGCTTCGATAGCGATCGTTGGCTTCTGTGCGTCCTGCAGACGCCGGAGATTAGCGAAGGCCCCGCAGCTTCGTCATTCCAGGGCGGAGCAGGAGCGAAGCTCCGTCGCGGAGACCCTGGAATCCATGCCATTACCTCAATCGTCGGATGAGCGGAGCAGAATTTCTGCACCGCCGCGGCGCGTGGAAGTCGCGTGGATCGTCGGGTCTGCGCCGCGTCGCGACGCTTCGTGCTCCGCCCGTGGACGGCGAAGCACCAGCGTCTCGATAACCCGCCAGCGCAGATAGAACCCGTCAGACCTTCGGTGCCCTGGATCTAATCTTCCCTGATCGCGTAGCCCGCCCCACGGATGGTACGTATGACGTCCGGCATCCGGCCGTTGTTGACCGCCTTGCGCAGGCGTCCGACATGCACGTCCACGGTGCGCTCGTCGATATAGATCGTCTCACCCCATACATTGTCGAGCAGCTGGCTGCGTGAGAACACCCGGCCGGGATGCCGCATCATGAATTCCAGCAGCCTGAACTCGGTCGGGCCGAGCCGGATCTCGCTCTTCTTGCGGTAGACGCGATGCGATTCGCGATCGAGCACGATGTCGCCGACCTTGAGCACGCTGGACAGCACCTCCGGCTTGGCGCGGCGCAGCAGCGCCTTGACCCTGGCCATGAATTCCGGCGTCGAGAACGGCTTGACCAGATAGTCGTCGGCGCCGGTCGAGAGGCCGCGCACCCTGTCGCTTTCCTCGCCGCGCGCGGTCAGCATGATGATCGGCAGGCGTTCGGTCTCGGGCCGCATCCTGAGGCGCCGGCAAAGCTCGATGCCGGACACCGCCGGCACCATCCAGTCGAGCACCAGAAGGTCGGGCACATTCTCCTGCAGGCGGATCTCGGCCTCGTCGCCGCGCGTCACCACCTCGACCTGATAGCCCTCGGATTCGAGGTTGTAGCGGAGCAGCACCCCCAGCGGTTCCTCGTCCTCCACCACCATGATGCGTGGCGCGATCATATAGCAGGCACCTTCGCGGTCAGGCCGCCGGCGCCGACATCGTCGTCTCGTCCTGCTTAGGACGATTCGCGGGCAATTGCGTGCCGGTCAGCACATAGTAGGCGTTCTCGGCGATGTTGGTGACGTGGTCGCCGATGCGCTCCAGATTCTTGGCGCAGAACAACAGATGCGTGCAAGCCGTGATGTTGCGCGGATCCTCCATCATGTAGGTCAGGAGCTCGCGGAAGACGGCGGTGTATTTGACGTCGATGCGCTCGTCGTCGTTGCGGAGCTTGGCGAGCGCCGTGGCGTCGCCGGCCGCGTATTCCTCGATCACGCCCTGCACCTGGATCAGCACCAGCTGCGCCATCGAATCGATGGAGTGCGAAAGGTCGCGCGGCGCGGCGCTGACGCCGACCGAGCCGACGCGCTTAGCGATGTTCTTGGCAAGGTCGCCAATGCGCTCGAGATCGCCGGCCATGCGGATGGCGCCAACGACGCTGCGCAGGTCGTCGGCCATCGGCTGGCGTTTGGCAATCAGCGTGATGGCGCGATCGTCGAGCTCGCGTTGGCGCGCGTCCATGATGGCATCGTCGGAGACCACGCGCTGCGCCAGCGCGTTGTCGGAATTCAGCAGAGCCTTGGTCGACGCGCCGACCATCGAGCCGGCAAGATCGCCCATGTCGCGGATGAGCTGGCTGATCTGCCTCAGATCCTCGTCGAAGGAAGCGACCGTATGGGCCATGGTTATGTCCTCGTATGAACTCAGCCGAAGCGGCCGGTGATGTAGTCCTGCGTGCGCTTCTCGCGGGGCGAGGTGAAAATCTTTTCGGTCCGGTCGAATTCGATCAGCTCGCCGAGATACATGAACGCCGTCTGCCGCGAGACGCGCGCCGCCTGCTGCATGTTGTGGGTGACGATCACGATCGTGTAGTCGGCCTGCAGCTCGTCGATCAGCTCCTCGATCTTGGCGGTCGAGAGCGGATCGAGCGCCGATGCCGGCTCGTCGAGCAGGATGACCTCCGGCTTCACCGCCACCGTGCGGGCGATGCAGAGCCGCTGCTGCTGGCCGCCCGAAAGGCTCTGGCCACTGGCGTTGAGCTTGTCCTTGACCTCGTTCCACAGCGCGGCGCGCTTCAGCGCCTGTTCGACGCGATTGTCCATCTCGGCCTTGCTGATCTTCTCATACAGCCTGACGCCGAAGGCGATGTTCTCGTAGATCGACATCGGGAACGGCGTCGGCTTCTGGAACACCATGCCGATCTTGGTCCTGAGCAGGTTGAGGTCCTGCGAACGGTCGAGGATGTTCTTGCCGTCGAGCAGCACCTGGCCTTCGGCGCTCTGCTTCGGGTAGAGCTCGTAGATGCGGTTGAGCACGCGCAGCAGCGTCGACTTTCCGCAGCCCGAAGGTCCGATGAAGGCGGTGACGCTGCGCTCGGGCAGCGACAGGTTGATGTCCTTCAGCGCCTTCGACTGGCCATAGTAGAAGTTGAGGTTCTTGACTTCGATCTTGGCCTTCTCGGCGGTCGTCTCGGCTACGTTCAGGTCGGTGGACAACATCGGTTTCATCTGTCCTCTCTGCGTCCGGTAAGGCTGCGGGCGAAGATGCTCAGCCCGAGAACCGTCAGGGTGATTATCAGTGCGCCCGTCCAGGCCAGTTGCTGCCATTCCTCATAAGGGCTCAGCGCAAACTGGAAGATGGTCACCGGCAGGCTGGCCATCGGCGCGTTGAGATTGCTCGACCAGAACTGGTTGTTGAGCGCGGTGAAGAGCAGCGGCGCCGTCTCGCCCGAAATCCGGGCGATCGCCAGCAATATACCGGTGACGATGCCGGACAGTGCGGCGCGATAGGCGACCGAGCGGATCACCACCCAGCGCGGCGCGCCGATGGCGGTGCCGGCCTCGCGCAGCGCGTTGGGCACAAGGTTCAGCATGTCCTCGGTGGTGCGCACGACGACGGGGATCACCAGGATCGACAGCGCCACCGCGCCGGCGATCGCCGAGAAATGACCCAACGGCCGCACCATCAGCTCGTAGACGAACAGGCCGACAATGATCGATGGCGCCGACAACAGGATGTCGTTGATGAAGCGCACCACCGTCGTGAGGCGCGAGAAGCGCCCGTACTCGGCCATATAGGTGCCGGCGAGCACGCCGATCGGCGTGCCGACGACGATGCCGATCACGGTCATCACGATGCTGCCGTAGATGGCGTTGAGCAGGCCGCCGGCGTCGCCGGGCGGCGGTGTCATTTCCGTGAACACCGAAAGCGAGACACGCGAGAGCCCCTTATAGAGAAGGGCGCCGAGGATCAGCGCCAGCCAGACGAGGCCGATGCCCGCCGCTATGGTGCACAGTGCCATCATCACGGCGTTCTTGCGCTTCCGGCTTCGGTGGAGCGATGCGGCTGTCGACATCGGTCAGGCTCCCGTGCGGCTATCGATGCGCAACAGCATGTAGCGTGCGAGCGCGAGGATGATGAAGGTGATGATGAACAGGATCAGTCCGAGCGCCACCAGTGAGGACGTGTAAAGCTCGCCGTCGGCTTCGGTGAATTCGTTGGCGATGGTCGCCGAGATCGTCGTACCGGGCGCAAACAGCGAGGCGCTGATGCGGTGCGCATTGCCGATGACGAAGGTGACGGCCATCGTCTCGCCGAGCGCGCGGCCAAGACCGAGCATGACGCCGCCCATGATGCCGACCCGCGTATAGGGGATGACCACGCGCCGGGTCACTTCCCAGGTCGTGCAGCCGATGCCGTAGGCCGATTCCTTCAGCACCGCTGGCACCGTGTCGAACACGTCCTTGGTGATCGAGGTGATGAAGGGCAGCACCATGATGGCGAGGATCAGCGACGACGTCAGGAGGCCGATGCCGTAGGGCGGACCGGCAAACAGGCTGGCGAGACCCGGTATGCCGTGGAAAAGATTGATGATGAATGGCTGTACCGTCGTCTGCAGGAATGGCGCGAAGACGAACAGGCCCCAGATGCCGTAAATGATCGAGGGAATGCCGGCGAGCAGCTCGACCGCGATGCCGATCGGGCGCCTGAGCGGGCGCGGGCAGAGCTCGGTCAGGAAGGCGGCGATGCCGATGCCGATCGGCACGGCAATGAGGATGGCGATGGCCGAGGTGACGACGGTGCCGTAGATGGGCGCGAGCGCGCCGAAATTCTCGGTGACCGGATTCCAGGATTCAGTCGTCAGGAAGGAGAAGCCGAACTTCGACAGCGCCTCCCACGAGCCGGCGATCAGCGAGACCGCGACGCCGCCGAGAAGAAGCAGCACGAGTATGGCGGAGAGGCGCGTGACCGTTCGGAAGATCGTGTCGGTCAGGGCGAAGCGGCGCACCGTCGCTTCCCTGGTCCGTATGGCGGACGATGTCACGGCTTCGGAAACGGCTGTCATTTGCCCTCGCATTTCGAAAGAGACAGGAGGGCGCCCGAGGCGCCCTCCTTATTCCGGAGGAATTACATGCCGGAGTAGAGCGGCTTGCCGTTGCTGTCGACGATGTCCTTGCTCCACATTTCCTCGACGCTCTTCACGACCGCGTCGGGCATCGGAACATAGTCCAGCTCGGCGGCCATGTCGTCGCCCTTGGCGTAGGACCAGGCGAAGAACTTGAGCGCTTCGGTGGTGGCCGACGCATCGTCGGGCTTCTGGTAGACGAGGATCCAGGTCGCGGAGGTCATCGGCCAGCTTTCAGCACCAGCCTGGTTGGCCAGGATGACGCCGTAGCCAGGCTTGGAGCTCCAGTCGGCATTGGCTGCAGCGGCCGAGAACGCGGCAGCGGTCGGCTCTACCTTCTTGCCATCCTTATTGATCAGGTCGGTATAGGTGAGCTTGTTCTGCTTAGCATAGGCATACTCGACATAACCGATCGCGCCACCGGTCTGCGCGACGTTGTTGGCGACGCCCTCGTTGCCCTTGGCGCCGATGCCCACCGGCCACTCGAGCGCGGTATTGACGCCGACCTTCGACTTCCAGTCGGCGCTGACTTCGGCCAGATAGTAGCTGAAGTTGAACGTGGTGCCCGAGCCGTCGGAACGGTGCACGACCGCGATCGCCTGGTCGGGCAGCTTGACGTCGGGGTTGAGCTTCTTGATCGCCTCGTCATTCCAGTTGGTGATCTTGCCGACGAAGATGTCGGCCAGCGTCGGGCCGTCGAGCACCAGTTCGCCCGGCTTGACACCTTCGAGGTTGACGACCGGAACGATGCCGCCCATCACCATCGGGAACTGCGCGAGCCCGGTCGACTTGAGATCCTCGCCCTTGAGCGGCGCGTCCGAGGCGCCGAAGGTCACGGTCTTGGCCTTGATCTGCTTGATGCCGCCACCGGAGCCGATCGACTGATAGTTGAGACCGATGCCGGTCTCCTTTTTGTAGACGTCGGCCCACTTGGCGTAGATCGGATAGGGGAAGGTAGCGCCGGCACCGGAGATGTCGGCCGCCATAGCGGCGGAGAGGGAAAGCGTGGATGCCGCAGCCATTGCAATCGCAACGGCCGCCGAGCGGATGAAATGTCTCATGTGGCCTGCTCCTGTTCGGAATATGGTCTTTCGGCAACCCTTTTCTGTCGGCGCCTGACGAGCGCAATAGACGTCGATTATTACAGTCGCATGACAGTTTCGTGTCAGCCCGGTAACGCCTGAACGGGGATGCCTTGGGGGGGCCTGCGGCCGCCATTTGCGGACCCAGCCGAAGTTTGCCGCGGGAATCAGTAGCTTGTCCGACTTTTGAATCAAAAATTATCCCGGCGGCCGGATCTCCGGCCGCCGGGAAATAAAATCCGGACGAGAGCGCGTTGCCTGTGCGCCAGAGCGGATCATGGCCTGGCCATCGCCGAAAACAGGTCCGTTGGGGTAGAGTCGACGCTGTTCCTTGCCGGCGGTCGCTGCTCCCGCCCGTAACCGAAGGGCGGAATCGACAGCAGCCATTGTCCTGACCTGGCCTTCGTTTTGTATGGTGCGATCACACCATATGTCTGCGTTGGACGCCCGCCGACGGACCTCGTCGATGACGCCGTGAACGGCCGCGCAGAAAGGCTGTTATCCGGCGCTGCGGCGGACTTCCGCGTCCGACCCGAGCCATCTTTCAAGCTTCTCGAGCAGCGCCTTCGGGCTGATCGGCTTCGGCAGGTAATCGTCCATGCCGGCTTCCAGGCAGCGCTCGCGGTCGCCCTTCAGTGCATGCGCGGTGACGCCGACGATCGGCACATGCGTGCCCATCTCGGCTTCGAGCCGGCGGATGGCCGCGGTCGCCTCCAGGCCGCTCATCTCGGGCATCGACACATCCATCAGGATCATGCGCGGGTTAAGCCTGCCGAAGGCGTCCAGCGCCTTGCGGCCGTTGCCGACGATTTCGAACTGGTATCCGGTCTCGCCCAGGATTTGCGTGAACACCATCTGGTTCACCTCGTTGTCCTCGGCGACGAGAATGTCGAGCCCGGCCTCCGCGCCGGCCAGGCGTGCACGGGCACGCGCCGGCGGCGGCTGCAGCAGGACGCGATCCGCCGCGGTCGCCTGCGCCGTGGACGCCTGCGGCGCGCCGGCCCCGGTCTCGACGTCGCCGGTCAAGGCCGGATGGATGGCCGCCGTGCTGTGGCGATGACGCTGGATGGTGGCGACCAGCGTCTCCAGCAAGATCGAGGAACGCGCCGGCTTGATCAGCTGCGCATCGATGCCGAGATCGCGGTAGGCGGCGCTGGCGAGCGACTGGTCGACCGAGGTCAGCATGATGATCGGCGTGTGCGCGAGGCCGGCGGTGTTGCGCACGATGCGCGCCATTTCGGCGCCGGTCATGCCCGGCATCTGGTAGTCGAGCACGACGCAGTCGACAGGCACGCCGTAGGCGGCAGCCGCATCAGCACCTTCAGTCCCTCGGCGCCGCTTTCGGCCGCGCAGGAATCGAAGGTCCACGAAGCCATCTGCTCGCTGAGGATCGCGCGGTTGACGGCATTGTCGTCGACGATCAGCACGCGCGCGCCGGTCACGTCGACCGGCATGATCCGCTGCCCGCCTCGCTCGGCCCGCGGCAGCGTGACGGTGAACCAGAAGGTCGAGCCCTTGCCCTCGGCGCTGTCGACGCCGATCTCGCCGCCCATCAGCTCGACCAGCCGCGAGGTGATGGCAAGGCCGAGCCCGGTGCCCTCGTGCCGTCTAGTCGAGGAGGTGTCGACCTGGCTGAATTTCTCGAACACCAGCTTCAGCTTGTCTTCGGGAATGCCGATGCCGGTATCGGTGACCGAGATGGCGAGCTTCGTCCCCGACGGAACGCGCTCGCCGGTCACGTCGACCAGCACATGGCCCTTGTCGGTGAACTTCACCGCATTGCCGAGCAGGTTGGTGACGATCTGTCGGATCCGGCCGACGTCGCCGACGAACTGCCCGTCGAGCCCGGGCTGGACGCGAACGATGAGCTCGAGGTCCTTTTCCTTGGCGCGGGTCGACACCAGCGTCGCCACATCCTCGATCGCCTCGGCAAGGTTGAAGGGCGCCGGGTCGAGCACGAGCTGGCCGGCGTCGATCTTGGAGAAGTCGAGGATGTCGTTGATGATGGTGAGCAACGCGTTGCCCGATTTGACGATGATGTCGGTGAACGTCCTCTGCTTTGGGTCGAGGTCCGACTTTGCGAGCAACTCGGCCATGCCGAGCACGCCGTTCATCGGCGTACGGATCTCGTGGCTCATATTGGCGAGGAACTCCGACTTGGCGCGGTCGGCAAGCACGGCACGCCGGCGCGCCTCGCTGAGCTCGGCCTCGCGCTGTTTCAGTTCCGTAATGTCCGTGGTCGACCCGATCAGATAGAGCGAACCGTCGGACGCGATCATCGCGCCCTTGCGCGCGAACTGGTGACGCACGCTGCCGTCCGGCAGCGTCACCTGTTCTTCGATCTCCTGCGTCTCGCCGGTGCGCAGCACCGCCAGGTCGCCGGCGACGAAAGCTTCGCCGTCCGCGCCGAAGATCTCGACGTCGGTCTTGCCGATCGCCTCTTCCTTGCTGAAGCCGGTGAGATCGCACCAGCCCTTGTTGACGTAGAATTGCCTTAGATCCGAACGCTTCGCGTAGATCGACACCGGCACGTTGTCGATCAGGTTGCGGAACACCTCGTTCTCGCTCATGCTTTCCTTGAGCGCCCGCTCGCGCGCCTTGACCTCGGTGATGTCGGTGCTGGAACCGACCAGATGCACCGATCCGTCGGTCGCGATGAGGCGGCTCTTGCGCGTCATCAGCTGCCGCACCGTGCCGTCGCGATGGCTGACAGGCTCCTCGACTTCGCGCCCCTTGCCGGTCGCGATGACCTCGGCATCGTCATGGCTGTAGCTTTCGGCGTCCTCGGCGCCGAAAAGCTGCCGGTCCGTCTTGCCGATGACGTCTTCCTTGGCAATGCCGGTCAGCGCGCACCAGGCCTTGTTGACGAACTCGATTGTAAGATCCTCGGCCTTGATGAACGCCGCCACCGGCAATTCGTCCATGACATGCCGGTAAAGGTCGATCTGCCGCATCGAGTCCCGCAGCGCCTTCTCGCGGGCCTTGATGTCGGAAATGTCGACGCGCACCCCTATGAACGTGCCGTCGTCCGCTCTCATGTCGTAGACCTGGAACCAACGACCGTCGGGATTGAGCCGTTCATAGGACGAATTGGGCAGGTGGTAACGCTTCAGCATGGCGTCGAGCCAGCGTTCTTTGTCGACACCATAGAGATTGTCGATCTCGACGTCGCCGCTCGACCGGAAATAGCCGGCGGAATGACCGAGAGCGAGCGCCTCGCGTAAGGTGCGGCCCGGCTGCCAGGCCGGCTTCAGCGCCGGCAAACTGTCATGCAGCTTGCGG
Source organism: Mesorhizobium sp. WSM3866 (assembly GCF_002294795.1). Taxonomy (NCBI): domain Bacteria; kingdom Pseudomonadati; phylum Pseudomonadota; class Alphaproteobacteria; order Hyphomicrobiales; family Phyllobacteriaceae; genus Mesorhizobium; species Mesorhizobium sp. WSM3866. The sequence goes on along the minus strand of NZ_NSGC01000002.1, from coordinate 576,859 downwards.
TTGGCGAAGACGAATTCATCGTAGCGGTCATAGATGATGACGCCGGCCGGCAGCGACTCCAGCACCGTGGCGAGATTCTTGCGCGCATCCTCTGCCTCGGTCTCGCGATGCTTCATGTCGGTGATGTCGACATAGGAGATCAGACGCTTGCCGCCGGCAAGCGGTGCCAGCGAGGCGATCAGCACGCGGCCGTCATTGCGCGGCAACTGCCTGGAACCGGCAACGCCTGCCCGGATTTCGGCCTCGCGCTCGGCGATGTGGCGTTGCCAGCCCACCTCGTCGGCACCATAGGGGTCGGCGTCGCGGCTGGCCTCCATCAGCTCGCGGAAGCCGCAGCCGGCAGTGGCGCGAAGCGGATCGATCTTCCAGAAGTCGTAGAAGGCGCGGTTGATGATCTCCGCCCTGAGCTCGGCATCGAGGACAATGACGCCGATCGGCATCGAATCGACCATCAGGCGAAGATTGGCAAGCGCTTCCGAGGTCGCGGCCGCATGCTGATCGGGGGCGCGGGGGACCGCCGCCTCGCCGCGCTCGACCGCGCCTTCGAAAGAACGGGCGGCGCCCATCTCGAAAGTACCGTCCCTATCCGCCATCCCTACCCCCAGGCCGAACCCTCCCGGTTCGTCGGCGGAATGTGCCCGACAAGCATTAACGATCGGCTAACCTTAACGATTCGCAACCGAACACGCCCGATGCCGTTAACGGGTTTTAGGCGGACGCCGGTCCGACCGCGCTGCGGTAATCCGTCCGTTGGCGAACCCACCGCTGCCGGGCTATAAAATCGGTGGGGGTATAGCTGATGCTTGGTCGAATGCTGACTTTTGTTCTCTGTCCGGCGCTGCTCGCGGCAAGCGGCTGCACGCGCAGCGACGACGGAACCGTCATCATTCCAAGCCGGATGGACGTCAGGCGCATTTGGGACAAGGCCCCGCCAGGAACAACAGCCTCGAGGCAGATCGCGACGGACGTGTTTCCTCAGCCGCCGATCGCCCCGGTGAGTTCCCCCAGTCGAAGACGTGTTTCGACGGCCCCTTCCTTTCAGCCGGATTTGGCTGATGCGTCCTCCCAGCCACAGAAGGCGCTCGCCTGCCGGAATGTCAGCGAACCCGGCAAGCGCTATCGCGTCGTCTGCGAGTAGCGTAGCAGCTACGATAAGATCGCGTGTTTCCTCACTGCGCGTGAAACCTTTGTGTGGCGTCTGGCGTTATCGGCGCAGCACGAAGGGGAGCGAAGATGTCTGTTCATTTCACCGTCTCAGGCCTGACCAGAAACCTGATCCATTCGCTTGGACTGGATCACGAGCGGGCCCCGAGGCGTCTGACACCCGAGCAAAATCTATTGTTGGAATGCTATCTGGCCGGCCAAATTCCGGAATCGGCCTGGAGCGACTACGTCTTCGAAATGCCGCAACTGGAAAAACACGCCAATGCCCGCCGCAGGCGCAATCCGGCGTAGCGCTGTCCAGCAACAAAGCGCCACCTAGAAAGCATAGCCGTTTTCTGTTGGAAATCGGCCAAGGCGAAACTGAGCAACTTGCAGTTCTACTGCTGAATTGCTTTGGCGTTGTCCTTCGGCGAATTGAATTGAAGCGTAAAGATCTTCCCGGGAATTCCTTTTGCGAGGTCCGGCGAAAAGCTGAGCGGCAGGCAATTTCGCAGGGCGGCGGTCGCCGCGTCGACATAGGCCTGACGCGCCTTGTCATCCCCGTTGACCTTGATGGCCGTTGGCTTCGGCGGGCCGATCAGCGTGCCGTCGCGCTTGAAGCTGAAGCTCAAGGTGACCGAGGCAGTTCCGGCTTCGGCCGGCGGCGTCCAGCACGCCTGCAGCGCGGCGCCGACCTCGTTCATCGTGTTGAGCGATGCGGCATCTGCCGGAAAAGGCATCGCCAGCAGCGCGCCTGCGATCGCTGAAAGTCTAGCCGTGCTTCTCATGGCTTTGTCCTCGCCGCTTTCGCCCGTTCGCATGGTACGATCAACGACGCGGATGACAATAGAATTTCAACCGCGCCGGCACCCGATAAAATCATGCTGCCGTGACGCTGGCGCGCCGGCGCAAAGCAAAAAGGCCGGCGCTGAGCCGACCTTTCCTTCTCCTCGGCAATCGCGCCAGTACATCCGTGGTCGCAGCGAGGACCGAGACACTAGACAAGGGTTTGGTTAACGAAACCCTAAACCTCGCGCATTTCTTAAGCCGTGGCCTGGGCCTTCACATGGGCGATGTAGCCGCGCACGTCGCCGGCGGGCTCAGCATAGGCCTTGCCGAGCTTCTTCTCGATCGCCGCCATATAGTCCTTCGCCCAGCTGGGCAGCGCATAGTCGATGACCGCCAGAAACTCCAGTGTCGCCGCCAGACGGATGTCGGCGATCGAGGGGTTGTTGCCGCCGATGAAAGGCTTGCCGTCCCTGAAGAAGCTATGAAAGACCTCCAGCGGCTCGGCGATTGCGGCGATGGCAGCCTTTTGCGCCTCCGATTTCTTGTCGGGATGGGCATCGCTGTGGCCGACCTCGCCGGCATATTGCGGAAAGCCAAGTGCCGGATAAGTGGCCCTGGCCACATAGGGATAGAGCGTTCCGACCAGGTAGAACATGGCGCTGTCGACCATCGCCCGCTTGGCCGGCGCCTTCGGATAGAACTTGTCCAGCCCGTGCTTGTTGGCGAGGTACTGCATGATGGCGCAGCTTTCCCAAAGCACGCCTCTGGGAAGTCCTTTGTCCTCGATCATCGGAGTCAGATGCGCCGGGTTCCGCGCCAGGAATTCCGGCGTGCGCGTCAGGCCCCAGGCGTCGGTCTCGGCATGGTCGAGCCCGGCCGCTCGCGTGAACACCCGGACCGTCATGTTGTTGACGCTGGGCCTTAGCATGCTGAGCTTGACCGCGGGCTTCTTCGCCGGCTGCGCCTTAGCTTTAAGCGCTGCCTTTGCCGTCGCCTTAAGCGCGGCTTTTGCCGTCGCTTTAGGCGCGGCTTTTGCGCCCGGCTTGACTGCTTTGGCCGACATCTTGGCGGCAGTCACCTTTGCCGCCGGCTTTGCCATCTTCGCTGCCGGCTTGGCGGCGGCCTTCTTCGTTCCCTTCGTTGCAGCCTTTGCCATCTGGTCCTCCCTCTGACCTGTTCAGTATGGATTTTTCGCCGCCCGGTTCTCGGACAATGTTTCGCGCGATCGATCGACCAGCGCCTGGATGGCGTCGGCAAGGTGCGCCTCGGCGATATTGTAGTCGCCGCGCGCAACGCGGATCTTGTGCGCCGCCATCAGCACGTCGGCATGGCTGAAGCCCGCGGGCGGCTCGAACCGGTAGGAGGCAAGCTCGATCAGCAGCCCAAGCGGATCCTCGAAATAGATCGAATCCATGAAGCCGCGATCCTTGACGCCGCTGTGCTTGATGGCGCGCTCGTCGAGCCGGCCGACTGCCTGCAGGAACGTCACGCGCGACACCGAGAACGCGATGTGGTGGACACGGCCGGTATCGGTCGGCGTGCGCCGCTTGACCGCGCTACGGCTCTCGTCGGTGAAGACCGTGATCAGCCGGCCATCGCCCGGGTCGAAATAGAGGTGGCTTTCGCTCGCTTTGTCGAGATTGGGCTGCTCGAAGATGAATGGCATGCCGAGCACGCCTTCCCAGAAATCGATGGAGGTCTGGCGATCGGCGCCGACCAGCGTGATGTGATGGACGCCTTGCGACTGCAGTTTTTGCATTGGCTCCTCCCGGCCCCGCCGCGCCTGCCGCCGGACGATGTGGCCAGGCAGCCTTTAAATCGGCGCCCGGCAGGCGACCGCCGCACGGCTTCCCCCTTGGTTCCGCAATCCGCATCCTGCTGGATCGCGGCCGAAACTTTGATCGGATGCTAATTCAATCCGACGCGTTGCGCCAGAAGCGGCGACACGGCATCGCACCAGCAGGTCATCGCCGGCCGCAAGGAGGATGCGCAAGGCTCTGCTGCGCCATGCTCGAGGGCCGGCCGGGCCAGCGGAACCGCCTGCCCGACACCGCCGTTTGCAACGATGGCATTGGCTGACGACATCCAAATGGCGGAACGCCATATTCTGTAGGCCGAGCAGCACATCAAGCGCCAGCGCGCGCGCATCGCTGCGCTAAAGCGCCGCCGGTTGCCGCGATGCAAGGCGTCCAGCTTTTTGCAGTTGCTTGAAGACGCCCAATTGATGCACCTGCATCATCTGTCGCTGTTGTTGGAGAGAGCGTCTCGCGAACGGACCCGAGCCGGCATTTTAGACTTGGCCGCTTGGTTCAGTGTCGGCAGCCTGCGGAAGCCTTATTTGTAGACCGTCCTTGAGGGCGCCCGAAATGGCGCCACCGCTACGCTTTCACGTCGCCGATCAGCGAAGCTTCTCAGCGATAGCGGCGACACTCACGCCGTCCTCGCGCCGCATGGCTCCTCATGGTAGCCCGCTCTCGGGTGTTACTACCCGCAGCGCGGACACTCTCTCAATCTACCTTCGAAGAAGAAGCACTACTCCGACTTCGCCGGGGTTTCTTTCTTGATTTCCGTCGATGTTGACGTGTCGGACTTGTCAACACTCGCCGTCTGCTGCGCGTCGACTGAGGCTTGATCCTTCGCGTGTGCCGGGCAATTGGCTGATGCTGCAGAGACGGACAGGCCCAGCGCTAAGATCGTTCCGAGGAAGGCTTTCATCATCATCCTCCTTTTGGCAAGTGACATAGCGTAACCCGCGCGTTGCGCGCCGCAAAATCACTTTTCACTCCCCGCATCACAGCTGGCTCGCGCGTCGAGGCCGCAGAGAACTTTATTGAGCGGATGGACCGAGCTGCGTTGCTCCGGGCATGGAGGCGCTGTCTACGCGCCAGAGCGTGAAGCCCCCAAGCCCTTCGCCTGGGGGCGATATGGTCAAACGCGATTTGCGTAGCGCGCCCGATCGCGTTCGATCTCGTCGGCGGTGTAGTTTTCGGCGCCAGCGTCAAAACTCGTCCAACCGTCCGCTTCGTAGGCACTGCGGCGATCTTCCAAGTTCACCGATCTTGATTGACCGAGGATGCTCTCGGCTTCGCCGGCCAACGCGTCGCTAGCCTTGGCCGTGACCAACGTCCCGCCGCGGCGCACACCTTCGGCGTAGACATGAGCATCCCTTTCCGGGACCCCGGAGTCGGTAAGGGCTCCGACGATGCCACCGGCAGCCCCGCCGACAACTGCGCCTCCCAATGCGCCTGCAGCGGTAGCGGCGAGCCACCCTGCGGCGACAACAGGGCCCACGCCTGGGATAGCCATGATCCCTAGCCCCGTCAGCAACCCGCCGGCGCCGCCAATGAGGGCACCCACACCGGCACCGCCAGCCGCATCTTCGGCGGCATTCGAGCGATCATCTTGGTACCAGCCGGTCGAATTATTGGCGACGATGCTGATGTCGGAATGCGGAACGCCGATTGCTTCGAGTTCACCGACGGCATCGGAAGCGTCGTCATAATTGTCAAATAGTCCGGTCACGGTTCTCATGGTTGAACTCCAATCCGTTCTCAGTTGCTGCCGGCAACGACGTTGCCTTGATAATCGAGCGCCACGGTTGTCTTCTTTCCGTCCTTGGTGGCCTGACCGCGCCAGATGCCTTGATCGTCCTTGGTCAGCGCTGAGACATCCGAGAAGCCGGCATCCTGGATCCGGCTCTTGGCCTGGTCTTCGGTGAAGCTATTGGCGCCTGGCACCGGAGCAGCCGGATTTTTTGTGTCGGTCGTGGTGACGGCGGGAGTTGTCGAACTCGTCGTCGTGCCGGTCTCATCGTCCATGGTGGAAGCGATCTTCTCGATCATTTCCTTATGCATTTTGAGTGTGGGCAAGGTCTCCGAAGCGAACGCCTTGAGCTGGGGATTGTCGCCATCCTTGGCGTAGTTCTCGAACAGCTCCACGGCATCCGCGTGCGCATCACGCTGCATCTGCACATAGGTCTTTTCGACCTGATCCTTGCCGTTCTGAAGGGCGTCGAGGTCGCTCTTGTGCTTGGCATCCGTCTCGGCGGGCACTTTGAGCTTCTGCTCGCCGGCAATCGTTTCGAGTTTTGCATTGGCCGCCCCATGATCGTCGATCATCTTTTGGGCGAAGTCTTTGACCGCCTGATCCTGGGCTTTGGCTTGGGCGATCTTACTCGACTCGACCTCGAACATGCCCCCATTGGCAGCCTTGTCGACGAACCCCTGGGCATCGTCGGCGGCGAAGGCAGGCACTGCGAATGTGATGGCGGCGGCTGTGGTCAGCGCAACCAGTAGATGGCGATTTTTCATGGAGAAGTTCCTAGTTGGGCAGATGTGCTGCAAACCCAACAAGCGTCCGACACCTTTGTTCCGAGCGCGGTTTGATTTAGCGAGGAGTACCGGCATTCTTTTCACTAGGACCCGGCTGCCGGTGTTCGGTCCCGCCACGCTCCTGAACAAAAGCCAATGGGTATCGCGGCCAGCAGGATTCTTTCAGTATGGCTTGTCGCCAGTGGCAAGCAGGTTGAAGGGGGTGCCACCGGAGATTTTTGCGGCTTTCCGAGCGGCCTTCGTCCAGGACTTTATGCGTCTAAATCAAGCGGCTCGTGATCCAGCCTGTTGATTGCAAGATGACCTCGCTTGCTGGCCTCTCGGCAAACTTTTCACGTTAGACGGAACCTTTGTGATCACCGGCTCTTCCCTTGTAATTGCTGGGAGGCAATCAATGGCAAACCTGGGAAGACTGGCTGTCGCCATGTTGGGCATTCTCGCCTACCAAAATCGCGACAAGATCGGAGAGCTGCTCCGTGGCGCGGGAAATCGCGATCCAAACAGTCTGCAGGGAGGGATCTTGGATCAGCTGTCCAAAGGCGTATCGGGGACGGCGCTTGGGGATATTGTCGACCGCTTCAGAAATGGGGGAGCCGGTTCCAAGGTGGATTCTTGGGTTAGTAGCGGACCCAACCAGCCGATCGAGCCGAAAGAGGTCGAGGCGGCAATAGACGACGAAACGCTCGCTTCTCTTTCAATGCAGACCGGCTTGTCCCGCGATGAGCTGATAGCCAGGATAACCAGGGACTTGCCCGAGGCGGTCAACAAGCTGACGCCCAATGGCGAACTGCCACCCGCGGGGCCCGACGATGTCACCCTGCTCGATCCGGTGCCACCACAGCGTTGATGGCGCGGCAAGGTCACACTCCAAGTCCGTCAGCGTTTGCGAAAAGCCTGTCTTGAGAAGCGCGAGGACTTGCAACGGTCATGGCGCAACTCATCCCGCTTTCGCAGGTGAGCGGTTTGCCGCTTCCGTTTGGGAGCGTGCTGACTATGAGCGGTCAATCCCATCAGGGGTGTAGCCGCAGAGGCAACCAAAGGTCCCTCGCTTGCGCTCATTAATCGCGACGGCGTTTATTAGCTACGCCTAAAGTTCTGATGTCAGCCGTCGAAAGGTGGCGCATAGTACAGACTTGCCCCTTGCCCACATGGGGTAAAAGGCCCGGCCTGTCTGCCCTAGGTCCCCCGATATGCCACAGGCCGGGCGCCCCCATCTTTAGGCTGCACTGTTCCGCGCCGCCTTTTTCAGCAAGCGCGATAGATGCACGTCGTGAAGCTCCTGAACGCTTTGAAGAAGTTCGGAATTCAAGCGCCTTGATGGTGGGCAATTCGAGGCGTTGTATTTCGGCTGGGAAACAAAGAAGCGTTAGCCTGCATGGTGGAGGCCACTGAACAGGCGGGGGCTAATCCGTCTTTGCGCCTACGGCAGATAGATGAGCCGCTTCTCCAATCGATACGATGAATCCCATCATTGCCCGATGCTACTTTGAGGAGGCAACCGGTTTTGCAGCCCTGGCAGCTAGTAGGCTTGAGGGGTTGGATATGAGCAGAACGACTCTCGTTGCGATTGCTTTCCTCGTCATCAGCATCGGCCCGACCGAAGCCAATGGCCATAAAGTTTTGCCGGTTTGCACCGCGTCGAGCTCACTGTCCGAGGTCTTGCATGGCAAGTGTTTTCTCGTCAAAGGCTCGATGATCTATGGCGACATCGCCGATCTTTCCCAGATAATCCAATTGGGATGGTAGCCAAGGCCGAATCGGTGGCTAGACGCTATCGCATGACTGAGCCACGCCGTTTCTTACCGGGAAATAGCGCAGCGCCTTCCTCTCATGGGACAGCGCGGAAACAGGGGCTTCAAAGCCCAGGGGCAAAAAGCGGCGCTCCGATAACGTCGAGTATAACGCCAGGCGCGCGCCAGTGGCGGATTCGTGCGCCTATCTTCCATCCCGGCGCGTAACGCATTGCCGCCGCAAACTGGCGCGGTTCATTCTGGTCGCGAGCCCATGGAGTGGATGCGTGGTTGCATTCCAGGCTGGAGGCCTTTGCCGCATCAACCGAGAATCAAGCAGAAATTACGCGGCCGACAGCCTGTCGCGACCGGCCCCTAAAGGTCGACCTTGGCGACATTATCCTTGTATTCCTGCTTCGGGTCATATCCGAGCAGCATCTTGATCGCTCGACGCATCGAGCCAGATTTCGGCTCGGTCCGGATCGAAGCGCAACAGCGTGAGTTTCGGATCGTCTTTGCCGCCCTCGAACCATGCTTCGACATAGGGGTTCCAGAGCCGATCGATCACAGCCCGATCATTGTCGACGCGAAGCTTGCCCTGCACCGTTGCGAAGAGGTCATGTCCCTTGGAGACGAAGGTGGCCGTTGCCTGGTCGCCGCCGGAAAGGCCCATCGGAAGCTCCGTGTCTTTCGCCGTGAAAAACCAGATCGGACCGGTATCGTCCTTCTCCAGTTGTGCCGTCATGGGCCGAGGGATGATGTTGGAGCCGTCGAGGCCGATCATCATCGTCATGTCCGATTTCAGTGCTTTCCAGAATTTCGCTTCGAGCTCAGCGGGTGTCGGCATGTCTCATCCTTTCACTGAAAGAAAGGCAAACGGCCGACGGTGCTGTGTGTTCCTTCGCGCATTGCCTGGCTAAGGCTTCTCGATCGCTATTCGACGCGTCGTCGTTCAAAGCAGCTAAATTATTGGAATCAATGGTACGCCCAAGGGGAATCGAACCCCTGTTCCCGCCGTGAGAGGGCGGTGTCCTGACCGCTAGACGATGGGCGCGCTCAAGAACCGGCTACATAGGATGAAGGCCGGAAAAAAGCAACTGGGGTTTCGGACTGTTCGCGGACTTTGCGGACTGCCCTCGTCAACCCTGCCGTTTCGGCTCGATCAGATCCCAGAGATTGCCGTAGAGATCGGCAAACACCGCCACCGTGCCATAGGGCTCGAAGCGAGGCGCCTCGCGGAATTCGACGCCCCTGCCAAGCATCGCCTGATGGTCGCGGGCAAAGTCGTCCGTTTCGAGAAAAAGAAACACCCGACCGCCGGTCTGGTCACCGATGCGGCTTGCCTGCCTCTCGCCGGAGGCTGCCGCCAAGAGCAGCCGCGCGCCCTGCCTGTTTGCCGGCGTGACCGTCACCCAGCGCTTGCCGCCGCCGAGGTCGACATCCTCGCTCAGCACGAAGCCAAGCCGCTCGACATACCAGGCTATCGCCTCGTCATAGTTTTCGACGACGAGCGCCACGGTCGCAATGCTGCGGTTATCGGCAAAGCCGCTCATTTGTTGCGAATCGCGAACTGGCCGATCACGCGGCGCTCGGCAATGTCGTAGAGAAAGATGGAACGGCTGCCGTCCGCGAGCTCGGCATCGATCGACAGGCGGTTGCCGGACAGTGCCTGGCTGACGACCTTGGCGCCGACCGGCAGCACGATATCGCCGGAGAGGGGCGCGCCGGCCGGAGCCTGGACATCGCCGGCATGCACCGATCCGGCGCCGGGCGCATTGCGGGCTTTGTAGACAAGGGCTCCGATCACCACCATAAGGGCGAGGAACAGAAGACCGAGATTGACGATCATGAAGCGGATGAGCTTCCGGCGCACTTTTTCGGCCGCAGGGTCGAGCGGCTTCTCCTCATCTTCTTCGGCGATCGGCCGGGCCATGACTAAACAATCCGCAACGGTTTCGATGAGCGCTCATAGCGAAGAGACCTCGATTTTGATAGGGCCCCGATTTTGAGACAGGATCAATTGCCGGGCGATGAGTTGGGTGGAGCGGTGGAGCTGGAAACCGGCGCCGATGCCGCAGGCAAGCGCCTCGACCAGTGGCTCACCGCCCAGCTCGGCCCGGAGATCTCACGCAGCCGCGTGCAGGCCCTCATCAAGCAGGGTGCGGTTACGATCGCCGGCAAGCCGGTCGAAGAGGCAAAGCGCAAGATGGCGCCGGGCGAGCGTGTCGCGGTCATCATGCCGCAGCCGGAGCCTGCCGAGCCGCAAGGCGAGGCCATTCCTCTCGACATCCTTTACGAGGACGACGAGCTGATCGTCGTCAACAAGCCGGCGGGGCTGGTTGTGCATCCCGGCGCCGGCAACTGGACCGGCACACTGGTCAACGCGCTGATCCATCATTGCGGCGACAGTCTTTCCGGCATCGGCGGCGTCAGGCGACCGGGCATCGTCCACCGGCTGGACAAGGAAACCAGCGGCGTCATGGTGGTGGCCAAGACCGACCGCGCCCACAAGGCACTGTCCGAGGCCTTCGCCGATCATGGCCGGACGGGCGACCTCGAACGCGCCTATCTGGCGCTGGTCTGGGGCATTCCGCAGCGGCCGACCGGCACCGTCGAGGCCGCGCTCGGCCGCGCCGCCGATCGGGTGCGGCGCGCGGTGGTTCCCGAAGGCCGGGACGACGCCCGGCATGCCGTCACCCATTTCACCGTCGTCGAGCGTTTCGGCGGGCGGCAGAAGGAATTCACCACCGCAAGTCTGATCGAATGCCGCCTCGAGACCGGCCGCACGCACCAGATCAGGGTGCATATGGCGCATATCGGTCATCCGGTGGTCGGCGATCCGGAGTACGGCCAGGCCTTCCGCACCAAGGCCAACCGGCTGCCGGAACCGCTGAAAGGCGAGGTCAAGGCATTTTCCAGGCAGGCGCTCCATGCCTGGCTCCTTGAATTCCGACACCCGACCACCCATCTACCGATGCGGTTCGAGGCGCCGATGCCGAGGGACATGGAGGAACTTGTCGGCGGCTTTCGAATGCTCTGAACCGCCATCAAGACGCTTCAAACCAGCCATCAAAAAACCTGACTGGCGTTGTTCACTTCAGCGTGACACACTGTTTCGTGTTGAACAAATGCCTGTCCTTTCTGGTTTTGTTCCTATATACAGCAGTTGCCGCGAATGAGCCGATTGGCATTCGCGTCACATGCCCGCCGCGTTACGGGGGCATCACTCCAATAGAGAGGGGGCGCTATCATGGCCCAGTCACTACCCAGTATCGTTTCCGGTGAAGGCGGTCTCGCCCGCTACCTGGAAGAAATCCGTCGCTTTCCGATGCTTCAGCCCCAGGAAGAGTACATGCTCGCCAAGCGTTATGCCGAGCATCAGGACACTTCCGCCGCGCACAAGCTCGTCACCAGCCATTTGCGGCTCGTCGCCAAGATTGCCATGGGCTATCGCGGCTACGGCCTGCCGATCGGCGAGGTGATCTCGGAAGGCAATGTCGGCCTCATGCAGGCTGTCAAGAAATTCGAACCGGAGCGCGGCTTCCGGCTCGCCACCTACGCTATGTGGTGGATCAAGGCCTCGATCCAGGAATACATCCTGCGCTCGTGGAGCCTGGTCAAGATGGGCACCACCGCCAACCAGAAGCGCCTGTTCTTCAACCTGCGCAAGGTGAAGGGCCGGATCCAGGCGCTCGACGACGGCGACCTCAAGCCCGACCAGATCGCCGAGATCGCCACGCGTCTCAACGTTTCCGAGGCCGAAGTGGTGTCGATGAACCGTCGCCTGTCGGGCGACGCTTCGCTCAACGCCCCGATCAGGGCGAGCGAAGGTGAGTCCGGTGAATGGCAGGACTGGCTGGTCGACGATCACGAAAGCCAGGAAGAGATGCTGATCGAGCAGGACGAGCTGGAAAACCGGCGCTCGATGCTGTCGGGCGCGCTGTCGGTGCTCAACGACCGCGAGCGGCGCATCTTCGAGGCGCGTCGTCTGGCCGAAGAGCCGCTGACGCTGGAAGAGCTGTCGGCCGAGTTCGACATCAGCCGCGAGCGCGTGCGCCAGATCGAGGTGCGCGCCTTCGAGAAGGTGCAGGACGCGGTCAAGGCCGCGGCCAAGCGTCAAAACCAGGCGCTGCGCACCATCGAAGCGCAGCCGGCGGCGTAAAAGCTCGAGGCATTACGCAAAGACAAAACGGCGGCGCCAGCGTCTGGCGCCGCCGTTTTTAACGTTGCAACACCTGCGATTTGGCAAGCTTCGCAAAGGCAGATGCAAATGTCTTCCCGCCAAGACAAGAAGAGAATTTGGCACGTTTGCGAGTTGCACCGCCAAAGCCTTGGCAAATGTTGCTATCCGTATTACGACAGGTATCGGCGTAGGAAATTTAGCGCTCTGAACGAGCAGACACATGTGCAGAGCGATGCGTCAATGAAAAATGTTCAGTTAATCGATGGCGCCGACAACACCGCGTACAATATCTATGCAGTTTCAGATGAAGATTTTGAGTTAATTTTTCCGAATGGTCAGGATATCGAGTTCATTGAGGATTTCTTTAAGCGCGTTGGGAGCAAAAGGGCGAAGCAGGTTCAAGAAAGTTTAAGTAGAGGTTTACAAAGAAAAACCGAAGTTAATGGTATACACGGAACACTGTTCTATCAGCTAAAACGGCAGAAGAAGCGCTATTACCCAAACAAAAAGTTTTCAGACGACCCTTCATCGACGCGTTGATCGTACGCGAGCAGTCAGAATTGGTATATTAACTCGTCGACCTCCGGCTTCGCACTTTTGCGGTCCGACAATACGTTCCAACGCCTGCGATTGGCGAAGGCGGCGAAACAAGCCCTTTCTCCCCGTCACGATACGGGGAGAAATGTCCGGCAGGACAATGAGGGGCAGCGCCGACGCTGCAAGGTTGATTGCTCAGCAAAAATCTCCGAGCAGCTTGGCGCTCATCTATCGAACGCCGCGCCGCCCCTCATCCGCCTTTCGGGCACCTTCTCCGTGGAACGGGGAGAAGAAGCTCACGCTGTCGGCTGCTTGGTCTTGCGCAGATACGGCAACACCGTCTCGTAGGCGCCGAAGCGCTTGATCGCGTCCTCGTTGGAGACGGCGGCGGTGATGATTACGTCCTGGCCCTGCTTCCAGTTTGCCGGCGTCGCGACCTGATGCTTGGCCGTCAGTTGGATGGAATCGATGACGCGCAGGATCTCATCGAAGTTGCGGCCGGTGGTCATCGGATAGGTCAGCACCAGCTTGATCTTCTTGTCCGGGCCGATGACGTAGACCGAGCGCACCGTGGCGTTGTCGGCCGGCGTGCGCCCTTCAGAGCTCTCGCCGGCGCCCGCCGGCAGCATCTCGTAAAGCTTGGCGACGGCGAGATCCTTGTCGCCGATCAGCGGATAGTTCACCGTCTGGCCGGTAGCTGTCTTGATGTCGGCCTGCCATTTGTCGTGGCTCGACACCGGATCGACGGAAATGCCGATGATCTTGACGTTTCGCTTTTTGAATTCGCCCTCGAGCCCGGCCATCGTGCCGAGCTCGGTCGTGCAAACCGGCGTGAAGTTCTTCGGATGGCTGAAGAGCACTGCCCAGCCGTCACCGATCCATTGATGGAAATTGATCGTCCCTTGCGTGGTCTCGGCCGTGAAATCCGGCGCGATATCGTTGATACGAAGGCTCATCGCGGGCTCCCTACCCTGTGACATGGCGCCGGCATGGGCCAACCCCAGCGGCGCGCGTCAGCTTCTATACCGCCGGAAGGAACGGTTCAAAAGGCTTGTGTCTGCAAGCGTGATCGGAACGACGGAAAAATTTCTGCTTTTCCTGGAAAAGACAGCAGAATTTCCATAGCGGACGCAGGGGATTGGTGGCTTAAGCCTTCTTCACCGCCAGCGTCGTCGCAAGGTCTTCCATGCGCTGCGCAAGTGCCGCGAGCGCGGTCGTCAGCACGCTGTCGCTCTTGTCGGCCTTGGTCAGCGCCTCGTCGCGCGTCTTGCGCAGCGTCAGCACCTCGCTCTCCATGCCCTTGACCCGCTTGTTGAGCTCCGAAAGCTCATCCATCACCATGATGCCGGCCATGACGGTCAGCCGCTGGTCGCCGATCTCGCCGAACGAATCCTTCAAATGCATGACATACCGGTCGAAGCGCTCGGCGAGGTCGATCAGATGCTCTTCCTGGCCCTCGTCGCAAGCCATCCGGTACTGCTTGCCGTCGATGGAAACGGTGACCTGTGCCATTGGCTTACCTGTCCAGTACCGCGCGAATGGTTTCCATGGCGGTCACCAGCCGGCGCGACACTTCCTTGTTGGCATCTTCCAGCCGTTCGGCGCGGGCCTCGGAATTGTCGAGCTCCTGCGCCAGCCGCGAGCGGTCGGCGTTCATGCGCTGCACCTCGGCCTCGGCTTCGGAATAGTCGCGCTCATGCTCGAGCCGCGCCGCCACGGCGTTTTCCAGTCCCTCCATGGCTTTGCCGAGCCTGGCGATGACTTCCTTGAGGGTCGTTTCCCCGGTCATGGCCTTCGTCCTATGCCCTGCCCGTCACCGAATCGCTCACGTTCAGAACGCGTTATCTCGGAAAGATTAGGCGCCGGGTGAAGCGCGCGTCAATAAAGCTCTCGCGACTGTCCCCCGCTAACGCTAATGTAGCGTCGCCGGCGCCTTCACAAGGCCGGCAAAAAAGCACCGATTTGTTGACTCAAAGGCCGCGCCTGCTATGTGTCGCGCACCCTTTCCACGGGCTCTCCCAAGGCTCCAACCCCTATTCCGGAGGAAGCATGACCTCGCGTGAACAACATGATCGGATGGCCAATGCGATCCGTTTTCTTTCCATGGACGCCGTCGAGAAGGCCAATTCCGGCCACCCCGGCCTGCCCATGGGCTGCGCCGACATCGCTACGGTGCTGTTCACCCGCTTCCTGAAATTCGACGCCAAGGCCCCGCACTGGGCAGACCGCGACCGTTTCATCCTGTCGGCCGGCCACGGCTCGATGCTGCTCTATTCGCTCCTGTACCTCACCGGCTACGAGGACATGACGATCGACCAGATCAAGAATTTCCGCCAACTCGGATCTAGGACCGCCGGCCATCCCGAATACGGCCATGCCGCCGGCATCGAGACCACCACCGGTCCGCTCGGCCAGGGCCTCGCCAACTCGGTCGGCTTCGCGCTCGGCGAGCGCATCATGAATGCCGCCTTCGGCAACGACCTTGTCGACCACTACACCTATGTGCTGGCCGGTGACGGCTGCTTGATGGAAGGCGTCTCCCAGGAAGCCATCGCGCTCGCGGGCCATCTCAAGCTCAACAAGCTGATCGTCTTCTGGGACAACAACAACATCTCGATCGACGGCCCGGTCTCGCTCGCCGACAACACCGACCAGGTCGCCCGCTTCCAGGCCAGCGGCTGGAACGCCAGCCACATCGACGGCACCGATCCGGAAGCCATCGCCTATGCCATCGAAGCCGCCCGCCATTCCGACAAGCCGACGATGATCGCCTGCAAGACGACCATCGGCTTCGGCGCCCCGACCAAGGCCGGCACCAACAAGGCGCATGGCTCGCCGCTCGGCGCCGACGAAATCGCCGGCGCCCGCAAATTCTTCAACTGGGAATCGCCGCCCTTCGAGATTCCGGCCGACATCCTCGACGCCTGGCGCGGCGTCGGCACCGCCGGCGCCAAGGCGCGCGCCGATTGGGAAGGCCGCCTTGCCAAGGCCGACGCCAAGCTGAAGGGCGAATTCGAGCGCCGCCTCGCCGGCAAGCTGCCGGACAATTTCGACGCCGTCATCACCGAGTACAAGAAGAAGCTCTCGGCCGACAAGCCGAAGGTGGCCACCCGTAAGTCCTCGGAAATGGCGCTGGAAGTGATCAACGGCGCTGTTCCCGAAACCATCGGCGGCTCGGCCGACCTCACCGGCTCCAACAACACCAAGACCAGCCAGACCAAGAACATCACTCCGGACGACTACGGCCAGCGCTATGTTCATTACGGCATCCGCGAGCACGGCATGGCGGCGGCCATCAACGGGTTGACGCTGCATGGCGGCCTGATCGCCTATGGCGGCACCTTCTTGTGTTTCTCCGACTATGCCCGGCCCTCGATGCGCCTTGCCTCGCTGATGGGCATCCGCTCGATCTTCGTCATGACCCATGACTCGATCGGCCTCGGCGAGGACGGCCCGACCCACCAGCCGGTCGAGCATCTGGCCGCACTGCGCGCCATTCCGAACCACAACGTCTTCCGCCCGGCCGACGCGGTCGAGACGGCGGAATGTTGGCAGCTGGCGTTGGAGTCCGAAAAGACACCTTCGACGCTCGCGCTGACCCGCCAGAACCTGCCGACCGTGCGCAGCGAACACAGCGAGAAGAACCTCAGCGCCTCGGGCGCTTATGAGCTTGCCGCGGCAAACGGCGAGGCGGCCGTGACGATCTTCGCCACGGGGTCGGAGGTCGAGGTCGCCCTCGGCGCCCGCGAGTTGCTCGAAAAACACGGCCATCCGACCCGCGTCGTATCGGTGCCCTGCTTCGAGCTGTTCGACCAGCAGGACGAGGACTATCGCAGGAAGACCATCGGCAACGCCAAGGTGAAGGTCGCTATCGAGGCCGGCATCCGCCAGGGCTGGGACCACCTGATCGGTATCGACGGCATCTTCGTCGGCATGGCCGGCTTCGGCGCCTCCGGCTCGATCGAGCAGCTGTATCCGCATTTCGGCATCACCGCCGAGGCCGCGGCGAAGGCCGTGGAGGCGCGCCTGCACGGCAAGTGAGCCATCGCATGTCGCTCAAAAGCGCGCAGCGATCTCGAGCGGCATGCACAAAAAGCAACGCCCCGTCCGGCGAAGCCCTTCAAAGGATGTCGCCGGACTGGACCAACCTAATCGATTTAAATTCCGGCTTCTGCGGCTGGATTCTTTGCACGCCCGCCGCTATGAAGCAGCGGACCCATCCACTTTCCAGTCCCCAGGGAGAGAAACATGACCGTCAGAGTTGCCATCAACGGATTTGGCCGCATCGGCCGCAACATCCTGCGCGCCATTCATGAATCCGGCCGCAAGGACATCGATGTCGTCGCCGTCAACGACCTCGGGCCGGTAGAGACCAACGCGCATCTGCTCCGCTACGACAGCGTGCATGGCCGCTTCCCGCATGAAGTGACGGTCGACGGCGACCAGATCTCCGTCGGCAAGGAGAAGTTCAAGGTCACCGCCATCAAGGATCCGACCCAGCTGCCCTGGAAAGATCTCGGCATCGACATCGCGCTCGAATGCACCGGTATCTTCACCGCGCGCGACAAGGCTGCCGCGCATCTGACCGCCGGCGCCAAGCGCGTCATCGTCTCGGCCCCGGCCGAAGGCGCCGATCTCACGGTCGTTTACGGCATCAACCACGACAAGCTGACCAAGGACCACGTCGTCATCTCCAACGCGTCCTGCACCACCAACTGCCTGGCCCCGCTTGCCGCCGTGCTGCACGAGACCGTCGGCATCGAGAAGGGCATGATGACGACGATCCATTCCTACACCGGCGACCAGCCGACGCTGGACACCATGCACAAGGACCTTTACCGGGCCCGCGCCGCGGCGCTGTCGCAGATCCCGACCTCGACCGGTGCCGCCAAGGCGATCGGTCTGGTGCTGCCCGACCTCAAGGGCAAGCTCGACGGCATCTCCATCCGCGTGCCGACCCCGAACGTCTCGGTCGTCGATTTCAAATTCATCGCCAAGCGCTCGACCACCGCGCAGGAGATCAACGAAGCGCTGATCGCCGCCTCCAACGGCAAGCTGAAGGGCGTGCTCTCGGTCACCCATCACCCGAACGTCTCGATCGATTTCAACCACGATCCGCACTCCTCGATCGCGGCGCTCGACCAGACCAAGGTCATGGACGGCAACTTCGTCTCGGTACTCTCCTGGTACGACAACGAATGGGGCTTCTCGAACCGCATGGGCGACACGGCTGTCGCCTTCGGCAAGACCATCGCCTGACCTCAGGCTTCCTTTTTGATCGTGTGAAACGCCCGGCTTCGGCCGGGCGTTTTTCGTTCGACGCAGCGGCATGGGGCAAAAAAGCCACGCTGCCGCCTTGCACTGGTCATGTCTTCGCCCCACTCTGCCGTAAAGCGGGAGGGACGCGGATTTGAGGGGCAATTCCGGATGGAGCATGCGATCTATCTCGTGACGCTGGTCGGCACAGCGCTTGTTGTCGCCGCCGCCTTTTCGAGCCTGATCGCCTTTCGCTTCGGCGCACCCCTGCTGCTCCTCTTCCTCTGCATTGGCCTTGCCACCGGCGTCGACGGCCTTGGCATCGAATTCGACAATGCGCGGCTGGCTTATTTCGCCGGCTCGTTGGCTTTGGCCATTATCCTGTTCGATTCCGGTTTCGGCACGCCGCTCAACGCCTTGCGCCAGGCGGCCGGGCCGGCGCTGTCGCTGGCCACCGTCGGCGTCCTCCTGACCACCGGCATTTTCGGCGTCGCCGCCTACTACCTCCTCAATCTCAGCTGGCTGGAATCCTCGCTGCTGGGCGCCGCCGTCGCTTCGACCGACGCAGCGGCGGTGTTCTTCCTGCTGCGCGCCGGGGAAATCCATTTGCGCGAGCGCGTCCGCTCGACGCTCGAGGTTGAATCCGGCACCAATGATCCGATCGCCATCTTCCTCACCATCTCTTTGGTCGAGATCATCGCCGCGCATGCCAACCCGGAGGCAAACGTTCTCGCCACCAGTTTGGTGATCGGCTTCTTCATCAACATGGGACTTGGCGCCGTCATCGGCGTGCTCGGCGGCTTGGCGATCGTGCGCCTCGTTGAGCGGCTGAACCTCGACCATGGCCTGCTGCCGATCTTCGTGCTGACGCTATCGCTGATGGTGTTCGCCGCGGCGGGCGCCATCGGCGGCTCGGGCTTCCTTGCGGTGTATCTCGCCGGCCTCGTCGCCGGCAATTCCGACATTCGCGCCGTCACCATCCTGAAGCGCTTCCAGGACGGTATGTCGTGGCTGGCGCAGATCATCATGTTTTTGATCCTCGGCCTGTTTGCCACGCCCTCGCAATTCCCAGCGATCTTGCTGCCGGCGATCCTGCTCGGCCTGTTCCTGATCTTCGTGGCGCGGCCCTTGGCCGTCTGGCTCTGCCTGATGCCGTTCCGCCTGCCACGTCCGGAGGTCGCCTTCGTCTCCTGGGTCGGGTTGCGCGGCGCAGTTTCGATCCTGCTTGCCATCACGCCACTGCTCGGCGGCCTCGCCAACGGTCGCCTCATCTTCAATGTCGCCTTCATCATCGTGCTGGTCTCGCTGGTGGTGCAGGGCTGGACCGTCGGTCCGCTGGCGCGCCGTCTCGGCCTCATCGTGCCGGCAAGGCTTGGACCGCTCGACAAGGTCGAGCTCGAGCTGCCGGGCTCGGCTCACCACGAGCTGCTCGCCTATCGCGTCGCTCCCGGTAGTCCGGTGGCGCGCGGCGAACGCATCCCGCGCTGGGCGAGGCCTTCGCTGGTGCTGCGCGACGGCCGCTCCATGCGGTTCCAGGACATGGGCCGGCTCGCCGCCGGCGATCAGGTCTACATCTTCGTGCCGGACCGCTATCCGCGCCTGCTCGACAAGCTCTTCGCCAGCCGCGCCGTCGTCGACCCCGAGGATGCCGACTTCTTTGGCGCCTTTGCCGTCGATCCGGCCCGCTCCGCCGCCGAGCTCGAAGCCGCCTATGGGCCCGGCCTCACCGAGGCCGAACAGAAGCTCACCGTCGCGGCGCTGGTCACCGAGCGGCTCGGCGGCCAGGCCGAATATGCCGACCGCGTGATGATCGGCCCGATCGAGCTGATCGTACGCGATGTCGACGAGAAGGGCCGGATCACCGGGCTTGGCCTGTCCTTCGAGCCGACCGCGCCGGTGGCGCGCGTGCCGGTTTTCCTGAGCGCCGGCGAGATCGCCGACCGCATCGCCGCCTTTATCCGCGGCTGGCGCAAACCAGCGCCAAGCAAGGTTCCTCAAAGCGAGCCGGACGAAATGACGACGTCCAAGCCTATAGCGCCAAAATCAGCCAGCGAGAGCTGACGTCACACAACGACATCATTTTTGCACGCGCTGTGCGGCCCAGGCCTTGCATCGTGCCCGGTGGCGGGTAAGGTCGCCGCGTTTTTGGCGGAAAGGACGACCATGGCCGGCTTCAAGACACTCGACGATATCGGCGCCGTTGGCGGCAAGCGCATCCTGGTGCGCGTCGACCTCAACGTTCCCGTCGCCGACGGCAAGGTGACGGACGCCACCCGCATCGAGCGCATCGCGCCGACCATTTCCGAGCTCTCCGGCAAAGGCGCCAGGGTGATACTGCTCGCGCATTTCGGTCGTCCGAAGGACGGCCCGTCGGCCGAATTCTCGCTGGAGCCGATCGCTCGCGCCACGGCGGAAGTGCTCGGCCGCCCGGTCGGCTTCGCCTCCGACTGCATCGGCGACAAGGCCGCCGACGCGGTTGCCGCCATGAAGGATGGCGACGTCCTGCTTTTGGAAAACACCCGCTTCCACAAGGCCGAGGAGAAGAACGATCAGGCCTTCACCGAAAAGCTCGCCGCCAATGGCGACATCTACGTCAACGACGCCTTTTCCGCCGCGCACCGCGCGCATGCGTCGACCGAAGGCCTGGCGCACCGCCTGCCGGCCTATGCCGGCCGCACCCTGCAGGCCGAGCTCGACGCGTTGGAACAAGGTCTCGGCAATCCGGTGCGGCCCGTCGTGGCCATCGTCGGCGGCGCCAAGGTCTCGACCAAGATCGATCTTTTGATGAACCTGGTGAAGAAGGTCGACGCGCTGGTAATCGGCGGCGGCATGGCCAACACCTTCCTCGCCGCGCGGGGTACCGATGTCGGCAAATCGCTCTGCGAGCATGACCTGGCCTCCACCGCCAAGCAGATCATGATCGAGGCGGCCGAAGCCGGCTGCGCCATCATTCTGCCCGCCGACGGCGTCGTGGCGAAGGAATTCAAGGCGGGTGCCGCCAGCCAAACCGTCGCCATCTCCGACGTGCCCGCAGACGGCATGATCCTCGATGTCGGCGAGAAAACCGTGAAGAGCGTCGCCGATTGGATCGACCGCGCTGCCACGCTGGTCTGGAACGGCCCGCTCGGTGCATTCGAGATCGAACCCTTCGACCGCGCCACGGTGGCTGCGGCAAAGCATGCGGCAGCCCGCACAAAGGAAGGCAAGCTGGTTTCGGTCGCCGGCGGCGGCGACACGGTGGCCGCGCTCAACCATGCCGGCGTCGCCGACGATTTCACCTATGTCTCGACCGCCGGCGGCGCCTTCCTCGAATGGATGGAAGGCAAGCCGCTGCCGGGCGTCGAGGTGCTGAAGCGCTGAGTCATTCAAGACTTTCCGAACGGACGCCGCTATCGAGACTTTCAATCGATTCGAGCTTTTCGGCGTCATTCCTTTGGCGGTAGTGTTCTGCTAGCGCGGAATAAACGCCCCTTAGGAGAGCACCATGAGCGAACGTCTCGAAGACATTGCCGCCGCGATCGTGGCGGATGGCAAGGGCCTTTTGGCCGCCGATGAGAGCTCCGGCACCATCAAGAAGCGCTTCGACGTCATCGGCGTCGAATCGACCGCCGACAATCGGCGCGACTATCGCGAGATGATGTTCCGCGCCAAGGAGGCGATGACCAAGTATATTTCCGGCGTCATCCTCTATGACGAGACCATTCGCCAGAAGGCTGCCGACGGCACGCCGCTGGTCGACATCATCAAGGCCGCCGGCGCCATTCCGGGCATCAAGGTCGATGTCGGCGCCAAGCCTCTCGCCGGCTTTCCCGGCGACACCATCACCGAGGGTCTCGATGGCCTGCGCGAGCGGCTGGCGGACTACTATAAGCTCGGCGCCCGGTTCGCCAAATGGCGCGCGGTGATCGACATCGACACCGCCAAGGGCGTGCCGTCAGCCACCTCGATCGCCTCCAACGCGCATGCGCTGGCACGCTACGCCGCGCTCTGCCAGGAGGCAGGCATCGTGCCGATCGTCGAGCCGGAAGTGCTGATGGACGGCGCCCACTCGATCGACACCTGCTACGAGGTGAGCAAGGCGACCCTGCTGAAGCTCTATGGCGAGCTTTATGCCGCACGCGTGGTGCTCGAAGGCACCATCCTCAAGCCGAACATGGTCATCTCCGGCAAGAAATCGGGCAAGAAGGACAGTCCCGAAGCGGTCGCCCAGAAGACGATCAAGCTGTTTCGCGAAACCGTGCCCGTGGCGGTGCCCGGCATTGCCTTCCTGTCGGGCGGCCAGGACGACGAGGAAGCGACGGCCAACCTTAACGCCATCAACGTCATCGGCCCACATCCGTGGAAGCTCTCCTTCTCCTACGGCCGCGCCCTGCAGGCGGCCGCGCAGAAGGCCTGGAGCGGCAAGGCGTCGAACGTCGCCGCCGGCCAGGCTGCCTTCATCCATCGCGCCCACATGAATCATCTGGCGGCGCTCGGACAATGGCAGCCGGCGCTGGAAAAGGCCGCCTGATAGCAATGCATGTCGCCCAGAAGTGTGCAGCGGTTCTGGGGCAACGATATGCATCAATAACGGCTTGAAGCGCGTCGACGCGCTTTGAGCTTTCCCTAAAGCGCTGAAAACCCGGGCCAAGGCCCGGGTGCCAAGGCCCGGGTTTTGTTTTTGCCGGCCGCACTCCTAGCTGAGGCATCGAAACAGCGGGGGGCCAGCGCCGCCTTTCGCAGGCCGTCCCCACCTGATATCGACGTGCCTCAAGCCCAATGACCAAGCACGGCCGCCAGCGAGATTGCGGCCATTGCAAGCAGCGCCAGCTTCCAGAAATCGCTGCGGCGCTTCAGCCCCGGCCAGCCGAGCGGCTTGATGATTTGGATGAGCATGATGCCGATGATGACAAGGGCGAGCAGTTTCGTCATGCCGCCTTTGAGCAGCATCCTCGGCGGCTGTCAAAGCGGTTCTTGGCGCTTTCGCACCGCATCGCTCCTGACAAACGAAGGGACATCCATGGGACCGCGCTGATCGTTCTGGCGCCGGCTTCGGCTACCTCGCACCCCTGCTGACAGACTGCTGTCAGCAGGGGTGTGAGATACTCCTCTCGTCAAAAAGAGGAGCTCGGTCATGAACGGTTTTACCATCCTGCGTAGCGTGCAGCACTATGTCGGCAAGATCCGCACCGTGCGGAACGAGATCCGGACCCAGCGTTTCCTGAACACTTTGCCGGCGGACATTCGCAAGGACATCGGTTGGCCGGACCTTTATAACGGCCGCGTGCGTGAGAACTGAAATTTTTCGGCGCATGACTTGGATAGCGGCCATGGCGCGCCCAGATGTAATGTCGGTTGAAACGCTGGGTTTCAGGAAAGACGCCGTTGTCCGGTGGTGGAGTGGCTGCAGCCTCCTGACACTATGTTGTCAGGAGGCTTGCGTTATTGAAGCAGCCTCGAACCTGCGGGAACCGGTTTTGGGACCGCGGCATGCGTAGAACCGAAGCCAAGGGGTCAAACGATGCGCCGCGCCGACAGGCTTTTCCAGATCGTGCAGCATCTGCGCGGAGGCAGACTGGTCACCGCGCAGAAGCTCGGGACGTGGCTCGAGGTGTCCGAGCGGACCATCTACCGCGATATAGCCGACTTGCAGTCGACCGGCGTGCCGATCGACGGCGAGGCGGGTGTCGGCTACATGATGAGGGAAGGTTTCGACCTTCCGCCGCTGATGTTCACGCGTGACGAGATCGTGGCGCTGGTTGCCGGCGCCCGCATGGTGCGCGCCTTCGGCGGCGCGGCGATGGCAAGGGCCGCCGACGAGGCGCTGGTCAAGATCGGCGCGGTGCTGCCCGACACGGAAAAGGATCGCATCGCGCGCACCGAGATCCACACGCCGATGTGGGTGGTGAGCGATGCCGCGCGCGAGGCGATCGACCTCATCGAGCGCGCCATCGAGAAGCGCCAGGTGCTCACCATCGACTACTCGGACGAAGCCGGGCGCGGCACGGCGCGCGACATCCGGCCCCTGGGCCTCTGGTTCTGGGGCAAGGTATGGACCCTGGTCGCCTGGTGCGAGATGCGCGACGATTTTCGCGCCTTCCGCATCGACCGCATCGCCTCGGTGGTGATTGCCGGGCGTATCTACAAGCCGGAGCGCGGCAAGCAGCTCGCCGACTTCTACCGCGCCGTGGAACGCAGCGAGGATTACGGCATGGCGCCCGATCGAGCGGCGCGGACCTGACCTCCCCAGGCACGGCCGACAAAAAAGCCCGCGCGAAGCGGGCTTTTTTGTCGGGCTGGGAGACCTTACTCCTCTTCCCCGTCTTCTTTCTTGTCCTTCGACTTCAGCGCCGAAAGCTTGGCGAACACGGCATTGGCGTCGAGCTCCTGATCCTCGTCCTTCGGCTTCTCCGGAGCCGGCGTCAGCCTTTCGGTCAGCGCCGCCGGCAGCAGCGTGTCGCCGGCAGCCGGCTGTGCCTGCTCGCGGCCGCGCGAGGCGCGGTTGACTTCCATGTCGAGGTCGATCTGCGAGGTCAGGCCCAGCGTCACCGGATCCATCGGCTGCAGATTGGCCGAGTTCCAATGCCGGCGCTCCCGAATCTGCTCGATCGTCGACTTGGTCGTGCCGACCAGCCGCGCGATCTGCGCATCCTTGAGTTCGGGATGGTTGCGTACCAGCCAGAGAATGGCGTTCGGCCGGTCCTGGCGTTTCGACAGCGGCGTGTAGCGCGGGCCTTTGCGCTTCGATTCCGGCACCCGCACCTTGGGGTCCGAGAGTTTCAGCCGATGGTTCGGATCCTTCTCGCCGCGCGCGATCTCGTCGCGGGTGAGCTGGCCGGTCATGATCGGGTCCATGCCCTTGATGCCCTGCGCCGACTCGCCGTCCGCGATCGCCTTGACCTCCAGCGGATGCAGCCCGCAGAACTGCGCGATCTGCTCGAAGGAGAGCGCGGTGTTGTCGACCAGCCAGACGGCGGTGGCCTTGGGCATCAGCAGCGTATTGGCCATGTCAAAAATCCTTCTCGTTCGCCCGCGTTCCCGCGCGGGCGGTGGTTTTAGAGCCACCAAAATGGGAAATTCGCGGCCTGTATAAACGCTCCGTCACGATTTCGCAATGTTTTTGGGAGGGGAGCAGCTGGGACCCAAAAAGACAAAACCCGCCGGACGGAGTCCAGCGGGTTCGGAACCGGAGACGAGCAAGCGTCTGAGACGGCTCTGGCTTCGAGACTACGGCCCAGCCTTGCGGCCGGGTCGTGCTTCAAATCAAAGAGCCTGGCGAGCGATACGCTCGATGTCGCCGCGGTTGATGCCGAGGTCGTTCAGCTGGCGGGCGTTCAGCTTGTTCAGCTCACGCACCGTCTCATTGTAGAGGCGCCAGTTGCGGAAAGCGCGGATCGGGTTCATTTCAGTCCTCCATTCACGGGATCAGTTGTTCGATGCCGCGTAAATAGGCACCCTTGCCTACGAATTGAACGGACTCTTTTGCATGGCGGCAATGCATTTTGTGCATTGCAGCATTAGGCCTTTGTTCAGTCTCTCGTCAGGGATCCGAACGCCCAGGATGCGTCGAGGATTCAGGTTAGGCCAAGCCCAAAACGGTTGGTCCGCAAACCGGAGCGGAACGTGAGCAGCGGAAGCGCAGGACACAATTGTTTGCAGGCCGGCCTCACCTATCGGGCGACATCCTAGCCGACGTCGAGGACGATCTTGCCGATATGCTCGCCCTCCTCCATCCGCTCATGCGCCCGCCAGGCCTCCGTCAGTGGGAAGATCATGTCCATGACCGGAGCGACCTTGCGGGTGCCGAGCAGCGGCCAGACCTGAGCCTCGAGCGCCGCCGCGATGGCTGCCTTGAATTCGACAGTGCGCGGCCGAAGCGTCGAGCCGGTATGGACAAGGCGCTTGACCATGAGCTTTGCGAAGTCGGTGCTGGCGACCGCACCGGCCTGTACGGCGATCTGGACGATGCGTCCTTCGACCGCCGCGGCGTCGTAGTTGCGCGCCACATAGTCGCCGCCCACCATGTCGAGGATGACGTCGGCGCCCCGGCCGCCGGTTGCGTCCTTGACCTCGGCAACGAAGTCCTGCTGGCGATAATTGATCGCCCGGTCGGCGCCGAGCCCAAGACAGGCGTCGCACTTCTCCTTGCTGCCGGCCGTGGTGACGACATAGGCACCGAATGCCGAGGCGAGCTGTATGGCCGTCGTGCCGATGCCGGACGAGCCGCCATGGACAAGCAGCGTCTCGCCTTTCTTCAGCCCGCCGCGCTCGAACACGTTGTGCCAGACGGTGAAGTAGTTCTCCGGCACGGCCGCGGCCTCGGAATAGGTAAAGCCCGCAGGGATCGGCAGCACGCTGCCGGCATGGACCTTGACATATTCGGCATAGCCGCCGCCCGGCGTCAGCGCGCAGACCCGGTCGCCGGTGCGCCAGCGCGATATCGCGTCGCCGAGCGCCGCGATCTCACCGGCCGCCTCGAGCCCGGGCAGGTCCGAGGCGCCGGGCGGCGGCGGATAGGCGCCTTTGCGCTGCTGCACGTCAGGCCTGTTGACGCCGGCCGCGTGCACGCGGATGAGGACCTCGCCGGGGCCGGGCGTGGGCACGTCGCGCGTCTCCGGCTTCAGCACCCTGGGACCGCCAGGCTGCGAGATTGCGATCGCCGTCATCTTTGCCGGAATATGCTGTCCGCTTGCCATGAATTGTCCCGTTTCCTCATGCCGCTGGCCGGCTGTTTGCATCGGCATCCCTGCCCTATGTATGCTCATTACCAAATCAGGCAAATGGTGAAATCAGGGAGAAGCGACGATGGCGATCTTCGACGACGAACCCAGGAAGAAGCCCCGCCCACACGAGATCGGACAGGATCTGTCGCTGCTGTCTGTCGATGATTTGTCCGAGCGCATTGACCTGCTGCGCGAAGAGATCGCGAGGCTGGAAGCTGAGCGGGCCGCCAGGGGCGCCACCAAATCCGCCGCCGAGGCACTGTTTCGCCGCGGATAATCCTGGCTGCATGGCCAGCCGCCCCGGAAAAGCCTGAAAGCGACTGCCAGAGCTGCACTCTCAAACAGACCTGCGCTTCGAAATTACCAGCCGGATCAGCCTATGTTCGCAACCTACCGACCGATCCTCTCGCTGCTGCGCGGCACCGCGTTCCTGCTGGCGGCCTCCGGCCTGCATGGCCTGCTTTTGCCGCTGCGCGGCCAGCTTGAGGGGTTCTCGACCGCCTCGCTCGGCCTGATGGGCACGGCATGGGCCGGCGGCTTCGTCACTGGCTGTTTCTTCGCGCCGCGGCTGGTGCGCCGTGCCGGTCATGTCAGGGCGTTCGGCGCCTTCGCCGCCTCCGGCGCAATCATTGCGCTCCTCACCGGCCTCATCATCGACGAGTATTTCTGGATCCTGCTGCGCGCCTTCACCGGCTTCACCATGGCCGGCGCCTTCATGGTCATCGAAAGCTGGCTGAATGAGAAGGCCACCAACGAGAATCGCGGCACCGTCTTCGGCCTCTATATGATGGTCACCTATGCTTCGATCATGGGCGGCCAGATGATCGTCGCCGGCGGCGATGTGAAATCGGCCTCGCTGTTCATGATCACCGGCATCCTGTTCTGCCTGTCGCTCCTTCCGACTGCGGTATCGACCCAGTCGCATCCGAAGCCGCTGCAGGATGTCAAGCTCGACGTCAAAGGCCTCTACGCCAATTCGCCGGTGTCGGCGGTTGCCTGCCTTCTGATTGGCATAGCCAATGGCGCTTGGGGCACGCTCGGCGCCGTCTATGGCGCCCGCATCGGCATCTCTACCGCCGAGATCGCGCTGATGATGAGCCTGGTGGTCATCGCCGGCGCGGCCATGCAGCTCCCCGCGGGCCGGCTATCCGACACCACGGACCGCCGTTTCGTGCTGGCGGGCGCAGCCTTCGGCGCGGCACTGTTTGCCGTGCTGGTCTTTCTGGTCGAGCCGCGTTCCGGCGTTTTCGTCATCTTGCTGACGGCCGCCTACGGCGCCTTCGCCTACACGCTCTATTCGATCGCCGTCGCGCATGCCAACGACCACGCGCGGGCGGAGGATTTCGTCAAGGTTTCCGGCGGCCTGCTGTTGCTCTATGGCTTCGGCACCATGATCGGACCGCTGCTGGCCGCCGCTTTGATGGGCTGGCTGCGCCCCGAAGCGCTCTTCCTTGCGACCGCGCTCGCGCATCTCTGCCTTGCCGGTTACACGCTGCTCCGCATCCGCGCCCGCGCGCCGGTTCCGATCGAGAACCGCGATGCCTTCAAGACGCAGCCGGCCGACCGCGCCGTCACGCCGGAAGCCTTGCGGCTCGACCCGCGCACAAAGGTTGAAACCGATGGTTGAGATTTGGGGAACTTTGCCCCACAAATGAAGCATGATGTTTTCCGACGCTTTCGTGGCGATAGCCGATCCCAACCGGCGCTATCTCTTGGAAGAGCTCCGGCGCGGTCCCAAGACGGTGAATGAGTTGGCGGCCGGTTTGCCGGTTTCGCGCCCGGCCGTTTCCCAGCATCTGAAAGTCCTGCTCGACGCCGGTCTGGTCAAAGCCAGGGCCGAGGGCACCAGACGCGTCTACGCCGTCAGCACCGCCGGCTTCCTCAGGCTGAATGTTTGGCTGGATCAATTTTGGGAACTCTCCCCTGGAGGGTGACCGCTGGCCACCAGCCGGAGGCCTCAGTTCGCTGCCTGCAGCGCCGCGCCAAGCGCGTCGAGCAGTTCGCCCGTTCCATGCTGGCGCGTGGCCGGCGAGTCGATGCCGTCGAAGAAGGCCCCTTGCTCCGTAAGAATCAGTCGCGTTCCCTTGCCTTCCGCGATGAGCTCGATCGTCGCCAGCGAAACCGAAACTCGGGTTTCGCCGAACAGCAGCTCATAGCTGTAGACGATGCGTTTGTTCGGCACGATGTCCTGGTAGACGGCGTTGAAGAAATGCGTCTGCCCGTCGCTCGGGCAGCCGGCATTCACCTCCTTGCCGCCGATGCGAAAGTCCATTTCATGCCGGCTCGGCATCGGGTTGTCGGGATCGAAGAACCAGCGCTTCTTGGCCGCCGGATCGCTGAGCGCGAAATAGACCTTTTCGGGCGGCGCCGGATAGTGGCGTTCGATGACGAAGGTGGAATGGACGACGGATCGTTCGGTCATGACGGGCCCCTTCAGGTTTGGTCGGTGATGTCCGTGAGAAAATCGCCGAGCCGGTCGAGCCGGCGTTCCCAGGCCAGTCGCCGCTCGTTGATCCAATGCTCGGCTGCCCGCAATGCGTTTGGCTCGATCCGGCAGGTTCGCACCCGGCCAAGCTTCTCGGTGCTCACCAACCCGCTCGTCTCGAGAACGGCGAGATGCTGGACGACGGCCGACAGCGACATCGCCAGCGG
Source organism: Mesorhizobium sp. WSM3866 (assembly GCF_002294795.1). Classification (NCBI taxonomy): domain Bacteria; kingdom Pseudomonadati; phylum Pseudomonadota; class Alphaproteobacteria; order Hyphomicrobiales; family Phyllobacteriaceae; genus Mesorhizobium; species Mesorhizobium sp. WSM3866. The sequence continues at coordinate 547,536 of NZ_NSGC01000002.1, read as the reverse complement.
CTCGGCCAGCTGACTGACCGATGCCGGTCCGCGCGACAGACGTTCCACCATCTGGCGCCGGGCGGGATCGGCAAGCGCCTGGAACATCAGGTCGAGCTGGGCGGGATCATGCAGCATCGAGGCCTAGCCATTATTGTAGGGGAAGAACTTGAAATAGGGCTGCGCCTCCTCGATCACGCGGGCGAAGCTCGGCCGTTCGAGCAGACGGTCGTGATAGCGCTTCACGGCGGGGAATTTGTCGCCGAACGGCTCGACCTTGTTGGCGTAAAACAGCGCCGGCGAGGCGGCGCAGTCGGCCAAAGTGAAATGGTCGCCGACCGCCCACGTTTTTGACTGCATCTCCCGTTCGATGATGGCGTAGGAATTGCGCAGCTGCTCGCGCGCCTGCTCGACTCCGAACGGATCGGTCTTGTTTTGCGGCCGCAGCCGGTCGCCGACGATCTTCTGCATCGGCTCCTGCACGTAGAAGTCGTAGAAGCGGTCTGCCTGGCGCACCTTGATGGCGAGGTCGACGTCGGCGGGAATGAGCTCGACCGGCCCGGGATAGTAGGCGGTGAGATATTCGATTACGATGGTCGATTCCATAACCGTGCGGCCCCGCGCGTCATCGCGCAGGGCCGGCATCTTGCCCGTCGGCGAAACCTTCAGGAAAGCCGCGCGCGACGGCGCATCGCCGAGATCGACGATCTGCGGCGCAAACGGCGTGTTGTTTTCGTAGACCGCGATCAGCGGCTTCCAGCAGAAGGAAGCGAGCGGATGGAAATACAGCGTCAGGGACATTTTTTCTCCTGTCGGCGGAGGTCGAGGCAATACTGAAGTGATCACTTAACTATTTTCGCAGACCGCTGGTGTCAATCCTAATCCCGCCGGGCTAGCCAAATGCGGCGATTGCTTCGACGATGTGCGGCCAATCGTTGCGGTGCAGTTCGTGGCCGCCGCCTTCGATCCGCACCAGCCTGCCGCCGGCAACCGCGGCGGTGAGCGCCTCGCCGTGCTCGATCGGGAAGAGCGGATCGGTAGTGCCGTGGATGACGAGCAGCGGCACGGTCAAATCCCTTATTCGCCGCTCCGGGCCGCCGCTCTTCAGCAGGAAGTGGTTGGTGGCGCTGGCGAGACCGCCGGACCGATCGTAGTCCTCCTCGATCATCGCACGTGTCCGTTCGCTGTCGAACGAATGCAGGGTGCTGGCGATTGCGCGAGCGTCCCTGACCATGAAGTCGATCACCTGTTGCCGGTTCGACCAATCGACATCGGCACCTTCGGCGGAATGCTCTCGGTAGGCCTCGCTCGTCCCCGGCAAACCGGACGTATCGACACCGAGCGGTGAGCTGGAGACCACGGTCAGCGCGCTGACCCGTTCGGGATATTTCAGCGCCACGATCTGCGCGATCATGCCGCCCATCGACATGCCGACGACCTGCGCCTTGGCGATATTGTGATCGTCGAGCACACGGACGGCATCATCGACCATGTCCTCGAACCCGTAAGGCGGCGCGCCCGGCGTGTACTTGGTCGAGAGACCAGTGTCGCGATTGTCGTAGCGGATGACGAAACGGCCGCGCTCGGCAAGCGCCCGGCAAAAGGCTTCCGGCCACCAGAGCATCGAGGCCATGGCGCCCATGATCAGAAGGATCGCCGGGTCGGCCGGATCGCCGAAGCTTTCCGAATGGATCTCAGGGCGAGGCAAGATGGTCATCCTTCTCTCCTCCATCTCCCAATCTGCTTGCATATTGCAATCAGTTGCACGATAAGCAGGCTGATATCATATTGCAACCGGTTTTTGGAGACTGGCATGAACACCGAGCACCGCTCCGGCTGCCCGATCAATCTGTCGCTGGAAGTTTTCGGCGACCGCTGGAGCCTGATCATCCTGCGCGACATTATCTTCGGCGCCAGGCGACATTTTCGGGAATTGCTCAACGGCTCGATCGAAGGCATTGCCTCCAACATCCTGGCCGATCGCCTGAAGCGGCTGATGGAGCTCGGCCTCCTGACCAAGGCGGACGATCCCAGCCACAAGCAGAAGGCGATCTACAGCCTGACCGAGATGGCAATTACCCTTGTGCCGATCATGGCGCATCTCGGCGCCTGGGGCCGCGTCTGGCTGCCGGTCAGCGAGGAGCTGTCGATCCGAGCCGAGCTGCTCGAAAAAGGCGGCCCGCCGTTGTGGGATCGGTTCATGGACGAATTGCGCCACGAACATCTTGGAGCGCCGGTGAAGACGCCGCCCGGCACGCCGACCGTGCGCCGGCAGTTGCAGACCGCCTATGAGGCGGTTGTCGCCCGCAAGCCTCAGGCCGCCGCAGGTTGACGGCTTTTTGGACCGCGGGTCGCCGGGTGCAATCCTAGTTTAAGTTGATATCCCGGCTTGCCGACCGCATCGACACGGAGAAGCCGGCCAGCACATCGAACAGCGCGATGATCATCAGCGAAAAGAAGACCGAATGCGCGGCGCCCTTCACCAGCAGGAACTCGACCAGGAAGGCGATGAAGACCAGCGTCGACAACAGATGATCCAGGATCGACGCATTGGTGGTGCGCACCGATTTCGATATCTCGACGAAGAGGAAGATCAGCCCGATTAGCACCATCAGGTCGCCGAGCGTCATCGAGAAGACGCCGCCCGACATCATCCGGAACGAGAACATTTCGATCGTCCACGGATCGTCGCCGCCGCCGAACAGGCCGAGCAGTCCGAGGTTGTAGAGGACGAAGGGCACGATCAGCAGCGGGATGGCACCGAACATCTGGGCGTCTCCAATGAGGCACCCTTTTGTAAAAGGCGCGGCGGGCACGCCGTCAAGGCTTTTCGGCGATGGCGCCGAACACGCTCTAAATCCTAATGAAATAACGATGTCAGCCGTTTTTCCGCTGCCTTTTCGGCGGCTCGTGCCCAGCCAACGCGAGGACCTTCATCCGTCGCCAGAATCAAAAAGACCGGCCAGCGGCCGGTCCTCTGAAAACGTCACAACCATGGAAGCTTCTCAGCTTTCCCGTGCAAGCTTCTCAGCTTTCCTTCGGCTCCAGCACCTGGCGGCCGCGATACATGCCGGTCTTCAGGTCGATGTGGTGCGGCCGGCGCATTTCGCCGGAATTCTTGTCCTCGACATAGGTCGGGGCCTTGAGGGCGTCGGCCGAGCGGCGCATGCCGCGCTTCGACGGAGAGGTTTTTCTTTTTGGAACGGCCATGGATATGCTCCACTACATGGTCAAAATGCCCCGGCAACCCTCGCGAAAGGGCCGCATCGAGGCCATAATCTGAGAAAGTCGGGTGCCTATACACGCCTTGCGCCGTTTTGGCCAGCACTGGCGCGAATTTTTTTGAGCCGGCGTCGGGTCACCTTAATCGAGGCAACCGACATAAGCGCCCGAGCGCCCGGCGCGCCGCTCGATCAGATTGGCGAGGCGCCTCAACCCCGGGCCTGGCCTGGCCGGATTGCGTGCGATCGGGTTGGGCAGGCTGACGGCAAGCAACGCTGCCTGCCGGCGCGACAATTGCCTGGCCGAGACGCCGAAATGATGCTGCGCGGCCGCCTCGATGCCGTATATGCCTGGCCCCCATTCCGCGATGTTAAGATAGATCTCCATGATGCGGCGCTTCGACATCACCGCATCGAAATAGACGGCCAGTGGCAACTCGACCACCTTGCGCACGCTGCCCAGCGGCCGCGACCACAAAAACAGGTTCTTCACCGTCTGCATGGTGATGGTGGAGGCGCCGCGCGTCGCCTCGCCGGCAAGCGCATCGTCGACCACGCCGCGCAATTCGCCGAGGTCGACGCCGCGATGGAAGCAGAACTGCCCGTCTTCCGACATGATCACCGAATGCATGAGCACCGGCGCCACATCGTCGATCGAAACCCAGCGCCGGTCGTAGCCGGAGAAGGTGACAAGATCCTTCAGCATCAGCGTCGAAACCGGATGCACGACGGGCGGCAGATAGAGGAAGGTGAGCGCGACCGGCATCGCGGCCAGCACGATCGCCGCGACCAGGCAGCGCCGGCCAAGGCGCTTGAGACCGGCGCGGTTCAGGCGCCGCGGCCGTGCCATGTCCAGCCCTTCGCTTTCATGTTCGACGATCGGTTCCGTCAAGTCGCCCCACCCGTGCCACCCGCTACTTCGGCATAATGGCGCGAGGCTGCTTGCGCAACGTCTGAGTGTCGGCTACCGGTCCCGGCCATGTTGAAAGACGACCAGGTGGCCTTCGAATCCGCGCTTTTTACGCGCGCCGCAGCAGTCGAGGTCCTGCTGCGGCAGGTCTTCGACGCGCCTCTGCTCTCCGGCGAGATCGCACGGCCGGAACGCCTGATGGCGGCGATGCGCCACGGCGTGCTCAACGGCGGCAAGCGGCTCCGACCTTTTCTGGTGGTGGAAAGCGCGGCGCTGTTTTCGGCAAATGACGAGGCGGCGCTGCGCGTCGCCGCCGCGCTCGAATGCGTGCATTGCTATTCGCTGATCCATGACGATCTTCCTGCCATGGACGACGACGATCTGCGCCGCGGCCAGCCGACGGTGCACAAAGCTTTCGACGAGGCAACCGCGATCCTTGCCGGCGACGCGCTCTTGACTTTGGCCTTCGACATCATCGCCGACGAGGCGACCGCGTTGCCGGCCGAGCGGCGGGCGGCGCTGGTGCTGGCGCTCGCCCGCGCCGCCGGAACCGGCGGCATGGTCGGCGGCCAGACGCTCGACCTCGAGGCCGAGCGCAAGCGGCCGGACGAGGCCGGCATCATCCGTCTGCAGGCGATGAAGACAGGCGCGCTGATCCGTTTTGCCTGCGAAGCAGGCGCCATCATCGCCGGCGCATCCGCCGTCGACCGTGAAAGGCTGGCGGAGTTCGGCTCGGCGATCGGTCTTGCCTTCCAGCTAGCCGACGACCTGCTCGATCTCACCGCCGACGCAAAGCAGATGGGCAAGGCGACCAAGAAGGACGCCGCTGCCGGCAAGGCCACACTTGCCGCGCTGCACGGCGCCGATTGGGCACGCGAGCAGCTTCACGGCCTCATCGACCAGGCTCATGCACTGCTGGAGCCCTATGGCGAGCAGGCGGATTTGCTGAAGGCGGCGGCAACGTTTGTCGCCACGCGGAGCAGCTGAGACCGCAGCCGACGTCGCGGAGCTCAGGTCGCGGCTTTCACCCCCGCCCCGCGGCGTTCGCCACCACGAAAGCCGCGTAAAGCGACTGCCGCGCCGTGATGAACAAGCGATTGCGCTTGGGACCGCCGAAAGTCAGGTTGGCCACCGTCTCCGGGATGAGGATCTTGCCGATCAGCGTGCCGTCTGGATCGAAGCAGTGGACGCCGTCGCCGGCCCCTGCCCAGACGCGGCCGGTCGTGTCCACCCTGAACCCGTCGAACAGACCGGCCGTGCAGGTGGTGAAAACGCCGAGTTCGCGCAGATTGTTGCCCTCGACAGCGAACTTGCGGATGTGCCTTGGCCCGTCCTTCTGATGCGTGACGCCTGTGTCGCCGACATAGAGGATCGTCTCGTCTGGGGAGAAGGCGAGGCCGTTGGGTTTTGCCATGGTCGAGACAACTCGCGTTACCTCACCGGTTGCAGGATCGGCACGATAGACATGACATCCCTCGATCTCTTGCTCGGCGCGGTCGCCCTCGTAGTCGGTGGCGATACCGTAGGGCGGGTCGGAAAGCCACACCGTGCCATCCGAGCGCACCACCACATCGTTGGGCGAGTTCAAGCGCCTGCCTTCGAAGCGGTCGGCGATCACCGTGATCGAGCCGTCATGCTCGGTGCGGGTGACGCGCCGCGCTTGATGCTCGCAGGTGACCAGCCGCCCCTGCGTATCGACAGTGTTGCCGTTGGCGTTGTTTGAGGGCGAGCGGAAGACCGAGACCGCGCCGTTGGTGTCGTCGTAGCGCATGATGCGGTCATTCGGGATGTCGGAGAAAAGAAGATACCGGCCGGCGGCGAACCACGCCGGGCCCTCGAGCCAGCGCCCGCCGGTCCACAGCCGCTCGACCGCAACGTGACCGACGAAACACCGCTCGAACCGCTCGTCGAGAACTTCGAACCCGGCGCCTTCAATGTCTCCGAACATGGTACTTCTCCGCGAAAACCGCCTCATCGATAGCCGGCGCGTTGACCCATTTTCAAGACTTGACCTGCACAAATGTTAGCGATAACATCCGTCGCAATTCAGTCATTTGCTTGGCTTGGGAGGAGGCCAAAAAATGCGGCCCAGGCTCATCGAATTCATCGACATCTCCAAGCGCTTCGGCGGCACCCTGGCGCTGAAGTCGGTCTCGCTCGACATCCATGAGGGCGAGATCGTCGCGCTCCTCGGCGAGAACGGCGCCGGCAAATCCACGCTGATCAAGACGCTCGCCGGCATCCACAAGCGCGACCAGGGCACGATCCGCTTTCGCGGCGAGGATTATCACCATCGCCCGCCCCGCCCCAATCAGCCGCAGAAGGTCGCCTTCATCCATCAGGACCTCGGCTTGATCGAATGGATGACCGTGGCCGAGAATGTCGGCATGGCGCAGGGTTTTTCGCGCCGCATCAGCCTTATCGACTGGCAAGACACCGAGCGCCGCGCCGAGCGCGCGCTGGCGCTGGTCGGCTGTGCCTTCGATCCGGCGACGCGAGTGCAGGACCTCTCCCGCACCGAAAAGTCTCTGGTGGCGATTGCCCGGGCTTTGGCCACCGAGGCCGACGTCTTGGTTCTCGACGAGCCGACGGCGAGCCTGCCGGCGGACGAGGTCGAGCGCCTGTTCGAGGCGCTGCGGCCGCTGCGCGAGCGCGGCGTCGGCATGATCTATGTCTCGCACCGGCTGGACGAGGTGTTCCGCATCGCCGACCGCGTCGCCGTCATGCGCGACGGCCGCATGGTCGCGGTCAAGCCGGTGGCCGAGACCACGCCGCAGGAACTGGTCGATCTCATCGTCGGCCGGCCGGCGCACCAGATGTTTGCCAAGTCGCATTGGCAGGACGGTCCGGAGCGGCTCAGGGTGGAAAACCTCACCTGCGGCAGTGTCGGTCCGGTTCGCTTCGAGGCACGGTCCGGCGAGTTGCTTGGCCTGGTCGGCCTGCGCGGCGCCGGGCAGGAAGCCGTCGGCCGCGCGCTGTTTGGGGCCGAAGCTTTCGACGGCTCGGTCTGGCTCGATGGCAAGCGCCTCGACCTGTCCTCGGTCGGCGCCGCTCTTGCCGCCGGCGTCGGACTGATTGCGCGTGACCGCACCGAGGAATCCGTGGCGCTGTCGCTCTCAGTGCGCGAGAACATGTATCTCAACCCCTCGGCCGTCGGCCGCGGGCTCTTCTCCTTTATGAAGCCGGCCCGGGAAAGCGAGCTGACGCGGGAGCTCGGCGCACGGCTAGGGCTGCGGCCCAATGACCCGCACCTGCCGATCGAGGCGCTCTCTGGCGGCAACCAGCAGAAGGTGGTCGTCGGCCGCTGGCTGGCGACGGGCCGTAAGCTTCTGATCGCCGAGGATCCGACTGCGGGCGTCGATGTCGGCGCCAAGGCCGAGATCTATCGGCTGATCGCCGCCGCGGTCGAAGCCGGGCTGGCAGTGATCGTCGTCTCCACCGATTTCGAGGAAGTCGCCCACATCTGTCACCGCGCGCTCGTCTTCTCGCACAATCGCATCGTGCGCGAGCTCGCCGGCGATGCCTTGACGACGGCGGCGCTCATCAGCGCCGCTTCCGTGTCCGAAGCCGCCTGAGGAGGATCCATGAACTCGATCAAATCGACGGCGCTGGAGCCGACCCGTTCGGAGCTCGCCGGACTGAGCTACGGCCAGAAGGCGGCGCGCTATCTGCCGGTCTACGGCCTGCCGATCCTGACGCTGCTCCTGATCCTGCTCTTCTCGCTGCTCCTGCCGCGGACGTTCCCGACGCTGCTCAATTTGCGCTCGATCGTTTCCGACAAGGCGATCATCGCGCTCTTGTCGCTGGCGGCAATGATTCCGATGGCTTCGGGCCGCATCGACCTCACCGTCGGCTACGGCATCGTGCTCTGGCACATCCTTGCCATCAGCCTGCAAACCGCATTCGGCGTGCCCTGGCCGCTCGCGGTGCTCATCGTCATCCTGCTCGGCGTGCTCACCGGCTTCATCAACGGCCTGCTGGTCGAGGTGGCGCGCATCGATTCCTTCATCGCCACACTCGGCACCGGCACGGTGCTCTACGCTTTGGCAATGTGGTACACGGGCGGCCGCCAGGTCGTCGGCGTGCTTCCCGACGGTTTCCTTTCCCTCAACGGCACCATGCTGTTCGGCCTGCCGATCACCGGCTACTACGTGGTCGTGCTGGCGCTGGTGATGTGGCTGGTGCTCGAATATATGCCGCTTGGCCGCTACCTCTACGCCATCGGCGCCAATCCGAAGGCGGCCGCGCTCAACGGCATTCCGGTGCAGAAATTCGTCATGGGGGCCTTCGTCGCCTCCGGCGCGCTCACCGCCTTGGGCGGCGTGCTGCTGGCCTCGAAGCTCAGGATCGGCCAGGCCAGTGTTGGCCTCGAATACCTGCTGCCGGCCCTGGTCGGCGCATTCCTCGGATCGACCACCATCAAGCCGGGCCGCGTCAATGTCTGGGGCACGATCGTCGGCGTCGTTATCCTCGCCGTAGGCATTTCCGGCATCCAGCAGTTCGGCGGGTCGTTCTGGGTAGAGCCGTTGTTCAACGGCGTCACCCTGCTCGTCGCGATCGGCATTGCCGGCTACGCGCAGCGGCGCCGCGGCGCGGTGGTGCCGGCATCCGCGCCCACCAGCCGACCAGCCACCAGCCAATCAACAAATACAACCGACAATGCTTAATGGGAGAAACGATATGCAGCGCAGAACAGTCCTACAGCTCGGAATTGCCTGCCTGGCGCTTGGCATCGCCTCGCCGGCGCTGGCCGACCCGATGGCCGACGCCAAAGCGGTGGTGGATAAATATGCCAGCAAGGTCGAGAAGTGGGACGGACCGACCACGGGACCGAAAGGGGCTGCCGGCAAGACCATCGTCGTGCTCGGCGCCGACATGAAGAACGGCGGCATCCTCGGCGTCACCAAGGGTGTCGAGGAAGCCGCTGCCGCCCTGGGGTGGACGGTCAAGACGCTTGACGGGGCCGGCTCCATCGGCGGCCGCACCGCTGCCTTCGGCCAGGCGCTGGCGCTCAATCCCGATGGCATCATCATCAACGGCTTCGACGCCGTCGAGCAGAAGCCGGCGATGGAGCAGGCCAAGACGGCCAAGATCCCGATGGTGGCCTGGCACGCCGCGCCGACCGTCGGCCCGATCGACGATCTCGGCATCGTCGCCAACGTCTCGACCGATCCAATGCAAGTTTCGAAGGCGGCGGCCGACTGGGCCTTTGTCGACGCCAAGGGCAAGCCCGGCGTCATCATCTTCACCGATTCCACCTACCAGATCGCTATCGCCAAGGCGGACCGGATGAAGAAGGAGATCGAGGATCTCGGCGGGAAGGTGCTCGAATATGTCGACACGCCGATCGCCGAGACCTCGCAGCGCATGCCGCAGCTCACCACCTCGCTGCTGCAGAAATACGGCGATCAATGGACCCATTCGCTGGCGATCAACGACCTCTATTTCGACTTTATGGGGCCGTCGCTCGCGGCGGCCGGCAAGTCCGGCACCGATGCGCCGATCAACGTCGCGGCGGGCGACGGTTCGGAATCGGCCTACCAGCGCATCCGCTCCGGCCAGTTCCAGAAGGTGACGGTGGCCGAGCCGCTGAACCTGCAGGGCTGGCAGCTTGTCGACGAGCTCAACCGCGCCATGGCCGGCGAGAAATGGTCGGGCTACATCTCCCCGCTGCATGTGGTGACTTCCGACAATGTCGAGTTCGACGGCGGCCCGGACAACCGTTTCGACCCGGGCAACGGCTACCGCGACCAATACAAGAAGATCTGGGGCAAATAGACGCCCTCCAGAACGATCAGCGAGCGGCCGGCGATCATCCCGCCGGCCGTTTGTTTTTTTCCGACGCTTCAGGCCGTGTGCCGCACAACAACCTTGGGCGTCATACCGACTACGACGCGATCGTCGAGCGCTCGCCGCCCGTTGAGCAGGTCGAGCACCAGCTCGGCGACGCGGATGCCGATCTCATGCGCGCCGACGTCGATCGTGGTGATCGAAGGCACCGACTGCTCGGCGAGATCATAGGCGCCGAAGCCGGCAATCGCCACGTCGTCCGGCACGCGGATGCCGCGTCGAACGCATTCCATCAGGGCGCCGAAGGCGGAGAGGTCGGACACGCACATCACCGCCTGTGTGTCCGGCCAGCGCGAGATCATCTCGACCATGGCGGTCGCGCCCTCGCGCATCGAGATCGGCGGCACGCCGGAGGCAATCACGCGCGAAGCGTCGAGGCCGCGGTCCTCCAGCGCCGCGACGAAGCCGCGTCGGCGGTCCAGACCACGGGTGTCCCGCGAGGTGTCGCCGCCGATAAAGCCCAGCCTCGAATAGCCGCGCTGAACGAAATGATCGACCATCAGCCGCCCGGCATCGGCATTGGAAAAGCCGACGACGTGGCCGATGGGGTCGGCCGGCAAATCCCAGGTCTCCACGACCGGAACGCCGGCATTGACCAGCAACTTGCGGCAGCGCGACGTGTGCCGGCCGCCGGTGACGATGATCGCCTCCGGGCGACGCTGCAGCAATTGCCCGACCAGGCGTTCCTCCTCCTCGACATTATAGTCGGTGAAGCCGAGCAGGATCTCCAGCCCGCTGTCACGCAGGCCCTCGGTCATGCCGCGCACCGTGTCGGCGAAATTGGCGTTGTTGATCGAGGGGATCGTCGCGGCGACGAAGCCGGAGCGCCGCGACGACAGATTGGCGGCGATGCTGTCGAAGACATAGCCGAGCTCTTCAGCCGCCTTGAGGATGCGGTCGCGCGTATCGGCGCTGACCGAAGCGTCGCGCTTGAAAGCGCGCGACACGGTCATCGTCGAGACGTTGGCGCGATGCGCGACATCGGCCATGGTCGGCCGTTTGGGCGAAGATTGCATGGCCGTACGTTATCGATATCACGGCGGAAAGCAACGCGCCGTTGCGGCTCACGCAAACGCGATCTGGACCTTCATCGCCTGACTGCGGTCGTTGGCGAGCTCGAAGCCGGAAAGCGCCTCGTCGACCGGCACCGAGTGGGTGATCAGCGGCTTCACGTCGATCAGCCCCTTGCGCATCAGCTCGACGCCGACGGCGAATTCGGGATGGAAGCGGAACGAGCCGTTGATCGACAGTTCCTTGGCGGTCACCGTCGACATCGGCAGTGCCATCTCGGCGCCGCCGAGGCCGAGCTGGACGATGGTGCCGCGCGGACGCAGCGCAGCGATGCCTTGCGCCAGCGCCGACGCCGCGCCCGAACATTCGTAGAGGATGTCGAACGTTCCCTTGTCGGCAAGGTAGGGCGCCAAACCTTCCGGCTCGCTTCGGGTGTTGATGGTCTTGTCGGCGCCGGCGCGCATGGCCATCGACAGCGTGAAATCGGCGATGTCGACGGCGACGATCTCGGCCGCACCCGCGCGGCGCGCGCTGATGATCGACAGCAGGCCGATCGGCCCGCAGCCTGTGACCAGCACGCGCTTGCCCAGCATCTCTCCGGCCCGCCGCGTCGCGTGCAGACAGACGGCCAGCGGTTCGGCCATCGCCGCCTCGCCGGCGGTCAAGCCGTCGGCCGGGGCGCACTGAATCGCGTCCGCCACTAGCATTTCACGAAACGCGCCCTGGATATGCGGGAACGGCATGGCGCTGCCGTAGAAGCGCATGTTGAGGCACTGGTTGTGCATGCCCTCGCGGCAATAGCGGCAGCTATAGCAAGGCCGCGACGGAGACACGGCGACAAGCTGTCCCGTCTGCAGTCCACTCACTCCCGGCCCGAGGCTCTCGATCACGCCGGAGACTTCGTGGCCGAGGATCATCGGCTCCTTCAGGCGCACCGTTCCGAAGCCGCCGTGATTGTAGTAGTGCAGGTCGCTGCCGCAGATGCCGCCGGCGGCGGGACGCAACAGCACCTGGCCCGGCCCCGGCTCCTCGACCGGACGGTCCTCGATGCGCAGGTCTTTGGCGGCGTGGATGACGATCGACTTCATGGCAGGCGAACTCCTCGGACTGTGCAGGCAGGCTTTGCGTAAAACAATGTCACAGCACCGGCGTCAGCAACGGCTGGCCAGCAAAATGGGCGGCAAGGTTGTCGCGTACCAGCTTGCCCATCGCCTTGCGTGTCTCGATGGTGCCCGACGCATGGTGCGGCTGCAAAAGGACGTTGTCGAGCGCCAGGAACCGCGGATTGAGCTTCGGCTCGCCCTCGAAAACGTCGAGCGCGGCAGACCCGAGCGCCTTCTTCTCGAGCGCATCGAGCAGCGCCTCCTCGTCGATATTGGAGGCGCGCGAAATGTTGATCAGCATGCCGTCCTCGCCAAGCGCCGCGATCACCTCGCCATTGACGATGTGGCGCGTCGCGGCCGACGCCGCGAGCGTCACGAACAGGAAATCCGAACGGCCGGCCAGGGCGACGGGATCGGCGACGAACTCCCAGTCCGCGGCGAAATCCTTGGGCGCGACGTCGCTGTAGGCGATGTCCATGCCGAAGCCGGCCAGACGCTTGGCCACCTCATAGCCGATGCGGCCGAGGCCGAGCACGCCGGCCCGCCGGCCCCAGACTCGGCGCTTCAGCGGGTAAAGGCCCTTAGAGGCCCAGCTGCCGTCGCGCACCCAGCGCTCGGCGCCGATCATGCCGCGCGACAGGCACAGCATCATGGCGATGCCGAGATCGGCGACGTCGTTGGTCAACACATCAGGCGTATTGGTGACCCGCACGCCGCGCTCTCGGCATGCCGACAGATCGACCGCGTCGAAGCCGACGCCGTAGACCGAGACGACCTCGAGTGCCGGGCACGCCTCGATCATGGCGCGGTTCGCGCCGAGTTCGCCGCGGGTGGCGATGGCGCGGACCTGCGGCCCGACCTCGGCGAGGAAGGACGGCTTGTCCTCGGCCGCGAAATAACGATGCACCACGAAGGCTTCGTTGAGCGGCACCTCGTCCCATGCGGGATAAGGTCCAACCTGAAGGATATGGGGCCGCTGCATCGGTTTTCGCTCCACTGGACTTGACAGCTGATGTTATCGATAACATAAAGCGGATAGCGACGAGAGGCAATCGAGAAAATGTCGTCCACCTTGTTCGATCTCACCGGGCGCACCGCGCTCGTCACCGGCTCCTCGCAAGGCATCGGCCTTGCATTGGCAAAGGGGCTCGCCGGCGCGGGGGCCAAAGTGGTCCTCAACGGCCGCGACGAGGCAAAACTCGCCGTTGCGGCCGCGCAAATCCCCGGCGCTGCGACGCTCGCTTTCGATGCGACCGACCATGATGCGGTACGCGCCGCCATCGATGCGTTCGAGCAGGCTCAAGGAGCGATCGACGTCCTCGTCAACAATGCCGGCATGCAGTTCCGTACGCCGCTCGAGGACTTTCCCGCCGACGCGTTCGAGCGCCTGCTGCAGACCAATGTCGCCAGCGTCTTCCATGTCGGCCAGGCTGTGGCGCGCCACATGATCCGGCGCGGCCGCGGCAAGATCATCAACATCGCCAGCGTGCAGACCGCGCTCGCCCGGCCGGGGATCGCGCCCTACACGGCGACCAAGGGCGCGGTCGGCAATCTCACCAAGGGCATGGCGACCGACTGGGCCAGGCACGGCCTGCAATGCAACGCCATCGCGCCCGGTTATTTCGACACGCCGCTCAATGCGGCCCTTGTCGCCGACCCGGCCTTCAGCGCCTGGCTTGAAAAGCGCACGCCGGCTGGCCGCTGGGGCAAGGTCGAAGAACTGGTCGGCGCCTGCGTCTTCCTGGCGTCCGACGCCTCTTCCTTTGTCAACGGACATGTCCTCTATGTCGATGGCGGCATCACAGCTTCGATCTGACCTGCCGCCGCGCATGGTCGTCATGGGCGTCACCGGTTCGGGCAAGACGACGGTGGGCGAGGCGCTGGCCCGTGCGATCCACGCGACGTATGTGGATGGCGACAAGCTGCACCCTGAAGCCAACATCGCCAAGATGAGCGCAGGCATTCCGCTTGACGACGCTGACAGGTGGCCATGGCTTGCGAAAGTCGGCGGAACGCTGAGGCTGCAGCCCGCACCGGTCATCGTCGGTTGTTCGGCGCTGAAGCGCGCCTATCGCGATTTCATCACCGAGCAGGCCCGCGCGCCGGTGCTGTTCATCTATCTCGATGGTTCGCGTGAACTGATTTCCCGGCGCATGAGCGAGCGCACCGGCCATTTCATGCCGACCAGCCTGCTCGACAGCCAGTTCGCGACGTTGGAAGTGCCAGGCAAGGACGAGAATGCCATCGCGGTGGCGATCGACGCACCGCTCGAAAAGATTGTCGCGGACATAACGTCCAGATTTGAGGAGCGACCGTCATGACCAACACAGTCGCGCTAATCGGTGCCGGTGCCATGGGCGGAGCGATCGGCGATCGCCTGCTCGCTACCGGCAACCGGCTCTTCGTGTTTGATCTCGACACGACCAAGGTGGAAACGCTGGTTGCGAAGGGCGCCAGCGCCGCGGCCAGCGCGGCCGCGGCCGCCGCAGCGGCCGACTTCGTCATCCTCAGCCTCAATTCCGCGGCAATCGTGCGCCGCGCCGTGTTCGGAGATGGCGGCGTCGCCGCCGGCGCGAAGCCCGGCACGCTGATCATCGACATGTCGTCTATCGACCCCGACGCGACGCGCCAGCTGGCGGCGGACGCCGGCGAAAGGAGTCTGCGCTGGGTCGACTCCCCGCTCTCGGGCGGCGCGCCGAAGGCATTGGTCGGCGAATTGACGCTGATGGCGGGCGGCGCGGCACAGGATGTCGCCGACGCCCATAAGCTGCTGCGCGACGTCGCCAGCAACTATACGCATATGGGCCCGGCCGGTGCGGGGCAGACGACGAAGCTGATCAACCAGGTGCTCTGCGCCCTGAACTTCATGGCTGTGGCGGAAGCGACCCGGCTGGCGCTCGATGCCGGCGTGGACGCTCTCAAGATTCCGCAGGCGCTGAAGGGCGGCCGCGCTGACAGCGCCATCCTGCAGGAATACCTGCCGCGCTTCGCCACCCGCGACTACCGCCGCACCGGCCGCATCGACAATATGGTGAAGGACCTCAACGCTGCGCAGGACCTGGCGCGGCGCACGCATACGGCAATGCCGCTGACGGCGCTGTGCGCCGAGGTACATCGCCTGCTGACGGCCGCCGGACTGGGTGGCGAGGACCAGGCTGCACTGATGGAATTTTTCCGACGCAAGGACGAGGAGGACAACAAATGATCACGCGCTACGCATTGTTCGAGGGCAAGGTGAAGGACGGTCAGACGGAGGCGTTCCGCAGGGACGTGATCGAGACCGTGCTGCCCAAATGGAAGGCGTTCCCGGGCGCGCTCGACGTCCGCGTCTCCTTCGCCGAAAAGCGCGACGACGGCGCGCCGGAACTCCCGATGATCCTGGCGATCAATTACCGCGACATGGCGGCGGTCGACGCGGCCCTCGCTAGCCCAGCCCGCGCCGAATCGCGCGCCGCGACCGAAGCGGTGCTGTCCCGATATTTCGAGGGCCGCATTCACCACCACGTCACCATCGCCAACGAGTTTTCCCTGTCGACGGATTGACGTGCTTAAATCTGGCCCTGAGCCCTAAATGCGCAGGCAAGACAGGCAGCCGCACCAACGAAATCTTAATGTAAATCAAGCGTAATCCCGACCGTTAAAATTGTGCGTTTGGGTTGGGGTTACGCATGCCGGAGTATTCCTCCTTCATCCGGTCGATCCGGGTCCGCTATATTTCGGGATTGCTCGTCTTTGCCCTGGCCTCGGCGGCCGTCATGTTCGCGCTCAACCGCGTGAACTCATACCGCCACGAAGTCGATGCCTTGAGCGCCAATTTCGTCATCTTCTCGCGCGACCTGCGCAACGCCACCAATTTCGCCGAGACGACCGGAACCGTGTGGCGGGCTGAGACCCGCGATGGGCTGACCGCAGCCGCGCGCGGCCATTCCGAACGGCTGATGGGCGAGATCGAAATCCTGAACGCGCAGCTCGCGGCGATCAGGCCGCGGCTGTCGAAGAATACGCTCAATGCGCTCGAATCTGCTTCGGTGAACGACGATCTGTTCTGGTCGGCGCGCGACATGGTGCGCAATTTCAACCTGATGTCGGTGGCCCAGACAGTCGACGAATGGAGCTACCGCGAGATCCGCAACCAGAACGATCTTTTCGCCCAGCCGATGCTGGTGCGCGTGCGCACCGCACTCGATGACGAGCGGCGCCTCGCCGATGCCGCCAGCGACCGGCTGCTCCTATGGGCGAGCGGCCTGCTGATCGCCGTCATCGCCATCGCCGCGGGTCTGATCTTCCGGCCGATGGAGAACGCGATCCGCCGCGCCTTCGCCGAAACCGCAGCATCGTTGTTCAAGGCCGAGGCGGCCGACCGGGCCAAGTCGGAATTCCTCGCCAATATGAGCCATGAGATCCGCACGCCGATGAACGGCGTGCTCGGCATGGCCGAGCTTCTCGCCAAGACCGAGCTGACGCCGCGCCAGAAGACCTTCACCGACGTCATCGTCAAATCCGGCAACGCGCTGCTCACCATCATCAACGACATTCTCGATTTCTCGAAGATCAATGCCGGCCAGCTGACGCTCGACCCCGCCCCGTTCCGCCTGGCCGAAGCGGTCGAGGACGTGGCCACCCTGGTCTCGGCCCGCGTTGCCGAAAAGAACCTCGAGCTCATCGTGCGCGTCGACCCGCGCCTGCCTGGCTTCGTCGTCGGCGACGCCGGCCGTTTCCGCCAGATCGTTACCAACCTGCTCGGCAATGCGGTGAAGTTCACCGAGAAGGGGCATGTGCTGATCGATGTCGGCGGCGATGTGGTTGATGGGACCGTCCAGCTCAAGGTCCGCGTCGAGGACACCGGCATCGGAATCCCCGCCGAAAAGCTGCAGAGCGTGTTCGAGAAATTCGCCCAGGTCGACGGCTCGTCCACCCGTCGTCACGAAGGCACCGGGCTCGGCCTTGCCATCTCCGCCCGCCTCGTCGACCTGATGGGCGGCAAGATCGGCGTTGAAAGCGAGATCGGCCGCGGCTCGGTCTTCTGGTTCGCCGTACCGCTGCCGGCACACAAACAGCAAGCGCGCGACGAGATCGTGCCGGTCGACGTCACCGGCGCCCGCGTCCTGGTCATCGACGACAACCCGGTCAATCGCGAGATCCTGCTCGAGCAGCTGCGCAGCTGGAGCTTCGACTGCGCCGCGGCCGAAAGCGGCGCCGTCGGCCTCGCCTTCCTCGACCGCGCCTGCCAGCTCGGCGCTTCGGTCGACTGCATCATCCTTGACTATCAGATGCCCGGCATGAACGGCGCCGACGTCGCCAAGGCGATTGCCGCCGACAGCCGCCTGTCTTCCATTCCGGTCGTGCTGCTCACCTCGGTCGACCAGGTCGATTTCGGCCGATTGGTGATCGATTTCGGCATCGTCGCGCATCTTACCAAGCCGGCGCGTTCGGCGGTGCTGCTCGGCACCGTGATCTCCGCCATCCAGAAGGCGCGCACGCAAGGCGGCAAGGCGCATTTCGTGCGCGAGCCGGTCGTCGTCCAGTCAGCTCCGCCGCCCTTCACCGTCATCCGCGGTCCAGCCGTTCCGGTCCTCGCGCCCGAACCGGCGGCGGCGCCGGGCGGTCCGATCGATATCCTGATCGCCGAGGACAATGACGTGAACCAATTGGTCTTCGGACAGATCCTCAACGGCCTCGGCCTCAGCTATCGCATTGCCGGCAACGGCCGCACCGCGGTCGAGATGTACCGCTCGCTGCGGCCCCGGCTGGTGCTGATGGACGTCTCCATGCCGGAGATGAACGGTTACGAGGCGACGCGCGCCATCCGCGCCATCGAAGGGCAGAACGGCAGCCATACCCCGATCATCGGCGTCACCGCGCATGCGCTGAAGGGCGACCGCGAAAAATGCATGGAGGCCGGCATGGATGACTACCTGCCGAAGCCGGTCTCCCCGGACCGCCTCGGCGCCAAGATCGGCACCTGGCTCAGCGAGACGGTGGCGGCGAAGACGGCTTGAGCTACCGGTTTCGCATAACCAGGCACGCCCCGCCGACGCTTTGCAGCTTATTGCAGATGCCGTTGGCCTCGGCGCGCGAGTCGGCACCGATCCTGACCGCATAGATGCCGCGCCGGCCGATCGGCGTGCGCACGCGGCTGACCACAGGATCATGGCTGCCAAGCAGGGAAGGGAATCGGCCGCGAACCCGCAACCACTGGCTGATTGCGGCGGAGCGGCGGAAATTGCCGGCCACCTGAACGCCCCACGGCTTGACGTTGATCGAGGCCATGGCGACGGTCCGCGACATGATCACCGGCAGCCTGCGGCAGGCGACCGCGAAGCTCATCTTCGGATCGAGCGGCCGGATAGTGCCGGCATAGGCGGTGTCCGAGAACTTGTCGACCGGCTCGCCCATGATGTCGAAGACATAGCTTTCGGTTTCCATCGGCAGGAAGCCGCCGGAGGACAGCCAGCGCGATACGCGGTTCTCGCCCGCATTGTAGGCGGCAGCCGCGAGGCCGAGATTGCCGTAGCCCGCCTTCATCTCGGCAAGATACTTGGCCGAGGCGGGGATCGCCTGCCCGATGTCGAAGGGATCGGCAAGCCCGCGCAGCTTGGCCGTGCCCGGCATGAACTGCGCGATGCCTTCGGCGCCCACGGGGCTCACCGCATTGGGATCGAAGCGGCTCTCCTTCCAGATCAGCCGGGCGAAGAAATCCTTGGGCAGGCCATTTTGCTCGGCCTGAGTTTCGATCAGATCACAGACGCGGTTGATCAGCCGTTTTGCGGCCGATCGCGACTGCGGCGGATCGGCGAATGCCTGACCGGCAGGGATCAGCGCGCAAATCAGGATCAGTGCCGTCCTGAGCAAGCGCTGCATGGCTCATTCCGCGGCGGCTTTGCCGTGTCCGTACCGCTGCTCGATATAGTCGGCGACCATCTTTTCGAAATCCTGCGCGATCGAGGGGCCACGCAGCGTCGCCGCCTTCTTGCCGTCGATGAACACCGGCGCTGTCGGCGTCTCGCCGGTTCCGGGCAAAGATATGCCGATATCGGCATGCTTGGATTCGCCGGGGCCGTTGACGATGCAGCCCATCACCGCGACCTTGAGGTTCTCAACACCCGGATATTTCTCACGCCACACCGGCATGTTCTTGCGGATGTCGGCCTGGATGCTTTGGGCCAGCTCCTGGAAGACGGTGGAGGTCGTGCGGCCGCAGCCGGGGCAGGCCGCGACGATCGGCACGAACTGCCGGAAGCCCATCGTCTGCAAAAGTTCCTGCGACACCTGCACCTCGCGCGTGCGGTCGCCGTTCGGCTCCGGCGTCAGCGAGATGCGGATCGTGTCGCCGATGCCCTGCTGCAGAAGGATGCCCATGGCAGCCGAGGAAGCGACGATGCCCTTGGTGCCCATGCCGGCCTCGGTCAGCCCGAGATGCAGCGCATGGTTGGAGCGGGTCGCAAGCTCGGTATAGACGGCGATCAGATCCTGCACGCCGCTGACCTTGGCCGACAGGATGATCTTGTCGTGGCCGAGCCCGATCTCTTCCGCCATCTCCGCCGACAGGATCGCCGACTGCACGATCGCCTCGCGGGTGACTTCCTGGGCGGTGAGCGGCGAGCCCCGGCCCTGGTTGTCATCCATCAGCCGGGTCAAGAGCTCCTGGTCGAGCGAGCCCCAGTTGACGCCGATGCGCACCGGCTTGTCGTATCTGATCGCCATCTCGACGATCGCGGCGAACTGGCGGTCCTTCTTTTCCTTGAAGCCGACATTGCCGGGGTTGATGCGGTATTTCGCCAGCGCCTCGGCGCAGGCCGGGTGATCGGCGAGCAGCTTGTGACCGATATAGTGGAAGTCGCCGACCAGCGGCACGTTGACGCCGAGCCGGGCCAGCCGATCACGGATGCGCGGCACGGCAGCGGCGCTCTCGTCGCGGTCGACAGTGATGCGCACGATCTCCGAGCCGGCGCGATGCAGCGCCGCCACCTGGGCAACGGTTTGATCGATGTCGGCGGTATCGGTGTTGGTCATCGACTGCACGACGACCGGCGCGCCGCCGCCGACCATCACGCCGCCGACATCGACGCCGACCGATGCGCGCCGCGGGAAAGGAGAAGAAAAATATCCGGTCATGCCGGCCGCCTTCATCTGGAAGTTCCGGGCATGAGGTGGCGGAGCAAAGATGGCTTGTCAATGGCCGGTGACAGCCACGGTCCGCAAATCGGCTGTGCTTGGTTGGCGGCCGGGCGGTTCAGCAGCCCACATCGGGCTGCGGTTGCATTCCAGGAAGAGTCAGGAAATTCAGCGTAAACTCGCCAGACCGGCGGCATTCTTGCCACCGGTTGGGTTGCACCCGACGGGTGCGGTTATGTTGCCTAGAGGAGTTTCAGTGTGCCGTCGGTTTCGCCTTCAGCTTTTCAATCTCGTCCTTGATTGCCAGCTTGCGCCGCTTCAGAGTGGCGATCTCGAGGTCGTCTACCGAAGGATGATTCATCGCGTCGATAAGCTCGCGCTCGATGTCGCAGTGCTTCCGCTGCAGCTCATCAAGATGGGATGCAAGAGACATGATTGGTTCTCCCTTTCATGGATTCCTCGATTGCAGCCGTCTCAGGCACGTCCACCGCAGGTCGCAACTGTGACGGCACGATGACAGTTTGCCACCAACCAATCTCGATGTCGAATGCCGCGTGGTAGCATTCCACGACAATGTGAAATGTGATATCAGCGGCGCGCCGGTCACAAACCCCACCGGCCCCGCCCAAAGGCCCATCCCTGGGCGACGCATACGCAGACGGTAGATAATGTCCGAACAGGAACAGGCTGAGATACGCCTCGAATATTCCCGGCTCAAACAGGAACACGCCGATTTCGACGCCGCCATCAATGCGATGATCGCCATGGGTTGCGACCCGCTGCAGATCCAGCGCATGAAGAAGAAGAAGCTGATGCTGAAGGACCGGCTGATGGCGCTGGAAGACCGCATCATCCCCGACATCATCGCCTGACCGGCAGCTTCCTTCGCTCGACGGCTAGGGGATCGAAAGCCGCGCGGCGCGGTCACGCAGCAGCGCGACCAGCTCGCCTGTCCGATCTTCCGACGTGTCGATCGGAACCACCAGGCACATCGTCGCCTCGATCTTCCCGGGCGCTGAAAAGACCGGCGCCGCCAAGCATTTGGTATAGGCGTCGACAAGGCCCGACGTCACGCAATAGCCGGTGACGCGGGCTTTTGCGATGTCGTCGATGAAGTCGTCGAGCTCGATCTTGCGGCCATCCGGCAGCACGAGGTCGTCCTGGGAGATCATCGCCTCGATCCGGCTGCGTTCCAGGCCGGCGAGCAGCAGCCGGCCCGACGCGGTCCAAGGCAGCGGGATCTGCAGGCCGGTGGCCGAGCTGATGCGGAACGGCCTGGTGCCCGGGCTCGAATGGACGATCGTGTAGCGGCCGCTCTGCAGCATGCACAGCTCCGAGGTCTCGCCGGTCTCGCGCGACAGCGTGTCGACCTCCTGCCGTCCGCGCCTGAGGAGGTCGTTGCCGCGCATATAGGCCATTCCGTAGAGGTAAAGCTTCTTGCCGAAATAGACGCGGTTGCCGTCGCCGGCCATCTCCAGGAGACCGGCACCGACCAGCTCGCGAACGAGCGTGTAAGTCGTCGAGCGGGGGGCGTTGAGCCCCTTGGCCAGCTCGCCGATGCCGATCGCGCGCTGCGTGGCATGCAGGAACTCCAGAATGTGCAGCGCGCGGTTGAGACCCTTCTCGCGAGAGTTCGCGGGCCTGTCCTCGTCCGAACCTGCGGCCTGCCACTCGGTCAGCGCTTCGCCATCTTGCATTGTCGATTCCCGGTGTTAGTATCTGTCTTGTACAGGATACATACGTCTCTTGTAAGAGACAATCGTATATCGATTGCTGACGCGTGTATTCATGGGGAACACACACCAAAGGAGGTCGCCGTGAACGACACATCCGGAAGACGTGATTTTCTGAAATTGGGAATGGCCGGACTTGCCACCGCCGGCGCGCTCACCGCGGTCAGCGCCGAGAAGGCCGCCGCGCAAGCCGCGTCCGATAGCGTGCTGCGGACCGCGCTCGATCGCGGCAAGCTGATCGTCGGCACCGGCAGCACCAACGCGCCGTGGCATTTCGAGAACGATGCCGGCGAACTGGTCGGCATGGACATCACCATGGGGCGCATCCTCGCCAAGGGCCTTTTCGATGACCCGACCAAGGTCGAATTCGTCATGCAGGATCCGGCGCAGCGCATTCCGAACGTGACCACCAACAAGGTCGACATCACCATCCAGTTCATGACCATGACGGCGCAGCGCTCGCAGCTGATCCACTTCTCGCGCCCCTACTATGTCGAAGGCGTCGCGCTGCTGACGCTGCCCGGCTCCGAGAACAAGACTTTCGACAAGCTGCTGGCGAACGGCTCCGCCACGCGCATCTCGATCCTGCAGAATGTCGATGCCGAAAACTCGGTGCACTTTGCCCTGCCCCAAGCGCAGGTCATGCAGATCGACACCCAGGCCAACGTGCTGCAGGCGCTGGAATCCAAGCGTGTCGACGCCGCCGCGGTCGACCTCTCCACCGTGCGCTGGCTCGCCTCGCGCAACCCGGACAAATACTTCGACGCCGGCAAGAGCTGGTATTCGATGCTTTACGGCGCGGCCATCAGGCAGGGCGACCTCGACTGGCTGACCTACGTCAACCAGACCTTCACCATCGCCATGTTCGGCCACGAGACGGCGCTCTACGACGCTGCCTTCAAGGAATATTTCGGCCAGGAGCCGCCGCCGCGCCACCCGGGCTTCCCGGTCATCTGACGAAGCCTTCTGACTTTAGCCGGCGGAGGGACGCAACACGCGCCCTTCCGCCTGTTCTCCTCGACACGGGGTTCCTGCAGTGGCGATTTCTTTATCGTCACCACAGGCCATTGAGACGGACGCATGGGCTATACGCTCAATTTCAACCTGATCTGGCGCCATTTCGACAAGCTCTGGGGCGGACTGCTGCTCAGCCTCGAGCTTGCCGTGATCTCGATCGCCATCGGCATTGTCATCGGACTGGTACTGGCCATCTGGTATGTCTCGGCCGGGCGTGTCGTGCGCGGCATTATCGCCTCTTACGTCGAATTCATCCGCAACGTGCCGCTGATCCTGCTGGTCTATCTGGTGTTCTACGGTCTGCCGACCGTCATCGACCTGGCCTACAGCGCGCAGACGTCCTTCGTCGCCACGCTTGCCGTCTACAGCGGCGCCTATCTCGTCGAAGTGTTCCGATCCGGCCTCGAAGCCGTGCCGCGCGGCCAGATCGATGCCGGCAAGGCGATCGGCCTTACGCCATGGCAGCGGCTTGTCCATGTGCGGCTGCCGACGATGATGCGCATCACCCTGCCGGCGCTTTCGAACACGTTCATCTCGCTGTTCAAGGACACGTCTGTCGCTTCCGTCATCTCCGTGCCCGAACTGACCTACGGCGCGCAGTGGATCAACTTCAACACCTTCCGCATCGTCGAGGTCTATCTGGTGGTGACGGCGATGTATCTGGTGACGGGTTACGCCCTGCTCTTCGCGCTCCGGCTGGTCGAGCGCTGGTATAGGACGGCGCGCTGATGCTTCGCCAGATCGCTTACGCCCTGCCGTTCCTCGCCGAAGGCTTCGCGCTGACGCTGTGGGTATCGCTGCTGGTCGTGGTGCTGTCGCTGATCGCCGGCGTTGTCCTCGGCGTTGGCCTCGTCTACGGGCCCGCACCCTTGCGCTGGGCGGTGCGGATCTTCAGCGACACCGTCCGCGGCATCCCGATCCTGGTGCTGATCTTCTTCGTCTATTACGGCCTGCCGGCCGTCGGCGTGCATCTCCAGTCCTTCTGGGCGGCGGTGCTGGCGTTGACCTTGTTCAAGACCGCGCAGGTCGTCGAATATCTGCGCGGTGCCGTCGCCTCGATCCCGAAAGGCCAATCGGAAGCGGCGATGGCGATTGGCCTGACCTTTCGCCAGCGCCTTACCTACGTGATTTTCCCGCAGGCCTTCCGCCGCTTCCTGCCGCCTTGGATCAACGGCGTCACCGACGCGGTCAAGGGCAGCGCGCTGGTCTCGCTGCTCGGCATCACCGATCTGATGCAGGCCATCAACCAGGTCATTGGCCGCACCTATGAGGCGATGCCGCTCTATATCCTCGGCGCCCTTCTCTATTTCGGCGTCAACTACGCGCTTTCGCTTGCCAGCCGACGGCTGGAGCAGCGCTTTGCCTTCATCCGGGAATAGCACAATGGCCACCACTTCCGATAACAGCCCTGCGCTTCTCGATATCGCCGAGGTCTCGAAATCCTTTGGCTCGGTCGAGGTACTGCGCTCGGTCAGCCTCAAGGTGGCGAAGGGCGAGGTGGTCGCCATCATCGGACCGTCCGGCAGCGGCAAGACCACGCTGCTGCGCTGCGTCAACTTCCTCGAAAGCTACGACAGCGGCTCGATCCGCATCGACGGCAAGGAGGTCGGTTTTCGCGACGGCGGCGCGCGCCAGCG
Organism: Mesorhizobium sp. WSM3866; assembly: GCF_002294795.1. Lineage (NCBI taxonomy): Bacteria > Pseudomonadati > Pseudomonadota > Alphaproteobacteria > Hyphomicrobiales > Phyllobacteriaceae > Mesorhizobium > Mesorhizobium sp. WSM3866. The sequence continues at coordinate 522,960 of NZ_NSGC01000002.1, read as the reverse complement.
CCGCAGCGAGCGCGACTTGGCCGCCATGCGCGCCGAGACCGGCATGGTGTTCCAGGGCTTCAACCTGTTCCCGCATCTGACGGCGGCCGGCAACATCATGCTCGGCCTCACCAAGGTACGCGGCAAGAGCAGCGCCGAGGCGCGCTCGATCGCCGAGCAATGGTTGGGTCGTGTCGGTCTCGCCCACAAGGCCGACAGCCTGCCCGCCGAGCTTTCCGGCGGCCAGCAGCAGCGTGTCGGCATCGCCCGCGCCGTCGCCATGGAGCCGAAGATCCTGCTGCTCGACGAGATCACCTCGGCCCTCGATCCGGAACTCGTCGGCGAGGTTCTGGCCGTGGTGAAAAGCCTCGCTGAGGACGGCATGACCATGGTGATGGTGACGCATGAGATGGCTTTCGCCCGCGACGCCTCAAGCCGCATCGTCTTCATGGCCGACGGCGGCGTCAGTGCCGTCGGGCCGCCGAAGGAGGTGCTTGCCGCGGAGACCACGAACGAGCGCCTGCGGACTTTTTTGGCGCGCTTCCGTGCCTCGCAATTCTGACATCGGATGGCAAATGCCATCCAAGGAGCATTCTTCCATGACGCCTTACACCCGGCTCGCCGAACTCGGCCTGACGCTGCCCGAGCCGCCAACGCCCATCGCCAACTTCGTCACTCATGCCGAGAGCGGCCGGCTGATCTTCCTCTCGGGCCAGGGGCCGCTGCGCGCCGATGGCACGCTTTGCACCGGCAAGGTCGGCGAGGACGTCACCGTCGAACAGGCCTATGAGCATGCCCGGCTCACCGGCCTCAACCTGCTTGCCGTCATGCACGCGGCGGCGGGCGACCTCGGGCGCATCGTGCGCGTCGTCAAGCTGCTCGGCTTCGTCAATGCGACGCCGACCTTCAGCGATCACCCGAAGGTGGTCAACGGCTGCTCCGATCTCTTCGCCGATGTCTTTGACAAGATCGGCGGCCACGCGCGTTCGGCGATCGGCGTCGGCTCGCTGCCTGGAAACATCACCGTCGAAATCGAAGCGGTCGTCGAGATCGCCGCCTGACACTGGGATCTGCTGCCATGAAAACCTATTCCGAGACCGGCTCCAACACCACGATCCACGAGCGGCTGGGACTGCGTCCGATCATCAACGTCTCGGGCACGATGACGACACTCGGCGCTTCCATCATCGTCCCGGAAGCGATCAGCGCCATGGCCGAGATCGCCTCGCAATGGGTGGAGATGGACGATTTGCAGCGCGCCGCGAGCGCAGTCGTCGCCCGTCTCACCGGCGGCGAGGCCGGCTTCATCACCGCCTGCTGCGCCTCAGGCATCACCATGGCGATCGCCGGAGCGATGACCGGCACCAACCTGCTGGCCATCGAAAGGCTGCCCGACGACACCGAAGGGCTGAAATCGGAGGTCGTCATCCAGCTCGGCCATATCGTCAATTACGGCGCGCCGATCGACCAGTCGATCCGCGTGGCCGGCGCCAAGGTCATTCCGGCGGGCACCGTTAGCGTCACGCAGGATTACCACGTGCGCGAGGCGATCAACGAGCGCACCGCGGCCGCGCTTTACGTCGTCGCCCACCACACGGTGCAATACGGCATGCTTTCTCTAGAGGAGTTCTGCGAGATCTGCCACGCCAAGAATGTGCCGGTGATCGTCGATGCCGCTTCGGAATACGATCTGCGGACCTTCCTCGCGCGCGGCGCCGACATCGTCGTCTACAGCGGCCACAAATTCCTGAGTGGCCCGACCAGCGGCATCGTCACCGGCCGCAAGGACCTGGTGCGCGCCGCCTATCTGCAGAATCGCGGCGTCGCGCGGGCCATGAAGGTCGGCAAGGAAAGCATCGCCGGCACCATGGCGGCGCTCGACGCTTGGGAAAAGCGCGACCATGCCGGCATTCGCCGGCGCGAAGAGGCGGCGCTCGATCTGTGGAAGGATGCGCTGCAAGGCATTCCGGGCATCGGCGCTGAGATCGTGCCCGACCCAACCGCCAACCCGCTCGACCGCCTGCAGGTCTTCGTCCGTCCGGAGAGCCGCTTCACCGCCGCGGGCCTAGCCTCGGCTTTGGCCGCCGGCTCACCGCCCGTCATCGTGCGCAACCATGAGGTCGAGCGCGGACACTTCTTCCTCGACCCGTGCAACCTGCATCCCGGCGAGGCCGAGATCGTCGCCGAGCGGCTGCGCGCGGTTCTGACCGCGAAGGAGCGTCCCGCGGATGCGATGAAAGCGGCGCGCAAGGATTCATCCGGGGCGCTGCGCTGGCCGGACTAGACCTCGCCACCGTCGGCCCACAGCCGCGACAATCCTTGCGGCTGCCGGCGAATTCCGCTAAGGCGCGCCTTTGCCGCCGGGAGCGAAAACCTTGACCGATCAGCGTGCCGAAGTCGCCATCATCATGGGCAGCCAGTCCGACTGGGCGACGATGCGCCAGGCGGCGGAAACGCTGGATGCGCTGGGCATCCTGCACAAAAAACTGATCGTCTCGGCACACCGCACGCCGGACCGCCTCTATGAATTCGCCAAGGGCGCCAAGGCGGCCGGCTACAAGGTGATTATCGCCGGCGCCGGCGGCGCGGCGCACCTGCCCGGCATGACGGCGGCGATGACGCCGCTGCCCGTCTTCGGCGTGCCGGTGGAATCCAAGGCGTTGTCCGGCCAGGATTCGCTGCTCTCCATCGTGCAGATGCCGGCCGGCATTCCGGTCGGCACGTTAGCGATCGGCAAGGCCGGTGCCGCCAACGCCGCCCTTCTGGCCGCGGCCGTCCTGGCCCTGAGCGATGAAAAACTCGCCGCCCGCCTCGATGCCTGGCGCACCGCACAGACCGCCAAGGTCGCCACCGAGCCGGCGGATACCCCGTGAGCCTAGCCCCGGGATCGACCATCGGCATCATCGGCGGCGGCCAGCTCGGCCGCATGCTGGCGATGGCCGCCGCCCGCCTTGGCTATCGCACCATCGTCCTGGAGCCACAGGCCGACAGCCCGGCGACGCAGGTCGCCAACCTTCAGATCGTCGCCGCCTATGACGATCCGGCGGCCCTTGCCGAACTGGCCGGCGCCAGCGCTGTCGTCACTTACGAATTCGAGAACGTCCCGGTTCAAGCGGCGCAGACACTCGCGGCGCGCGTTCCCGTCTGTCCGCCGGCCCGCGCGCTGGAAATCGCGCAGGATCGCGTAACCGAAAAAAGCTTCCTGAACGGCATCGGCGTTCCCACAGCCGAATTCTGCCCAGTGGACAATGACGAGCAGCTGACGGCCGCGCTGAAGAAATTCAGCGGCAGCGGCGTGCTGAAGACGCGCCGCATGGGCTATGACGGCAAAGGCCAGCGCGTCTTCCGCAACATGGAGACCGGCGGCTTTGCCGGCACCTGCGAGGCGATGGGCAATGTGCCGCTGATCCTCGAATCGCTGGTCGCTTTCGAGCGCGAGATTTCGGTGATTGCCGCGCGCGGGCAGGACGGCTCGGTTGCAGCCTACGATCCGGCCGAGAATATCCATCGCGAAGGCATATTGCGAACGTCGACATTGCCGGCCGCCATCGCACCGGACACCGCATCGGCGGCGAAGCAAGCGGCAGCAAAAATCCTTGCGGCGCTAGACTATGTCGGCGTCATCGGCGTCGAGTTCTTCGTGCTTGCCGACGGTTCGCTTTTGGCTAACGAGCTGGCGCCGCGTGTCCACAATTCCGGCCACTGGACGGAAGCCGCCTGCATCGTTTCGCAGTTCGAACAGCATATCCGCGCCATCGCCGGCCTGCCGCTGGGCTCGCCTGCACGGCATTCCGACTGTGTCATGGAAAATCTGATCGGCGACGACATGCTGAAGGTTCCGGCGCTGCTCGCCAAGCCCGGCCTGATGCTGCATCTCTACGGCAAGGCCGAGTCGCGGCCCGGCCGCAAGATGGGCCATTTCACGCGCATTGAGCGTCGGCGCTAACGCCGACTACTGCACGTCTTCGTCCTCGTCCGGGCTGGCGCAGCTCGGATCGCCTTCCTGGCAGTTGGGGCCGGAGGTGAGTTGCTTGGTGCGCTCGGTGGTCAGCTCCGTCAGGCATTGCGAAACCTCCATCGGGTGGATGGAACCGCCCTCGCTGTCGGCGGTCGAATAGGCGCACTCGGCGTCGCGGAAGGTGATCCAGGCGCGCTGTGCGGTCTGCAGCAACTTGTTGGCCTTCTCGTCATTGCGGCCGACAATATCCTTGTAGGCGGCGTTGAGCTTGGCAACGGCCGCCTGATAATCGGCATTGGCGCAGATATTCATCATCGACTGGCTGTCGTCGCTGCGATCGCAGTCCTCGGCCCATGCAGCCGGAACCGTCGCGATGAGGAGAAGGCATGCGGGCAGAAAGAGACGGCGCATGATAAAGACTCCGTTTCGCTGAGAGCATCTGCAACCTAGAGGAATCGCTTGCCGTCGCAGAAATGCGGCTAAACAAATAGACATAACCGGAGGGGACCTATGTCCCGCTCTGGGGTGGCCCGCAACATTCCAGCCGCCTCTGAGTCGCGCAATGCCGCGCGTTACCTATGGCGAATATTTGATCAGCGCACCATTTGCGGCATAAGAGCCGCCCGCTTGCGGTTGACACGGGCAAGGCTCCTCGTTTATGAGCCACGCAAGTTCAAGGCGCGCTTTTTTCGGGCGCGCCTTTAAAATTCGGCCCGGGACCGGGCCCCCGACCGAACAGGCAAGACCATGAAGATCAAGAACTCGCTCAAGGCGCTCAAGGCGCGTCACCGCGACAACCGGCTGGTTCGCCGCAAGGGACGCATCTACATCATCAACAAGACCGCTCCGCGCTACAAGGCGCGCCAGGGCTGAGACTTGCGCGCGGCGCTAAGCGCCGCGCCCGCTGATGTCGACTGCCGGTTCGCCGGCCCTCTCACGCTAAAATCATTTTGACGATCCGCCGTCCGGGACTAGATTCCGGACATGCGGATTCTTTTTGCGTTCTTCATTGCCCTGGTCCTTTCCGGAACGACCTTGCCCGCTTCGGCGCAGCATGAGGCCACGCCGCCCGCCGCTTCGCAGCCGCCGGTCGCCTCGACCAGGCAGGGGCGGCTCGACCAGCTCTTTGCCGATCTCAGACGCGAGCGCAACGAGAAGGCCGCCGAACGCATCGCCGGCCGCATCTGGAATGAGTGGAACCAGTCCGGCAGCGCCTCGATCGACCTGATGATGCGATGGGCGCAAAGGGCGGCGGAAGACCAGAAATTCGACGTCGCGCTCGATTTCCTCGATCAGGTGGTGACCTTGCAGCCCGATTATGCCGAAGGCTGGAACCGCCGCGCTACCGTGCATTTCCTGATGAAGAACTATGGAAAGTCGATGTCGGACATCGACCACACGCTGCGGCTCGAACCGCGCCATTTCGGCGCGCTGTCGGGTCTCGCGCAGATCATGGCCGAGACCGGCCACAAGCAGTCGGCGCTGGAAGCCTGGCAGAAGGTGCTCACCATCTATCCGATGATGCGCAGCGCCCAGGGCCAGGTCTCGACGCTGTCGGAAGACCTGGCCGGCGAGGGCATTTGAGGGGCAGCTCTTCGTCATCCTCGGGCTTGACCCAACGACCATGCCGTGACTTCCCGCGCCGCGACGGTGGTGCAGACCTCTGCTCCCCTGCAGCCGTCGCGCAAGGTGACGGCGTGGATGCCAGCGGCTTCGCGACGGAGCTTCGCTCCTGCTTCGTCCTGACGTTGACAGGCCGGCCAAGCTGAACGTTTGCGATACTCCACCGAAGCGGGCAATAATTTGGGCTGGCAGCAGGCCGCCAGCTCGCCAAACTCACCGTGCTCTTAAACTAAATCCGCTCGCCCTCGTACTTTCCGCATGTACCTCATCTGCGTCGCGCTCCTCCTCCTCGTTGCCTTCCTCATCGCCCTTGCCGGCATTACCCGCGCCTGCGTCTGGCTGATCGAGCGTCGCAATCCGCCGATCGGCGCATTCGCCGACATCGATGGTGCCCGCATCCATTATGTCCACGTCCCGGCCGCCGGCGCCGGTCTGCCGCCTGTCGTCTTCATCCATGGCGCCAGTGCCAATCTCAAGGACCAGATGCTGCCGCTGAGGCCTCTGCTCGAGGGCCGCGCCGAGCTGCTGTTCCTCGACCGACCGGGCTTCGGCTGGTCCGAGCGCGGCGACAACGAAACGCTGGCGGCGCAGGCCGACACTGTCGCCGCGCTGATGGATCGGCTCGGCATCGCAAGGGCGATCATCGTCGGCCATTCCTTCGGCGGCGCGGTCACAACCGCCTTCGCCCGCCAGCATCCGCAAAAGACGCTCGGCCTCGTCTTCCTGGCGCCCGTGAGCCATCCGTGGCCGGGCGGCGCGACCGCCTGGTATTACAAATTGACGGCTGTTCCGGTGGTCGGCTGGCTGTTTTCCGAGACCATTGCTTACGCGGCGGGCATGCTGCGGATCGGCAATGCCACGGCCTGCGTGTTTTCACCGAACAATGTGCCGAAGGGCTATATCGGCAAGGCTTCCATTCCGCTTGTTCTGAGGCCGCCTGCCTTCCGCGCCAACGCCCGCGATGTGGCCCAACTTTACGATTATGTGCGCGCTGCCTCGCCTGGCTACCGTGAGATCAAGGCGCCGACCTTGGTCATCTCCGGCGATCGCGACAAGGTGGTCTATGCCACGGTCCATTCCGTCGGCCTCGAACGCGACATTCCCGGCGCCGAGCTGGTCTGGGTCGCGAATCTCGGCCACAAGCCCGACTGGATCGCCCCGGACCTCGTCGTCGGCGCCATCGAAAGGGCGGCCGGCGCGCCGGTCGACCTGCAGTCGATGGCGAGCGTTGTGGAAAGCCGCATCGCCGGCGACGCGCAAGGCGCTGACAGGTACCCGGAACTGAAGGTGCCGGACGCCGAGCTGGCGCCGGGCTAAGCTCGGGACCGGAAGGCTGTCGAGATTCGGATTAGGCCGAGCCGAGCAGAGCGGATTCCGAGAACCGGAGCGGACCGACTTAACCACATGAGCCCCGGAAGCGCAGGGAGGCGCGCTTCACAGGCCGGTCCCACCTGAATACGGGCAATAGCTTAGTGCGTCTCTGAGCCGACATAGGCGATGCGCAGCATGTTGGTCGAGCCGGGCGTCCTCAGCGGCACGCCCGCCGTGATGATGACGCGGTCGCCCGGCTTGCCAAAGCCTTCCTCGAGGGCAATGCGGCAGGCGCGGTCGACCATATCGTCGAGGTCGATAGCATCCTCCGAGACCACGCAATGCGTACCCCACAGAAGCGAGAGCCGGCGCGCCGTGTTGACGATCGGCGACAGCGCCACGATCGGCACTTGCGGCCGTTCGCGCGCGGCGCGCAGACCAGTTGTTCCAGAGGCGGTGTAGGAAATGATCGCCGACAGTTTCAGCGTCTCCGCGATCTCGCGCGCAGCGAGCGAAATGGCGTCGGCCCCGGTCGCTTCCGGTTCCGAGCGCTGGGCGTTGATGATGCCGGCATAAGTCGGGTCGGCTTCGACCTTGGTGGCGATGCGGTTCATCATCGCGACCGCCTCGACCGGGTAGGCGCCGGCGGCGGATTCGGCCGAAAGCATGATCGCGTCCGCGCCTTCGAAGACGGCGATCGACACATCCGAGACCTCCGCGCGGGTCGGCACGGGTGCGGTGATCATCGATTCCAGCATCTGGGTCGCGATTACCACCGGCTTGCCGGCGCGGCGGGCGGCGCGCGTGATCTGCTTCTGGATGCCGGGCACGGCCTCGAGCGGCATCTCGACGCCGAGATCGCCGCGCGCGACCATCAGCGCGTCGGAGAGTTCGATGATCTCGGCCAGGCGCGCCACCGCCTGCGGCTTTTCGATCTTGGCCATGATGAGGGCCCGGCCGCGCGCGATCTTGCGCGCTTCGGCCAGATCCTCCGGCCGCTGCACGAACGACAGCGCCACCCAGTCGACGCTTGCCGCCAGCACCGCGTCGAGATCGGCGCGGTCCTTCTCGGTCAGCGCGCCGACCGGCAGATCGGTGTCGGGCAGGCTGACGCCCTTCTTGTCGGAGATGCCGGTGCCGGCGACCACCGTGCAGGCGATCGACTTGCCGTCGCTCTTGACCGCCTTGAGCTCCAGCTTGCCGTCATCGATCAAAAGACGGTGACCGGCCTCGACCGAGTTCAGGATTTCCGGATGCGGCAGGTAGACGCGCTTCGACGTGCCGGGTTCCGGACTGTCATCCAGCGTGAAGGTCTGGCCGACGGTCAGTGCTTCCTTGCCATTGGCGAACTTGCCGACCCTGAGCTTTGGCCCCTGAAGATCGGCGAGAATGCCGATCGGCCGCCCGACCGCCGCCTCGACGGCCCGGATGCGGCCGACAAGCGTGCGCATCAGCTCGTGGTCGGTATGGCTCATATTGATGCGGAAGACGTCGGCGCCTGCCTCGAAGAGCTTTCGCAGCATCTCCTCGGAGGAGGAAGCCGGACCGATGGTGGCGAGGATCTTGACCTTGCGGTTACGTCTCATTGATTGTTCGTTCCCGGAGCGGGGGCCGCTGGCGCGCCGCCCGTTGCGGGCTCGTCAGTCAGCTGGACCATCCAGCTTGCCTGCTCGCCCGTGTCATATTCCTGAAATCCGGCGCGCTGAAAGCCCCGGGCGACGCAATCATTCACGCCGGCAATCTTGAACTCTTTTTCGGCGACGCACATGTTGATCGGGCCGTCCCAACGCCCGCCGCGCTCGGCGTCTTCTGCATAAAGATAGTAAAACCTTGATGACAGCGGCCCCTCGATCAGCGTCTTGCAGGTCGACCCCTCGATGTGCCACCAGCCCTCTGTGATCCAGCCGGCCTTCGCCCGATAGCCGATGCCGACGCCGACCAGGTTCTGCGTCGCGTTGCAGACGCGGAAGTCGGCGCGCGCCGGCGAGGTCGCGGCGAGCGCGCACAGGCCCGCGCCAAAGATCAGGAGCGGCAGGCTCAGGCGCTTGCGCAGCCTGCCGGCGCAACCCAATCCAAAACCCTTGGCGAACCACATCTGCATCGTCGAAGCACCTTTTCAGCAAACTCCGGGCGCATGTCAACGCGCCGTTTTATTCAATTCCAATCGATTTAGAAGGGTCCGGTGAACGATTTGGCGTCCCATCCGGGATTCTTTGCAGAAACCGTGGCCAAACAACGGCATTGCGCCTCAGTCCTCTTCGTGGAATGACGATACCACCCCGCCCGGACGCCAGCGAACAGACCGTTTTCAGCCGATGACCCGATCCACAGCTTTCGCGCCCTTCGACATCGTCGAGGGCGACCGCAAGAAGGGCATCGTGCTTCTGGCCGATCACGCCCGTCGCGACCTGCCGGAAGAGTATGGCAGCCTCGGCCTGCCGGCTGCCGAGTTCGAGCGCCACATCGCGTATGACATCGGCGTCGAGACGGTGACGCGCGAGTTGGCGGCGGCGCTCAATGCGCCGGCCGTGCTGGCCGGCTTCTCCCGCCTTCTGATCGACCCCAACCGGGGCGAGGACGACCCGACGCTGATCCGCCAGCTCTATGACGGTACCGTCGTGCCGGGAAACTATCCCATGGCCGCCGAGGAGCGGGAGAGACGGCTCGACCGCTTCTACCGCCCCTATCACGACGCGGTCGGGGCGATGATTTCCTCGGTGGCGCAGGCCTCCGGCAAAGCGCCGTTCATCTTCTCGGTGCATTCCTTCACCCCTCGCATGCAAGGCTTCATCCGCCCCTGGCATGTCGGCATCTTGTGGGACCGCGACGACCGCGTTGCGCGGCCGCTGATCGACATGCTGGCCGAAGACAAGGCGCTGATCGTCGGCGACAACGAGCCCTATGACGGCGCGCTGCGCGGCGACACCATGTTCCGCCATGCCATTGTCAACGGCTATGCCCATGCCCTGCTCGAGATCCGTCAGGACCTGATCGCCGACCGCGCTGGCGCTGTTCAATGGGCGGAGCGATTGGCTCCGATCGTTGACGCCGTCGACCGCCGTGCCGATATACACGAGGTGAAGATGTTCGGCTCGCGCACCGGGCCGGCCTAAAAAACGGCCGAGAGGCCGGGGACCACGAAATGACCGAACTCAGCGAAGAACGGAAACGCGATTTCGAGGCCGCCGCCTTCCGCCGGCTGGTCGAGCATCTGCGCGCACGCGGCGACGTCCAGAACATCGACCTGATGAACCTGGCCGGCTTCTGCCGCAACTGCCTGTCGAACTGGTATCGCGAGGCGGCCGAGGCTGACGGCATTGCCCTGACAAAGGACGAATCGCGCGAGATCATCTACGGCATGCCCTATGCCGAATGGCAGGCGCTCAACCAGACCGAAGCCTCCGAGGCCACGAAGGCTGAGTTCGAGGCCAGGCGGCCGAAGGATCATTGAACCGTCCTATTTGGCTCGCCGCTGCTGCTTTGTCATCCCAAGGTCTGCGCGCGTCGCTTCGCTCCTGCTTCGCCCATGGATGTCAAAGGAGGCGTTTCGGCCAAATCTCCAAAGTAGGGCCATTCCTCACAGGTCCGCGCCTCTTGGTCCAACGCTTCTGCCATAGCGCTTCTTGACTACAAATTGAATCGATCTAATTTGCCGCGCAAAGCCATTCGGACTTCAAACCATGAGCGTGCAAACCACAAGGCAAGCCGCGACGCGCGGCCGCTGGGCCGTTGCCGGCATTTTCCTGGCCAATGGCTTTCTCACCGGCAGCTGGGCGCCGCAGATCCCGGTGTTTCTGACCCGGCTGGACATCTCGAAATTCACCCTCGGCCTGCTGATCCTGTTGTTTGGTGTCGGCGCGGTGATGGCGATGACCTGGTGCGGCCATCTCATTTCCAGGCACGGCTCGCGCCCCGTGCTGCGCTGGTTCGGCATCTGCGGCAGTTTCGGCCTGCTGGTCGTGGCACTTGCGCCCAACGTGCCGCTCGCGGCCCTCGCGATGCTCGTCTTCGGCGGCTCGATCGGCGGCATGGACGTCGCCATGAATTCCAACGCGGTGATCGTCGAACGACGGCTCTCCCGCGCCATCATGTCGTCCTCGCATGGCTTCTGGAGCCTCGGCGGCTTCGGCGGCGGCGCGCTTGGTGGCTATTCCATTCAGAACTACGGCTATCTCGCGCATGCGATTGCGGTGACGGCGCTCGCCTTTTTGGTCATCGCCTTTGCTGTTCGCTACCTCATCGCCGACGACAGGCCGCAGGCCGCCGGGCATCAGAAATTTACGCTGCCGCGGCACACAATTGTCTATCTGGTCGGGTTGATGGCGCTGCTCACCATGGTCTCAGAGGGCGCCGTACTTGACTGGGCCGCGCTCTACCTCCAGCAGGAGCTCGGCGCCGACCTTGCGATTGCCGGCCTCGCCTATGCTGCCTTCTCCGGCGTCATGGCGCTTATGCGCTTTCTCGGCGACGGCGTGCGCAACCGCTTCGGCGCGGTGGCGACGCTGCGCGGCTCGGCGCTTGTCGCTGCCGCCGGCATGTTGGTGGCCGGCCTCTCCCCCTCGCCTTATCTTGCCATTGCCGCTTTCGCCTTCTGCGGTTTCGGCATCGCCAATATGGTGCCGATCCTGTTTTCGGCCGGCGGCAACCAGGAAGGCTTGTCTTCCGGCACCGGCATGAGCGTCGTGACCACGATGGGGTATTCAGGAATCCTGGTGGCGCCGTCGGCGATCGGCTTCGTCGCCGAGCATTCGAGCTTCGGCCCGATCTTCGTCGCGCTTTCCGGCCTGCTGGTCATCGTGCTGTTGATGGCAAACCTGGCTCACCGCGCCGAATTCGCCGCCGAGCCTGCGCCGGCGGAGTAGCGCTTCAGCTCTTCATGCAGGAAATCCGCCACGCGGCGGATGCGCATGCTGGTGCGCACGTCACGGTGCATTGCAAGCCACACCGGCAGCACGGGCAAGGGAACCTCCGGCAACAGCTTCTCCAGTCGAGGATCGCGGCTAGCGAGCGGCTCCTGGCCGATGCCGATGCCATTGCCGGCCCGCACCGCTTCCCACAGCACGATCTGGTTGTCGGTCCTGAATCGGAAGTTGCTGCGGCTGACCGGGATGCCAAACGCGGTGAGGCCGCGAACGATCTCATCGCTGCGGTCGAATCCGACCAAAGGATGGTCGGCGAGATCGCTCGGCTTCTGCGGGCGTCCATGCCGGTCGAGATAGGGTTTCGCGGCACATATGCAGAGAGCGATATCGGTGACCTTGCGCGCCATCAGCTCATTCTGCGCCGGCCTGACCATGCGGATGGCGATGTCGGCGTCGCGTCGCAGCAGGTTCTCGACCTGGTTGGAAGCGACGATCTCGACCTCGATGCCCGGCTCTTCCTCGCCAAGGCGCGCCGTGATCTGCGGCAGCACGCAGGCCGCAACCACCTCCGAGGCAGCGATGCGCACCGTGCCCTCGATCGCCTCGACCGAGCCCAGCGCAAGCAATGAGAACGCATTGGCCTGCTCGCTGACTGCCTTTCCGCGCTCGTAGAGTGCGCTGCCTGCCTCCGTGAGTTCGTAGCCGCGCCGCCCGCGCCGGAACAGCGTGACGCCGAGCGCCTGCTCCAGCTCGGCGATGTGGCGGCCGAGCGTCGGCTGGCTTGATGCGAGCTTGCGCGCGGCGGCCGAAAGGCTGCCGGTCTCGGCCACCGCGACGAAGCTCTTGATCAGATTCCAGTCGAATTCATTCATTCGTTTTTGAATAACAGGGTGCCGACCTTAGTCAATTCCATTCGGCTTTGAAGACGTCAGATAAGCGGGCAAACGCAAGCAACGGAGACGAACAATGACCAAGGTCGCAATTCTGGGCGCCAATGGCCGGCTCGGACGCGTGGTTGTCAAGGCCTTCATCGACGCCGGTTTCGACGTCCGCGCTGTCACCCGCGCCGGCAAGGTGCCGCCCGAGTTCAAGGGCGCTATTGCCGTCGCTGGCGACGCTTTGGACCGCCAGTCGCTGATCCGGGCCACGCAAGGCGTCGACATCATCTTCAATGGCTTGAACCCGATCTATACCGACTGGGGCAAATGCCTGCCGATGGCCGAGAACGTCATGGCAGCCTGTCGGGCGAACGGCGCGCTGCATCTTTTCCCGGGCACTGTCTATAATTACGGCTCGCCGATGCCGCAGGTGATCACCGAGGAAACGACTTTCCATCCTACCACCGACAAGGGCCGCATCCGCGTCGCCATGGAGGAGCTTTTCCGTCGCGAAGCCGATGCGGGCCGCGTGCGCACCATTCTGCTTAGGGCCGGCGACTTCTTTGGCGGCACCGGCAGCGGCGGCTGGTTCGATCTCGTCGTCGCCACCAAGATGGAAAAGGGGGTCTACACCGCCGCCGGCCCGGCCAAGCTCGTGAACGAATGGGCCTATCTGCCCGACTTCGCGGTGGCCTTTGTCGCACTGGCGCGCAATCTCGATAAGCTCGGCTTTTACGAGGCCATCAATTTCCCCGGCCACGCCGTCACCGATCTCGACATCAAGGCCGCCGCCGAAAAGGCGCTCGGCCGCAAGCTGAAACTCACGTTCATGCCCTGGTGGGTGCTGCGCGCCGGCAGCCCGTTCGTAACCATGTGGCGCGAGATCGTCTCGATGTCCTACCTGCGCTTCGAGCCGCACCGGCTGGCGTCAGCGCGCCTGGAAAAGGTCATCGGCGAAATCCCGCACACCCCGCTCGACCGAGCAGTGGCGGAAGCCATGCAAGACATCGGCATAGCCGTCGCGCCCATGCGTCAGGCCGCCTGAGCAAAGAACAACCTCAAGATGAAAACGGCCGGACTTCAAGGCCCGACCGCAAATCGTCGTCGGTTCAGATCCTGCCCATCAAAAGCAGGATCAGCAACACTACCAGAATGACTCCCACAATCCCCGAAGGCCCATAGCCCCAAGACCGCGAGTGCGGCCATGCCGGCACGGCGCCGATCAGGATCAGGATCAGGATTATTACGAGAATTGTACCGATCGTCATTGAAAACCCCTCGCCGTCTGGTTGAACTTCGAGGGAACAATGCAAAAAGCCGCCCGGTAGTTCCCGAGCGGCTTTATGTACCTGAGTTGCGAAGTCGCTCTACTCGGCGGCTTTCGGGAAGGCGACCGCCGGCTCGGCATTGGCTTCCGCTACCGGCTCGCCTGTCGAGTGCTCGCCCTTGCCGCGGCGGAACAGGCGGCTGAGCCAGCCACGCCGGGCGCCGGGCTTCACCTTGGCTCGGGTGAACACCATCAGCATCGAGGGCGTCACCACCAGCGTCAGCAAGGTGGCGAAGGACAGGCCGAAGACGATCGCCGACGACAGCGAAATCCACCACTGCGTCGATGGCGCGTTGATCGTCGTCTCGTGATGGAAGATTTCGAGACCGAGGCCGAAGGCGATCGGCAGCACGCCGAGGATGGCCGACACCGCGGTCAGGACCACCGGCCGCGCGCGCTCGCGGCAGGTCTGCAGCACGGCATCCATCTTGTCCCAGCCTTCCTCGCGCAGCCGGTCATAGGTGTCGATGAGCACGATGTTGTTGTTCACCACCACGCCGGCAAGCGCAATGACGCCGATGCCCGACATCACGATGCCGAAGGCCTCGCCTGTCAGAAGCAGCCCGAGGAACACGCCGATCGTCGCCATCACAACGCAGGACAGAACAAGCCACACGCTGGTGAACTTGTTGAACTGCGCGAGCAGCACCAGGAAGATCAGGAAGATCGCCGCGCCGAAGGCTTTGCTAAGGAAGGCGCTGGCTTCCGCGCTGTCCTCGTTGGAGCCAGCGAGCTTCCAGCGTATGCCGCTGCCGAGATCCATGTCGGCCACGGCCTTAGTGACTTCCGCCTGCACCGCTGCCACTTGCGCGCCGGCGCTGACATTGGCTTGCACCACCACGGTGCGCGCGCCGTCGATGCGGTTGAGGACGCCGACTGTCGGCTCGGGCTTCCTGACCACGAAGTTCGAGATCGGCACCGAGCCCTGCGAGGTCTGCACCCTGAGCTCGTCGAGCGTCGAGAGCGTGCGCCGGTCTTCCGGCAGACGCAGGCGAATGTCGACGGCGTCGTCGGCGCCGGCCGGCCGGTATTCCGACAGCTTGAGGCCGTTCGTTACCAGCTGCACCACAGTGCCCACCGAGGTCGGGCTGATGCCGTATTGCGCCGCCTTGGCGCGATCGACCTCAAGCGCCCAGTCGACGCCGGGCGGCGGCAGGCCGTCGGAAACATCGATCACGTTGGGGACCTTGGCGATGCGCGCGGCGACGGCGCGTGCCTTGTCGTCGAGCCCGGCCGGGTCGGCGGCCGAAAGCCTGATCTGGATCGGCTTGCCGGTCGGCGGGCCAGCCTCGGGCACGCGCACTTCGACGTCGACGCCGGGAATGCCGGCCATGACGCCACGCAAATCGTCGAGGATCTGGTTGGCGGACTTGCGCTCGCGCCAATCGACGAATTCGTACTGGATCACCCCGACCACGTCTTCCGGGATGTCCTGGCCGCCGCCTTGCGTCTTGCCGACGCGCGTGTAGACCGATTTCACGCCCGGCCAGCCGAGCAGGCGGCTTTCCGCCGTCTTGGTTGCGGCGTCCATTTCGGCCAGCGAAAGGTTGCCCCGGGCGTGCACATAGAGCAGGCCGTAATCCGGCTCGACGCTGGGGAAGAACTCGACGCCGGCGCCGTATTTCGAATAGGCGAAGCCGACGCCGACCAGCAGGCCGACGGTGAGCAGGATGACGGTGATCGGGAAACGCACCGCCTGCTTGACCAGAGCCATATACCAGCCGTCGCGATCGCTGTCCTCGTGATGCGCCGGCGCCTTGGCGAAGATGGCGCCGAGCGTCGGCGCGAAGACCAGCGCATAGAGCATCGAGGCCGACAGCGTCACGATCAGCGTGATCGGCATGTACTTCATGAAGTCGCCGATGATGCCGGGCCAGAAGAGCAGCGGCGAGAAGGCGGCGATGCGCGTCATCGTCGCTGCGATGACGGGGCCGGCCATGCGCTTGGCGGCTAGCGCGAAGGCATCGGCCTTCGGCATGCCCTCGCTCATGCGCCGCTCGGCGAATTCAGTGACGATGATGGCATCGTCGACCAGCATGCCGACCGCCAGGATGAGGCTGAACAGCACGATCATGTTGATCGTGTAGCCCATCATCGCAAGCAGCAGGATGCCGATCAGGAAGGATGACGGAATGGCGAGGCCGATGAGCAGCGAGGCGCGTCCCGACAGCGCGTAGAGGATCACGATGAACACCAGGATGACGGCGATCATCACATGGTTCTGCAGGTCGCCCAAAAGCTGGTTGACGAAGACCGACTTGTCCTGCGTGTAGGTGACGTGCATGCCTTCCGGCATCGTCTTGATGAAGGTGTCCGACACCTCCCGGACATGGTTCAGCGTGTCGATCAGGTTGGCGCCGATGCGCTTCTTCACCTCGATGGCGATCGCCGGCTTGCCGTCGAGGCGGGTCACCGTCTCGGCGTCCTTGAAGGTGGAGCGGATGGTGGCGACGTCCTTGGCCTGCACCACGGCATTGGGCGTGGCGACGACCGGCAGTTTGGCGACGTCCTCGGGCGTCTCGATCAGCGACGGCACCTTGACCGCGTATTTGCCCTCGGAGCCTTCGAGATTGCCGGCCGCGACCAGGCTGTTGGAGGCGCCGACGCCCTGGATCACCTGATCGAGCTGGAGTCCGTAGGAGGAGAGCTTCACCGGATCGATGACGACTTCGACTAGATCGTCGCGCGCGCCCTGCAGCGAGCCTTCGAGCACGCCTGGCACCTCCTCGATGCGGTCGCGCAATTCGCGCGCCGCCGACGTCAGCACGCGCTCCGGCACGTCGCCGGAAAGCGTGACGACGAGAACCGGGAACTCCGAGACGTTGACTTCAGTGACGGTCGGCTCCTCCGCCGCCTGCGGCAGGTCGGCCTTGGCGTCCTGCACCTTGCTGCGGGTGTCCTGCAGCGCGGTGGCCAGGTTGGTCTGCGGTTGGAACTCGACCAGCACGTAGCCGCCGCCCTGGAAGGCGGCCGAGCGCATCTCCTTGAGCCCCTTCAGGCTCTTGAGCTTGCTTTCCATCGGCCTGAGCAGCAGCCGTTCGGAGTCCTCCGGCGATATGCCCTGGTAGATCAGGCTGACATACATCATCGGAATCGGAACGTCCGGCTCCGCTTCCTTCGGCGTCGACTGATAGGCGACCCAGCCCGCGACGAGCAGGAACATCAGCGCCGATATTGTGAGGCGGGCGTTGTGAATGGCGAGTCTGACGATGTCCATGACTTATGCCTGCTGTTTCCCTGGAAGCCGCGACATTGGCCAGCGGCGCCGGCCGAGCCGGCGCTGCGGCCGCGCTATTGCGTGCCGGCGGAGGCTTCACTGATCAGCTTGTTGATGGTTGCCTGGTCGGCCTCGACCGGCTTCACCAGATCGCCTTCCTTCACCAGTTCCTGGCCGGCGACGATGATGCGCGCGTCCTGCGGGATGCCGCCAAGCACCAAGCCCTTCGGCGTGTCGTCGACGAGGTCGATCGGGAAGAACGCCACCTTGTCGTCCTTGCCGACGGCGCGGATGCCGAGGTCGCCCTTGTCGCCCAGCGTCACCACCGAGCGCGGCAGCATGACCGCATCGGTCGGCTGGGCGCTGAGCGTGATCTCGGCCGTCATGCCGGCGGGGATGGAGCCGTCGGCATTGGGGATCGCCACCTCGACACGGAAGGTGCGGGTCTGCGAGGAGGCGTCACGGCTGATGTAGCGCACCGTGCCGGTGACTTTCTGGTCGTTGACAAGGCGCACGTTGGCCTGGTCGCCGATCTTGATGTAGCGCAGGTCGCGCTCGCTGATCTCGCCGCGCGCGATCACCGGGTCGAGCTTGAGGATGGTGGCCACCTCGCCGCCCTGCATCACCGAGCTGCCGAGCTCGACCGGCACGCGGTCGATGACGCCGTCGAAGGGAGCCTTCACTTCGTTGCGGTCGAGTTCGGCCTGCGCCGTCTCCAGCATGGACTGCGCCGCCGTCAGGTTCGAGCGGGCAGTGTCGAGCTGCAGCTTGGGCAGGTTCCCGGTCTTGGCCAGCCGCTCGGCTGCGTCGAGCTCGGCCTTGCGCTGCGCCAGCAGCTGCCTGGCATTATCGACATTCGAGAGCTTCTCCTCGGCGGCAAGCATCAGCACGAGGTCGCCGGTCTTGACGTGATCGCCCTGCTTGACCGGGAGCTTGTCGATGACACCGGCGACGCGGACAGCAAGCACAGCGCGCTTGTCGGCTTCGGTCAGGCCCGAGATCCGTATCGCCCGCGCGAAGGTTTTGCGCGGCGGCGTCACCACCGCGACGGTGCGCAATGCTGCCTTCGGCTCGGCCTCCACCGTCTTCGGCTTTTCGGCGCCGGACTGCGCGGCTTTGCCTGCTCCTCCCTCCTTCTGGTGATCGGCGGCGCTGCCCACGGACGAGAACTCGCCCGTTGCCATCCAGGCAGCGGATCCGATGAGCACAGCAATGGCTGCAAGCTTGTGAAACCTGATTTTCGGCATCGTCATTTTTTCCGTTGCAGGCTTGGGCGAGGTCGACGGTTTCGATCCCCGGGCGCGCGGCCGATATGGGGGCGCGCAGAGCCATCTTCAATTTGCCGTGATCGGCGAAGCGCGCTTCTACCGCAAAGCCGTTGCGCAAAACAGTCAGAAACTTTGATGGATTATTGCGCCGCCGAGCTCGGGGCGCTGGTTTTTTCCGCGTTTTACATGCTGGACTGCTTGGCTTTTCTCAATCGGGGCCGGTTTTTCAGCCGATCGGACACTCAATGGCAGCAGGCGTCAGTATGATGAAGAAGTTTTTTGCGAAATGACCCGTTGCATTGGCATGCGACAATCAGAGGACGCGCCCAATCCGAAAATAAATCCGATCAGGTGATCAGGTTGAGCAAGCGGAACAGCCGCTCGAACGTCCGGCCATAAGGCGGCCTGAGCAGGGCCCCGGCACTCAGCCTGGATTGGACGAAGATCGGCTTTTCCTTGCTGAAGGTGCGGAAGCCCCATCCGCCGTGATAGGCGCCCATGCCGCTCTCGCCGACGCCGCCGAATGGCTGCCGTTCCTGCACCAGATGCATCATGCTGTCGTTGATCGTCACGCCGCCGGCAACGGTTTCTCGCATGATCCTTTGGCGATTGGCGCTGTTCTTGCCGAACCAATAGAGGGCGAGCGGACGCTCGCCGCGGTTCACGTGATCGATTGCCTCATCTACCGCGCCGTATTCAACGATCGGCAGCACCGGCCCGAAGATTTCCTCGCGCATCAGCCGCAAACTCTCGCCGGCGTTCCTGACCAGGACCGGCGCCATCTTGCGGTCGCTCACGCCAAGCCTTTCATTTGCCGGATTGACCTCGGTGACATCGGCGCCGCTTTCGCGCGCCTCGGCGACCATGTCGCTCAGGCGCCGCTGGTGCCGTTCGCTGACGATGGCCGTGTAGTCGGGATTGTCGCCCAGGCGCGGATAGAGCTGCGCCATCGCGCCGGCAAGTTTTGCGGCGATCGCCGCGCCTTGCCCTTGCGGGACCATCAGATAGTCTGGTGCGATGCAGGTCTGGCCGGCATTCAAGAGCTTGCCGTAGGCGACGCTCGCAACCGCAGCGTCGAGATCGCACGACGCATCGAAGATCGCCGGCGACTTGCCGCCAAGTTCGAGCGTCACCGGCGTCAGATTGGCGGCCGCGGCTAGCGCCACCTGCCGGCCGACCGCGGTGGAGCCGGTGAACAGGAGATGATCGAAAGGCATGGACACGAATGTCTTGCCGACTTCGGCATCGCCGACCACAACGCTCATCTCGTCGGAAGAAAAATGCTCTTCGACCAACCGGGCGAGCAGGTCCGAAAAGTTCGGCGTCAGCTCGGACGGCTTGAGCAGCACCCGGTTGCCGGCGGCTAGAGCGGCAGTTGCCGGCGCGATGGCAAGCTGGAACGGATAGTTCCAGGGCGAGACGATGCCGACGACCCCGAGCGGCTGCGGCAGAAGGCGGTTGCGCCCCGGCAGGAACGGCAGGCTGGTGGCGACGCGGCGCTCGCGCATCCAGCCGCGCAGATGCCGGATGGCGTGCTTGATGCCGGCGCGAACGACGAACAGTTCCGCAAGCCGCGTTTCCTGCGCCGCCCGTCCAGTGAAATCGCTGTCGATCGCCGTGCAGATCTCGGCTTCATGCTTTTCGGTCAGCGCCAGCAGCCGCTTCAGCCGGTCCTTGCGCACTGCGAGGCCAGGAAAGGGGTCCTTCTCGAAGGCCCTGCACTGCGCCTCAAACTTGACCCCGAGAGAGTTCTGTCTGGTCTGCAGCATCGCTACCTCCCGTTTACGTCGAGGTAAACTACTCGCGCGACGGAGGTGAATCCAGCATATCGCCGGTTCCGCAAGGGAAACCTCAGCGCCTGCTGAAACGTGCGACAGGGTTGGGCGACTAGGCTCGCCGGCGCGCTGACTCTGGCTTGATGCGCGCGGCGAGGAATTCCTTGACCCGCCGGCCCGGGGCCGGGCCGCGCATCGGCTTGAAGCCGTCGTCGAGCTCGCCCGAGAGGTCGAGCGTCGCTCGGCTGCCGACCGCGTCGTAGTTTTCCTCCAGCCAGTCGCTGGCCGCACTGCGGCCAAGGTCCCGCAGATAGGCGAGGAAGGCCCATTCGGCGTTGACCTTGGACGAGGCCGACAGATCCTTGAAAGCCTCGTCGGCATCGATGCGGTGCATGCGGATGTCGCGGTATTCGCCATGCGGCAGGCGTCCGCCGCGATCAGTTCCTTGACGAAGGCGATCGAGCGGAATTCGCGCAGCAGCCCGGCATTGAAGGTGATCTCGTCGATGCGGTTCTGGATCTCGTTGGCACTCTTCGGCGTGCCTTCGCGCACCACCGGGTTGATCTGCACGAGCAGCACGTCCTCGGTCGCCGCAGTCTTGAAGAACGGATAGAGCGCCGGATTGCCGCCATAGCCCCCATCCCAATAGGGCACGCCCTTGACCTCGACGGCGCGGAACAATTGCGGCAGGCAGGCCGACGCCATCACCGTGTCGATGTCGATCTCGCCATCCGAGAAGACGCGCAACTGCCCGGTCTCGACATTGGTCGCCGAAATGAAGAGCTCCATCGACTTGCAGGCGTGCACGTTGCCGAAGTCGATCTCCTTCTCGACCACATCGCGCAGCGGGTTGAGGCCGAGCGGATTGGCGACGTAGGGCGAGAAGACCCGCGACATGGTGTCGAAGAAGAAATAGCCGGGCGTGTTCTCGATCGACCAGTTCCCCCAGACCACGTCCCACGGCATCCGTTGCACCGGGCTGAACCGCCCCTTCGAGGCCACAGCACGCCAGAAATCATCGAGCTTTGTGCGCGCGCCCTCGACGCCGCCGCGCACGAAGCCGTCGGCCAGCGCCACCGCATTCATCGCGCCGGCGCTGGTGCCGGACACGGCAGCGATCTCAAGCCGCCCGTCTTCGAGCAGACGATCGAGCACGCCCCAGGAGAAGGCGCCGTGCGAACCGCCGCCCTGAAGCGCGATGTTGATCTTCTTCTTGTCCCCCGCCTTGCCGTTCTTCGCCATGGCGTTCCTTGTCTCGATGTGCCGGCCTGCCCCTGCGTCATTGGAGCGGGACCGCTGCCGTCAGCCTATGTTGCAGCGCAGCATATAAGGACGGACCAAGGCAAGAACACGAGCACACAAGCGTGATCGGGTGAAATTTCGCTCATGAAAAAACTGTCCGCTGCCGGACGCGGAGTATTGCATTGGGGTTTGCTCGCGGCGTCAGGCGACGAGATCGGGCACCGGCCCGACATAGCGCGACTGCGGCCGGATCAGGCGTCCGGTCGCCTGCTGCTCGCGCGCATGCGCAATCCAGCCGGCGACGCGGCCGGCGGCAAAGACGTTGGAGAACGCCTCCTTCGGGAAGCCCGCGGCTTCGAGCAGGAGCGCGGTATAGAATTCGACATTGGTCTGGATCGAGCGTTGCGGCTTGGCGACCCTGAGCACGTCGAGTGCCGCCTGTTCCACCGTCTCGGCGAAGGCCAGCCGGCTGCCGGTCTCATAACGTGTGCCCAGCCGCCGCACGACGGCTTTCAGCACGTCGGCACGTGGGTCGCGCACGCGGTAGATGCGATGGCCGAAGCCCATGATGCGCTCGCCGCGCGCGATCTCGTTTCGCAGCCAGGCGGCCGCGTCGCCGCTCGCCTCGATCGCGTCGAGCATCTCGATCACCGGCCCCGGCGCGCCGCCATGCAGCGGGCCTTTGAGCGCGCCGAGCCCGGCCAGGATCGCCGAGGTCAAGCCCGCCTGCGTCGACGCCACCACCCGCGTTGCGAAGGTCGAGGCATTGAGCCCATGGTCGCAGACCGTCACCAGATACGTATCGAGCGCCTTGGCAAGCGCCGGCGAGGCCGTACCGGAGAGCATTCGCAGCATGTCGGTCGCATGATCGGCGCGTGCGTCCGGAGGAACAGGCTTCTCGCCGCGTCCGAGCCGCAGCAGGGCCGGGGTTAGCGCCGCCGGCGCCGCGATCAGCCGGAGCGCGTCGGCGAGCGAGTCGCCGTCGGGCAGCAGGGCGATGCCGGCGCGCATGCCGCTGTAGACATCGAGCGCTGGAAGTTCAGCGAGCATCGGCTGCAGCCGCTCGAAAACCTCGACACGCGCATTGCCGATCGCCTTCTCCAGCTCGCTGTCGCCGGGAAGCTCGTCGAAGGACCCGTCGAACAACAGGCGGACCACCTGGCCGTAGCGCCAGTGCCCGGCGAGTTCCGTCAACGAATGGCCTCGGATGGTGAGATGGCCGCCCGCGCCGTCGACATCGGAAAGAACCGTCTCCGCCGCCACAACATCATCGAGCCCATTTGCCATGACTGTCTCCTTGACCCTTTGTGCACTGCAGTTAATGCTCTACAATCAACGCATCAATCTTGATCAACTGAATCAATATGAGGCGGTGCGAACTTGTCCGAATGGCTGACGCGGGAGGAAGCGCTGGCGCGGCTCAAGGTCCGGCCGCAGACGCTTTACGCCTATGTCAGCCGCGGCCGCATCGGCATGCGGCCCGACGGGGCAGATCCGCGCCGCAGCCAGTATCGAGCCGACGACATAGCCGCGCTCGCCACCCGCCGGGCGCGCGGGCGCAGCCCCCGGGCGATCGCCGAAAGCGCCATCGCCTGGGGCGAGCCAGCGATCACCACCGCCATCTCGACCGTGCTGCATGGCCGCCTCGTTTATCGCGGCAAGGATGCCGTTGCGCTTGCCGCGACAGCGACGCTGGAAGATGCAGCAAGCCTGCTTTGGGCATCCGGCACCGCGATATCCTTCGCGTCGCTGACCGCTTCGATCGTTCGCGAGAGCGGCACCCCGACGGCCTTTGCAAGATTGTCGGCGCTTGCCGCGGCTGGCCGGCCTTCGCTCGGCCGCAGGCCGGGCATGCTGCAGCAGGATGGCGCCAGCGCCACCAGCGTGCTCGCGACGTCACTCGGTGCAAGCCCGGGGGCGGAGCCGGTGCATGAAAGGCTGGCGCGCGGCTGGTCGGTCGACGCTGCCGGTGCCGATCTCATCCGCAAGGCGCTGGTGCTTTTGGCCGATCACGAGCTCAACGCCTCGACCTTCGCCGCACGCGTCGCCGCTTCGACCGGCGCGCCGATCGTGGCCTGCCTGCTTGCCGGGCTCGCTGCCCTTACCGGCCCGCGTCATGGCGGCGCCGGCGCCGCGGCCATCGCGCTGGTCGAGGATGCCGAGCGGCTCGGGCCGGACGAGACGATCGCGCGCTGGCTGGCCCACGACCGGCCGCTGCCCGGCTTCGGCCATCAGCTCTATCCCGAAGGCGATCCGCGCGCCGAGGCTCTGCTGCCCGACCTTGACATCGCTGACGATCTGCTTCATCTGCGCGACGCCGTCCTTGCCGCGACCGGCATGCGCCCGAATGTCGACTTCGCGCTGGCCGCGCTGACGCGCAGCCTCAATCTCCCCGCCGACGCGCCCTTTCGCCTGTTCGCGCTCGGTCGCAGCATCGGCTGGACGGCGCATGCCATCGAGCAGGTGACGAGCAACAGGCCGATCAGGCCGCGAGCCCGCTATGACGGCCCTGCAGGAACACCTGACGGCTAGCCGTCACGACATGGTGTCGAGCTTGCGCTGCATGGCGGCGATCTGCGCCTTCAATTCCTGCAGGTCGTCGGATTTCTCGTCCTTCTTCGGCGGCTCGGCGGGCGCCGCGGAATTGGGGCCGCCCGACGGGAACGGCGTGAACATGCGCATCGCGTTCTGAAACATCTCGACGTTGCGCCGCGTCTGTTCCTCCAGCGCCTTCATCGGCGTCTTCATCATGTCGATCGGTGCCTTGCCGAAGGCGCCCTTCAGCTGCTCGCGGAAGCGCTCCTGCTCCTTGGAGAAGGCGATCATCGACTGTTCGAGGAAGCTCGGCACGATCATCTGCATCTGGTCGCCGTAGAAGGAGATCAGCTGGCGCAGAAACGGGATCGGCAGCATGTTCTGCCCGTCCTTGTTCTCCAGCTCGAAGATGATCTGGGTCAGCACCGGATGCGTGATGTCGTCGCCGGTCTTGGCGTCCTGCACGGTGAATTCTTCGCCCTTCTTGACCATCTCGGCCAGATCTTCGAGCGTCACATAGGTGCTGGTGCCGGTGTTGTAGAGCCGGCGGTTGGCGTACTTCTTGATGACGATCGGGTCGTCTTTTGCGGCCATCCGTATCCTCCCCAGGATACCGGCGCGTTCACAGTAAGCGGCCGGTAACGATTGCGCCATTTGTCGAGGATATGCGCAAAAGCGTCACAATTCCAAGCGGTTTGTGCAGTGCGGCATCAATTAATGCCGAAAGGGCGGGCCAAATTGTGCTGCAGCGCGATGGCCACGCCGTCACGATAAGCGCTCGACTTGCTTGCCGCGCATGGCGGCCATGCCGATTTCCGGTTTGACTCAGGTGCTTGAACGGGCAAGAAAGTCTCCAAGGATAGCCTAACGACACCTCGAAGCCTGGAGAAGAAAATGTCCGCTTCCAATTCAATCGTCGTCGCCAGCGCAGCCCGCACAGCAGTCGGCTCCTTCAACGGCAGTTTCGCCACCACGCCCGCGCACGAGCTCGGCGCGGTCGTCATCAAGGAATTGCTCGCGCGTGCCAAGGTCGATCCGGCGGAGGTGGACGAAGTCATCCTCGGTCAGGTGCTGACCGCCGCTCAGGGCCAGAACCCGGCCCGCCAGGCTTCCGTCAATGCCGGTCTGCCCAAGGAGACGACTGCTTGGGGCCTCAACCAGGTTTGCGGCTCGGGCTTGAGGGCCATTGCGCTCGGCATGCAGCAGATCGCCACCGGCGACGCCAAGGTGATCGTCGCCGGCGGCCAGGAATCGATGTCGCTGTCGCCGCACGCCCAGCACCTGCGCGCTGGCGTCAAGATGGGCGACTACAAGATGATCGATACCATGATCAAGGACGGCCTATGGGATGCCTTCAACGGCTACCATATGGGCAACACCGCCGAGAACGTCGCTCGTCAGTTCCAGATCACCCGCGAAGTCCAGGACGAGTTCGCGCTGGCCTCGCAAAACAAGGCCGAGGCGGCACAGAAGGCCGGTAAGTTCAAGGACGAGATCGTCGCCGTCACCATCAAGGGCAAGAAGGGCGACACCATCGTCGACCAGGACGAATACATCCGCCACGGCGCTACGCTGGATGCCATGACCAAGCTGAAGCCGGCCTTCGACAAGGACGGCACCGTCACCGCCGCCAATGCTTCGGGCATCAATGACGGAGCCGCCGGCGCGCTGCTGATGAGCGAGGCCGAGGCTGCCAGGCGCGGCATCACCCCACTGGTCCGCATCGCCTCCTGGGCGACCGCCGGCGTCGATCCGGCGATCATGGGCACCGGCCCGATCCCGGCGTCGAAGCGGGCGCTGGAGAAGGCCGGCTGGTCGGCCAAGGACCTCGATCTCGTCGAGGCCAACGAGGCCTTCGCCGCGCAGGCCTGCGCCGTCAACAAGGGCATGGGCTGGGATCCCTCGATCGTCAACGTCAATGGCGGCGCCATCGCCATCGGCCATCCGATCGGCGCCTCGGGCGCCCGCGTGTTCAACACGCTGGTCTACGAGATGCGCCGCCGCGGCGCAAAGAAGGGCCTCGCGACGCTTTGCATCGGCGGCGGCATGGGCGTTGCGATGTGTGTGGAAGCCTTGAACTGAGCGAATGGCGAACTGAGCGAATAGCGAATGGGGGGTAGCGAATAGGGGGAAATGGCGTTGCACGACGGGCTATCGGATCCCTACTCGCTGTTCGCCACTCCCTATTCGCTCTCCCGACCAAAGGGAGGAAATGCATGAGCAAGGTAGCAATCGTCACGGGCGGATCGCGCGGCATCGGTGCGGCGATATCGGTGGCCCTGAAGAATGCCGGCTATTCGGTCGCCGCGAACTATGCCGGCAATGACGAGGCGGCCCAGAAATTCAAGGCCGAGACCGGCATCCCCGTCTACAAATGGTCGGTCGCCGATTATGACGCTTGCGCCGCCGGCATCGCCCAAGTCGAGGCTGATCTCGGTCCGGTCTCGGTGCTGGTCAACAATGCCGGCATCACCCGCGACACCATGTTCCACAAGATGACCCGCGAGCAGTGGAAGGAGGTCATCGACACCAACCTTTCCGGCGTCTTCAACATGACGCATCCGCTATGGAACGGCATGCGCGATAGGAAGTTCGGCCGCGTCATCACCATCTCCTCGATCAACGGCCAGAAAGGCCAGATGGGCCAGGTCAATTATTCGGCCTCGAAAGCCGGCGACATCGGCTTCACCAAGGCGCTTGCCCAGGAAGGCGCCCGCGCCGGCATCACCGTCAACGTTGTTTGCCCCGGCTACATCGCCACCGACATGGTCATGGCCGTGCCGGAAAAAGTGCGGGAATCGATCATCGCTCAGATCCCGGTCGGCCGTCTCGGCGAGCCGGAGGACATTGCGCGCTGCGTCGTCTTCCTCGCCTCGGAAGACGCAGGCTTCATCACCGGCTCGACGATAAGCGCCAATGGCGGCCAGTATTTCGCCTGAGATCTTATTCGGCTGAACTCTTCTGACACCGATGGCGGGCGGCCCGCCGCAAACGGGCCGCCTGTTTTTGTCTGCGCTCCGGCGGCACCGGGTGGGCATGCCTCAATTTGGCACGCAATACTTAACGGCCTCCCCGCGCCCTGTGGAAACCCGGTTCACATGCTGTGAATTTTTCGGTGCACAAGCTGTGGACAACACCATATCTAGGGGTGAACAAACCGGGAATTTTTGCAGATCGCTGATTCGTCGCCGATTCGTTCCGGCTTTGGCCGAAAAGTTAACGGGCCACGCCGGAAACAGCGCGAAAAAGGTTAACGACGATTAGGAAAGATCAACCATTTCACAATGTTGGCGGCCGCGCTCGAGTCCGTCGCGGTCGCTCCTCCGCAAAGGTTAACGACGCTCCGGAACCAGCGCGAGCCAAGCACGAAACGGGCCAGTTCACAGATTCAGCATGTGGTGAGACTCATGGCCAAAAAATCCACATATAGCCGTGAACAAAACCTGAATCAGAGTGAGTCAGTGATTCGTCGCCGATTCGTTCCAGACTCGTTCCAACGGTTAATCGACCGCGGATTTTGACCTTGCCTGTCGTCGCGCCATCTGTTGATGAGAACATTCCGCTTTCGCTTCGCGTCTGAAATCCCTATGTGTGCCCTGTCACACGCGGCGGCACCGCCGCGTCCCCGACAACAAGCGGCAGAAAGCCTCATTTCCGAGCCGATGAATATCCAGCCGAAACCCTCCCAGCCGCTGATCCTTTCCGGCCGCGACGTGACGGCCGTGCTCGGCCCCACCAACACCGGCAAGACCCATCTCGCCATCGAGCGCATGGTGGCGCACGACACCGGCATCATCGGTCTGCCGCTGAGGCTCCTTGCCCGCGAGGTCTATACACGCGTCTGCGAGAAGGTCGGCGCCAGCAAGGTGGCGCTGATCACCGGCGAAGAGAAGATCGTGCCGGCGAGCGCGAGATATTCCGTCTGCACCGTGGAGGCGATGCCGCGAGAGACCGATGCCGCCTTCGTCGCCATCGACGAGGTGCAGCTCGCCGGCGACCTCGAACGCGGCCACATCTTCACCGACCGCATCTTGCATCTGCGCGGCCGCCAGGAGACGCTGCTTCTGGGCGCCGCCACCATGCACGGCATCCTGCAACGCCTGCTGAAGGGCGTCTCGGTGGTGACGCGGCCGCGGCTGTCGCATCTTGCCTATGCCGGCTCGAAGAAGCTCACCCGCCTGCCGCGGCGCACGGCGATCGTCGCCTTCTCCGCCGACGAGGTCTATGCCATCGCCGAATTGATCCGCCGCCAGCAGGGCGGTGCTGCCGTCGTTCTCGGCGCGCTCAGTCCCCGCACCCGCAATGCCCAGGTGGAGATCTTCCAGTCGGGCGACGTCGACTATCTGGTCGCCACCGATGCCATCGGCATGGGCCTGAACCTCGACCTCGAGCACGTCGCCTTCGCCCAGAACCGCAAGTTCGACGGCTACCAATACCGCAACCTGACCGCCGCCGAGCTAGGCCAGATCGCGGGGCGTGCCGGCCGACACCTGCGCGACGGCACCTTCGGCGTCACCGGCCAGGTCGATCCGTTCGACGAGGATCTGGTCAAGAAGATCGAGGGGCACGATTTCGACCCGGTGAAGGTGCTGCAGTGGCGCACCGCCGATTTCGATTTTGCCAGCCTCGATGCCCTGAAACGCTCGATCGAGACCAACGCGCCGGTCGAAGGGCTGACCCGAGCATTGCCGGCGGTCGACGCCCAGGCGCTGGAACATTTGTCGCGCGACGCCGACATCAGGACGCTAGCCACCGGCAGGGAGCGCGTGGCGCTGCTGTGGGAGGCCTGCGCGCTGCCGGACTACCGCAAGATCGCGCCCGCCCAGCATGCCGACCTCATCGCCTCGATCTATATGGACCTTGCACGCCATGGCCATGTCGATGAGAATTACATGGCCGAGCAGGTGCGGCGGGCCGACACCACGGATGGTGATATCGACACGCTGTCGCACCGGATCGCCCAGATCCGCACCTGGACCTTCGTCTCCAACCGACCGGGCTGGCTGGCCGATCAGCTACACTGGCAGGAAAAGACGCGCGAAATCGAAGACAGATTGTCGGATGCGCTGCATGAGCGGTTGACGAAACGCTTCGTAGACCGCAGGACTTCCGTCCTCATGCGGCGCCTTAGAGAAAATACCATGCCTGAAGCTGAAATCAGCCCAACCGGAACCGTGCTCGTTGAAGGCCATCACGTCGGCGAGCTGCAGGGATTCCGCTTCACCGCCGACCAGAGCGCCGGCGGCGAGGACGCCAAGGCGGTGCGCACCGCTGCCCAGAAGGCGCTCGCGGCTGAGTTCGAGGCGCGCGCCGAGCGCTTCGCCGCCTGCGCCAACGGCGATCTGGCATTGGGCTCGGACGGTGTCCTGCGCTGGATCGGCGCGCCGATCGGCACCCTGGTTGCCGGCGACGAGGCCTTGAAGCCGCGCCTTGTGCTGCTTGCCGACGAGCAGCTCACCGGCCCTGCCCGCGACAAGGTCGCGGCGCGCGCCGAGCGTTTCGTCAATTTCCAGATCGAGTCGCTCTTGAAGCCGCTGGTCGATTTGAAGAATGCCGAGCAGCTCACCGGCATCGCGCGCGGCATCGCCTTCCAGCTCATCGAGCATTTCGGTCTCATCAACCGCCGCGACATCGCCGAGGAAATGAAGTCGCTCGACCAGGAAGGCCGCGCGGCGCTGCGGCGTATTGGCGTCCGCTTCGGTGCCTACCACGTCTTCGTGCCGGCGCTGATCAAGCCGGCGCCTGCCGGGCTGGTGACGCTGCTCTGGGCGCTTAAGAGCGACGGCAAGGACAAGCCAGGCTTCGGCGACGTGGTGCATGCGCTGGCATCGGGCCGCACCTCGGTGGTGATCGATCCTGCTTTCGACAAGACGTTCTACAAGCTCGCCGGCTATCGCAATCTCGGCCGCCGCGCCGTACGCGTCGATATCCTAGAGCGGCTGGCCGATCTCATTCGCCCCGCGACCAACTGGAAGCCCGGCCTCGGCCAGCGACCCGACGGCGCCTATGACGGCCACGCCTTCATGGTGACGCCGCCCATGATGTCGATCCTCGGCGCCACCGCCGACGACATGGAAGAGATCCTCAAAGGCCTTGGCTATCGCGCCGAACCGAAGCCGGCGGCGGAGGTGAAGGCCAAGCTCGACGCGCTGGACAATGCCGCCCGCGAGGCCGCGGCTGCGAAGCTTGCGGCGGAAGAGGCTGCGCGTGCTGCACAGGCGGCAGAGGCGCACGCCGTGGCAACAGACACGGTTGCAGAGGCAACGGTCGAGGGATCCGAGCCGGCTGCCGCTGTAGTTCCTGCCGAAGCCATCGCGGAAGCCGCGACGGAGCCTGACGCGAAAGACCCGGCGGAAGCGTCGGCTGCGGTCGCGGAAGAGACTCCGCCTATGGAGGCCGCCGCAGCGGTGGACGCGGCAGCAGTGCTTGGGTCGGCTGAAAGCGCCGACGCCTCCCCCTCCGCCTCGATGGCGGAGGTCATTGCGCGAAGCGACGCGGGTGGGGGTCACGGCGCCAACGATGCAGGCGGCACCAACACCGGCGACGCCGGCGCTCCCCACGAGGGCGAAAGTGGTGAAGGCGCAGAGCCCTCCGCCGAGCCGGAAGAGCAGAAGCCGATCCTGCTGTGGCGGCAGGCGCGCTTCGACCATTCGCGCCCGCGCCACCGCCATGACAATCGCCGCGACAATCGTCCGCGCAACGGCCAGGCGGCAGGCGATGGCCAGGCGGGTGCCACGGGTGGCCAGGCCGGCGATCGGCCAGCCCGTGAGGGCCGCCGCGACCAGCGCGACGGGGCCGGCAAGCCGCGCTTCGACCGCTCGAAGTTCAAGCCGAGACCGGAACGCGAAGGCGGCGAACGGCGCGAAGGCAGGCCTCAGGGCGAGCGTGCCGATCGCCACGAGGGGGGCCGCCGCGAGGGCCGGCCGGACTGGAAAGGCAACAGGCAGGACGGCAAGGGCAATGCCGCAGGCGGCAGCAAGCCGACCTTCCAGAGCAAGCCGCGCGAGGAGCGTCCGCAGCGCTTCGATCCGGATTCACCCTTTGCCAAGCTCGCCGCCTTGCGCGACCAGCTGAAGAAATAGCCTCGGCCGGTCGCGATGGTTGGAGAAGGCCGCCAGCGCATCGACAAATGGTTGTTCTTCTCGCGTGCGGTGAAATCCCGGTCGCTGGCGGCGAAGCTCGTCATTGCCGGGCGCGTCCGCATCAATCGCGACAAAGCAGCGCAGGCCTCCGATCTGGTCAAGGCCGGCGATGTTCTGACCATCACGCTCGACCGCCGAATCCTTGTCTGGAAGGTGCTTGGGCCTGGCGCCCGGCGTGGTCCTGCCGACGAGGCGCGGCTGCTTTACGAGGATATGTCGCCGTCGCCGACGGCCAAGGGCGAGGCGGTTCCTGACGCCATTCCGGCGCTGCGCGAGGCCGGCACCGGCCGTCCGACCAAGCGGCAGCGGCGGCAGACGGACCGGCTGCTCGGCGAGGACTAGAAGATACGACGGAACCTCGTCGCGGCAGGCGCGCGGAATTCCTTTCCGCGATGCCGGCTCAGGCGGGAAGTCCTGCCCTTGCAAGCGGCGGGCAAAGGCGTTACCTCACCAAAAAAGCCCAGCAAATACGGGACGTCCCGGAGCCTGCGATGACCTATGTCGTGACCGACAATTGCATAAAATGCAAATACATGGACTGCATCGAGGTCTGTCCGGTCGACTGTTTCTACGAAGGCGAGAACATGCTCGTCATCCATCCTGACGAGTGCATCGACTGCGGCGTGTGCGAGCCGGAATGCCCGGCCGACGCGATCAAGCCGGACACCGAGTCCGGGCTCGACAAATGGTTGCAGGTCAATTCCGAATACGCGGAGAAATGGCCCAACATCACTGCCAAGAAAGAGCCGCCGGCCGACGCCAAGAACTTCGACGGCGAGGCCGGGAAGTTCGAGAAGTATTTCTCGCCGGAGCCCGGCGAAGGCGACTGAAGGCCGGGCCGGGCAAGCCGGCATGACCCGACGTAAGCGAGCCGATACAATTGCTGTCTTGACAGCCAGCGATGGCCCATGGCGTTAGCGAATGCAGCAAAACCTTGATTCTTCCGACTTTTTGTGTTATATCCGCGAAACATGCCGGTGACACAACGTCGATTTATGGCGCTAACGCCCCAAATCACTGAAAGGTGAACTTTTCAAATCCGGACCAGAGCGATCTGGGGCAGGCAATCGCATTCGTGCGGTTTGTCGGTCCCGGCTTATTCCGGTGAGTTCACTTGTTGTGCGGCTAAAGATCGGCTTCCGCCGATCGTCTGAGTTCAGCCGGCGCCGCCATGCCGGCGCTACAACTAAGGAGTTCAGGGCGTAATGGCAACGATCACCCCGCAGAAGAAGTCCACCGCGGCCCGTCACGGGTTCAAGACCGGTGAGTTTATCGTTTACCCGGCGCATGGCGTCGGCCAGATCGTGGCCATCGACGAGCAGGAAGTCGCGGGTCACAAGCTGGAGCTGTTCGTCATCGATTTCCAGAAGGACAAGATGAGGCTTAAGGTGCCGGTCGCCAAGGCGACCTCTATCGGCATGCGCAAGCTCTCGGAAGAGGATTATGTCGATCGCGCGCTGAAGGTCGTGCAGGGCCGCGCCCGCATCAAGCGCACGATGTGGTCGCGTCGCGCGCAGGAGTATGATGCCAAGATCAATTCCGGCGACCTGATCTCGATCTCGGAAGTGGTGCGCGACCTCTATCGCGCCGACAACCAGCCGGAGCAGTCCTATTCCGAGCGCCAGCTCTACGAAGCCGCGCTCGACCGCATGGCTCGCGAGATCGCCGCCGTCAACCGCATGTCGGAGACCGAGGCGGTTCGCCTCATCGAGGTCAACCTCAACAAGGGTCCGAAGCGCGGCGCCAAGGCCGACAACGAGGAAGCCGAGCAGGAAGAAGCTGCCTGAGCATTCGCCTGCCGAACAACGAAGAACCCGGCCTTGCGCCGGGTTTTTTGTTGCGCGCAATATCGGAAGGTCGGTGCTGCCCTCATCCGCCTGCCGGCACCTTCTCCCGTATAGTGAACGGGGAGAAGCGAGATGACGGCGTCGTTGGCGCCCATTCTGAAACGTTGGCGATAGGCGAACTCTCTGATGGAAGCGTCCTTTCTCCCGTCACTATACGCGGAGATATGCCCGGCAGAGCAATGAGGGGCAGCGCCAACTTATGAAGAAATCGTACCTGATCCCCCGCCCCCGCCTTCCTTCCGCGCTTCCTCCTGCCGCAGCGAGGCGATGAAGCGCTTGGTCCGCTCGCGCTCGGGATTGTCGAACACGATCGAAGCCGGGCCCTTCTCGACGATCGAGCCGGCATCGAGGAACACGACCTCCTGCGCGATCTTGGAGGCAAGTCTCAGATCATGCGTGGCCATCACCATGGTGGTGCCCTCGCGGGCCAGCTGACCCAGCACGTCGACCACTTCCTGCGCTAGCTCCGGATCGAGCGCCGAGGTCGGCTCGTCGCAAAGCAGCACGCGCGGCGACGGCGCCAGCGCCCGGGCGATCGCAACGCGCTGCTGCTGGCCGCCTGACAGAGTCACCGGCCAAGCATCGGCCTTATGCGCCATGCCGACCTTCTCGAGCAGCGCCATCGCCCGCTCGCGCGCCCGCGCCTGCGGCCATTTCAGCACCGTCACCAGCCCTTCCATGACATTCTCGATCGCGGTGCGATGCGGAAAGAGCTGAAAGCTCTGAAACACCATGCCGGTCTGCAGCCGCACGCGCTGGATGTCCGCTGCCGGTACTTTGGTGCCCGGCCGAAATTCCAGCGTCTCGTCGCCGATGCGCAAAGTGCCCGAGGTCGGAATTTCCAAGAGGTTGATGCAGCGCAAGAGCGTGCTTTTTCCGCCGCCCGAAGGCCCGACCAGCGCCGTGACGGTGCCTTCGTCGATGCTGACGGTGACACCTTTCAGGACAAGATTGTCGCCGAAGCGCTTCTCGATGTTGGTGAGGCCGATCATGCATTGGCCTCCAGGAAGCCGCCATAGCGGTTGAGCCGCACCTCCAGCCGCGCCTGCAGAGCCGACAGCACCGAGCTCATCGCCAGATAGAGCGCCGCCGCCTCGACATAGAGGATCAGCGGCTCGTAAGTGGTGGCGACGATGCGCTGCGCAGCCTGGAACATTTCGGGCACCGTTATTGCCGCCGCGAGCGAGGTGTCCTTGACCAGCGATATGAACGTATTGGAGAGCGGCGGCACCGCGACGCGGCCCGCTTGCGGAAGGATCGTGCGCCGCATCGCCTGGCTCCAGGTCATGCCGATCGAATAGGAGGCCTCCCACTGCCCTTTCGGCACCGAGCCGATGACGGCGCGGATGATCTCCGACGTGTAGGCGCCGATATTGAGCGTGAAGCCGATCAGCGCTGCGGGAAAGGCATCGAGCAGGATGCCCACCGACGGCAGGCCGTAGAAGATCAGGAAGAGCTGCACCAGGAGCGGCGTGCCGCGAAAGATCCAGACATAGAAGCGCACAAGCGCGACCAGCGCTTTCGGGCCGAACAGCCTGATCAGCGCCGTCACCAGCCCGGCCATAAGCCCCAAGGCGAAGGACAGCAGCGTCAGCGGCACGGTGAAGATCAGTGCCGCCCATAGCAGCGTCGGCAGCGACTCCAGCATCAATTGCAACCAGTGCGGCACGGAGCCCTTCTCCTTTCCGGACGCTGCGGCCCTCTGGCCGCATGCCGAGCGACTATCAGGTAAAAATCGGCGGGCCGTCAAAGACGGCCCGCCGGAACTCAAGCAAAGGGATGATTGGGCTTACTGCGAGACGTCCTGGCCGAAATATGTGTCGGCAATCTTCTTGTAGGTGCCGTCGGCCTTGATGTCGGCCAGCGCCTTGTTGATCGCCGCCACCAGTTCCGGATCGCCCTTGCGCACGATGACACCGGAATAGTCGGCATTCTCTTCCTGCGCGGCGATCTTCACATTGGCGTCGGGCTTGTGCTTCTTGAAATCGAGGAAGGACAGGCTGTCGTTGATGGTGGCGTCGGCGCGACCGGTGAGCAGCAGCTGGATCGACTGGTCGAAGCCGTCGGTGCCGACCAATTCGGCGCCGTTCTTCTCGGCGAGCTTGCCGAAATTCGAGGTCAGCGACTGCGCCGCCTTCTTGCCCTTGAGATCCGCGAATGTCTTGATGTCGCTGTTGTCGCCGCGCACGATCAGCACCGCCTTGGAGGCGATGTAGGGATCTGAGAAATCATACTTGGCCTTGCGCGCGTCGGTGATGCCGACCTCGTTGATGACGGCGTCGTAGCGGTTGGCGTCGAGCCCCGCGATCAGGCCGTCCCACTTGCCCTCGAGAAACTGCACCTTGACGCCGAGCTTCTCGGCGATCGCCTTGGCGATCTCCACGTCGAAGCCGACCAGGGCGCCGGATTCGTCATGATAGGTGAAGGGCGCGTAGGTGCCCTCCGTGCCGACCTTGATCACGCCCGCCTGCTTGATCTGGTCGAGATTGGCGCCGGCATGACCGGCTGTGACTGCCAGAACCTGCAGCGTTCCGGCGACGAGAAGCGATTTGAGCCATTTCATTTTTCTGTGATCCCGTTTTGACCGGTGCCCCGGCGCATGGTGAGAGCCGCAAACTGGCAGATGGAACCTCAAGAAATAAGGAACCAGATTTCAAAAATCGACCGTTCCCGAAATCCAGTTCTCAAAACCAGCGAAAAATCCGCCAAGCCAAGCCTCACGGATCGATAACAGAAACGTTTTCGGCAGGCATATGCATCCGCCGGCACTACGGAACCATTCGCGCTTCTGGCACGTTGCTGGCTGTTGTAGGGCGCTGCGACGTCATTTCAACCGTCATCCAGTGCAACGACCGCCAAAGGAGCCGGCATGATCGAGGATGTGGCAGGACGGACACTGGTCCGGGCGGCAATGAAGGCTCCCTATCTCGAGCGCGACGAGGAGCATCTCCTGGCCATACGCTGGAGGGAAAAAAAGGATCAGGACGCGCTGCATCTGATCACCGTCGCCCATATGCGGCTGGTGATTTCGATGGCTTCCAAATTCCGCCACTACGGTTTGCCGCTCGGCGACCTCATTCAGGAAGGCCATGTCGGCCTGCTGGAAGCGGCTGCCCGCTTCGAGCCCGCCCGCGAAGTCCGTTTCTCGACCTATGCCACCTGGTGGATCCGCGCCTCGATGCAGGATTATATCCTGCGCAACTGGTCGATCGTGCGCGGCGGCACCAGCTCCGCGCAGAAGGCGCTGTTCTTCAATCTGAGGCGGCTGCGCGCGCGGCTTGCCAACGGCGCCGAGCCGCTCTCCAATGCCTCGCTTTACCGCGAGGTTTCGGCCGCGCTCGGCGTGCCGGAAGCCGACGTGGCGATGATGGATTCGCGTCTTTCGGCCCCCGACAGCTCCCTCAACACCCCGCTTGCCGATGAGAACGGCGCCGCCGAGCGGATGGATTTCCTGGTCTCGGAGGATCCGCTTCCCGACGAGGTCGTCGGCGAAACGATAGACGTCGAGCGCCGCGCGGTCTGGCTGAAGAGCGCGCTCGGCGCGCTCAATGCGCGCGAGCTGCGCATCATCGAGGAGCGCCGCCTGAGCGACGACGGCGCCACCCTGGAATCGCTTGGCGAGGCGCTCGGCATCTCCAAGGAACGCGTCCGCCAGATCGAAGCCCGCGCCATGGAAAAGCTGCGGGCGGCGCTGGTGAAGCAGAACCCCGAATTCCTGGCGGAAGCCGCCTGAAAGCCAAGGCAGCGGCTCGAAGTCGCCAGGAGACTATCAGTCAGCCATCCCGGCGGCTTTCTGCATCCGTAGCCATGGATTGTGAATTCTTTAACAGACCCTCGCGGCGTAAACTGTCTTCCTGACTGCACCAACTTTAGCGGATGGGGGTTTGCCATGCTGCGATGCTGCGCGTTCCTTGCAGCCCTGGTTCTCGTGTGCTTCACCGCGTTCGAGGCTCACGCCGATCGGAGGGTTGCCTTGGTCATCGGCAATGCCGAATACCGAAATATTCCGGCTCTCAAAAACCCGGACAAAGATGCTCAGGACGTCGCGAACACGTTCCGGCTGGCCGGCTTCGACGTGTTCGTCGCAAAGGACTTGACCAAGCTTCAGTTCGAGGAGCGGTTCCGCAACTATCTCGCCGCGGCGGACGGTGCGGATCTGGCCGTCGTCTACTATTCCGGCCACGGTTTTCAGATCGGGGGCGAGAATTTCCTGATCCCCGTCGACGCGTCGCTGAAGGATGCCGCCGACATCGAGGTCCAGGCGATCAAGCTTGACGACGTGCTGGAGCAATTGCGCTCGAAAGCGAAGATCCAGGTGATCATCCTCGACGCCTGCCGGAACAATCCTTTCCCCCGCCAGGATTACTGGCTGAGGGACCAGCTGATCGTCGCGGGCGACGCCGGCCTTGCGCAGGTGAAGAGCTCACTGAACACGCTGATTGCCTTCGCCACCGAGCCAGGCGCGGTCGCCTATGACGGGCGCGGTGCCCTCAGCCCGTTCTCATCTGCCTTTTCGCGCCACGCGTTGGCGCCCAACCAGGAAATCCGCACGGTGATGGCGGCGGTTCGCCGCGACGTGGTCAAAGCCACCAACGGCAAGCAGGTTCCGTGGGAGAATTCCTCGCTGGTCGACGAGGTGGTGCTGATGCGCCACGATGACGCCGAGGGTCAGGAGGTCACGGCCAAGCAGGAGCAGCCGGATCCGGAGAGCGGCATCCACATCACCGGCGCCGCCGAGGCGATCGCAAATCGCGATATCAGCATCCCGGTTGGCGTCGGTCCGGTTCCGCTGAAGCTCGATTTCCCGAGCAACGACCCCGCGCTCAGCCTGAAGCTTGCAAGCTATCCGGCAACGGGAACTCTGTCGCTGCCGGACCGGACCCTGTCTCCGGATTCCAGCCTGATGGCCGGTGAAGTCGATAATTTGCGTTACGAGCCGCAGATCGGCTCGGCTGCTCCGGTCCAGATTGGCTTCCAAATCCGCGGCGGCAACGCGTCCAAGGCAGCGATGATGAAGCTGTCGCCAAGCGTCGACCCCTGCGACCAGGCGGCGGGCGCACCGCTCGACCTGCAGGGCGTCGCGCCCGGCCGTTTGCAGAACGAGATCGCCGGCGAGGCCGCTGAGGCCTGCCAGGCGGCGGTGAAGGCCTACCCCGACGTCGCTCGGTTTCGCTACGAGCTTGGGCGGGCGCTGCTGGCGTCCGGCAAGGTCGACGAGGCCAGGAAAGCTATCCAGGAAGCTGCCGACAGGGGGCACGTCCGCGCCATGTTCGAGCTCGGCCATATCGCTTCGTCCGGAATAGGACTGGCCGCGGACTCCGCGAAAGCGATCAGCTTCTATTCAGAAGCATCCGACAAGGGAGACCCCTATGCGATGGCCGCTTGGGGGCGAGCCTTGTTCAATGGTGTCGACGTCGAGCAGAATACCGGCAAGGGATTGGACCTGCTGCTCAAGGCGGCGGCCATGGGGCACGTCAACGCGATGAACGATCTCGCCGTGATCTTCAAGGATGGCCGCAACGGCGTGCCCGCCGACGAGGCCCGCGCCTTGGCTTTCCTCAAAGCCGGCATCGCGCGGCAAGAGGCATATTCGATGAGCATTCTCGGCCTTCCCGCGCGCAGCACCTTAACGGTCGCAGTGTGCAAGCCCAAGGTCGTGACGAAAATAGTCACCAAGGTAAAGGTTGTCCGCACACCCGCGCCGAAGACGCCGACGGTGACAGTCCCGACAGTGGTCAAACCACCTCAGACCGATACCGGACCGGCGCCCTGGCGCGGCAGTAGCGGCGATCATTCGGGGTCCGGCGGCGGCCAAAGTGGTGAGGGCAGCGGGGGCAGCACCGGCGGCCAGACCAGTCCTGAAGGCGGCAGCAGTGGCGGGCTCTGATTGCTGCGGCAGCCGCGCGCCCGGGTTGACTGAATAGAAGCGCGCGGCTGATTCGTTGCGGAAGCACGAAACGGGATGCCACCCTACTTGTCGGTGACGATCTTGACCTTGTCGCCGGCCGACACGCTCGCGCCCGGCGACATTGCGTTGAGCACCCGGAACAGGTCGAGCTTTCGGTCGACGCCGACCATCTGAGCGGCAAGCGTGCCCATGTTCTGGCCGGGCTGCACAGTGACCACCCGGATATGCAGCGGCTTCAGCGCCGCCTTCTCGGCCGCGCTCAACGTGCGGAAGGAGCTGCTGACGGAGCGCGCGACCGGCTCCAGCGCGGTGCTGGCCGAGGGTGCCGCAGTCAGCAGCCGGTAGACCTGTCCGCCGGCCCGGATGACCGCGATATCGAACTGCCACCCTTGCGCGCTGGCATGCGCCATCGCCGCCTCGTTGCCGTTCACCGTTTCCTGGCGCACGCTGGCATCGTCTAGTCCGGCGACCCAGCCGCTGCGGATATAGTCGGTGAGCGACACAGACTTGTCGATCGCCACGCCATCGAAGCGGATGGCGATGTCGCCCGGACCGGTCGCGGTCACCGCGGCCGCCGAATTGTCGATGACGAAACCCTCGGGCACCGAGAACGACACGCCAAGGCCGGGATGCAGGAAGGTCTGGCCGCGCACATAGCCCTCTTCCGGCGTGTCGCCGTAGAGCAGCCCGTCTATGCCGGCGAGAAAGGCATCGCGGTCGCGCGTGCCGACGCCGGGCGGTCCGAAGTTGCGGGCGAGCCGCTGCGCCAGCTCGATGCGCTGCGGCGTGTTGGGATGCGTGGCCAGGAAGTCGAGGCTGGCATCCGTGGCGCCGCTGACCGAGCGGAAATCGGTATAGGCCGACATCGACTGCAGGAAGCGGCCGGCCGCGTATGGATCATAGCCCGCCTCGCCGATCGACTTGATGCCGATCGCGTCGGCCTGCAGTTCCTGGTTGCGCGAAAACTGCGCAAGCCTCAGCTTGCCGCGGATGAGCGCGGCCTTGGCCGTCGGGCTGTCGCCGAGCACGTCGGAGACGACCTTGGTCGCCAAGCCTTCCTCGGCCTCGAGCTGCTGTCGCTGCAGGCCGTGATTGGCGGTGACGTGGCCCATCTCATGCGCGATGACGGCCGCAAGCTCGGAGGAGTCGTTGGCCAGCGCCAAAAGCCCGCGCGTGACATAGAGATAGCCGCCCGGCAGCGCGAAGGCATTTACGTTGGGCGAGTTGAGGATGGTGATGCGATAGGTCTGGGTCGGATTGGCCGAGACCACCGTCAGGTTGCCGACGACCTTGGCCACCATGCGCTCGAGCTTCGGATCGGAATATTCGCCGCCATAGGTGGCGAGAATCCGCGGATGCTGCGCTTTGGCCATTTCGGCCAGCCTGGCATTGGCGACGACATTGTCGACGGTGATCGGCTTGTCGGAGGGCTGGAAGCCGGACTCCTGCACGTCCGGCGGCGTGAACATCTGGCAGCTCGCCAGCGCCACGGCAAAGCCGGCCATCGCGAAAAATCGCGCCAGCGGCTTAGTCCATACCCTCTCGATGCCGGCTGTCAGATCGGCTTCCTTTCGTAATCTTTCGGCAAATCACGGCCCACCCGGACCAGCATGGCCGGACCTAGCCACACTCCCCCGGACAAGGCAAGCAAACGCCTGATCACCCGCAACCGGTTTGGCCGTAAATTATGTCCGCTTCCGGGCAATGTGTTCTCATCCGGCAACGCTACCGCCTCGATCGCCGATATAGCGCCGGAAGGCCTCCGGTCCAGCACCGTCGAAGAAATCGGCGGCCGACCCTGTTGCCGCGACCCTGCCCTCGTCGACGAACGCGATCCGTTGGCCGATGCGGCGCGCGTCCTGCGGCTGATGCGTGACGAAAAGCACGGTCATCTGTCGCTCGGCGTGGATGCCGGCCACGAGATCGAGCATGTCTTCGCGCAGCGCCGGGCCGAGCGAGGCGAAAGGCTCGTCGAGCAGAAGCACCGGACGGTCCCGTATGAGCACCCGCGCCAGCGCGACGCGCTGCCGCTCGCCGCCGGAAAGCTCGCTCGGCAGCCGCTTTTCCTTGCCGGCGAGGCCGACACGCCCCAGCGCGTCCGCGACCGCGCGGTGGTCGTCGGCCGTGAGCTTGAGCGATGGCGAGCGGCCAAGCCCGACATTGCCCTCGACCGAAAGATGGGCGAACAGGTTGTTTTCCTGGAACACCATCGACACCGGCCGCGCCGAGGGCGGCGCATTGTCGACATCGATCCCGCCGATCAGCACCTTGCCAGCATTTGGTGATTCGAAGCCGGCCACCAGATTGAGCAGCGTCGACTTGCCTGAACCGCTCGGCCCCATGATGGCGGTGATCCTGCCGGCGGCGAATTCGACATCGAACCGGAAGGATGCCTCGCCATAGCTGAAGGATACGCCGTCCAACGTGACGGCCAGGCCCTTCGTGGCCGCGATGCCATTATTATCCCTCGTCATGCCTTTGCCTCCCGCCCCAGCCAGTCGGCGGCGACAACCAGCAGCAGGCAGACGAGGCCGAGCAGCAAGGCCAGCCCCGCGGCGTCGGCGGTCCGGTAGCTGCCCATGCGCGCGAGTAGAAGATAGGGCAAGGTCTGGACGGAATCGCTGCCGAACAGTGCGATCACGCCGAGATCGCCGAGCGACAGCGCCATGGCGAACGCAAAGCCGGTGGCCAAGGGCCGCCGCAGCGACGGCCAGTCGACCAGCCGCAGCCGGTTCCAGCCGGAAATGCCGAGCGCCAGGCAGAGTCGCTCGTGGCGCTCGCTCGCCGCATCATAGGCAGGGCGGACGGCGCGAATGGCGAAAGGCATCGCCATCACCGCATTGACCGCGACGACCATGACGGGTGCGATGGCGAACACATCGGTGATGTTGCGCAGAGCCAGGAACCAGCCGGCGCCGATCACGATCGGCGGCACGACCAGCACGAAACCGGCGCCGGTGTCGGCGGCGTGTTCGAGCAGCGACATGGCGCCGCCCGCGCGGCGCCTCAGGGCCAGTGCGCGTCGGGCGGCGATCAGCGACAGCGACAGCATCACGCAAAACAGCGCCGAGAGAAAGGAGAGCCCGGCGCTGGTGAGCGTCGCGCGGCGCACGGCGTCCTCGCCGGCCAGCCGGCCGAGATCCGCCTCCAGCCCGGCGAGCACGGTCGCCGCCATCGGTGCGGCGACGAACAGCAGCGCAAGCACGATGAGGCCGGCGTTCAACACGGCCTCGGTGGTGCTGGTCGCAAGATAGCGGCGTGGCGCTACCGGCAGATTCGCATCGCCGACCGTGTTGGCGCCGAGTCGCGTCAGCATGGCGACCACGACGAAGGTCAGCACGATCTGCAGAAACGTTAGTGTCACGGCCCGCGCGGGATCGAAATCGAAGCGCAGCGCCTGGTAGATCGCGACCTCTAGCGTCGTCGCCGCCGGCCCGCCACCCAGCGTCAGTACGATTGTGAAGGAGGTGATGCACAGCATGAAGACCAGCCCGGCGACCCCCGGCAGCACCGTGCGCAGCGCCGGCCATTCGATCAGCCGGAAGGCCGACCGAGCGTCCATACCGAGCTGGCTCGCCAGCCGCCACTGGTCGGCCGGCACGGTGCCGAGCGCCTCGAGGAACAGCCGCGTGGCCAAGGGCAGGTTGAAGAAGACATGCGCGACCAGGATGCCGGAAAGGCCGTAAATGCCCGGCCATTCCCCACCGCCGAACGTGCCGAGGATGCCGGCAAAATAACCGGCATGGCCGTAAAGCGCCAACACGCCGAGCGCGGCGACGATAGCCGGCAGCGCCAGCGGCACCGTGAACAACTGCAGGATCAGGCGACGTCCGGGAAAGTTGGTGTGCCTGGACAGGGCGCGGCCGACGAACACTGCCGGCAAGACCGAAAGCAATGTCGACAGCAGCGCCTGCCAAAGCGTGAAGCGGGCGACGCGGAGCAGATAGCTGTCGAAGGCCGCGGCAGCGCTGGACGGACCGCTTGCGCCTTCGAGGATGAGGCCGGCGAAGGCGCCGCCGATGAGCAAAGTAATGGCGACAAGGGCGATGATGCCGGCAGTGATGCGAGGGTCAGGGCGCGGCGTGGATTGCACGCTGCACCACGTTGGCTCGAGCTAGCGAACGCCGCGTTCCGTCGCGCCCCCCCCTGTCTTGCCGGACATCTCCCACTCTAGGAGGGAGATTGGCAGCTTTGCCGCTCTTCCTACACCGTCGGCGGCTAGCGAAATCACCGATGACCGCGAATTTCCCCCTTTGCGGGGGAGATGGCCGGCCGGACAGAGGGGGGTGCTCAAGCGCCATCCTGCGTCCTACTTGCTCATCGCCGCCAGCCATTCATCCACCCAGGCCTTGCGGTTGGCCGCCACCTCGTCCGGGCTGAACAGCAGGGTTTTGGTCGGCTTCACCAGCTTTTCGAAGGCCGGGTTGAGCGGCTTGTCGGTCTTGCCGGCCGGGAACATCCAGTTGGTCTCCGGGATGATGTCCTGGAACTTGGGCCCGGTCATGAAGGCTATGAATTTTTCCGCCAGCGGGTTCTTCGCGCCGGTTTTGGTGATGCCGGCGACCTCGATCTGCAGATATTCGCCCTCCTCGAAGGACGCCGCCTGATAGCGCTCGGTGTTCTCGGCCACCATGTGGTAGGCCGGCGAGGTGGTATAGGAGAGAACCATCGGCGCCTCGCCCTTGGTGAACAGACCATAGGCCTCGCTCCAGCCCGGCGTCACGGTCAGCACCTTCGGCTTCAGCTTGGCCCAGGCTTCCGGCGCCTTGTCGCCATAGACCGACTTGACCCACAGCAGCAGCCCGAGGCCCGGCGTCGAAGTGCGCGGATCCTGGATGATGATCTTGTCGGGGCCGGCGCCCTCGACCAGTTCCTTCAAGCTCTTCGGCGGCGTCTTCAGCTTTTCGGTGTCGTAGACGACGGCGAAATAGCCGTAGTCGAAAGGCACGAAAGTGTCGTCTTTCCAGCCGCCGGGCACATTCAAATCGGCCACCGCGCCATGCCGCGCGAATAGGCCGCTCGCCTTGGCATCCGCGGTCAGGTTGGTATCGAGGCCGAGCACGACATCAGCCTTGGTGCCGGCGCCCTCCAGCTTGACGCGGTTGAGCAGTGCCACGCCGTCGGCAACCGAGACGAATTCAAGATCGCAGCCGCATTCGGCCTCGAATTCCTTCCTCACCGCGGGCCCGGGACCCCAGTCGGCGGTGAAGCTTTCGTAGGTGTAGACGGTAAGCTTGTCTTTAGCCT
Organism: Mesorhizobium sp. WSM3866; assembly: GCF_002294795.1. Classification (NCBI taxonomy): domain Bacteria; kingdom Pseudomonadati; phylum Pseudomonadota; class Alphaproteobacteria; order Hyphomicrobiales; family Phyllobacteriaceae; genus Mesorhizobium; species Mesorhizobium sp. WSM3866. Next base: position 478,841 of record NZ_NSGC01000002.1, on the reverse strand, counting down.
CGGCAGGTCCGCCTGCCAAAAGCGAAACAAGGCCGACTGCAAGAACAAGGTTGGACAATAGCGAGCGCATCGGCGCCTCCTTCGTTCGCGTTAAAGGAATTGAGGCGTCGGATGGTCCGAAACGTCTAATCCCTCCGCCGGTACAAACCGGATCAGGTTCAGCGGGTTGGCTTTGTGCCTCTCAGCCGGTTCGCAAAATCAGCGTCCGGCACCCCGTTAGAGCATTTCGAGACATAGGCCCGGCCGATGCGGCGCGCAAGCGGAAGTTTCCTGGGCATCCATCAGGGTTCACCGCGGTAGCGAAGTGCGATTCCGTTTGGACGCGCCCGCTTCCGTTTCGTTGGCCGGGCTGGTAAGGGCGACGGCCATGGGCACATTCACCATCCTGCTTGGCGGCGATCTCGTCCGCACGCCTCGGCTCGATCGCCAGATCGAAGGCTCCCGCATCATCGCCGCCGATGCCGGTATCGGCCATGCCGATATGCTTGGCCTGCTGCCGGAGCTCTGGGTCGGAGATTTCGACTCGGTGCCGGCGAGCCTGCCGGAGAATCTGGCCGCCGTGCCGCGCAAGATTTTCCCGACCGAGAAGGATATGACCGACGGCGAGCTCGCCATTGCCGAGGCGCTGGCGCGCGGCGCCACCAGCCTGGTGCTGGCCGGCGCCTTCGGCGGCAAGCGCGCCGATCATGCCTTTCTGCATTTGGCTCTAAGCGTGCGGCTGGCCGAGGCGGGCACGACCGTGCTGCTGACCAGCGGCGCCCAGGAGGGCGTGCCCATCCTGCCGGGCAAAGCCGGCTTCGACTACGCCGAGGGCACGCTGTTCTCGGTGCTCGGCTTCTCCGACCTCGCCGGCCTGACGGTCTCAGGCGCCAAATGGCCGCTGGACGGTGTCGAGGTGGCGTTCGGCTCATCGCTTACCATATCAAATGAGATCAAGGGTCGGCTCGAGATCGCGCTCGAGCGTGGCCGGGCGCTGCTGCTCGCCCACCCCTATCCTCTTCCCGAAAGCTGACATGGCCCCGCCTCTTCTCAATCTGGATGGCATAAAACTGACTTTTGGCGGCACGCCGCTGCTCGACGGCGCGGCACTGAGCGCCTCCGCCGGCGAGAAGATCGCGCTTGTAGGCCGCAACGGTTCGGGCAAGTCGACGCTGCTCAAGATCGTCGCGGGGCTGATCGAACCGCAGGACGGCGAAGTATTCCGCCAGCCCTCGGCAACGGTGCGCTACCTGCCGCAAATGCCCGATATGGATGGCTTCGCCAGCGTGCGCGCCTATGTCGAAGCCGGCCTCGGGCCGGCCGACGACCCGCATCGCGCCACTTATCTGATGGAGCATCTCGGCCTGACCGGCGAGGAGCGGCCGAACGACCTTTCCGGCGGCGAGGCGCGCCGCGCAGCACTCGCCCGCGTCATGGCGCCGGAGCCCGATATCCTGCTCCTCGACGAGCCGACCAATCATCTCGACCTGTCGGTCATCGAATGGCTGGAAGAAGAGCTTGCCCGCACCTCGTCGGCCGTGATCCTGATCTCGCACGACCGCCGCTTTCTCGAGCGCGTCTCGCGCGCCACCGTCTGGCTCGACCGCGGCCAGACGCGCCGGCTGGACAAGGGGTTCGCGCACTTTGAGGAATGGCGCGACCAGGTGCTTGAAGAGGAAGAGCGCGAACAGCACAAGCTCGGCCGCCAGATCGTGCGCGAGGAGCATTGGCTGCGCTATGGCGTGACCGCCAGGCGCAAGCGCAACATGCGCCGGCTCGGCGAGCTGCAGGCCATGCGCCAGCGTTTTCGCAGCCATCGCGGCGCCGAGGGTTCGGCGACGATGGTGGCAAGCGACGCCGCTGAATCCGGCAAGCTGGTGATCGAAGCCAAGGGCATCGAGAAGAGTTTTGGCGACCTCACCGTGGTCAAGGGCTTTTCGACCCGTATTCAGCGCGGCGACCGCGTCGGCCTTGTCGGGCCGAACGGCGTCGGCAAGACGACGCTTCTCAAGATGCTGACCGGCGAGCTGCCGCCGGATGCCGGCACCGTGCGGCTCGGCGTCAATCTGGAAATCGCAACGCTCGACCAGAAGCGCGAGGCCGTCGACCCGCAGGAGACGCTGGCGAATTACCTGACCGACGGGCGCGGCGAGAACCTTGTGGTCAATGGCGAGCAGCGCCACGTCGTCTCCTATATGAAGGATTTTCTTTTCAAGCCGGAGCAGGCGCGCACGCCGGTGCGCGAGCTTTCGGGCGGCGAGCGGGCGCGACTGCTGCTGGCCCGGGTGCTGGCGCGGCCGGCGAACCTTTTGGTGCTCGACGAGCCGACCAACGACCTCGACATGGAGACGCTGGAGCTGCTGCAGGAACTGGTCGCCGGCTTTGCCGGAACGGTCGTCCTGGTCAGCCACGATCGCGATTTCCTTGACCGCACAGTCACCAGCGTGATCGCGCCCAACGGCGCCGGACGCTGGATCGAATATGCCGGCGGCTATTCCGACATGCTGGCGCAACGCGGCGGCTCGAAGCTGGAGGAGCGCAAGGCAAGGCCGAAAGCTGAAGCGAACGAAGCGACGGCCAGGGCCGAACAGACCAGCGCTAAAAGCCCGGCCAAGAAGCTCTCCTTCAAGCAGAAATTCGCGCTGGAATCCCTGCCGAAGAAGATCGAGGCGGTGAGCGCGTCCATCTCAAGGCTGGAGAACAATATCGCGGATCCGTCCTTCTATGAGCGCGATCCGGTCTCGTTCCAGAAGACCATTGCGGCGTTGGGCAAGGAGCGCACCACGCTGGCCTCACTTGAGGAAGAGTGGCTGGAGTTGGAGATGCTGCGCGAGGAGATGGAAGGCTAACCGCTATAGGCAAGCCTCAGAGGCAGGCCTCGCAGATCGCAGCGATATGGCGTCTGTCGGTGCCGCAGCAGCCGCCGAGCACGGCTATCTGGCCGAAGCGGTCGCGCATGGCGCGGTAGCGCCGGCCGAGGTCGACAGGATCGCCTGGATCGAGTTCGGTCGCCGCATCCAGCTCGGCATGGCTTTTGGCTGAGGCGTTGGCCCGCACGCCGCGAATGCGCCTGATCCAGCGTCCGTCGCCGGCAAGGACGGCGTCGAAATGGCTCGGATGTGCGCAGTTGATCATGAAATATGCCGGAGCGCCGTCCGTTTCGTCGTCAACGGTCTCGATGGCGTCTCTCAAGCTCTCCCCCGAAGGCAGGCGTCCGTCCGTCTCGACGGTAAACGAAATCACCGACGGGAGCCCCACCGCCATCGCGGCAAAGGCTATTCCGGCAGCCTCCTGCGCATAGGTCATCGTAATGGCGCTGACCATATCGGCGCTGGCATCGCGGAATGCCTTGACCTGATCGCCGTGATAGGTCTCGGCCTCGGCGGGCGACATGACTGTGTCAACGTGGTAGCCGTCGCCACGGGGCCCGACCACCCCATTGACCAGCACGGTCATGCCACGCGCAACATAGGGCGCAGCCAGCGCCCGCGCCCATGACACTGCCTGCATGTCTATGCCCGACAATGCGACTTTCGAATAGCCGAGCTTTTCGCCCCAGTCCGGATTGGCGCGCCACGTCGGAGTATCGAGCACGAAGCCGACGCCGTGTTTGTCGGCGATGTCGAGATACTGGCGGAAATAGCGGGCCAACGTCGTCCGCCCCTCCTCCTCGCCAAGAAGCGGAAAGGCGGCGAAGGAGGGCAGATCGAGGCCTTCCAGAAAAACAAGCGAGGTCTCGAGGCCGCCATCGGTCAGGAAAACGGCTTCACCCAGCTCACGAACGTCGATCTTCGCACTGGTCATCGCCGTCTCCGGTCAGACCTGCCGCTTGCGCGACTATAGCATTTGAGGGCGAATTTGCCATGCCGGTCCGGTCGCGAAGGTCGCGCTGGTCCAAGCTATCCATTGCAGCACTCGCGTGATGCGCATATTCTATACGCATGTTGCGGAGGCTATCATGCGCAAGATTGCCGCAAATGCGGTCCGCCAGCCGGCAAATCTATCGATCGATTCACAGCTCATGAAGGAAGCCAAGGGGCTCAACGTGAATGTATCTCGTGCCGCCGAAGCCGGGATCGCAGAAGCTGTGGCAGCCGAGAAAACGCGGCTGTGGAAGCTCGAAAACCGCGCCACCATGGATGCCTGGAACGAGTATGTCGACACGTACGGCGTTCCGCTCAAGGAGCATAGGCAGTTCTGATGGCGCGCTATGACGCCTTTGCCGCCAGCGGCATCGAAGGCGCCTACCTCCTCGAGGTTCAATCCGACCTGCTCGACAATTTCAAGACGCGCGTCGTCGTTCCGCTTTTGCCCCTCGCGTCGGCGCCGCCGCCAATGCGGAAGCTGCACCCGGTCTTCGAATTCAATGGACGCAAGCTGGTCATGGCCACCCATCTGATCGCTACGGTGGCTGCGACGGAACTCGGGGAAAACCGTTTCAACCTCGCGAAGCATCACGACGAGATCGTTGCAGCGCTCGACATGCTGTTTCAGGGCTTCTGAGCCGCTCGGCCTCAACCGGACGTCTTCGTCGCCCAGGCCTTCAGCGCCTCATCAAAAACCTTCTCGCCCGGAATGCCCTTTTCCATGGTGAGCAGGGCACGGCGTCCGGTCTTGTAGACCACCGGCACGTCGATCCAGGCCTGCCCCCTGAGCAGCGTCAGGTTGGCGTCCTCGTCGGCCTTGGTGTCGTTGAGGGCGACGAGGAAGAAGCCGTCGGCGATCTTGGCCGGGATGCCGATCAGCGGGCTGCCGGCGTCCTGTTCCGAGCTCTTCATGGCGATGCGCAGGATGTTGTCGACGCCGCCGCCGTCAAACCCTTCCGGCGTCAGGAAGATCATCTCGATGATGTGGCTGGCCGGCAGCGTCTGGTCGGTATTGCGCCGGATGGTCATGCGCAGCTGGATGTCCTTGCCGGGTATCGTCGCCTCGGCGCGGATCGCCGGCTCCGGCGGCAAGTCGCCGCCCGGCGATTCCTGCACCAGCGACCAGACGATGCTGCCGGGCTCGGCGGTGCCCTGCTGCGTGCTGGTGCGCTCCTCATAGAAGATCGCTTTCTGGCCGACCGGCACGGTCGCTTGGGCCGTCGCAGGCGCAGTCCCGGACGCGGGTGGCGGAGTCGTGCCAGCGGCAGGCGGAGTGGCCGCCGCGGCCGGAGGCGTGGTTCCGGCGGCCGGCGCGGGCGGATTGGCGGCGGCACCGGCGGGCGCCGACGGCGTGGTCCCGGCAGGCGGGCTCGCGGGCGGGGTTTGCGCAGCCTGCGGAGTGTCGGCGGCGGGCGGGGTCGCGGCCGGAGTTGGCGCGGCGGGCGGCGTGCCGGCGGCGGGCGCCGGCGTCATCCCAGGCGCGGCTGGCGGCGGCGTGGTCAGCGCGGCGACGGATTCGCCCTCGCCGATGGTGCTCTGGCCGCCAGCCGGACCAGGATCTACTTCCTTGCCCTCGGGCGTCAGCCGCTGGGTGAATTTCGCTGTTTCGGCCGGCTCATTGGCTGCAGCCGCGTTATTGCCCGCAGCCGGCGGCGCGGCCGCCGTCTCGGCGGTCGGCTTTGTCGGGGCGGCAGGCTTGACCAGAGGCTCGGTCGAGACGGTCTGGCTGCTGCCGCCCTTTAAGCCGAGTATGGAGCTGAACGCATCCTTGTTCAGCCAAACGCCGTACCCGCCGCCGGCCAGCACCAGCAATGCGACAACGGCAGCAATCAACCCGCCATAGCTGCGCTTGCGCGGCGCAGGCCGCAGCCGCTGGAAAGTATCGGCCGGCTGCTCGTCATTGGCAAAGACATCGCTGTCCTCGTCCGGTTCGGCGGCGTTCATCCCGGGCAGGCCGACATCGTCCTCGCGCGGCGAGGGCATGGGCGGCGGTGCCGCGGGCACCTTGTGCCAGCCGCCGGGCTCAGTCTTCGTTGCCCCTTGCCAGCTTGGTTCCGTCTTTGCTGCGCCTTGCCAGCTCGGTTCCGCCTTCACCGGCGCCGGTGCGGGCGCCGTCTTGAAGGGCTCCGGCTTGAAGGGCTCCGGCTTGGCAGGTTCGGGCTTCGCCACCGACGGCTGCCGGACGTGGCTCGGCTGGTTCTTGTTGCGGTCGATCGAGGAAAAAATATGTTCCAGCTCCGCCAGGGGATCTTCCGCTGGAGCCGGCTTGGGCGCCGGAGCAGGCTTGGCATACTCGCGCTCGACGCTGGCGACGGCATCTTCGAGCGAACGTTTCTGCTTGCTGATGACCTCGGCCGACAACGGCGGAGAATAGTTCGCGAGTTTCTTCGCCAGCATCTCACGAGCATTCTCGTAAATCCGCTTGCGCAACTCGGGCGAGGGCTCGCTGTGCTTCGCAAGCTGTTTTTTCAGAACACCAACGAAATCTGCCATGCGTCAGTCGACCTGCAATTCTTTCCCGGGCCGGCCGCAAATCAGCCGTAGCGCCTGGAAGCGCTGTGAAACTAGTCTTGAAACGGATCGGTCACAAGTATCGTGTCGTCCCGCTCCGGGCTGGTGGAAAGCAGTGCAACCGGGGCGCCGATCAGCTCCTCGATGTGGCGGACATATTTGACGGCTTGCGCCGGCAGATCGTTCCAGCTCCTGGCGCCGGCCGTCGTTCCCTTCCAGCCTTCGAGCGTCTCATAGACCGGCTCGACGCGCGACTGGGCGCCCTGGCTGGCCGGCAGATAGTCGATCAACTCGCCATCGAGGCGATAGCCGGTGCAGACCTTGATCTCGTCCAGCCCGTCGAGCACGTCGAGCTTGGTGAGCGCGATGCCCTTGATGCCGTTGACGGCCACCGCCTGGCGCACCAGCACGGCGTCGAACCAGCCGCAGCGGCGCTTGCGGCCGGTGACGACGCCGAATTCGTGGCCGCGCGTGCCGAGGAACTCGCCGACCTCATTCTTCTGCTCGGTCGGGAACGGCCCTTCGCCGACGCGCGTCGTATAGGCCTTGGTGATGCCGAGCACATAGCCGATCGCGCCGGGGCCGGTGCCGGAGCCGGCGGCCGCTTGCCCTGCCACGGTGTTGGATGAGGTGACGAAGGGATAGGTGCCGTGGTCGATATCGAGCAGCGTGCCTTGCGCGCCCTCGAACAGGATGCGCGCACCCGCGCGGCGCTTGTCGTCGAGCACCTTCCAGACGCGGTCCATGTAAGGCAGGATCTCGCCGGCCACCGAGGTCAGCTCCTGCATGATCGCCTCCTGGGTCGCTTCCGGATGGCCGAGCCCGCGGCGCAGCGCATTATGATGCGTGAGCAGCCTGTCGACCTTCAGGGGAAGCGTTTCCAAATCCGCCAGATCCATCACCCGCACCGCACGCCGGCCCACCTTGTCCTCATATGCGGGGCCGATGCCGCGGCGGGTCGTGCCAATCTTGGTTCCGGAATTCGAGGCGGCGTCTTCGCGGAACCCGTCCAGCTCCCGGTGCAGCGACAGGATAAGCGCGGTGTTTTCGGCGATTTTCAGGCGTTCGGGCGTCACCTCCACGCCCTGCTCCTTGAGCTTCTTGACTTCCGCGACGAAGGCGTGCGGATCGAAGACCACCCCGTTGCCGATGATCGACAGCTTACCCTCTCTGACCACGCCGGACGGCAAGAGCGAAAGCTTGTAGACCTTGCCGTCGACGACCAGGGTATGACCTGCATTGTGGCCGCCCTGGAAGCGCACGACCACGTCGGCGCGCTCCGACAGCCAGTCGACGATCTTGCCCTTGCCTTCGTCGCCCCACTGCGAGCCGACGACCACCACATTGGCCATGTTCTTTTCCCTTGAGATGCCGCCTTGGCGGCTTGAAACGACAGGCCTCTATAGCCTCATGTGCAGGCCGATGCGACCCCTTCTTTGTCCCCGAAACCACCCAGGGCACAACAAACCAGGCACAACAAATTCCGGCTTTCGCATCATTTACTTGGCCTCGCCATCGCAATAGGCCGGCATCCTTCTTCCGCCGCGCCTGCCGGTCCAGGATTAAGCGATGCATCGAGCCGCATATCTGTTCCTGCTCTCCACCATGCTGCTGTGGGGCGGCAATTCCGTGGCCGGCAAGCTTGCCGTCGGCCATGTGTCGCCGATGACGTTGGTTTTCCTGCGCTGGGTGCTGGCGGTGCTGATCATGCTGCCCGTCGGCTGGCGGACGTTTCGCGAGGACTGGCCTGAACTGCGCCGGCATTGGCTGCTGGTCGCCGGCCTCGGCGCCTGCGGCTTCACGGTGTTCAACGTCATCTTCTACACGGCGCTGAACTACACGACCGCCATCAATGTCTCGATCGAGCAGGCCGCCATACCGATCGTCATCATCCTCGCCAACTTCGTGCTGTTTAGGCTGCACGTGCAGCGCCTGCAGATCGTCGGCGTCGCGCTCACCATCCTCGGCGTCGCCCTGACCGCGAGCCATGGCGACCTCGGTCAGCTGCTGAAGCTCGAGCTCAATTTCGGCGACGCCATCATGCTGGTCGCGGTCCTCTGCTACAGCCTCTATTCGGTGGGGCTGCGCCTGAAGCCGGCCGTTCGCTGGCAAAGCTTCATGCTGGCTCTGTCGCTCGCCGCGCTTTTGACCTCGGTGCCGTTCTTTGTCTGGGAAGTGGCGGCGGGCCGCGTCATCGTCCCGGACGCGCGAGGATGGGCGGTCGCGTTCTACACCGCGCTCGGCGCGTCCGTCGTCTCGCAAATCTTCTACATCAAGGGCAACGAGCTGATCGGCGCCAATCGCGCCGGACTGTTCATCAATCTGGTGCCAATCTTCGGCACCCTGCTTTCGGTGCTGATCGTCGGCGAGCAGTTCCAATTCTATCAGGGTCTTGCGCTTGCGCTCGTGCTCGGAGGCATCGCGCTGGCCGAATACAGTGGCAGCAGGGCCGTTCTGTAGGGGAAATGCCCCGCATGCCGAAGCATGCGGGGCATGATCTTTCAGGCGGCGCCGACATCGAAGTGCAGCGGTTTGGCCGAATCGATCGATTGGTGCGCCCGCAGTTGATCGAGCACCCTTTCCGGGAAGGGTGCGTCGAGATAGAGCAGCGCGATCGCATCGCCGCCCGGCCGGTTGCGGCCGAGCTGGAAGTTGGCGATGTTGACGCCGTTCTCACCGCAGACGGTGCCGAGCAGGCCGATGATGCCGGGCGCGTCGGCATTGGTCGTGTAGAGCATGTGCTGGCCGACCTCGGCATCGAGGTTGATGCCCTTGATCTGGATGAAGCGCGGCTTGCCGTCCGAGAAGCAGGTCCCGGCGATCGAGCGCGTCATATGCTCGGTCTTGACGGTGAGCTTGATGTAGCCGTCGAAGACGCCAGATTTGTCGCGCTTGACCTCGGCGACGATAATGCCGCGCTCCTTCACCATGATCGGCGCCGACACCATGTTGACGTCGGAGACCTGCGGCCGGATCAGGCCGGCAAGAGTGGCGCTGACCAGCGCGCGCGTGTTCATCGTCGCGGTCGAGCCGTCGAACAGGATCTCCACCTCCTTGATCGGATCTTCGGTGACCTGGCCGACAAAGGCGCCGAGCACCTCGGCCAGCTTGACGAAGGGTTTCAGTCGCGGCGCTTCCTCGGCGGTGATCGAGGGCATGTTGATGGCGTTGGAAACGGCGCCCTTGATCAGGTAATCGGCCATCTGCTCGGCCACTTGCAGCGCAACGTTCTCCTGCGCCTCGGTGGTCGAGGCGCCGAGATGCGGGGTTGCCACGACATTCTGCATGCCGAACAGCGGATTGTTCTCCGCCGGCTCGGCCTCGAAAACATCGACGCCGGCGCCGGCCACCTTGCCGCTCTTCAGTGCCGCGACCAGGTCGGCCTCGACGACCAGCCCGCCGCGCGCGCAATTGATGATGCGCACGCCGTCCTTCATCTTGGCGATCGCGGCCGCATCGATGATGTTGCGCGTCTTGTCGGTCAGCGGCGTGTGCAAGGTTATGAAGTCGGCGCGCGCGAAAAGCTCGTCGAGCTCGACCTTCTCGACGCCGAGCTCTTCAGCGCGGCTGTCCGACAGGAACGGATCGAAAGCCACGACATGCATCTTCAGGCCGACGCCGCGCGTCGCGACGATCGAGCCGATATTGCCGCAGCCGATCACGCCCAGCGTCTTGCCGGTGATCTCGACGCCCATGAAGCGGTTCTTCTCCCATTTTCCCGCATGGGTCGAGGCGTTGGCCTCCGGGATTTGGCGCGCCAGCGCGAAGATCATCGCAACGGCATGCTCGGCCGTGGTGATCGAGTTGCCGAAGGGCGTGTTCATCACGATGATGCCCTTGCGGCTCGCCGCCGGAATGTCGACATTGTCGACGCCGATGCCGGCGCGGCCGACGACCTTGAGCCTGGTGGCGGCATTGATCAGCTTCTCGGTGACCTTGGTCGCCGAGCGGATGGCGAGGCCGTCATACTGGCCGATCACTTCGAGAAGCTTTTCCTTGTCCTTGCCGAGATCGGGCAGGTAGTCGACCTCGATGCCGCGGTCCTTGAAGATCTGCACGGCGGTGGTTGAAAGTTTATCCGAGACGAGAACGCGGGGCGCCATGGCGGCCTCCTTGAAGAATGGGATTGATCCGTTTGGGATCGGCGGCCCGAAGGCCGCCGCGAATGACTCAGGCGGCCGCTTTCAGCGACGCCTTCTGCATGGCGAAGGCCCAGTCGAGCCAGGGCAGCAGTGCTTCGAGATCGGAGGTCTCGACGGTCGCGCCGCACCAGATGCGAAGGCCGGGCGGCGCATCGCGGTAGGAGCCGATGTCGTAGGCGACACCTTCCCTGTCGAGCGCCGAGACGATACCCTTGGCGAAAGCCGCCTGACCCTCGGCATCGAGCGCCGCCACGTCCGGATCGGTGAAGGACAGGCACACGGAAGTGTTCGAGCGCGTCGCCGGATCGACGGCCAGATGGCCGAGCCACGACGACCTGGCCACGAACCGGTCCAGCACCGCGGCGTTGGCCTCGGCGCGGGCGATCAGCGCTTCCAGGCCGCCGATCGACTTCGCCCATTGAAGCGCATCGAGATAGTCCTCGACGCACAGCATCGACGGCGTGTTGATGGTCTCGCCCTTAAAGATGCCCTCGATCAGCTTGCCGCCGGAAGTCAGGCGGAAGATCTTCGGAAGCGGCCAGGCCGGCTTGTAGGTTTCCAGCCGCTCGACGGCGCGCGGGCTGAGGATCAGCATGCCGTGCGCGCCCTCGCCGCCCAGCACCTTCTGCCAGGAGAAGGTGACGACGTCGAGTTTATCGAAGTCGAGCCGCTGCGCGAACGCCGCCGAGGTGGCGTCGCAGATGGTGAGACCCTTGCGGTCGGTCGGAATGAAATCGCCGTCCGGCACGCGCACGCCGGAGGTCGTGCCGTTCCAGGTGAAGACCACGTCGCGATCGAAATCGATCTGCGTCAGATCCGGCAACACGCCGTAGCCGGCCTCGAACTTGCGCACATCGGCGAGCTTGAGCTGCTTGACGACATCGGTCACCCAGCCGGAACCGAAACTTTCCCAGGCGACCATGTCGACGCCGCGCTCGCCAAGCAGCGACCACAGTGCCATCTCGACCGCGCCGGTATCGGATGCCGGCACGATGCCGATCCGGTAGCCGGCCGGGACCTTGAGGATTTCGCGCGTCAGCTCGATCGCCTGTTCGAGCTTGCCCTTGCCGATCTTGGCGCGGTGGGAGCGTCCGAGCGCAGCAGCTTCCAGCGCCTCGACCGACCAGCCGGGGCGTTTTGCACAGGGACCTGAGGAGAAATTGGGGTTTGCCGGACGGAGTCCGGGCTTGGTAAACGTCGTCATCGTGGTCTATCCTTCCAGATAGTGGCCCCTCGTTGGGGAGGGGTGGCCCACGGACGGCGATATGCTTTCAGGCTTTCGGCGTCAAGAGCAAAGTTTTTGTCGCTGTCGGGATATTTGTCTCACGGCACCACGCGCCGGAAACGAAAAAGAACGGCGGATCGCTCGATCCGCCGGCGGCAATTTCCGAGTTCCCTCGCTCACCAAAGATCGTAGCGCAGCCCGAGCTTGACCGTCTGATAGTCAATGCCCTTGCGGATATTGAAAGCGCCACCATCATAGGCGACGTATTTCGCCGCTGGGACGGAAAAGTATTCGTAGCCGAGATCGACCGAAACGTTCTTCGTGACCTGGTAAGAGAGCCCTGCGCCGATGGAATAGGCCAGATTGAACTTTGCCGCAGTATCGGTCTGCCCTTCATAGCCGGCCGGATCGTCGCAGAAAAATCCGCCGGTGCCGGCGCTGTTCGTAGGAACCTCCACGCAGTCGCGCGCGCCGATGCTTCTGTAGTATTTGTTGTAGGCGAGCCCGATCCCGCCGCCGATATAGGGCGTAAGCCCGACATAGGTGCCCAGGTCTACATAGCCATTGGCCATGATGCTGTAGCCCTTGTTGGAAGCGTTGTCGGAAAGGTCGCAGGCCTGGCTGGTCGCAACGGAATTGATCGTTCCGAAACCGTCGTCCACAAGCGTGTGCCCGTCGCAGGTGGCTCCCAGTCTGTCATGGGCGGCGAATTTGTCGGTCGGCAGGATTCCACCGTTCAACTCGACCCGCAGGTAGTCGTTGACGTGATAGCCCATGCCGATGCTGCCGCTGAACAAGCTGGACTCATCGCTGAAGCTGTTGAGCGGTCCCGACGAGGTTTCCTCATGCTTGAACGGGTGGCTGAAAGCGTAGCCGACGTCGCCGCGGAGGTACCACCCGGAGCCTACCTCGACCGGCTGATAGTCCGGCGCCTGGTCGACATAGATCGGCGGATCGTAGTCGGCCGACACCGCCTGTGTCGCCGGCATCAGCACGATTGCGGCGAGCGCCAGTGCGATACGCGATTTTGATGTCATGGTCCCCGGCTCCTGAGATTGGCACCAGTCGCGAACGCGAGCACAGCTGCCGTTTCAGGAGCATTGTTAACCATAGTGGTTAAGTGCCGGTTAAGGATAACAGGGAGTTACCGAATTGATTTCGATGCTGTTTTACCGGCCACCCACAAAAGAAAATCGCCCGGCTGGCGCCGGGCGATCGGCAGAATTTCAGGATCTCGAAGCGGCTACTTGGTGTAGATCGGCTCCGGCTCAGGCTGGTAGGCCACCGGTGTAGCGCACCCATTGTTGCCGCCAAACTGGTAGCGCAGACCGCCGCGCACCTCATGCGTGTTGATGCCGTGGTCGAACCCCGGCCCGGAACTCGTCGAATCGAACTCGAACATGCGCCCGCCCTGGATGTGAGTGAAGCGGTAGCCAGCGTCGAGGATCACCCTGTCGGTCAGGCAGTAGGAAGCGCCGGCCATGAGCGCATAGGCGAAGCGCCAGTTGGACGAACCCGGGTTGGTTTCTGTGGTGTTCGGGTCGTGGACCGTGTCCCACTTGACGTGCGCGCCGCCGATGCCGGCGCCGACGTAAGGCGTGATGCCGTGATAGGTGCCGATATCGACATAGGCATTGGCCAACAGCAGCAACGCGCTCATCCTTGACACCTCGGTTGATGTCGTGACGAGGTCCGAGGTCTGGCCGTTGAAGTCCGACTTGAACCAATAGTCGGCCGTTAGATCGGTCCGGAAGTAATCGTTGATCTTGTAGCCGACGCCGCCGCCGAGCGAGAAGCCGCCCTTCAGCTTGCCGAAATCGAAATCGTTGGTGCCGGGCGGTGGCCCGTATGTAATGTAGTCGATGCCGCGCAAGGTCGACTTGTGGTAGTCGATGTCGCCGCGAATATACCAGCCGCCGACGTCGATCGGTTGAGCCTCGACCAGCGGCGGCGGAGCTTCCTCCACCGGTGGTGGTTCCCCGAGGTCGGCGGCGAGGGCCGGCCCGGCCACTCCCGCCAACAGCGCGGCAAACAGTGCCATTCTTGCGGTATCGAACATGCTGTCACCCCTAAGAAGCCTCGGGACGACATCGCCCGAAGATGAACCTCGGCGTGGATAATGAATTGCAAAGGTTAAAAGCCGTTTAACCGTACCGATTAACCACGAATGCCTACAATTTTAGAGGGTATTCCGTTGTCCGGGGGTGTTGCGCGCGCGCGAAAAAGCCCGCCTGGCGGCGGGCTTGCAGGTGCGATCGTCCGGTTTGCGGCGGCGATCAGGCGGCGCTGCGGGTATCCGAAATGATACCGACGATCTCGTTGACGACGGCCTCGACCAGCTGCGGATCGTCGCCTTCGGCCATGACGCGGATGAGCGGCTCGGTGCCGGACGGCCGGATAACGAGGCGGCCGGCCTTGCCCAGGCGGTTGCGCCCTTCCTCGATGGCTGCCTTGACCGGCGCCTCCTCCAGCGGCTTGCCGCCGGAGATGCGGACGTTCTTCAGAAGCTGAGGCACCGGCTCGAACTTTTTCGACAGCTCGCTGACAGGCCGGTTCTGCCGCTTGATGCAGGCCAGCACCTGCAGCGCCGAAACCAGGCCGTCGCCGGTGGTCGAGAAATCGGACAGCACGATATGGCCGGACTGCTCCCCACCGACATTGAGGCCATGCGCGCGCATGTGCTCGACGACATAGCGGTCGCCGACCTTGGTGCGGTGCAGCTGCAGCTTCATGTCGCCAAGGAAACGCTCGAGACCGAGATTGGACATCACCGTCGAGACGACGCCGCCGCCGGCCAGCCGCCCGCTCTGGTGCCAGGACTCGGCGATCAGCGCCATGATCTGGTCGCCGTCGACGATGGCGCCGTTCTCGTCGACGATGACCACACGGTCGGCGTCGCCGTCGAGCGCGATGCCGATATCGGCGCGCACCTCGTGCACCTTCTTCTGCAGGCCGGCCGGATGGGTCGAGCCGCACTCCTTGTTGATGTTGAAGCCGTTCGGCTCGACATTGATGGCGACTACCTCGGCGCCGAGCTCCCACAGCGCCTCCGGCGCCACCTTGTAGGAGGCGCCGTTCGCGCAGTCGACGACGATCCGAAGCCCGGAAAGCGACATCGAGCGCGGTAGCGTGCGCTTGGCGAATTCGATATAGCGGTCGTGGACGCCGTCGACGCGCTTGGCGCGCCCCAGCCCGTCGGAATCGGCAAGCGACAACTCGATGTCCTTGTCGAGCATGCCTTCGATGCGCTCCTCGATCTCGTCGGAGAGCTTATAGCCGTCGGGGCCGAACAGCTTGATGCCGTTGTCGTAATAAGGGTTATGCGAGGCCGAGATCATCACCCCGATGTCGGCGCGCAGCGAGCGCACCAGCATGGCGACCGCCGGTGTCGGAATCGGCCCGAGCAGGAACACGTCCATGCCGGCGGCGCACAGGCCCGACACCATCGCGTTCTCGATCATGTAGCCGGAAAGCCGCGTGTCCTTCCCGAGCACGACGCGGTGCCGATGGTTGCCCCGCTGGAAAGAAAGGCCGGCGGCCATACCCACCCGCATGGCCACCTCGGCCGTCATGGGAAACTTGTTGGCGCGTCCGCGAATGCCGTCGGTGCCGAAATACTGCCCTGCCATACCTGCCAAAGTCCCCGTCGGTTTCAGCCGTCCGTATTGCCACAATTGGGCCGCATCCGATCATCACGTTTCGTGATTATATATTACCATTCCTTAGAAAATCATTGTCGCAGACGGGTCAAGTGATTCGGCAGCCTGCCACGACCTCTCGTTGTAACGGGAATATAAAAGCCCGGACAGCTTTTCCGCCCGACACGGTTGGAAAAACCTTATTTGCTCGAACCGAGCGCCAGCAATTTAGCACCCTGTCGGCAGGAACACAGTTTGTGAGGGCATCCGCGCGGGAAGCATCTGGCGCAGCCCGAAGTTGAGAGCTATTGATTTGGTATAGAGACCATTTGGCGCAGCAAGGGAGAATAACGCCATGCTTATTCATAGACTTGCAACATTGACGGGCATCGCCCTCGCAACCCTGTTCCTGGCGGCGCCGGCCAACGCCCTGACCATGGCCGAGTGCAGCACCAAGTACAACGCAGCCAAGGACGCCGGAACGCTCAACGGCCAGACCTGGAACCAGTTTCGCAAGGCCCAGTGCGGCAGCGACGCTTCCGCCGCGACCGACACCAAGGCGGCGACCGACACCAAGGCGGCGACCGAGACCAAGTCTGCGACCGAGACCAAGGCTTCTGACACCAAGAAGGCAAAGTCGGCAGCTGCCTCGGACGACACAGCCAAGGGCCTGACCGCAAAGGAATGCAGCACCAAGTATCAGGCCGCGAAGGCGGCCGGCACGCTGAACGGCATGAAGTGGAACGATTTCCGCAAGGCTGAATGCGGCCCCGGCGCCACTGCCGCGGCGGCCGCCAATCCTGCCGCCAGCAAGACTTCCACCGCTGCCGCTGACGGTGGTTCGGCCAAGGGTCTGACCATGGCCGAATGCAGCAGCAAGTACCAGGCTGCCAAGACCGCCAACAAGCTCAACGGCATGAAGTGGAACGACTTCCGCAAGGCCGAATGCGGCGCCGGCGACGACGACGACACCGTGCCGGCTCCGACCGAGGCGACTTTCACCAAGGAACCGGCAAAACCCAGCGTCGCTGCGCCGAAGGGCGTGACCTTCCCGACCGCCATCTCGCCGAAATTCGCCAACGAGACGCCGGCCAAGGCCCGCATGCACACCTGCCTCGAGCAGTACTATGCCAACAAGGACGCCGACACGCTGAACGGCCTGCGGTGGATCCAGAAGGGCGGCGGCTTCTACAGCCTCTGCAACGCCAAGCTGAAGAGCTGATCGCTCAGCGCTTACCTCCAAGACAAAGGCCCGCGCATCGCGAGATGCGCGGGCCTTTTCGTTGGACGCGCTTAAAGAGGCATATCGGCGCCGCAAAAGAACCCCCGCCGGCGAAGCTACCAATCTCCCCCTATATGGGCTGAGGACATCGCGAACGGGTGTGCGAAGACATCGCGAACAGTTTCGTGCGTTTGCGCGGGAGGTTCGGGGTGCCATGCGAGGCCAGAAGCGTGATCAGCCAGAAGGAAGATTGGCGCTTGCGCCGGACGCCGATCTTGCTGGTGCGGTCCGCGAGCGACTCGCCAATCGTCTGTGACCTCCCAAACAAAAACGCCGCGGTCTGAGCCGCGGCGTCGTTTTTTATGTTTCGTTTTCGATCGAGCCTTAGCCCTGCGGCTGCGGCTCCATGCCGCCTTCGGGCTCGGGGCCCTTCTTGCGACGGCCGCCGGTGCCGGCTTTCGGCACGGCCGAGCCGCGGCTGGGCGGCGTGTCGTCGCCAAGGTCTCGGGCGGGCTTGTGGCCGGCGATCAGCTGCTTGATCTCCTCGCCGGTCAGGGTCTCGTATTCGAGCAGCCCTTCGGCCAGCGCGATCCAGTCCTTCTTCTTCTTGGTCAGCACGGTCTTGGCGGTGGAATAGGCATCGTCGATCAGCCGGCGCACCTCGGCGTCGATGATCTGCGCGGTCTCTTCCGAGATGTTCTGCTGGCGCGCCACCGAATGGCCGAGGAAGACCTCTTCCTGGTTGTCGCCATAGGCGACATGGCCGAGCTTGTCGGAGAAGCCCCAGCGCGTGACCATGGCGCGCGCCAGCTTGGTCGCCTGCTCGATGTCGGAGGAGGCGCCGGAGGTGATGTTCTCCTTGCCGAACTTGAACTCCTCGGCGACGCGGCCGCCCATCATGATCGCCAGCCTCGAGATCATGTATTTGTAGCTCATCGAATAGCGGTCGCCTTCCGGCAGCTGCATGACCATGCCGAGCGCGCGGCCGCGCGGGATGATGGTCGCCTTGTGCAGCGGATCGGCCGTCGGCACGTTGAGCGCCAGGATGGCGTGGCCTGCCTCGTGATAGGCGGTCAGCTCCTTCTCGGCCTGCGTCATCGCCGACGAGCGGCGCTCGGCGCCCATCATGATCTTGTCCTTGGCGTCCTCGAACTCGGCCATGGTGACAAGCCGCTTGTTGCGACGCGCCGCCATCAGCGCGGATTCGTTGACCAGGTTCATCAGGTCGGCGCCGGAGAAGCCGGGCGTGCCGCGCGCGATGACCTTGAGGTCGACATTGGGCGCCAGCGGCACGTTGCGCACATGCACCTTGAGGATCTTCTCGCGGCCGACGATGTCGGGGTTGGGCACGACCACCTGGCGGTCGAAGCGGCCCGGCCTGAGCAGCGCCGGGTCGAGCACGTCGGGCCGGTTGGTGGCGGCGATCAGGATGATGCTTTCGTTGGACTCGAAGCCGTCCATCTCGACCAGCAGCTGGTTCAGCGTCTGCTCGCGCTCGTCATTGCCGCCGCCGAGGCCGGCGCCGCGATGGCGGCCGACGGCGTCGATTTCGTCGATGAAGATGATGCAGGGGGCGTTCTTCTTGGCCTGGTCGAACATGTCGCGCACCCGGCTTGCGCCGACGCCGACGAACATCTCGACGAAATCCGAGCCGGAGATGGTGAAGAACGGCACGTTGGCCTCGCCTGCGACGGAGCGGGCGAGCAGCGTCTTGCCGGTTCCGGGAGGGCCGACCAGCAGCACGCCGCGCGGGATCTTGCCGCCGAGCCGCTGGAACTTCTGCGGATCGCGCAGGAACTCGACGATCTCCTCCAGGTCCTCCTTGGCTTCGTCGACGCCGGCGACGTCCTGGAAGGTGACGCGGCCATGCGCCTCGGTGAGCAACTTCGCCTTCGACTTGCCGAAGCCCATGGCGCGGCCGGAGCCGGACTGCATCTGGCGCATGAAGAATATCCACACGCCGAGGATCAGGATCATCGGCAGCCACGAGATCAGATAGCCGAACAGCGAGTTCGAACCGTCGCTTTCAGGCCGCGCATTGATGGTGACGTTCTTGTCCTGCAGCCTGGAGACCAGCGACGGATCGCCCGGCGAATAGGTCTGGAAGCCGTTGGCGTTGTCCGTATAGTTGCCCGAGATACGGGCGCCGGCGATCGTCACGCTCTTGACCCGGCCGGAAGAGACATCCTGCAGGAACTGCGAATAGGCAATCTCGCTCGAAGCGCCGCGCGTCTGCGGCGTCTGGAAAAGATTGAACAGGGCGATGAGCAGGACCGCTATGATCGCCCAGAGCGCGAGGTTGCGATAATTCGGATTCATCTATTGTCCTGTTGGCGTCCGCGCGCGGACCCACGATGGTGATTGGAGGCTTGGGCCTAACATAGGGAGAGCGTCTCCCCTTGCCAAGCAGAACAGCATGCCTCGGTTAAGCTTTCGCCCATGCTCCGCCGGGATCATGGCCGCGAAAAGGCGAGGGCGGCAGCGGCGGCGCGCCGATCAGCGCGGCGACGGCGGCAGCGGGCCGGAGATCGAAGGACGGCAGGAAGCGGGTGAAGGGCGACACCGCAGGAACGATCGCCGTCGCCGCCGGCGCGGCATCACCGCCAGCCAAATCAAGGCGTTCGCCGCCGCGCCACAGCGCGGGCTCGGCGGCCAGCGCCTTGCGCAGCAAGCTCGCCGGAACGTCGCCTTCCGGGGTAAATCGCTTGGCGGCGCCGGGACCTGCTGGCGCGATCACCAACCCGCTCGGCCTGTCGCTCAATGTGATCCTCCGCCGACCGTCCCATAGGGCCTGATCCGCAGCCGGGACCGCGGGCAGATTGCGGGCCTCGCGGTGAAGGAAGATGCCGGTGCGGCGCGCGTCGACCACCGTCCGCGACAATGTGGCGCAAACCATCCCCGACCGCAGATGCTCGAACAGCGCCCGGCAACGCGCCTCGTCGACAAGGAACGAGACGCCACCGACCGTGGCGAGCAGGATGCGAAATGCATAGACGGCAGCTTCGCTGTCCTCACCACTTGCGAAATCGCGATCGAGGCGGATGAGCCCCGGAGCCGGCTGGCTAGCGAAGGCGCCGATCAGCGCCGCCGCACGCTGGCCGAGGTTCTCGCGCTCGGCGGCTGCCTGTCCGGCCTTCGCGATTGCTTCCTTGAAACGCGCCTCGCCGTCTCTGCCTGCAAGCGAGATGCGCAGGCGCGGCCGCTCGAAGCGCCGGTCGACATTGGTCGGATCCTCGGTCCAGCCGATGCCGCGACGCTTCAGCATCTCCCGCAATGCCGCGCGGCGCGTGGCGAGCAGCGGGCGGGCGATCCAGACTCGCCAATCGTAGAGCGTGGCGGGCGCCATGCCGGCGAGCCCGCGGCCGTCGCGTGGATCCTCGTCGCGGGCCTCCTCTTCACGAACTTGCCGCATCAGCACGGTCTCGGCCTGGTCGTCGGCGGTATGTCCGGTCACCGCCGTGCGGATGCCTTCCCCTTCGGCTGCCTCGGCCAGCAGCCGGTAGC
Source organism: Mesorhizobium sp. WSM3866 (assembly GCF_002294795.1). Classification (NCBI taxonomy): domain Bacteria; kingdom Pseudomonadati; phylum Pseudomonadota; class Alphaproteobacteria; order Hyphomicrobiales; family Phyllobacteriaceae; genus Mesorhizobium; species Mesorhizobium sp. WSM3866. Next base: position 458,754 of record NZ_NSGC01000002.1, on the reverse strand, counting down.
GCGCCTCGCGCGCGGCGGCCGGCAAGCCGGTCGATGGCTTGCGGCCGGACCAGACGAGCGTGCGATGCGCGATGCCGTGCTCGGCGCAAAGCCGGGCGACAGCTTGCGCTTCGGCTGCCGAGCTTGGTCTGAGATCATGATCGATCGTCACCGCAAGCAGCCTTGCCGCGGGCAGGGTACGGTCGAGGTGGTGCTTGAGCAGATGGAGAAGGGCGGTCGAGTCGCTGCCGCCGGACACGGCCGCAACGGCGCCGTGGGAGAAGTCGAAGTCTTGGAAAAGGCGATCCGAAAGGTCAGTCTCGGTACCGAACATCACTGCGCGTCGTCCACAAGCGGTCCCGATTCTGGGACAACGACACGCAAGCTAGCACGAGGCCAGCGCCTTTTCCTGCTTGATGCGTTCCTTCAGCGTGCCGGAAACATCCGGGTAGCGCTTGCCGATCTCGTTGAAAGTGGCGCAGGCCACGTCGTTCTGCTTGAGGCCGACCAGCGATACGCCGAGCTTGAGCAGCATGTCGGGCGCCTTCTTGGCCTTCGGATAATCCTTGCTGGCGGCCAGGAAAACCTCCGCCGCGTCGCGATATTTTTGCTGGCCAAGCAGGGATTCGCCCAGCCAGTAATGCGCGTCCGCTGCCTTGGCGTCCTTGGGGAAGCGCGAGATATGGTCGCGGAACCCCTGCTCGGCGGTGGGATAGTCGCCCGACAGGATGAACTGGTAGGAGTTGCGGTAGAGTTCGTCCGGATTGTTGGTCGAGGGCAGCGAGGCCATGACCGTGCCGCCGGACTTGCCTTTGCCAGCCTTGCTGCCGGTCTCCGCGGCAGGCGCGTTTGCCGTAGCCGCGGGAGCTTCCGTCTGCGAGCCCGCCTGCGGGGCGGGGTCGGCATTGACGACATTGCCGTTCTTGTCGACGGTAATGGTGCCGAAGGTCTTCGGCGGCGCGCCGGTGATCAACTTGCCCGGGTCGCCGGTCTGAGACTCGACGATGACGTCGCCGACGCTCTTGCCGCCGCCGTCCTGCGGAGCCGAGCCGGCCGGAGCTTGCGTCGCCGGAGCCGTTGCGACGTTGGTGTCGGTGCCGCTGTCGCCGGCGCCAGCATCGCCCATATTCGTGTTGCCGCTGCTGCCGTCCTGCGGCGCGGCCTCCGACTTCTTCTGGCCGGTTGGCTTCGCGCCCTGCGAGCCGCCTTCGAGCTGCTGGAAGCGGAACTCGTTGTCCTCCTGCTGCTTGCGCATCTGCTCCTGCATTTGCAGGATCTGGAAATTGAGTTCCTCAAGCTTGCCGTTCATCTGGCGGATCTGATCCTCCAGACCGGTCATGCCGGCGCCGTCCTGCTGGGCGACTTGCGCCTGCTCGGTCTTCTTCTTGTCGCCGAAAATGCCCAGCGTCGGCAGATGGAAAGTGAAGCCGCTGTTCGAGGCTTGCCCGCTGTCCGCCGGGGCTGCGACGCCTGCGATGCTTGATAGGAGCAGCAGCGCAAGCGTGCCGCTCATGACCGTTCTGAAATGCATTATGTCTCTCGCCGTGAAAATCTGTTGGCCCGATGCGCCTTTCCAAATCGGAGGGGGATAAAGCGCCCTCGCGCTCTTAGCAGGACGCGAGACTTCGGCCAAATTTTGTTTCAAGCTGTCGCATATGAAAAAGGCGGCTCGGAGGCCGCCTTTCGTTCAGCGATGTTGTATTTTTGCCGCCCACAGCGCCGCGCGTCGTCAGACGCGCCAAGGACGCTGTGGCGCTTATGAGCGTTTCCGAAAATCGATATCGATTTCCGGCGCGGCGCGTCAGGAACCGGCGCCCGAGAGCGTGGTGACGGCGCGGCGGTTCTGCGACCAGCACGAGATGTCGTCGCAGACGGCGACCGGGCGTTCCTTGCCGTAGGAGATCGTCTTCAGACGGTTGGCCGCGACGCCCTTCGAAACCAGGAAGTCGCGGGTGGCAGCGGCGCGGCGGGCGCCCAGCGCCAGATTGTACTCGCGCGTGCCGCGCTCGTCGGCATGGCCTTCGATGACGATGGCATACTGCCTGTACTGGTTGAGCCACTGCGCCTGGCGCGACAGCGTCGTCTGCGCGTCGGCGCGGATCGACGAGGAGTCGGTGTCGAAGAAGATGCGGTCGCCGATGTTGACGGTGAAGTCCTGCGCCGAGCCGGGCGTGGCAGAGCCGGCGCCGTTGAGGCCGAGATCGGCGGCGCTGTTCGGCGTCTTCTTCGAGGCGCAGCCGGTGATGGCCAGAGCCGCCACCAGCGCGATCATCGCCGGATTTCTGGTAAGTGCTGCGATACGGCCCATGCCGCCTCTCCTTCGCATTCGAGTGATTTCGTTGATCACCCAGTAACCACGTTTGGGTTAACCGGCATTCAAGAAACACGGTTAATTTTTCGTTTCGAGCCGCCGTCCTCGGCCGATTTAGCTAGGCTCACAATGCGCGGCGACCGTAGGCGGAAATGCGGCCAAAACATGAAAAAAGGGGAATTGAGGAACTGAAGAACTGAGGAATTGAAGGAAGAAATTAAGCCAGCTTCTCTCTGAGATTTACAAGCGCCCCCGGTCCTCCATTTTCCTCAGTTCGTCAGTTCGCCGTTCCTAAATTCTTCCGTTCCTCTGCCTACTCCAGCAACGGCGACCAGGCCGGATCCGAGGCGAAGTTCGAGGTCGGGATCTGCTGCTCGTTGCGGCCGGTAAGATCGACCGTGACCAGCTTCGGCCCGCCGGCGGAGTCGCGGAAGAACATCAGCACGCGACCGTTCGGCGCCCAGGTCGGCCCCTCCTGCTGGAAGCCGGAGGACAGGATGCGCTCGCCCGAACCATCGGTCTTCATGACGCCGATCTGGAACTCGCCGCCCGACTGCTTGGTAAAGGCGATGAGGTCGCCGCGCGGCGACCACACCGGCGTGGAATAGACGCCGTCGCCGAACGAGATGCGGTGCGGGTTGGAGCCGTCCGCGCCCATGACGTAGATCTGCGAGCGGCCGCTGCCGCCGCCGCGGTCGGAGGTGAAGACGATCTGCGAGCCGTCGGGCGAATAGGAGGGCGAGGTGTCGATGGCGGTCGAGTCGGTGAGCCGCGTGGTCGAACGGCTTCTCAGATCCATGGCGAAGATGTTGGAGTTGCCGTCATCGCGCAGCAGGCTCATGATCACCTTCTGGCCATCGGGCGAAAAGCGCGGCGCGAACGTCATGCCGGGGAAATTGCCGACCAGCTCGCGCTGTCCGGTCTCGATCTGCAGCAGATACACCTTCGGCTGTCCGCTCTCATAGGACATGTAGGTGATTTCCTGCCGGTTCGGCGAGAAGCGCGGCGTCAGCACGATCGAACGGCCGTCCGACAGGTAGCGCACGTTGGCGCCGTCCTGGTCCATGATGGCAAGACGCTTCTTGCGCGCGTTCTTGGCGCCGGATTCGTCGACGAAGACGACGCGCGTGTCGAAATACCCCTTCTCTCCGGTCAGCCGCTCGTAGATCGCATCGGCGATGATATGGGCGACGCGCCTGGTATTGGCGTCATTGGCGAAGAACTGCTCCCCGGCCATCTGCTGGCCGGCAAAGGTGTCCCATAGCCGGTACTGGGCGCGGATGCGGCCGTCGGCTTCCTTGCCGACGCTGCCGGTGACCAGCGCCTGCGCATTGATCACCTTCCAGTCGTCGAACCGCGGCGTGGCGTCCGGGCCGGAGATCTTCTCGATGAAAGCGCTCTTGTCGATCGGCGCGAACAGGCCGGAGCGCTTGAGGTCGGCCGTGACGATCTCCGTGATCTGGGCGCCAAGCTCACCATTGGACTGGAAGTCAGTGATGGCGATCGGCAGCGGCTCGACATTGCCCTTGTTGACGTTGAGCTCGACGAGCGACCAGGCCGGCAAAGTGGCGGCGGTCGTCATGCCCAGCGCCATGGCTGCAATCGTCAGGAGCGGCTTGAGGAAAGATCTCATGTCTTCTCGCTTCTCTTCTTTGGTGGTTCGGACGCAAGGCCTACAGGCCAAGCATCTCCCTTGGGTCGAAGGTGACCCGGATGTCGTTCCAAATATCCTGCTTGCCGGCGGGAACCTGCAGGCCGGCCACGTCGCATTTTTGAACCGCGCGCACTGCGCTTTCGTCGAACTGCCGGTTGCCGCTCGACTGCTCGACCGACGGGCGGCCGTCGAGCTTGCCGTTGGTATCGAGATTGAACCGGACCACGACGACGAAGTTCTCCGAACCTTCCAGTCCAACGGGCAAGGTCCAGCAGCCGCCGAGCTGAGCTTCGAGCGCGCCTTGCTCGGATTTGGACAGCTTCTGGCCCTGATCCTTCTCGCCGCCGAGCGACGACTGCTGGGTGGAGCGCTTGGCGCCGCCACCGGACGGCTTCTGCTTGTCCAGAAGTGCTGAAATCTCGTCGGCGTTGAACTGCTTTTCATCCGACTTCGGCTTCGAGGAAGCTTCCTTCACCGGCTTTTCCGCGTCCTTGCGTTCCGGCGCCTTGGCGCTTTCGGCGGGAGCGGGCTGCGGCTTCGGCCGCGCTGCAGGGGCGGGTGCCGAGTCCGGAAGCTTAGCCTCCTCGGTCGGCTGCTCCTTGGCGATCGCCTCGGCGACGGCGTCCGGCTTGACCTCTTCCTTCTGGATGGCGGCGGTCGTGTCCTTCGGCGGTGCTGGCGTCGGCTCCTTGGCGGGTGTCGGCTTCGGCTCCGTCTGCTTGACCGGCTCGGGCTTGACCTCTTCCTTAGGTGTCGGCGTCGGCGCGACTTCGGTCGCCGGGGTCGGCTTCGGCTTTTCCTGCGGCTTCGGCACGTCCTCGACCGCCGGCTTCTCGGTCGGCGTCGGCGCCGGGGGCGGCGCGGATGTCTTCTCGACCGGCTTCGGCTTGGCCTCGTCGGTTACCGGCTTGTCGGTGTCGACGCTGTTCTCGCCGACCTTCTGCGCGTCGGGGACGATATCCGGGCGCTTGGTCGGCAGCGGCGCCGGCTTGTCATGCATGACCGCTTTCTTGTCGCCCTGCAGCGTCTGCGCGATCGCTTCCATCGGCACGATGTCGACCGCGACGGACTCCACGTCGGAAGCCGGCATGGCGGGCGGCGAGGACAGCGTGAACAGCCCGAAGGCCAGCGCCACCGCATGCAAGATCACCGAGGAGGTGAGGCCGGTCCGCATTTGCCGTCTACTGGTCCTGTTCCTGCAGCGAGATCAGGCCGATGTTCTTGTAGCCGGCGTTCTGGATGAGGCCCATCACCTTCAGCGCGGTGCCGTAACTGGTCGCTTTGTCGCCGCGGATGTAGATGCGCTCGTCATAGCCGGTCTTGGAAATCGCCTGCAGCTTGGCGACCAGCTCTTCCTGAGGGATTTCGGTTTCCTGCAGGTGAATCTCGCCGGAAGGGCCGATCGAGATTTGGATCGGCTGCGTGTCGGCGTTCATCGCCTTGGCTTTCGTCTCCGGCAGGTCGATCGGCACACCGACGGTGAGCAGCGGCGCCGCGACCATGAAGATGATCAGCAGCACCAGCATCACGTCGACCATCGGCGTGACGTTGATTTCCGACATCAGGGCATGATGACGACCGCGCCGCCGGTGGCCGCGTCCGCCTCGCCCTATGCCACCTGCGCTAGCAGCAGACATACCCATGATCGTACCTCAGGCCTTCTGCGCGACTTTTTCATCGATTTGGCGCGAGAGTATGGCGGAGAACTCATCCGCAAACCCTTCCATGCGCACGGCGAGCTTGTTCGCATCCGATGACAGCTTGTTGTAGGCGATGACGGCCGGAATGGCCGCGAGCAGGCCGATGGCCGTCGCCAGCAGCGCTTCCGCGATGCCGGGCGCCACGACCGACAGGCTGGTGTTCTTCGAGGCGGCGATCGCCTGGAAGGAGGTCATGATTCCGATGACGGTGCCGAACAAGCCGATGAATGGCGCGGCCGAACCCGTGGTGGCGAGGAAGCCGAGCCGACCCTCCAGCCTTTCCATCTCGCGGGTCAGCGCGAGATCCATCGCCTTGTCGATGCGAGTCTGCAATGCCAGCGCCGATTTGGCGCCCTTCTCGAAGCTCTTCTTCCATTCGCGCATGGCGGCCACGAAGATCGCGCCCATGCCGGTGGTCTTGCGGTCGGCGAGCGTGCGGTAGAGCTCCTCGAGCGACTGTCCCGACCAGAACACCTGCTCGAAGCGGTTGAGCGCCATCCGCATACGGCTATAGGCGACAAGCTTGTCGATGATGATTGCCCAGGTCCAGATCGAGGCGCACAGCAACCCGATCATGACCAATTTGACCACCCAGCCGGCCTGCATGAACAAGGCCCATATCGACAAATGCGCGCCCGGGTCGGCGAGTGCGATGTTTTCCATGACTACGTCCTTAAGATTTTTCCGGGCATCGCTGACGGCTGGCCCATGGCATCCCTTTGGTCCGATCGCGCGAAGCCTGAAGCTCGCGGGACAAGCCCCGAATGCACCGTTTCGCGGCGTTTTCGGGGCAAATCTTGGTGAAAGGAAGGCACACGAATTGCGCCAATCTTCACCAATTCCTTCATGAACCGTTATGGTTAAGGATGGGTTAGGATATGAAGCGTGGCGCATTGCCGCGCCCACCCGGCCGGCGCCATGCTGGACGCGGCCGATCAGTGCACATCGCGCTGAAGCGGGTCCGGGCGACGCGCTTTAGATGTTTTGGTGCATGTCGTTGTCCCAGAACGGGCAACTCCTGCGTGACAGGGATTCGGCCGAAGCCGGTTCGCGGTGATCAGTCGCTCGCCCTCGGCATAAAGGCCGCGACCCATTCCTTCGGAAATCTGCGCGGGCGGCCGTTCTCGCCGATGATCGCCGCCTCGACCTTCGCTTCGACCAGCACCTCGCCGCCACGCCTCAACTGCTGCGCCATGAAGATGCGGGCGCCCGAAATGTCCTCGGTGCGCGTGTCGATGGTGAGGATGTCGTCCATGCGGGCCGGCGAACGGAAGTCGATCTCCATGCGCCGCACCACCCAGACGATGCGCTCGCCATGCTTGCCATCGGCAAGCTCGGTGTGATGGACGCCGGCGAGCCTGAGATAGTCCGAGCGCCCACGTTCGAAGAATTCGAGATAGCGCGCATGGTAGACGACGCCGGAGAAATCGGTGTCGGCATAGTAGACGCGGGCCATCAGGCGATGGCCGGATTGCGTCAGCGCCCCCGAGAGCCCGGCGCTGAGCGCTGCGGATTCACCATGATCGTCCATCGCGCTTTCCTTATTCAGGCCCGAACAGGCAGGTGTTTGGCGCGAGAACCGGATGGCACTGTTGGGCGGGATGATCAAGCCTTGATGGCGGGGCAGCTGGCGCTAGGCGCCTGCGCGGTTTTCCGTCCGCGTGAAAAATACTGGAGCTACCCGAGATCGATCTGCAGGATCTCCGGCGGCATGCCGAACCGCACCGGCATGATGCTGAAGCCGAGCCCGCCGGAAACGATCAGGTTGCGATCGTTCTCGACGACATGGCCATAAGCGTAGCGGTTGCCGAAGTCGGACGGCACGACCGGCGAATAGCCGAACAGCCGCACCTGCCCGCCATGGGTGTGGCCCGAAAGCGTCAGCGAAACCCGCCAGGGCACTTTCGGAAAGATGTCCGGCTCATGCGCGAGCAGGATGATCGGCTCGTCGCCTTGCACCTTGGCAAGCGTCCCGCCGAGGTCGTCCAGGCCCTTGAAGCCGTGGCGGCCCAGGGCTTTGCTCGGCCGGATTGCCAGTTGGTCCGCGAGTCCAGCGATCCAGAAGCCCTGCCCGTCCTTCTCCAGCCGCATCACGTCGTTTTCCAGCACCGGGATGCCGACGCTCTCCAGTGCCTTGCGCGCGGCCGTTGGCCCGGCCATGGCCAGTTGCGCCGCATGATCGTGCCACCAGTCGTGATTGCCGAGGATCGAGAGCACGCCGAGCGGCGCCTTCAGCCCTGACAAAGCGGCGGCCCACTCCGGTGCAGACACTTCGGCCGTGACCAGCCGCATTCCATCGACATAGTCGCCGAGCAGCACGATCAGGTCTGGCTGCAGGGCATTCGTCCTTTCGACGAGCGAGGCGATCCGCTCCGAGGTCATCCAGGGATGACAGGCATGAATGTCGGCCAGTGCTGCGACGCGCAGCTTGAGGCCTGCGGGCCAGTGCGGCGGCGTCAGCGAATAGCGTTTCACATGGGCGAGCAGCATCGGCTCAATGCCGACCGCATAGGCGCTCAACGACACCATGGACAGGAACGATCCGCCGATGAGGCGCAGAAAGCCACGTCTGGTGATCATCGGTCAGCCCCGACCCTCGGAAATGCGTCAAGCTGCCTTAGAGGCTGCAATTGTGCCTTCAGCTTGGCGGAGCTGGGGAGATTTCGCGCAGGAAGCCCTTCAAGGCGCGTCCGACGAACAAATGTCCGTTACTCTTCCTGGAACAGGCTGATCTGCTGCTGCGCGAGGTCTTTCGGTGCTTCAAGGCCGAGATGCCGCCAGGCATTGGCGGTCAGCACGCGGCCGCGCGGCGTGCGCTGGATGAACCCCTGCTGGATCAGATAGGGCTCGATGATGTCCTCGATGGCGTCGCGCGGTTCCGACAGCCCAGCCGCGATCGTCTCGATGCCGACCGGTCCGCCGCCGAAGTTGCGGGCGATCATCGAGAGATACCGGCGGTCGAGCGCGTCGAGGCCGAGCCCGTCGACTTCCAGCCTGGTCAGCGCCTCGTCGGCAATGCGTTTATCGACATGGCCGTTTCCGGCGACGGAGGCGAAGTCTCGCACCCGGCGCAACAGACGTCCGGCAATGCGCGGCGTGCCGCGAGCGCGGCGCGCGATCTCCAGCGCGCCGTCGTCACCGAGCGGCATCGAGAGGATGCGGGCGCCGCGGCGCACGATCTGCTCCAGCTCCTCGACCGTGTAGAAATTGAGCCTGACCGGGATGCCGAAACGGTCGCGCAGAGGATTCGTCAAAAGTCCGAGCCGGGTTGTCGCCGCAACCAGCGTGAAGCGGGCAAGATCGATCTTGACCGAGCGCGCCGCCGGCCCCTCGCCGATGATGAGGTCAAGCTGGAAATCCTCCATCGCCGGGTAGAGGATTTCTTCCACCGCCGGATTGAGCCGGTGGATCTCGTCGATGAAGAGCACGTCGCGCTCCTCGAGATTGGTGAGCAGCGCCGCAAGGTCGCCGGCCTTGGCGATGACCGGCCCCGACGTCGAGCGGAAATTGACGCCGAGCTCACGCGCCATGATCTGCGCCAGCGTCGTCTTGCCGAGCCCCGGCGGGCCGACGAACAGCACATGGTCGAGCGCCTCGCCGCGGCTCTTGGCGGCATCGACGAAGACCTTGAGATTGGCACGCGCCGCAGCCTGGCCGACGAACTCGTCAAGCGACTGCGGCCGCAAGCTCTGGTCGGCATCCTCGCCGCGCTTGTCGGGGGCAATGAGACGGGGCGAAAGGCTCATGCGGTCTTCCTTGCATACGGCAAGGACCGGGACAAGCGCCGCCTCACCGCGCCAGTTCCTTCAGGCCGAAGCGGATCAGCTTCGAGGCGTCCGCCCCTTCGCCGGCCGACTTTAGGGCCGTGGCCACCGCATTGGCGGCGATGTCGCGCGAATAGCCGAGATTGACCAGCGCCGAGACCGCGTCGGTGATGGGTGCTGCCGCCACGCCTTCGCCAAGCTCCTGCTTGAGGCCGATCGTGCCGGTGGCGGCGCCCGCATAGGCCGGCGCCTTGGTGCGCAATTCGGTGACGATGCGCTCGGCCACCTTCTTGCCGACGCCCGGTGCGCGCGACACCATGGCGATGTCGCGCAACGCGATCGCATTGGCGAGGTCGGGCGGCGCCAGCGTCGACAGCACGGCCAGCGCCACCTTGGCGCCGACGCCCTGCACATTGTTCATCAAAAGGCGGAACCACTCGCGCTCGAGCGGGGTCTGAAAGCCGTATAGCCGGATCATGTCCTCGCGCACATAGGTCTCGATGAACAGCACCACCGCCTCGCCGGGGGACGGCAGCGCGGCAAGCGTGCGAGCCGAGCAATGGACGACATAGCCGACGCCGTGCACGTCCACGACGCAGGAATCCTCGTCGATCTCATCCAGCGTGCCCTTCAGCTTGCCGATCATGTCCTGGCCTTCATGGATGCGTTTCCGGAGAGACGATTTCGAGGTCGGGAAAATAGCTGCGATAGCGAGGAGCGTCGCGCGTCAATAGGCGGTGACCAGCAACGGCCGCATGAGCACCAATGAAAAAATCCGGCAAGGTCCGCTCTCGAACACCGCCGGCCCGCCGATAACGGGAATGTGCCACCCCAGCCAAGAATGCGGCTTCCCAGGGCAAAAACTCGCGATCCATTTCAAGCCTCTCGGCTGCTTTCCTCAGCATTGCTTCGGAAGCAACAAGGGGAGCAAGCTCGGACCAGACGATGCTGTTGATGACCAACGCGCCATCGCGTCGGCAGGAGATAATCGCGGACGAAGACCATTCCGTCAGCGGCCCAGCCGGACCCCAGACGTCAATGAGCACGTTTGTGTCAATCAACGTCGAGATTTTCACGTGGTCCCCTCAACCACTCCATGTACTCGTCCGTCGTCATGCCGCCCAAATCCAGCGTCCCCTCCATCTTGCCGAGGACCTCTTTGAATTTGCGGGCAGCTTCCTCCTCCGAAATGTTTTCGTTGACGGCGACAAGCCGGGCGCCCTCGTCCGTAGCCACGAACTGGACCTCCGAACCCGGGCCTATGCCCAAGTGGTCCCTTATTTGTTTGGGGATCGTGACTTGCCCTTTGGTGGTCACACGCATGGTAATACTCCGAAGGTATTACTTACTGCGCAAATGAGAACAAGTCAAGAACACTACCCGGCCAGCGCCGCCATTCGGTAGGCGACGCTTTGACGGTGATGCGCATGACATATGGCGATGGCCAGGGCATCGGCGGCATCGTCGGTCTCGAACACCGCTTTCGGCATCAGCACTTTCACCATCATATGGATCTGCTTCTTCTCGCCGTGACCGACGCCGATCACCGCCTTCTTGACCGCGTTGGGCGCGTATTCCGCTACCGCCAGCCCGGCGCGCGCCGGCACCAGCATGGCGATGCCGCGCGCCTGGCCGAGCTTCAGCGTTGCTGTGGCATCCTTGTTGACGAAGGTCTGCTCGATCGCCGCCTCGTGCGGCATGGCCTGGTGCAGCACTTCGGCGAGCCCATCATGCAATTGGCAGAGCCTCGTTGCGAGAGGCGCCTTGTCGTCGGAACGCACGGTGCCGGAGGCGACGAAGCGCAGCGAATTGCCGAGGCTCTCGACGATGCCCCAGCCGGTGCGCCTCAGGCCCGGATCGATGCCGATGATGCGAATCGCTTCCCCCATGCGCCAAGTCTAACCTCGGCGCATGGCGATGCCAGTGAATTGTGAACAAACCAGAAACAGCCTGTGCCGGGGATGGGCTGCTTCAGAATTCGATCCGATGAGTCCTAAGGCGGCGTTCTCGAAAACCGGTGCGGAGCGTGCTTTGGTATGCGAGCACCGGACGCGCAAGAAACGGCGCCAGATGGCCATCAGAGCGAATTTTGGAGCAGCCTGTTAGCCGCGGGCGAAGGCCGTGTTCAGCAGGCTGATCTGATCGGAGACCGGGTTGGCGCGGCGGCCGGCGGCCGGCGTGTCGTGCATGGCGCCGCCGTAGATCTCCTCGTCCATGCGCTTCACCAGCGCCTGCAGGCGCAGCGACCGGCTCACCAGGTCCAGGAAGTCCTTTGGCAATTCGCTCCAGCCCAGCGCCTCGTCATGCGCGGAGGCGGTATCGAGCCGCACCTTGGATTTTTCCGAGGCGACCTGGTCGCGGGTCATCTCGCCGGAATTGGCCGCGCGCTGCAAAAGCAGCCAGGAGGCGACCTGCATCAGCCTCGTGGTAAGACGCATCGATTCGGCCGCATAGAGCGTCGCCGCCGTGCGCGACAGCTTCTTGGCTTCGAGCCTGCCTTTGCCGTCAAGATATTCGGCCGCCTGTTCGACCAGGCCCATGCCCTCCTGGTAAAGCGGCTTGAAGGATTGGGAGAAAACCCGGCGCTCCGCGAGCTTTATGGTTTTCGCGCTGCCCTTCGAAGGCTCGTTCATCGATACGCCCCTGCACTGCCGCAAGCCGATTCGGCATCCTTGCCGATACGGCCTGCACCCTTAAACGACTGAGGCTTGAAAATGCGCTTCGATGCCCATGAAGGCAAGCGCATGTTTAACAAACGGTTAACGCCGAGGCGCGCTGCCCGCCGGCGGCCAACGGGCAAAAAAAGAGCCGCGGATAAGGCGGCTCTCAGGAGTTTAACAGGGAGGCGTCAAACAAAGTGGCTCCAACCACTCGGTAAGAATCCAGACAAACTGGATGGTCCTAGTAAACGCCTGTAAAGCTTAATGAAGCCTTAACGCCGCGCGGAATTTTCAAGCGAACGGACTTTTCCTGTGCCGGAACGGGACGGCCCGACTCCTCCCGCGCCATCAAGCCCTGGATGCATATGGTGGCGCCGAAACATCGGCCCCGCCGCCGCGACATCGTTTCGAAACACGCTCCGCGCTAAACGCCCGCTCCTCTGGGCTGGCGCAGTCGACGCCGTCACCGATCAAGAAATGCAGGAGCACACCATGGACTGGTATTCGATCGTCAAATTCCTTCACGTCGTCTCGGCCATCCTGTGGGTCGGCGGCGGCTTCGTCCTGTTCCTGCTCGGCGTGCTCGCCGAGCGCGCCGGCAACATCCAGGACAAGCTGCAAGCGATGCGGGCGAGCGGCGAGCTCGGCGGCCGCTTCTTCGCGCCGATGTCGATGCTCACCCTGATTTTCGGCCTGATCATGTGCGGCTTCTGGGTTGGCTTTTCCGACCTGTGGATCATCATCGGCCTTGTCGGCTACGCCACGACCTTCTCGATCGGCATGCTCGTTTTCAAGCCGACCGGCGAGCGGATGGGGGCCATGGTCGCCAAGGAAGGCGTGACGCCGGCGGTTCTCGCCATCGGCCAGCGCATGATGCGCTGGGCGCGTTTCGACTACGCGGTGATGCTGGTGATCATCGCCGACATGGTGCTGAAGCCTACGCTTCACGACATCGGCATCCTCGCCGGCATGGTGCTGGTGATCGCGTCCGGCGCAGCGCTTGCGCTTGGCGGCGGCCGCCAGCTGGTGCCGAGCGCCGCTTGATCCTTCTGTAGCGGGCGGCGCCGGTGCGCCGCCCTGCCCATCACATCAGGCCCGCAATACCATCCCAGAGCAGCTTGAGCGCCACCACCGCCACCGTCGCGTATGTGAACGGATAAAACACCTCCGGCCGCATGCGGCGCACCAGCCAGGCGCCGGCGATGGTGGAAAGCGGCGCCAGCGGCATCAGCGCAAACGATGCGGTGAGATTGGCGCTGTCGAACTGGCCAAGCGCGAAATAGGGAATGAGCTTCAGCGCGTTGGTAGCGGCGAAGAAGATCGCCGCCGTCCCTGACAGCACCTTCGGGTCGAGCCGGATCGGCAGCGCGTAGACCTGGAAGGGCGGGCCGCCGACATGGGCGACGAAGCTGGTGAAGCCCGCAACGATGCCCCAGAACGCCGCAGCGATGCGGTTCGGCTCCACCTCGTGGTCGGCGCCGTGGCGAAACTGCAGATAGATCCAGCGCAGGACGAAGACCAGCGCGACCGCGCCGACGATCAGCCGCACCATTTCCTCCGTCACCAGGGCCGCCGTCAGCCAGCCGAGGCCGATGCCGATGACGGCGCCGGGCATCATGTCGACCAGCATCTTGCGATCATAGACGCCCCACCATGTCCACACCGAAACGATGTCCATCAGGCAAAGGATCGGCAGCAGGATGGCCGCCGCCTGCACCGGCGGGATGGCCAGCGCCATCAGCGGCACGCCGACGAAGCCTACGGCGCCGCCGAAGCCGCCCTTCGACAGGCCGACGAGGATGACCGCCGGAATGGCGGCGGCATAGAACCAGGGATCGCTGAGCAGGCCTGACATGGGAGATACGGCGACAAGAAACGGCTGGAGGATGGCGGGAGACTTGCAATAGACCAGAAAGCGAAAGACCGCGATAGCCGAAGCGCTCCGCCAGCCGGTCGGCGCGATCAACTGTCCGTAATCCAGCCTGCCGAGTTTGCGGCTGGCGGCGGGCCATGCATAAGGTCACCCGCCCAGCATGAGGTTTGACGATGAGCGAAGTCCTGATCCGCCGCGCGGACAAAGCCGATCTTGCGGCGATCGTCGCGATGCTTGCCGATGACGCGCTTGGCCGCGCCCGCGAGAATGCAAGCGTGCCTTTGGCGCAAGCCTATCAGGACGCCTTCGCGACCATAGACGGCAACCCGAACCATTTCCTGGCGGTGATGACGGACGGCGCCGAAGTCATCGGCACCTTGCAGATCAGTTTTATCCCAGGCCTGTCGTTGCAGGGCGCTTGGCGCGGCCAGATCGAGGCGGTGCGCGTCGCGGCGAGCCGGCGCGGAGAGGGGCTCGGGCATAGCCTGCTGGAATGGGCGATCGAAAGATGCCGCGAGCGCGGCTGCAGGGTGGTGCAACTGACGACCAACAAGAGCCGGCTCGACGCGCACCGCTTCTACGAACGGGTCGGCTTCAAGCCGAGCCACATCGGCTACAAGCTGGATCTTTGACGCACCCGCGCCGGCGATGCCGGCGACCTCTCATCGCCGCGCCTGAACCAGAAGAAACATCGGCCGCTCGACCTCTTTGGCCAGTTCAGGCCTGGCGGCGATCTGCCCTTCAGTTGGACAGAATTCCTCCACGCGGCCGATGGTGAACCCGGCCTGGATCAGGTTGTTGAGCGTGGTGCCGAGTGTGCGGTGGTGCTTCACCACGCCCTCGGAGAACCAGTCGGTCGTGCGCGGCCCTTCCACCAGATACTGATCGACGGGCCAGACGTTCCTTCCTGCGGCGTCCACGGACCAGCCCGGATTGCTTGGAGCCATGAAGATCGGATGCTCCGTCGAGAAGACGAAGAACCCGCCAGGGACCAGGGCCTGGTAAACCGTCGCGAACAGCCGCGCGGCATCGCTGACATAATGCAGGGCAAGCGAGCTATAGGCGAGGTCGAAGCGCGCCTTCGGCAGGCTCAGCTCGTCGAGGTCGACGCGCTCATAGGCTATGGCTTCGTCGGAGCCGGCGGCGCGTGCTCGGGCGAGCATCCTTTCCGACAGGTCGAGGCCCAGAACCTGCTTGGCTCCCTGCGCCCGCGCCCAGCGGCAGAACCAGCCGAAGCCGCAACCGAGATCGACGATGCTTAGACCACCCACCTTCGGCAGCATGGCGCGCAGAACCGGCCACTCGGGCGCGCCGTCCAACCCTTCCACCGAACGATGCAGACGGCTGTAGCCTTCGAAGAAATCGGCCTTGTCGTAGATATTTTGCGCCATGCTCTTCCCGTGCTTTCGCTTGCTAACCTAGCGGTCGTTTCGTTAGCGTCCATCAGCAGCTTCAACAGGCCGTCTGTCAGTCCTTGAAGATTGCGCAAGCCGCTGCTGCCGCGACGCTTTTCAGCGGCGATCTTCGCCCGCCTCCTGTTCAAGCCGGACGCTTTGCTCTATGCCGCAATGCCACCATGTTCGCCCGGCATAGGCGAAAACCGGGATCGAAGACCGATGAATGAAGCAACCCCGCCCAATCGCTGCCGAATCGTGCTGATCGCGCCGCCGCTTGTGACTCCCGAGCACATCTGCACCGCCTTCGACGGCGGCGACGTCGCCTCGCTGATCCTGCCCGAAAACGGCATGGATGACGCCGCCTTCCAGGCCTTCGCCGAGAAGATCGTGCCGATCGCGCAGGCCGCCGGCGTCGCCGTCATCATCGCCGGCGACAGCCGCATCGCCGGCCGCGTCCATGCCGATGGCATCCATGTCGAGGCAAACCGCCAGGAACTGGCCGAAACGATTAAGCGCTTGGCCGACAGGATGATGGTCGGCGCGGGCGGCGCCAAGACCCGCGACGAGGCGCTGGAGCTCGGCGAGGAGCGGCCCGACTACATGTTCTTCGGCCGCTTCGGCTATGACAACAAGCCCGAGCCGCACCACCGCAATCTCGCTCTCGGTGAATGGTGGGCGCAGATGATCCAGATTCCTTGCATCGTCATGGCCGGCTCCGAGCTTGCGTCGGTGGAAACGGTAGCAGCCACCGGCGCCGAGTTCGTGGCGCTCTCCAGCGCCGTCTTCGCCGACGGACTCGATCCGCGCGCGGCGGTCGCCGCGGCCAACGCGCTGCTCGACCAAATCGCGCCGCGCTTCGAGGACTGACGTGCGCTGGCCCCGGCTTTCCTTCGCGGCGTTGGCCGCTGCCTTGACGATCCAGGCGGCCGCTGCGCTGGCCGCCGAGACCCCGCCGGTGCCGCAGCCCAGACCGGACACGACCACACCCGACACGGGCGCGCCGGATACAAGCGCCCCTGCTAGCGGCGCCTCGAATACAAGCATTCCGAATTTAAGCGCCCCAAATACCGGCGCCCCGAATGCTGCCGCCCCGAATACTGGCGCGGCCCATGCCGATAAGCCGATCGAAACACCGCTGCCACAGCCGGCAACGCTTCAACCGCCATCGGCCGATACCATCAATCCCGATCGCTTCGGCGCCAAGCTCCCCGACGCCGCCTACGGCGCCTTCCAGCGCGGCCTCTATAAGACCGCCTACAACCTTGCCATGGTGCGGGCCAAGAACGGCGACCCCGCGGCGCAGACACTGGTCGCCGAGATCCTGTCGCGTGGGCTGGGCGTGCCACTCAACGCGGCAGAGGCCGCGAAATGGTATGGGCTCGCCGCCGAGCAGGGCGTGCCGGAGGCGCAGTTCCAATATGCGCTGATGCTGCTCGACGGACGCTATGTGAAGAAGGACGCCAAGGAAGCCTATGCGCTGATGCAGGCCGCCGCCGAGGCGGGCAACCGCCTGGCCCAGTTCAACTTCGCCCAATTGCTCGTCCAGCAGGATCCGGGCGATGCCGGCATCGCCAAGGCGGCTGTGTATTATGAGCGCGCCGCCAGTACCGGCCTTGCCGACGCCGAATATGCGATGGCGCAAATCTACGCCAACGGCGCCGGCGGCAAACCGCGCGACGACGCCAAGGCACGCACCCTGCTGGCGCAGGCCGCCCGGCAGAACTACGACACCGCGCAACTTGACCTCGCCGCATGGATGATCGAGGGGCGCGGCGGCGATCGCGACCTGAAATCGGGCTTTGCCTGGATGAGGCGCGCGGCCGAAGGCGGCAATGTCGCCGCCCAGAACCGCCTCGCCAAACTCTATATGGGCGGCATCGGTACCGACCCCGATCTGATCCTGGCCGGAGCCTGGTATATCGTCGCCCGGCGCGCCGGGTTGATCGACCCGCAGATGGACGATTTCCTGCAGGGCCTCGACGACGGTCAGACCAAGCAGGCGCTGCAGAGGGCGAACCGGCTGCCCTGAAAAGACGGCTCACGGCAGCGGCCATCTCCATGAGCGTTCGCGACGCCTCCCTTGCCACTCAATGCGATTTGTGGTCTTGGAGGCGCCAAAGCGCGCTCCGCGCCAAAAATCTCATTCCGGATCAGTTCAACATGGCCAAGATCAGTGGCAGCGAAATCCGTCCCGGCTATGTCATCGAGCATGACGGCGGCCTCTGGGTCGCGGTCAAGACCAACACCGTGAAGCCCGGCAAGGGCGGCGCCTACAACCAGGTCGAGCTGAAGAACCTGATCAACGGCACCAAGCTCAACGAGCGCTTCCGCTCGGCCGAGACCGTCGAGCAGATCCGGCTGGAGATGAAGGATTTCTCCTTCCTCTACGAGCAGGGCGACGCGCTGGTTTTCATGGACACCGAAAGCTACGAGCAGCTCGAACTGAACAAGGATTTCGTCGGCGAGCGCGCCGCCTTCCTGCAGGACGGCATGATGGTCACGGTCCAGCTCTACGAGGAGCGGCCGATCGGCATCTCGCTGCCCGACCAGGTGACGCTGACCATCACCGAGGCCGACCCCGTGGTGAAGGGCCAGACGGCGGCGTCCTCTTACAAGCCTGCAGTGCTGGAAAACGGTGTCCGCGTCCTGGTGCCGCCCTTCATCTCGGCCGGCGAGCGCATCATCGTCGACACCAACGAGATCACTTACGTGCGTCGCGCAGAATAAAACGGCCAACACAGGAAGAAGAAGAATGGCGCGTTCCGCTCTCCTCAATGTCATGGTCCAGGCCGCGATGAAGGCCGGCCGGTCGCTGTCGCGCGATTTCGGCGAGGTGCAGAACCTGCAGGTCTCGATGAAGGGGCCTGGCGACTATGTCAGCCAGGCCGACCGCAAGGCCGAAGAGATCGTCTTTACCGAACTGTCGAAGGCGCGGCCGGGCTACGCCTTCCTGATGGAGGAGCGCGGCGCCGTCGACGGCGAGGACGGCCAGCATCGCTGGATCGTCGACCCGCTCGACGGCACTACCAACTTCCTCCACGGCATCCCGCTCTTCGCGGTCTCGATCGCGCTCGAGCGCCAGGGCCAGATCGTCGCCGGTGTCGTCTACAATCCGGCCATGGATGAGCTCTATACCACCGAGCGCGGCGGCGGCGCCTTCATGAACGACCGCCGGCTGCGCGTCGCCGGACGCGCCAAGCTCACCGATGCCGTGATCGGCTGCGGCGTGCCGCATCTTGGGCGCGGCCAGCACGGCAATTTCCTGATCGAGTTGCGCAATGTCATGGCCGAGGTCTCCGGCGTCCGCCGCCTTGGCTCAGCCTCGCTCGATCTCGCCTATGTCGCGGCCGGCCGCATGGACGGGTTTTGGGAAACCGGCCTTTCGGCCTGGGACATCGCCGCCGGCGCCCTGCTCATCCGTGAAGCGGGCGGCTTCGTTTCGGATATGGATGGCGGGCAGGACATGCTGGAGGCCGGCTCCATCGTCGCCGGCAACGAGCTTATCCAACGCGCCCTCTTGAAGACGGTAAAGAAGCCGCTGGCTGCGCGCTGAAGCGCCCCTATCGCATCACCCCGAAATCGGGAATCGATTTCGCTGACCTCCGGTTCGGAACGGATAAGCGCAAATCAAAGGGCTGCAGCCTCCTTTGCGCGTCGAAAGGACGCGCAGCGCGCTCGTCGCAAAACCGCAACCGAAGCTTGAAATACTGATCCGCGACTGCCCAGATTATGGTTGCAGGATCATTCATGAACGACGCTCGCGCAAATACAACGATCGAAATCCCCTTTGTCGGCCGCTGGCACTATTCGCGCGCCGAGATGATCGCCGATGGCATCGTCCATGCTGTGGGCATCGTGCTGGCGATCGCCGCCGGCTCTGCCTTCCTGGCTTTAGCCGCCTTCCATTCCGGCCCGGGTGAGTATGTCGCCGCCGTCTTCTACGTTGTGTCGCTGCTCACCGTGCTGTCGGTATCGCTGGCCTATAATTTGTGGCCGATTTCGTGGCCGGCGAAGTGGATCCTGCGCCGCTTCGACCATGCCGCGATCTATCTGCTGATCGCCG
Organism: Mesorhizobium sp. WSM3866; assembly: GCF_002294795.1. NCBI lineage: Bacteria > Pseudomonadati > Pseudomonadota > Alphaproteobacteria > Hyphomicrobiales > Phyllobacteriaceae > Mesorhizobium > Mesorhizobium sp. WSM3866. Next base: position 439,353 of record NZ_NSGC01000002.1, on the reverse strand, counting down.
CCACCTACACGCCTTTCCTGGCCCAGCTCCACACGTCCGCGCTTGCCCTGCCGATGATCGTTATCGTGTGGAGCGCGGCGGCAATGGGCATCGCCATCAAGATGTTCCTGCCCGGGCGCTACGACCGGCTGGCGATCCTCTTCTATCTCGCCATCGGCTGGAGCGGCGTCGTGCTCGCCGGACCGCTGGCCGCGACGCTGCCGCCTGCCTCCGTCATGCTGCTGGTCGCGGGCGGCATCGTCTATTCATTGGGCGTCATCTTCTTTGCCTGGAAAGGCCTGCGCTTCCACAATGCCGTCTGGCATGGCTTCGTCGTCACCGGCGCCGGGCTGCACCTGGCCGCCATGGTCGACTGTCTGGTCATCAGCCGTTTTTGAAACGACCCGCGCGGGGCGATATTGTCAAGCACCATTCAATTTGGTCACAATTCCGTTTAGAGTCGCGGCAATTCTGCGGCGGGTGGCATCGGAAACGGGGCACGGATGGCTTTTCTCAGATCCTTCGGCAGGCGCTCGGATGTCCTGGTCTACGATCCACACAAACTGTCGAGCCCGCAGGTCTTCCTGCTCACGATGGTGATCTTCCTGGTCATCGTCGCCTTCATCGCCGCCATCCTCACCCGCCAGATCTCCTCCGCCTTCTCCAGCAATCCCGGCCTCAACGGGCTGATCATCGGCGTGCTCGCCGTCGGCATCCTGCTCGCCTTCGCCCAGGTCGGCCGGCTGTTCAGAGAGGTGCGCTGGGTCAACTCCTTCCGCGCCGGCTCCGAGACCACCGAGCCGGTGCTCCTGGCGCCGATGAAGGCGATGATCGGCCGCTCGTCGACGATCGCCTTCTCGACCTCTTCGATGCGCACCATGCTCGATTCCATCGCCACGCGCCTCGATGAAAGCCGCGACACCTCGCGCTATCTTGTCGGACTGCTGGTGTTTCTCGGCCTGCTCGGCACCTTCTGGGGCCTGCTCAACACCATCGCCTCAATCCGCGAGACGATCGAGGCGCTCGACCCCGGCAGCGGCGATGCCGCCGCCGTACTCGACGCGCTCAAGCAGGGCCTCTCGGCGCCGCTCGCCGGCATGGGCACGGCCTTCTCGTCCTCGCTGTTCGGCCTCTCCGGCTCGCTGGTGCTCGGCTTCCTCGACCTGCAGGCGGGCCGCGCCCAGACCCGCTTCTACACCGAGCTCGAGAACTGGCTGTCCTCGGTCACCGATCTCTCGTCCGATATCGTCGTGTCGGAATCGGCGCGCGCCGAGCCGTCGGAGGAGATCCGCCTGCTGTCGGAACGGCTGCGCAGCCTGCAGGAAAACGGCGGCGGCTCCAACCCGCGCGTCGCCACCGCCATGGCCAACCTGGCGGACGGCATTTCCGGACTGGTCAAGAACATGCGCTCCGAACAGCAGATCATGCGCGACTGGGTCGAGGCGCAGTCGGACGAACAGAAGGCGATGCGCAACACGCTGGAAAAGATCGCTGACGCCCTGAAGAAGACCGGAGTGCACTGACGTGGCGCTGGCAAGGCGGCGCGCCGATCGCCGCATCGACTACTGGCCCGGCTTCGTCGACGCGCTGTCGACGCTTCTGCTCGCCATCATGTTCCTGCTGACGGTCTTCGTGTTGGCGCAATTCCTGCTCAGCCGCGAAATCTCCGGCAAGGACACGGTGCTCAGCCGCCTCAACTCGCAGATCAACGAGCTGACGCAGTTGCTGGCGCTGGAGCGCTCGAACAGCCAGGACAAGGAAGATACGCTCGCCAATCTGCAGGCCTCGCTGTCGGCGGCGGAGGCGGAAAAGAGCCGTCTTCAGCAATTGCTGGAGCAGGGTGCCGGCGCCGGCGACGCGGCCAACAAGCGGGCAGACGCGCTGTCCGGCGAACTCAGCAACCAGCGCCAGATCAGCCAGCAAGCGCTGAGCCAGGTCGAGATCCTCAACCAGCAGATCGCCGCACTGCGCAAGCAGATCGCGGCGCTCGAGGACGCGCTCAACGTGTCCGAGCAGCGCGACCGCGAGTCCAACACCAAGATTGCCGATCTCGGCCGCCGCCTGAACGTGGCGCTGGCGCAGCGCGTCCAGGAGCTCAACCGCTACCGTTCCGATTTCTTCGGCCGACTGCGCGAGATCCTCGCCGACCGCGAGAACATCCGCATCGTCGGCGACCGCTTCGTCTTCCAGTCGGAAGTGCTGTTCCCGACCGGCTCCGACGAGATCAACGATGCCGGCAAGGTCGAGATGAAGAAGCTCGCCGATGCCGTCATCGAGCTGCAGAGGGAAATCCCGCCCGAGATCAGCTGGGTGCTGCGCGTCGATGGCCACACCGACAACAAGCCCTTGTCCGGCACCGGCCGCTATCGCGACAACTGGGAGCTGTCGACCGCCCGTGCGACCTCGGTGGTGAAGTTCCTGATCGAGAACGGCGTGCCGGCGAACCGGCTGGTAGCCGCCGGCTTCGGCGAATTCCAGCCGCTCGATCCGGCCGACACGGATGAGGCGCGCAGCAAGAATCGCCGAATTGAACTGAAGCTCACCGAACGTTGATCCGGCATCACGCGAACTCACGCGAATTTGTTCGCAGGCTCAACTCTAGCGCGCAGAAGCTCGCCGGCAAGGCCTGAAAACATTATCTTTTTTTAATTACACTCGGCGACTTGGAGGCCCTAATTTGCTGCGCAGGGCCGGGAACCGCCGGCGATGCCTCCCATCGCGACGCGACGGAACCGGACGGCCCACTAGCTCGGAAGCAGAGCGGGATGGCCGCTCCTTCCCCAGCAGGAGGACGCGCCGTCATGCGCGCTTTGACATCTCTCAAGACTGCAACTCTCGCCGCGATTCTGATTGCCGCTCCGCTCGCCGGCGCCTACGCCGCCGGACATCACAAGGGCGCTCTCGACGCAACCGATCCAACCGACTTCACCGGACCGCGGGTGACCAGCCTGATCGAGCAGGTCCAGGGTGTGGATCAGGGCATCGCCGACGCGCGGCAAGCAAACGACATCTCGGCCTCGGAAGCGCAGCAACTGCATATGCGCGCCGCGCACATCAGCCAGGTGGCCGAGCACGTAGCCGCTTCGGATCACGGCAGGATTCCGGCTGCGCAATATCACGATCTGCTGCGCCGTCTCGACAATGTCGACCAGAAGCTGAGAACCGATACCGGCAGCGGCTTCCTGATGGGCGACGGCGCCGACGGCGGTCACTATCCGAACGGCTGAGCGGTTTCGGGCCGCGACTGCCGTTTCGAGACCAGGAAGGGACGATCTGGCGCCCGAGGGACCTGGCCCGAGGGCGTCCTTTTTTCAGTCACCGGCCGAGCCAAAGCGCGATAATGGCAAGCACCGCAGGCAGCGTCTGGACGAACAGGACCTTGCGGCCGACGGTCGCCCCGCCATAGAGGCCGGCGACGGCAACGCAAAGCAGGAAGAACATCTTGATCTGGAACCTACCGGTGCCGAGATAGAGCCCCCAGATCAGGCCTGTAGCAAGAAAGCCGTTATAGAGCCCCTGGTTGGCGGCGAGCACTTTCGAGGCGCTGGCGAAGTCCGGCTTGAGGTTGAACGCCTTGTGGCCGCGCGGCGTGTCCCACAGCACCATCTCCAGATAGACGATGTAGCAGTGGATCAGCGCCACCAGCCCGGTCAGGATATTGCCGATCATTGTCCCCTCCGCTCGTTGGCCCCAACCTTGATCACGCAGCGCTGTTGCAAGGCAAGATGGGCTGATCCGGAACGGGCGGATCAGGGTTGCCAAGCTGCGCGCCTTGGTATCTTTTCGCGCCAACCCCTTTGCAGCCGGAAACCCTCCATGTCCTTCCAAAAACTCGATCAGCTCGGCCATAGGCTCGAAGCGCTGGAACATGCGCTGGCCATTCTCGGCGCCGATGAGGCGACCCACATGGCGGTTGGCGGCGGCGAGAAGCGCGCCGAGGCGATGTCGGCCTTGGCCGGCATGCTGCACGCCCAGGCTACCGCACCGGAGATCGGCGACTGGATCGCCGCCGCCGAAGCCGAACCGCTGAACGACGAGCAGCAGGCTGCGGTGAGGGAACTGCGCCGCCAATATACCAACCTCACCTGCCTGCCGGTCGAATTTGTCGAGCGCCAGACGACGGCGCGCATGCGCTCCGAGCAGCTCTGGCGCGACCTGCGCGCCAAGAATGACTGGGCGGGCTTCCTGCCGGCACTGGAAGGCGTCGTGACGCTGGTGCGGGAAGAAGCGGCGCTGCGCGCCGAGGCGCTCGGCCTCGCCCCCTATGACGCGCTGATGGAGCAGTACGATCCCGGCAACCGCGCCGCCGACATCACGCCGGTGTTTGTCGAGCTGAAGGCTTTCCTCAAGGATTTCCTGCCGCATGCGCTGGCGATGCAGGATGCGCGGCTGGCGAAGCACGCACTCAAGCCGCTCTCCGGCAGCTACGCCGTCGAGAAGCAGCGCGAGCTTGGTCTTGCCATGATGGCGGCGGTCGGCTTCGACCTCACCCATGGCTCGCTGGCGGTATCGCACCATCCCTTCTGCGGCGGCGTGCCGACCGATGTGCGCATCACCACCCGCTACAAGACTTCCGATTTCCTGTCGGCGCTGATGGGAGTGCTGCACGAGACCGGCCACGCGCTTTACGAACAGAATCTGCCGAAAGCCTGGTCGCACTGGCCGCTCGGCAAGGCGCGCGGCATGGCCGTGCATGAGAGCCAGAGCCTGTTCGTGGAGAAGCAGATCGGCCGCAACCCCGCCTTCTGGCGCTGGGCGCTGCCGGTTGTCGAGAAGCATCTCGGCGAAGCCTGGTCGATCGACGACATCCTGCCGCATGTCCATCATGTGGAACGCGGCTTCATCCGCGTCGACGCCGACGAGGTCACCTATCCGCTGCATGTCATCCTGCGTTACGAGCTCGAGCAGGAGCTCGTCTCAGGACGGCTGGAGGCCGCCGACCTGCCCGAGGCCTGGGATGCCAAGATGCGCGACTATCTCGGCCTGTCGACCATCGACAACCCGGCCGACGGGCCGATGCAGGACGTGCACTGGCCGGGCGCCGCCTTCGGCTATTTCCCGTCCTACACCCTGGGCGCCATGATGGCGGCACAGCAGTGGGCCGCCTTGACCAGGGAGCATCCGTCAGCCGACGGAGATCTCGCCAAGGGCGACTTCAGCGCCATCAATGAGTGGCGACGCGACAAGATCTGGTCGCAGGGCTCGCGCTGGTCGACGCCGGACCTGCTCGAGCGCGCCACCGGCGAGAAGCTCAACGCCGTTTACTTCACCGAGCACCTGCGCAAGCGGTACGGCGACTGATAACGCCTGCCGGCGGGCGCTACTCCGCCGCGCCCTTGAAGGCGCTCGCTCCGGTCTCGAACTGCAGCTTGGCGAGCCGCGCATAGGTGCCGCCCTTGGCGACAAGGCTTTGGTGGGTGCCTTCCTCGACGATGCGCCCGCCTTCCATGACCAGGATGCGGTCGGCCTTGAGTACCGTCGCCAGCCGGTGGGCGATCACGATGGTGGTGCGGCCGCGCATCAGCCGCTCCAGCGCCGTCTGCACCAGCGTTTCGCTTTCGGCGTCGAGCGCCGAGGTCGCCTCGTCGAGCAGCAGGATCGGTGCGTCGCGCAGAATGGCGCGGGCGATCGCCACGCGCTGGCGCTGGCCGCCCGAAAGCGTCACACCGCGCTCGCCGACCTGGCTGTCATAGCCCTTTTCAAGCTTGCCGATGAATTCGTCGGCAAGCGCCGCCTTTGCCGCCGCCTCGATCTCGGCATCGCTGGCGCCCGGCCGGCCGAAGCCAATATTGTCGGCAGCACTGGCCGCGAAGATGGTGACGTCCTGCGCCACGATGGCGATGCGCTGGCGGATTGCGGCCGGATCGGCCTGGCGCAGATCGACGCCGTCGATGACGACACGGCCGCTCTCCGGATCGTAGAAGCGCAGGATAAGCGAGAAGACGGTGCTTTTTCCCGCGCCCGAAGGACCGACGATCGCCACCGTCTCGCCGGGCTTCACCTGGAAGCTCAGCCCATGCACGGCGGCCCGGTCCGGCCGCGCGGGATAGGAGAAGGAGACATCGTCAAAGCTGATCGCGCCCTTGGCCTTGGCCGGCAGCGGCTGCGGATCGGCGGGCGCCTGAATGGCGGGCTTCTCGGCCAGGATCTCGGTCAGACGCTCGGCGGCGCCCGCCGCCTGCGACAGCTCGCTCCACACTTCCGACAACGCGCCGAGTGCGCCGGCGGCGAACACCGAATAGAGCAGGAACTGGCCGAGCGTGCCGGCCGACATCGTGCCGGCAAGCACGTCGCGCGAGCCGAACCAGAGCACCGCCACCACCGATGAAAAGATCATGAAGATGGCGAAGAAGGTGAGAAAGGAGCGGGCGAAGACCGACGTGCGCGCCGCCTCGAAGGCGGCCTCGACGGCGGCCGAGAAGCGCCCCGTCACCAGCTTCTCGTTGGTGAAGGCCTGCAGCGTGCGCACGGCGCCGATCTGCTCGCTGGCATAGGCAGTGGCTTCCGCCAGCGTATCCTGCGCCAGCCGCGACTTGCGCCGCACCGAACGGCCGAAGGCGACGAGCGGCAGCACGATCAGCGGGATGGCGGCCAGTACCAGGCCGGACAGTTTTGGGCTGGTGAAGACCATCATCGCCACGGCACCGACGCCGAGGATGAGATTGCGCAGCGCGACCGATGCCGTGGCGCCGACCGCCGACTTCACCTGCGTGGTATCCGCGGCAAGCCGCGACACGATCTCGCCCGACTGCGAGCGATCGAAAAAGGCCGGCGAGAGCGTCGTGACATGGGAGAAGACATCGCGGCGGATGTCGGCGACGACCCGCTCGCCGAGCGTGATGACGAAGTAGTAGCGGCTGGCGGACGCCGCCGCCAGCACGGCCGCCATCAGCACCAGCGCGGCGAAATACTCGGCAATGAAGGTAGTGCCCGCCGCCTGGAAGCCGTGATCGATCATGCGCCGCACGGCCATCGGCAGGGCCAGCGTCGTCCCTGCCGCAACGATCAGCGATATGATCGCGCCGACCGCCAGTTTGCGGTACTGCATGACGTACGGAAAAAGGTTCCTGAGCGGCCGGACCGAGCGCCTGCGCTCGTCACCACTGACACCAATATCCGCCATGAGCGTTTCCTCTGGCCGCGTGTTCGTCATGCGCTTCAATATGCGCCTGCCGCGGCCTTGTGATTCAATTCCGGCTGATGTATAGGCTCGCCGACCGTTTTAGAAGCCGTGGCTTTTCATTAGCTGCGGCTTCGAGTTTTAAAAAGGGGCGCATCGACGCAGGCCATCGGCCCGTCACCAGCGCCGGCAAGCCAGGAACACGACAATGAAGGCCGATATCCATCCCGACTACCACACCATCAAGGTCGTCATGACCGACGGCACCGAATACCTGACCCGCTCGACCTGGGGCAAGGAAGGCGACACGATGAACCTCGACATCGACCCGACCACGCACCCGGCCTGGACCGGCGGCCAGCAGACCCTGCTCGACCGCGGCGGCCGCCTGTCGAAGTTCAAGAAGCGTTTCGAAGGTTTCGGCCTCTAAGCCTTTCTAAACGTGTCGCAGATCAAAAACCCGCCTCCGAGGCGGGTTTTTTGTTGGCCACAGACGCTGCGGGAAACCCGACCAGGTTGTACCTACCCTTCCACCAGCTCCCGCAGCGCCATGCGCTTATAGGCCGCGACCAGCCTGTCGCCCTCCTCCCGGTCGACGGAGATCGCCAGCCGCATGACCGCCTCGCCCATCTGCCAGACTAGCAGCGCCGCCGTCTCCATCGCCACGGTATCTGCGCCGGGACGCAACCGCTTCAGCACCGCGACGAGGAATCGGGCATTGGCCCGGCTGTCGGCCAGTTCGAGTTCGCGCAAGGCCTTGTCGGCCTGCGTGCCCGACCAGATGTCGCGCATCACCGGTTCGGCCAGGAACATCCCGTAATAGATGTCGACCAGCTCCGAAAACGCCCGCTTCAGCCCCTCGGCGTCGCTGACGTCCTTCAGCGCCGCCGAGATGCAGGCCTGGCTTTCGGCGGTGTAGCGCTCGGCCAGCGCCCAGACGATCGCCCGCTTGTCGGGAAAGAACTGGTAGAGCGAGCCGATCGACACCCCTGCTCTTTCCGCCACCTCGCCCATGCGCATGGCATCGCTGCCTTGCTCGGCGATCAGCGCCGCGGCGGCGGCAAGCATCCGCTCGACCCGCTCGCGGCTGCGCTGCTGCGTCGGCGCTCGCCGGGGCATTGCGATTTCCTGGTCGAGCTTCGCGGCTACCCTGCCTTGCATGAGCTTCCTCCGAAAGATCCTCGAGAAACTGGCTTGACTCACAAAATACGAGGGTTTATCACGTTTTGCAAACATGAGGATTACTCATATTCAGAAACGAGGAGATCGAGATGACCGACACGTCACAGAAACCGATTTTGATCCTGGGCGGCACCGGCAAGACCGGCCGGCGGCTGGCCGAACGGTTGATCGCCCGCAGGATCCCGGTGCGGATCGGCTCCCGCGCAGGCACGCCTCCCTTCGACTGGTCGGACAAGAACACCTGGGGCGCGGCCCTCGACGGCGTCGGCGCCGTCTACATCAGCTACTATCCTGACATCGCGGTGCCGGGCGCCGCCGAAACTGTCGAGGCGTTGGCCAAACTTGCCGTCGAGCGCGGCAACAAGCGGCTGGTGCTGCTCTCCGGCCGCGGCGAGACGGAGGCTCAGCGCGCCGAGGAAATGGTCAAGGTTTCCGGTGCCGATTGGACGATCCTGCGCTGCTCATGGTTCTCGCAGAATTTCAGCGAAGGCTTCCTCATCGAATCCATACTCGAAGGCGAAGTCACCCTGCCGGTCGGCGCTGTCGGCGAACCGTTCGTCGATGTCGACGATATCGCCGATGTCGCCGAAGCCGTGCTGACGGAGCCGGGCCATGCCGGCCAGCTTTACGAACTCACCGGCCCGCGTCTGCTGAGCTTTGCTCAGGCCGTCGCCGAAATCGGCAAAGCCACTGGCCGCGACATCCGCTATCGGCGGATCTCGCATGCCCAATTCACCGAAACGGTGGCTGCGCACAACCTGCCGCCGGAATTCGCCTGGCTGCTCAACGAGCTTCAGCGAGGTGCTCGACGGCCGCAACGAAACGTTGACCGACGGCGTGCAGCGCGCGCTCGGCCGCCGGCCGAAAGACTTCTTCGCCTATGCAACCGAAACCGCAGCCAGCGGCGTCTGGAGTAACTGAGATGATGAAAATTCTTCCCGCCCTCACCTTCATTGCCGCGATCGGCTCTGGCGTGGTCGGCGGCGTCTTCTTCGCCTTTTCCAATTTCGTCATGGCAGCACTTGCCAGGCTGCCCGTCCCAGCCGGCATCGCAGCGATGAATTCGATCAACATCACCGTAATTACGCCCGCCTTCATGACGGCGCTTTTCGGCACCGGCCTCATCTGCCTGGTGCTGATTGCCGCTGTCATCATGGGCTGGAGCCAATCGGGCTCGTACTGGCTGCTTGCCGGCGCCGTAATCTATCTCGTCGGCAACCCGATCGTGACCATGGTGTTCAACGTACCGCTCAACGACGCCCTGGCCGCCGTCGACCCGGCCAGCAGCAACGGCGCCGCCGTGTGGGCGAACCATCTGCGCCAATGGGTAATGTGGAACCACGTCCGCACCATCACCGCGATCGTGGCGATGGCCTGCTTCATCCTGGCGCTGATTTGAAGAGAGCGGCCAGCGGATAAAACACCGCCTCAGGCGGGGTCCGTCTTCTTGTGCGTCTTGCGGTCGGCGTGTCCCAGATCGCGCTCCGGGTCGATGACATCGCGGACCAGCTGCTTGAGCTTCGCCGCCTCCGGAAAACCGCCGTCGCGCTTGCGCTCCCAGATAAGCTGGTCGTTGCAGGAGATCGTGAAGATGCCGCCGGTGCCCGGCACCAGCGTCACCTCGCCGAGATCGGTACCGAAGGTCGAGAGCAGCTCCTGTGCCATCCAGCCGGCTCTGAGCAGCCACTGGCATTGCGTGCAGTAGGTGATGCGGATGGCGGGCCGCGGCTTCTCGCTCATGTCGGATCGAGTTCCGCTCATGGATCAGCCGATCAGGCCGCGCTGAGCTTGGCCATCGTTTCGTCATCGACCTCGAAATTGGCGTAGACGCTCTGCACGTCGTCGTCGTCCTCAAGGGTGGCGACCAGCTTCATCAGCGACTGCGCCCGTTCTTCATCGACCGGCACGTTGTTCTGTGGCTGCCAGATCGGCTTGACCGACTCCGCTTCGCCGAGCGCGGCTTCGAGCGACTTAGATACCTCGCCGAGATTTTCGAAGCTGCAATAGACGGTGTGGCCTTCCTCGTCCGAGTCGACGTCGTCAGCACCGGCCTCGATCGCGGCTTCCATCACCGTGTCCGCGCTGCCGGCCGAAGCCGGGTAATAGATCTCGCCGACGCGGTTCCACATGAACGACACCGAGCCGGTTTCGCCGAGCGCCCCGCCGGCCTTGGTGAAGGCGGCGCGCACATTGGACGCCGAGCGGTTGCGGTTGTCGGTCAGCACCTCGACGATCAGCGCCACGCCGCCGGGGCCATAGCCCTCATAGCGCACGGCCTCGTAGTTCTCGGCATCTCCGGCGGAGGCCTTGTTGATGGCGCGCTGGATGTTGTCCTTCGGCATCGACACCGCCTTGGCGTTCTGCACCGCAAGGCGCAGCCGCGGGTTCATCGCCGGGTCCGGCGTGCCGGTCTTGGCGGCGACGGTGATTTCGCGTGCCAGCTTGGAAAACATTTTCGACCGCACCGCATCCTGGCGGCCTTTCCGGTGCATGATGTTCTTGAACTGCGAATGGCCAGCCATGGCACCCCTGTCGTGTTCGGCTAGAGCATTTCTCGGCCGGGCGCGATCACCCGGCAAATGCTCGAATTCAAAATTTCAGAACGCTGCAAGCGTGCCTGCGAAGGCCCGCGGGGCTCTCTGTCGGAATGGCCGGCTTATAGATAAATCGGCTCAATTCGTCCAGCCGGACCGTCGACCCTGACGGCGGACAGACCGAGATTGCCCTTGCAGCGCGGCATCATCCCTCCAGATCCGACTTCAGCCGGTCGAGGATGCTGATCGCATGGCCCGCATATTGGCCGATCCAGCGGTCGTGGATCTGCCTGATCGGCAGCGCGTTGAGATGGTTCCAGCGCTCGCGCCCCTCGCGCCTCGCCACGACCAGATCGGCCTCTTCCAGCACCTTCAGATGCATCATGACCGTGCAGCGATCCATGTCCGGGAAAGCCTCGCAGAGCGCCCCGGTGGTCTGCGGCTGATCCTTGAGCCGGTCGAGCAACTCGCGCCGGCGCGAGTGCGCCAAGGCCTTGAAAACACGATCGTCCGAGGTTGGGCTTGACATGTTATGTTTTTATAACATATTGTTTCACGAGGCAAGGAAGGAGCTGTGGATATGTCTCTTGGATTCAGGATTTCCGGACGCATCGGCAAGCCGGTCGCCGAAGTCTTCGACGCCGTGGTCAACCCGACGAAGCTCAGCGGCTATTTCACCACCATTGGCGGCGCCTCTGCTCCGCTGGTCGCCGGCACCACCGTCACCTGGTGGAAGACGGTGCCGGTCGAGGTCGACGAGGTGATCAAGGATAGGCGTATCGTGCTGCGCTGGGACGCGGCCGACACTGACGGCAAGCCGGCCTACAAGACACGCATCGAGATGAACTTCGAGCCGTTGGACGACGGCGGCACCTTCGTTACCATCGCCGAGGCCGGCTGGCACGAAGGCGAGGTCGGACTGAAGAAATCCTACCTCAATTGCGAGGGCTGGTCGCAGATGCTCGCCTGCATGAAGGCGTATCTCGAATACGGCATCAATTTGCGCGACGGCTATTATCGCGCCGAGATGAAAGGCGAGCCGGCCAACGAGACCAATATTTGACTCCCTTTGAGCGAGGAGGCCCGGCCGTGAAGGTAACGCCGTTCCTGATGTTCGAAGGTCAGGCCGAGGAGGCCATGACCCTCTATTGCGACACCGTTCCAGAAAGACGCGTTGTCGACGTCACACGCTATGGCGCCGGTGAGGACGGGCCCGAACGTGCGCTCAAGCTGGCCCGTGTCGTGATCGGCGGCACTGAGGTCATGGTCTTCAACAGCCCCGTGCATCACGCCTTCTCCTTCACGCCGTCGTTCTCGCTCTTCGTCGACTGTACCTCCGAGGAGGAGCTCGATCGCATTGTCGGGGTGCTGGCCAAGGACGGCGCGTTTCTGATGCCGACCGACGATTACGGCTTCAGCCGCCGTTTCGCTTGGCTCAACGACCGCTTCGGCGTTTCCTGGCAGATCAACCTGCCCTAGTTTAATGCCCGCCGCCGGACCGCTGCTTCTTTCGACGCCGCGCCAGCATGTTGAGGCCCTCGACCAGCGCGGAAAAACCCATGGCGGCGTAGATGTAGCCCTTGGGCACGTGATAGCCCATGCCGTCGGCAATCAGCGTCATGCCGATCATCAGCAGGAAGCCGAGCGCCAGCATCACGATTGTGGGGTTCTTGGCGATAAAGTTGGCGAGCGGCGTCGCCGCCAGCATCATCACGCTCACCGCCACGATGACAGCGATGTACATGATGGCGATCTCGTCGGTCATCCCGACGGCGGTGATGATGGAATCGATCGAGAAGACGAGGTCAAGCAGCAGGATCTGGAAGATCGCGCCGGCCAGGCTCATCTGCAGTGTGCCGCCCATCATCGAGTCCTGATGATCCTGCGGATCGACCGTGTGGTGGATTTCCTTGGTCGCCTTCCAGACAAGGAACAGGCCGCCGGCGATCAGGATCAGGTCGCGCCAGGAAAAGCCATGCCCGAACGCCGCGAACACCGGCGTCGTCAATTGCACGATGATCGAGATCGTGGCGAGCAGCACCAGCCGCATGCCCAGTGCCGCCGAGATGCCGAGTTTGCGGGCGCGGGCGCGCTGCGCTTCCGGCAGCTTGTTGGTCAGGATCGAGATGAAGATCAGGTTGTCGATGCCGAGCACCACCTCCAGCACCACCAGCGTCAGCAGCGCGATCCAGGCTGTGGGATCGGAGACAAAGGCAAAGTGCGGCGCCAGGAACTCGACAAGCTGCATGGAGGTCGTCCCCTCTACGATCTAGAGCAGTTTTCGCGGGTTTCGTCGCCAGTTAGGTACGACCGGTGCTCATATCAATATCATGACCAGAAGGACGGCGCGGTTTCCTCGAGTCTCGGCCCGCGGCGAAACGGCGCGATCTTCTCGGCGAGCCCGGTGCGGTCGGAGATTTCCACGCCGACGCCGCACAGCGTCGCCGGTCCATTCGCGGCCTCGAAACGACCTTTCGGCACTTTCGACAGGAAGCGGTTGAGCGGCTCTTCCTTGTCCATGCCGAGCGAGGAATCATAGTCGCCGCACATGCCGGCGTCCGAAATATAGGCGGTGCCGCCGTTGAGTATCTGATGATCGGCGGTCGGCTGGTGCGTGTGGGTGCCGACCACAAGGCTGGCTCGGCCGTCGACGAAATGCGCGAAGCACATCTTTTCCGAAGTCGCCTCGGCATGGAAATCAATCACTGCTGCGTCGGCCTGTTCGCCAAGCGGACAGGCCGCAAGCTCGCGCTCGCCGGCCTGGAACGGATCGTCGAGCTCGGGATGCATGAAGACGCGCCCCATGATGTTGGCGACCAGCACCCGCGCGCCGTTCCTGGCGATATAGACGCCGGAACCACGCCCCGGCGTGCCCTTGGGAAAATTGGAAGGGCGCAGGAAGCGCTCCTCGCGCGGCGCGAAGACCAGCGCGTCGCGCTGGTCCCAGACATGGTTGCCGGTGGTGACGACATCCGCGCCCGCCGCGAGCGTCTCGCGAAATATCTCCTCGGTGATGCCGAAGCCGCCCGCGGCGTTCTCGCCATTGACGATGACGAAGTCGAGCTTGAAGTCGGATATCAAGCCCGGCAGCTGTTCCCACACCGCCGTGCGCCCAGTTTTTCCGACCATGTCGCCGAGGAAGAGAAGTCTCATACGATCCCGCGTCGAAAGTCCGCCAAGCAAAAGCTGCATGACTTTCCGCAAAAGATCATGCGTTTCTCAACCGCTGTTCTACAATTGCGGCGTGAACCGGCGCAACCCGCTCCCGGTGAGTATTTCCGCGATGATCACATGATGGTCTTATACGGCACCACCGCCCCGTCCTAGCAGCCGAAGGCGACGTCTAACGCGCGCTCCGTCCGCGCAGCCAGAAGAACCAAACGTAGAAGACGGTGAAGCCGCCGGTACCTGCAAGGATCAACAGTATGCCGCGCCAGCCCTTCATTCCGGCGGTATCGAGGGTCGCTGGATCGCCAGGGTCGTAGTAGAATTTCACCTTGTCGCCGATCGACGCCTCGTGGAGACCGACAAGGTTTCCCTTTCCGGACCAGGTCATCGGCACGTCGTCAACCACATAGGCGAGGGCGACATTGATGCGCTCTATGGCGAGGCCATTTTTGTGCATTTCAGTGAAAGGACTGACATCCGTCACGGTAGCGACCGTCTGCCCCCAAGCCGCTTGGTGGTACAGGGTGGTTCCGGTGATATGCAATCCCATCGCAAACAGTGCTGCCGCGATCAGAGCAAACGGCATCAGGATGAATCGCATGAAGACAAAATCCCTTGCTAGCCTCAACTTGGATTGGATAGCAGGAATACTGTTGGATAGGGATTGGAATCGCGCGAAGCGGGTCGGAATATTCTAAGAGGCGGTAAACCGGCGTAACCCGCTCTCGGTGAGTATTTCCGGGATGATCACGTCATGGTTCTCATCCGGCACTTGCGACACCTCCTGGCAGTCGAACGCAATGCCGATCAGCCGCGGCGCCAGCCCTTTGTCGGCCAGCCTGGCGATCGCCCGGTCGTAATAGCCGGCGCCGTAGCCGATGCGGTGGCCGCGCGCGTCGAATGCTGCGAGCGGAACAAACATGAGCGAGGGGTCGAGCTCTTCGGCCTCCTCGTGCGGTCCGACCGTGCCGAAACCCATCTCGACCATTGGCGCGCCGCGCACCAGCTCGCGGAAGACGATGGTTGTCTTGTCGAGGATCGCCGGCAGGCAAAGCCTGGCGCCTTTCTCGCGCAGCGCGAACATCAGCGGCCGCACATCGACCTCGGAGCGCATCGGCCAGAAGCCGGAGACGATCTGGCCCGGTTCGACGGCGATCTGGTCACGCGCCGTCTCAGCCATTTCGAGCGCGATCTCGACCCGCCAGAATTCGTCCAGCGCATCCCGCCGCGCCAGAGCTTCCTTGCGAAGCTGTTTTTTCAGGTCTTTTGATGAGGTCATGCGCAGACGTTAGAAAAGGTCGTATCCGGACGAAGTTGCAGGAGCGACGCTTTCTACCGCATCAAATTCAAAAACGGGAGAGTGGCGATCCACACAACCGGTGGAGAGGTCGATCCCGGGTGCCTACAAAGTAGGTGGGCGCCGTGTGAGAAAACCCACGGGTCTTCCCAGGGACAGCTCCCTAAGGATCGATAAGGCCCCGGGGATAAGTTTCTCCTGCCGGGAAGCGCAGACCGCCAAAACCAATATAGGCCCATGGTTGACCGAGCGCCAGAAGGACACCGCTCCAAGCGGCCGCAAATCTGCGTCATGGGCCTTGCGGCCTTGTCATGCCTTGCACAGCCTGGCCAGCGTCCTTAGGGTCGCGGCCCAACGATCAGGAGAAGAAATGCGTTTCGAAGGCACCGCGGCTTACGTCGCCGACAAGGATTTGATGGTGGCGGTCAACGCCGCGATCGCTCTGGAGCGACCGTTGCTGGTCAAGGGCGAGCCGGGCACCGGCAAGACCGAACTCGCCCGTCAAGTGGCGGCGGCGCTCGACCTCGATTTCATCGAATGGAATGTCAAATCGACCACCAAGGCGCAGCAGGGCCTCTACGAGTATGACGCCGTCTCGCGGCTGCGCGACAGCCAGCTCGGTGACGACCGGTTCAGCGACATCAAGAACTACATCAAACGCGGCAAGCTGTGGGACGCCTTCGCGGCATCGAAAAAGGTCGTTCTCCTGATCGACGAGATCGACAAGGCCGACATCGAATTCCCCAACGATCTTCTGCAGGAACTCGACCGGATGGAGTTCTTCGTCTACGAGACCGGCGAGACCATCCGCGCCGAATTTCGGCCGATCGTCATCATCACCTCCAACAACGAGAAGGAGTTGCCGGACGCCTTTCTGCGCCGCTGCTTTTTCCACTACATCCGCTTCCCCGATATCGAGACGCTGCACCGGATCGTCGACGTGCATTATCCCGGCATCAAGCAGAATCTCGTGCGGGCCGCGCTTACCCAGTTCTACGAGATCCGTGACGTGCCCGGGCTGAAGAAGAAACCATCTACCTCCGAAGCGCTCGACTGGATCCGACTGCTGGTCGCCGACGACATCGCGCCGGAGGATCTGCGCGCCGATCCGAAGAATATGTTGCCGAAGTTGCATGGCGCGCTGCTCAAGAACGAGCAGGACGTGCACCTCTTCGAACGCTTGGCCTTCATGGCCAGGCGCCAGCAATAGGCTTGGCAGCAATAGCGCTTTGTCCTCTGTGGACCGTTGCCGACAGGCGGCGGTTGCCGCAGCTTCCGACCAAACGTTGGAGAAAACATGTCCGAGATCACCGTCCGCCCGCTTGCCCAGTCCGACCGCTCCGACTGGCGCCGACTATGGACCGCCTACCTCACCTTCTACGAGACCAAGCTGCCGGAAGAGGTCTACGACGTCACCTGGAAGCGCCTGTTCACGCCTGGCGAGTTCGAGCCGAAAGGCTTTATCGCCACGCTTGAGGGCAAGGCCGTCGGCCTGACCCACTATCTCTACCACCGCTCCTGCTGGTCCGAGGTCAACACCTGCTATCTGCAGGATCTGTTCGCCGACCCCGAAGTGCGCGGCAAGGGCATCGGCGCGGCGTTGATCAAAGCGGTGCAGGACGAGGCCGGCAAGATCGGCGTGAAGAACGTCTACTGGATGACGCACGAGACCAACGCCACCGCGCGCCGGCTGTACGACCATGTGGCGCGGCGCACAGGCTTCATCGAGTACGATCTGTTGTGAAACGGTTGAAACCGGTCCAGCTGCGCAATATATTGCGCATTGGAAAGCCGCCGTGCCGCTGATTGAGACTAACACGCGCAAGATCATAGCGCGGCTTTTGCGCGACGGCTGGTCGAGCGTCGGAGGCGGCAAGCACGACAAATACGAGCATCCGGGAAACCGGATGTGACCATCATCGTGCCGCGGCACCGCGAGCAATCTCCGGGCGTTGCACGCTCGATCGCCAAGCTCGCCGGATGGATTTGAGGCCTGATCGCATGACGCATTATATCGGAGTTCTGGACGGCGCAGATAATGTCTGGGGAATCCGGGTCCCCGATCTCCCGGGCTGCCATGGCGGCGGCGCCAGCCCCGAGGAGGCGATTGCCGATGCAGCATCGGCGATACGCGAATGGGCCGAAACTCGGTTGGCAAAGCACGTCTCGTTACCCGAAGCACGAACGGTGGCGGACTTGTTACGATCAGGTGAGATCGATAGCGCCGCAGGCGAGTCTGCCGTCATGATCCCGCTGCTGATCGACTCCGGTCGGTCAGTCCGGGCAAACCTGTCGTTGGACGCTGGTCTGCTTGCGGCGATCGATACTGAAGCCAGCCGCCGGGGCCTGACGCGCTCTGCCTTCATTGCGAGTGCCGCGCGTGAAAAGATCGAGGGGCAGAGATAGCCGTCTGGCGATGTTCATCCCGTTCTTCTTTGAACTGAAAGCCGCGCGGGTTCCCGTTTCGCTCCGGGAGTATCTGTCGCTGCTCGAAGGCCTGGAAGCTGGGCTGGTCGACTACGACGTCGAGGGTTTTTACTACCTCGCGCGCTCGGCCCTGGTGAAGGACGAGCGCCATATCGACCGTTTCGATCAGGTGTTCGCGCATGTCTTCAAGGGCGTCGAAGCGCTCGCCGGTCCGGACGCTGTCGACGTCGCCAACATCCCCGAGGAATGGCTGCGCCGGCTCGCCGAAAAGCACCTGAGCGACGAGGAGAAGAAGCTGGTCGAGGCGCTGGGCGGCTTCGACAAGCTGATGGAGACGCTAAAGCAGCGCCTGGAGGAGCAGAAGGGCCGGCACCAGGGCGGCTCGAAATGGATCGGCACCGGCGGCACCTCGCCCTTCGGCGCCTATGGCTACAATCCGGAAGGCGTGCGCATCGGCCAGCACGAAAGCCGCCACCGTCGCGCAGTGAAAGTCTGGGACAAGCGCGAGTTCAAGAACTTCGACGACGCGATCGAGCTCGGCACCCGCAACATCAAGGTGGCGCTGAAGCGGCTGCGGCGCTGGGTGCGCGAGGGCGCCGAGGAAGAGTTCGACCTGCCCGGCACCATCCACGCCACCGCCGAGCACGGCTATCTGGACGTGAGAACCCGGCCGGAGCGGCGCAACGCGGTGAAGCTCCTGATGTTCTTCGACGTCGGCGGCTCGATGGATAGTCACGTCAAAACCGTCGAGGAGCTGTTCTCCGCCGCGCGCGCCGAATTCCGCCAGCTCGAGTATTACTACTTCCACAACTGTCTTTACGAGCGCGTCTGGAACGACAATCGCCGCCGCCTGGACGAGACGATCCCCACCTTCGACCTCATCCACAAATATGGGCCGGACTATAAGGTGATCGTGGTCGGCGACGCCTCGATGAGCCCTTACGAAATTGCGCCTCCCGGCGGCTCGGTCGAGCACTGGAACCCGGAGGCCGGCGGCGTCTGGCTCGGTCGGCTGCTGCAGCAGTGGCCGAACGCGGTCTGGTTGAACCCTGAGGCTGAGAAGAACTGGCGCTACACCCATTCCATTGCGATGATCAGCGACATCTTCGGCGGCCGCATGTTCCCGCTGACGCTTGCCGGGCTCGAAGCGGCAACGAAGCAGCTATCGAGGAAGCATTGAGCGTGACAGTAATTCGCGGAAACCAGCGGCGATTGCGTTGTCAATCCCAGCGCTGGTCAGTGGTGTAACAAACACCTATCTTCGTGCGAACATGACATGCCAACCAACAACGAGCCGCCAAGGCCGAGGAGATTTCATGGACACCCACGCCTATCCCGTCACCCGCACCGATGCCGAGTGGCGCGCCCGGCTGACGCCGGAGCAGTATGCCGTCATGCGCAACCACGGCACCGAGCGCCCCGGCAGCTGCGCCCTGCTTTATGAGAAACGCGCCGGCACTTTCTTCTGCGTCGGCTGCGACCAGCCGCTGTTCGAATCCAAGCTGAAGTTCGAGAGCGGAACCGGCTGGCCGAGTTTCAACGATCCGATCCCGGGTTCGATCGAGACCACCGTCGACCGCAGCTACGGCATGGTCCGCACCGAGTGCCACTGCTCGCGTTGCGGCAGCCATCTCGGCCATGTCTTCGAGGACGGTCCGCCGCCGACCGGCCTGCGCTATTGCATCAACGGTGTGGCGCTGCGCTTCGAGCCGGCGGCCTGACAGGCAGTTCGTCATAGTTTCGTAAGGGCGGCTTCGGCCGCCCTTTTCGATTCAGACAACGACCGTCGCAATCAGCCAGAGCGCCGAGCCCAGCATCATCAGCTGCGCCTTGAACCCGCCGGCCGTTTCTGCCGTCCGCCAGACGGCAAGGGCGAGAAAGATGTTGTAGGGGGCGGGAAGGAAATGCACCGTGAGCACCAGCCAGAGCGGCAGCTTCAGCCCAAGCAGGACAAGCGCCAGCCCGGACGAAGCGATGTTGATCGCCGTGCCGGCGAGCAGCATGTCGCGCCAGAACAGCCGGTCGAGCGGCACATTGCCTTGCCAGCGCGAGCGCAAGAAGCCGGCAACCATCTGTGCTCTACTCCTGCCTCAGCACTTGGGTGACGGCTTGCTCGAAGCGCGAGCATTCCGTCGCCAGCCAGTCGGCCATGGCCGGCCAATTGTCCTCGGCAAAGCAGTTGACCCGCCACTGCGAATTGATGCCGAGATTCTGCGCGCTCTGCTCCGGCCTGAGCTTCAGCCGCGCCTCGATCGCCGGTTGGAACGGCATCAGCCGCGTCCAGACCTCCGTCGCGCCGAGCTTCTCGTTGCGGCCGAAGAAGACGCCGACCACGTTCTCGCTGGGCGCGACATACATGGACAGCACCAGGGCGAACTCCGGCATTCCGCGCTGCCAGAACCATGGCCCGCGTCGCGCCAGCCGCGCCCTTTCTTCCGGGTGCCGTTCGGCGAACAGCGCCCAGAACCCGCGATGCCGGAACTCCGAAGCGCGATGGCCGCCGAAGTCGAACTCACTCATGGCCGTCCCTAGAGGGCAATTCCAGGAAAGTGTAACGGTTTCCGTCGGAATTGCGCAAAAGCAAATGGTTGGAGCAGTTCAGCGATTCCATCAAAACGCTGAACTGATCTAGCCGCGCGCCTTAGACCATGCCGAGCGCGGCCTTATACAGATCGAGGATCGACTCCTCCTCCTGGCGCTCGGCCTGATCCTTCTTGCGCAGCCGGACGATGGTGCGGATCGCCTTGGTGTCAAAGCCGGTGCCCTTGGCCTCGCCATAGACGTCCTTGATGTCGTCGGAAATCGTCTTCTTTTCTTCCTCGAGCCGCTCGATGCGCTCGATGATGGCGCGCAGCTGGCCGGCGGCTACAGTCTGGCTGGTCTCGGTGATCTCGTCGGCCATTTTTTCTCTCCGCGTTTTTTTGCGCCACGGCGATTCCCGCCCGGCAAAATTGGAGCGGGTTCGATGCCCGAGCAGGCGCGGCGGGTCAAGACATTATCGATGCGGCATGAAGGGTTGGAGCACCCCAGGCTGTGCTGAGATTCTGGTCAGGCCGAGCCAGAGTCGAAGACGGGCGCGAAGCGGCGAGAACGGTTGTTCCGAGAACCGGAGCCGAGCATGCTTGGAGTACGTGGGCACGGGCCTAAGCTGGCCGTAGCCTTAACTGCGACGTGCCTGGTGAGTGCTTCGGCGGCGAAGGCCGGAACCCCAGGAAGCCGGCGTTTTGCAGGCCGGCCTCTCCTGAAGATCAGCACATTCAGCCAAAGGCGATGAGCAAATCCTTCGCATCGATCTGGTCGCCGGCCTTGACCAGCACCTCTGCCACCACGCCGTCGCGCTCGGCGTGCAACGCGGTCTCCATCTTCATCGCCTCGATCGAGAGCAGCACGTCGCCCGCCTTGACCGCCTGGCCTGGCGCCACGGCAAGAGCCGACACCACGCCCGGCATCGGCGCCCCGACATGCGCCTCGTTGCCCGGCTCGGCCTTGCGCCGCGCCTTGGCGGCCGAAGCGCCATGCGCGCGGTCCGGCACCTTCACGCGACGCGGCTGGCCGTTGAGCTCGAAGAAGACGGTGACCATGCCTTTTTCGTCAACGTCGCCGAACGCCTGGCAGCGTATCACCAGGGTCTTGCCCTTCTCGATGTCGACGAAGATCTCGTCTTCCGACTTCATGCCGTAGAAATAGGTCGGCGTCGGCAGCACGCTGACCGGGCCATAGGTCTCCTGAGCGGCGGCGAAGTCGGTGAAGACTTTCGGATACATCAGCCAGGAGGCGAATTCGAACTCGGTGAGCTTGCGCTCGAGCTTCTCCTCGATCTCCTTGCGGCTGGCCTTGAGGTTCGCTGGCTTGAGCAGCGAGCCCGGCCGGACGGTGATCGGCTTTTCGCCCTTCAGCGCCTTCTTCTGCAGCGCTTGCGGCCAACCGCCCGGCGACTGGCCGAGATCGCCGCGCAGCATCGAGACAACCGAGTCCGGGAAGGCGATGTCCTTCGCCGGGTTCTCGACATCGGTGACAGTGAGATCCTGGCTCACCATCATCAGCGCCATGTCGCCGACCACTTTCGACGACGGCGTCACCTTGACGATGTCGCCGAACATCAGGTTGACGTCGTGATAGGCCTGCGCCACCTCGTGCCAGCGCGTTTCGAGCCCAAGCGAGCGCGCCTGTTCCTTGAGATTGGTGAACTGGCCGCCCGGCATCTCGTGCAGATAGACTTCCGAGGCCGGTCCCTTGAGGTCGCTTTCAAAGGCGGCGTATTGGTTGCGAACCGCTTCCCAGTAGAACGAGATGTGGCGGATCCACTGGGGGTCGAGGCCGGGGTCGCGCTCGGTACCCTTGAGCGCCTCGACGATCGAGCCGAGACAAGGCTGCGAGGTGTTGCCGGAGAACGAATCCATCGCCGCGTCGATGGCGTCGACGCCGGTCTCGACCGCCGCCAGAACCGTCGCCGCCGACAGGCCGGAGGTGTCGTGCGTGTGGAAATGGATCGGGAGGTCGGTCTCTTCGCGCAGCGCCTTGAACAGCACGCGCGCCGCCGAGGGCTTCAACAGGCCCGCCATGTCCTTGACGGCGATGATATGCGCGCCGGCCGCTTCCAGTTCCTTCGCCAGCCCGACATAATATTTCAGGTCGTATTTGGCGCGCTCCGGATCGAGTATGTCGCCGGTGTAGCACATCGCCGCTTCGATCAGCTTGCCCTCGGCGCCCACCGCGTCCATGGCGACGCGCATGTTCTCGACCCAGTTCAAGCAGTCGAAGACGCGGAACAGGTCGACGCCGCCGGCGGCTGCCTGTCTGACGAAATGCTGCACGACATTGTCGGGATAGTTGGTGTAGCCGACGCCGTTAGCACCGCGCAGAAGCATCTGCAGCAGAAGATTGGGGGCTGCCTCGCGCACTCTGCTCAGACGCTCCCATGGATCCTCGGTGAGGAAGCGCATGGCGACGTCGAAGGTGGCGCCGCCCCAGCATTCCAGTGAGAGCAGTTGCGGCAGCGCTCGCGCATAGGTGCCGGCGATGCCGGCGATGTCGTAGGTGCGCATGCGGGTGGCGAGCAGCGACTGGTGTCCGTCGCGCATCGTCGTGTCGGTAACGAGCACCTGGGCTTGCTCGCGCATCCATGCCGCGAACTTCTGAGGCCCGAGCGCGTCGAGCCGCTGCTTGCTGCCGTCCGGCACCTTGCCGTTGAGATAGGGCACGACAGGCGCCGCCGCATCCGCCTTCGGCACCGGCCGTCCGCGCGTCTCGGGATGGCCGTTGACGCTGACGTCGGCGAGATAATTGAGCAGCTTGGTGGCGCGGTCCTGCCGCTTGACCTGCTCGAACAGCTCCGGCGTCGTGTCGATGAACTTGGTGGTGTAGGAATTGTCGGCGAAGCTCGGGTGGTTGATGATCGCTTCGAGGAAGGTGAGGTTGGTGGCGACGCCGCGGATGCGGAACTCGCGCAATGCCCGGTTCATGCGCGCGATCGTCTCGGCCGGCGTCGGCGCCCAGGCCGTCACCTTTTCGAGCAGCGGATCGTAGAACCGGGTGATGACCGCGCCCGAATAGGCGGTGCCGCCGTCGAGGCGGATGCCGAAGCCGGTGGCGCCGCGATATGCGGTGATGCGCCCGTAATCGGGGATGAAATTGTGTTCCGGGTCCTCGGTGGTGATGCGGCACTGCAGGGCGTGGCCGTTGAGCTTAATGTCCTTCTGCGCCGGCACGCCGGACTCCGGCGTGCCGATGGCGAAGCCGTCGAGGATGTGGATTTGCGCCTTCACGATATCGATGCCGGTCACCATCTCGGTGACGGTATGCTCGACCTGGATGCGCGGGTTGACCTCGATGAAATAGAACTTGCCGGTGTCGGCGTCCTGCAGGAACTCGACGGTGCCGGCTCCGATGTAGCTGGTCTCGCGCGCGATCTTCAGCGCGTAGGCGCAGAGTTCCTCGCGCAGTTTCTCGCTGAGGTAGGGAGCCGGGGCACGTTCGACGACCTTCTGGTTACGGCGCTGGATCGAGCAGTCGCGCTCGAACAGGTGCACGGCATTGCCCTGCGTGTCGCCCAGCACCTGCACCTCGACATGGCGGGCGCGCTCGATCAGCTTTTCGAGATAGACCTCGTCCTTGCCGAAAGCGGCTTTCGCCTCGCGCTTGCCTTCCATGACTTCGCGCGCGAGGTCGGCTTCAGCGCGGATGGCGCGCATGCCGCGGCCGCCGCCACCCCACGAGGCCTTGAGCATCACCGGATAGCCTATTTCCGCAGCGAGCTTTTTCACCTCGTCCATATCGTCGGGCAGCGGATCGGTGGCGGGCACGACCGGCACGCCGACCGCGATCGCCAGGTTGCGCGCCGCCACCTTGTTGCCGAGCCGGCGCATCGTCTCGGGCTTCGGCCCAATGAAGGTGATGCCGGCGGCAGCGCAGGCCTCGGCGAATTCGGGGCTTTCCGACAACAGGCCGTAGCCGGGGTGGATCGCATCCGCACCCGAGAGGCGCGCGACGCGGATCACCTCGTCGATCGACAGATAGCTTTCGATCGGACCCATGTCCTTGGTGAGATGCGGGCCGCGCCCGACCTGGTAGCTTTCGTCGGCCTTGAAGCGGTGCAGCGAATATTTGTCCTCTTCCGCCCAGATCGCCACGGTTTTGAGGCCTAGTTCGTTGGCCGCGCGAAAGACGCGGATGGCGATTTCGGACCGGTTGGCGACGAGGATCTTCGTGATTGCCAAGGACTGGGCTCCAGTAGCGGAAGGTGAGGTGAACCGGCGCAATGATTAGCGTGAAAATGCTGCAGCGCAAACAAAATAGCGCGACACTTCAATCGATTTAAATCGTTTGTTTGCGCCAAACCTTCGCGACGGCCTCCGAGCGCCTGGACGACAACGCCGACGAACTCGGCGAGGGACACGAAGGCAGGCTGGATGCGCGGCCAACAAAAAATGCCCGGCGCTCAGCGCCGGGCATCTCGGAAAGTCGGCTCTTCTTTGCCGGCTTATTGCTCGAAGTAGGAGTACTTGCCGTCTTCACCCTTCTTCCAGGTGTACATGACATAGTCCGGGCGGGTGATGTCGCCCTTGGAGTCATACCCAATGTCGCCGATGGCGGTCTTCCAGGGGCCGCCCGACTTGATCGTCTCGGCGACTTTCTGCGCATCGTCGGCGGAGCCGGTCTTCGTGATGGCCGCAGCGATGATCTGGATCGCGGCGTAGGAGTAGAGCGTGTAGGCCTCCGGTTCGAAACCGGCAGCGCGGAACTTCTCCACGAGCTCCTTGGCGTTCGGGTTCTTGCGCGGATCCGGCGCGAACGTCATCAGCGTGCCTTGGACGGCGTCGCCGGCGATCGAGGCGAGCTCGTTCGACACGATGCCGTCGCCCGACATGAACTGGGCCTTGAGGCCCTGGTCGGCGAGCTGGCGGATGATGAGGCCGGCTTCCGTATGCAGGCCGCCATAGTAGACGACGGAGATACCGGCTTCCTTCATCTTGGCGATGAGCGCCGAGAAGTCCTTGTCGCCGACATTGATGCCTTCATACATGGCTTCGTTGACGCCATTGGCGTTGAGCGCCTTCTTGGTTTCATCGGCAAGGCCCTGGCCATAAGGGGTCTTGTCATGGATGAGCGCGATCTTGGCGTCCTTGAAGTTCTTGGCGACATAGTCGCCGGCAACCTTGCCCTGTTGGTCGTCGCGTCCGCAGGTGCGGAACGTATTCCACATGCCGCGTTCGGTGAACTTGGGATTGGTCGCGGCCGGCGTGATTTCGAGGATGCCATTCTCGGCATAGACTTCCGACGCAGGAATTGAGACGCCCGAATTGAAGTGGCCATCGACGAACTTGATGCCGTCGGCGACAAACTTGTTGGCGACCGAGATGCCCTGCTTCGGATCCGACACGTCGTCACCCACGCTCAGCTTAAGCTGCTGGCCGAGGACTCCGCCGGCCGCGTTGATGTCAGCGACCGCCTGTTCGGCGCCCTTCTGCAGCTGCGCGCCGAAGGCCGCGTTCGGACCGGTGATCGGACCGGCGACGCCGATCAGAATGTCGGCCCACGCGCTGCCGCTGAACGCGATGAACGCGGTCAGCGCCACGGCGGACAAGAGTGATTTTTTCATTGAAACGCTCCCATTTACGGAGTGGGCGTGGATGATACTTTCATGCGATGCCCACCCTTATCGCAGAAAGCATAGAATGCCGATTTTCAGGCACTTGTCACGCCAAATTCATTCCCCGGAACGGCGTTGATCATGAACGTCAACCCTTTGGTTTCCAGCTCAATAAGGAGGCTCTTTCGTAGAGCCAATTATACTGAGTGACCATCTGGTTCGTGCGCGTGTATTGATAACCAAGGAAGCCCAGTATCATTAGCACGATGGTGTCGACGATATAGTAGTGCAGCGAAAACATCGTGCCGTCGAACAGCGCGTGGTGGATGAACCTTATGCCGATGCCGAGTCCGAGCATATAGAGGAACAGCTGAAAGAAGCTGCGCCAAGTCTGCGCGCTCGCCTTGCCGGTCATCCACGCCGCCCATCCGCCGAGCAGGCAGGTGACGAACAGGAACTGCCAGATCGAGGCTTCCTCGTAGAGAATGCCCTGCATGATGAAGTCTCCTGAACTCAGTGGTGGCCGCCTTCGAGATAGGCGGCGCGCACTTCCGGATTGGCGAGCAGCTCCTTGCCGGTGCCGCTCATCGTCACATTGCCGTTGACCATGACGTAGCCGCGATTGGCGAGCTTCAGCGCGCCGAAGGCATTCTGCTCGACCAGGAACACGGTCAGCCCCTGCGTCCGGTTCAATTCGCGGATGGCATCGAAGATCTGCTTGACGATCAGCGGCGCCAATCCCAGCGACGGCTCGTCGAGCAGAAGCAGCTTCGGCCGGGCCATCAGCGCACGCCCGATCGACAGCATCTGCTGCTCGCCGCCCGAGAGCGTGCCGCCACGCTGGCCGATGCGCTCCTTCAGCCGCGGGAACAGCGCAAACACCTTGTCGGCATCCTCGTCAAAATGTTTGAGGTTGTCGAGGCTGGCGCCCATCTGCAGGTTTTCCATCACTGTCATGCGCGGAAAGATGCGGCGTCCCTCCGGCGACTGGGCGATGCGCATCCGCGCGATCTCGTGCGTCGGCAACTGCGTGATGTCGTTGCCGGCAAAGGTGATGGTGCCGCTGCGCGCACGCGGCGCGCCGAAGATTGTCATCATCAACGTCGACTTGCCGGCGCCATTGGCGCCGATCAGCGCCACGATCTCACCTTGATTGACAGTGACGTCGACACCGTTCAGCGCGCGGATGTTGCCGTAATAGGTCTGCACGCCCTTGATATCGAGCAGCGTTGTGCCGGCCATTACTTACGCCCTCCGCGCGGCTTGGCTGTCGAGGATTTCGCGGCCGGCTTGCCCGTGGCCCGCTCGGACGACTTTCTTGGCGTTTTGGCTTTGGCATCGACCTGAGCCGCTTTCGAGGCGCCTCTCGATACCATGACCCGTTCGCCCTCGTCCGCGTGTTCGACAGTGTCGGAAACCGGCCCCGCCATCATCGAGGCGGAACTGCCCGGCCCGTGCGCCGCATCAGGCCCGGTATCCAGCTGCTCGATGACATCCTCGTCGCCGACTTCGGTCAGCACCTCTTCCACTTCCTCGTCGTCGACGCCGAGATACGCGGCAATCACGCGCGGATCGGTCCGGACCGACTGCGGGCTGCCGTCGGAGATCTTGCGGCCGTACTCCAGCACCACGACGTGGTCGGAGATCTGCATGACCACCGACATGTCGTGCTCGATGAGCAGGATCGACGTGCCGGTGTTGTCCTTGATGTCCATCAACAGTTCATTGAGCGAGGCCGATTCCTTCGGATTGAGACCGGCGGCCGGCTCGTCGAGGCACAAAAGCTCAGGTCCGGTGCACATGGCGCGCGCGATCTCCAGCCGCCGTTGCGCGCCATAGGGCAGGTCGCCGGCCGGATCGTCGGCGCGGTCGACGAGATTGGCCTTTTCCAACCAGTGCTTGGCGAGATCGATCGATTCAGCCGAGGCCTGCCGGTAGCTGGAGAAGCCGAACAGGCCGAGGAAGGTATAGCCCGAGGCCTTCATCAGCTTGTTGTGCTGGGCGACCAGGAGGTTCTCCAGCAGCGTCATGCCCGAGAACAGGCGGATGTTCTGGAAGGTGCGCGCTACCTTGGCGCGCGCGGGGATCTCGTGATTGGGCAGGCGCTCGAGCAAATAGTTCGAGCCGTCGCGCCGGCTGAGCGTGATCATGCCTTCCGAAGGTTTGTAGAAGCCGGTGATGCAATTGAACACGGTCGTCTTGCCGGCGCCGTTCGGTCCGATCAGCGCGGTGATCTCGCCGCGCTTGGCCTGGAACGACAGGTCGCCGATGGCGATCAGGCCGCCGAACTTCATCGACAGATGCTCGACCTGCAGGATGAAGTCGTTCATGGAAACTTGCGCGTTCATCAGCCGTGGCCCTCCTTGGTGAAGGAGCCTGACACCGCTTTTCGCTCCTTGAGGAAGGCTGTTGGTTCTCGACTGCCCACGAAGCCGCGCGGCTTCCACAGCATGACGATCACCATCGCAACGCCGAACAATAGCATGCGGTAGAGCTCCGGCGTGAAGTCCGGACCGAACACCACCTTGAGAAAGCCCAGCTCGCGCAGGATCTCGGTGCCGCCGATCATCACCAGCGCCGCCACCGCGATACCGCCCAACGAGCCCATGCCGCCGAGCACGACGATGGCCAGGATGATCGCCGATTCAAGGAAGACGAAGGATTCCGGGCTGACGAAGCCCTGGCGCGCGGCGAAGAACGAGCCGGCGAAGCCGCCGAACATGGCGCCGGTGGCGAACGCCGTCAGCTTGGTGGTGGTGGTATTGATGCCGAGCGAGCGGCAGGCGATCTCGTCCTCGCGCAGCGCTTCCCAGGCGCGGCCCACCGGCAGGCGGCGCAGCCTGATGGTGACGAAGGCGGTGAGGAAGCAGAGCGCCAGAATGAGATAATAGAGGAAGATCTTGTAGTAGGCGCCCGACTGAGCGATCCCCAGCACCTTGGCGATGTAGTTCGGGTCCGAGACGTTGAACGACATGAGCCCGAAGAAGGAGACCTTCGGGATGCCGGAAATGCCGGCCGAGCCATTGGTCACCTCACGCCAGTTGATCAGCACCAGACGGATGATCTCGCCGAAGGCGAGCGTGACGATAGCCAGATAGTCGCCGCGCAGCCGCAGCACCGGGAAGCCGAGCATGACGCCCCAGAAGGCGGCCATGGCGCCGGCGGCAGGCAGCAGGATCCAGAACGACAGGCCAAAATGCGTGCCGAGCAGCGCATAGGCATAGGCGCCAACGGCGTAAAAGGCGACATAGCCGAGGTCGAGCAGGCCGGCTAGCCCGATGACGATGTTGAGGCCCCAGGCCAGCATCACATAAATCAGGATCTGGATGCCGAAATTGTCGACCCATTTCAGCGAGCCCTGGAAGCCGAACAGAAGCACCATCGCCACTGGATAGAGGATCAGCACCGTGGCGCCGATCTTGTTGAAGTTTCGCCGCACGAAGCCGGGCTCCACGGCGATCGCAGGCGCCTTGGCCCTTTCAGCCCTTGATCGTTCGAGCGCCGGAACCGCATAGGCGACATAGAGGAAGCGCCCGACGACAACGGCGAGGACCACCAGGGCGAGCAGGCCCCAGCGCTGCACCAGGATCAGCTCGTTGTTGATGTTCTGATCGGTCCTGAGACCGATGAACAGCACGAACAGGCCGAGCGCGATGGCGCCGGCGTAGAGCGCTTCGCGGAACGCGCGCTGGATGGGAGTAGCGACGACGTCGCGCTCCGGAGAAACGGTAACGGCCATGAGGATCAGACCTTTTCGACTTCAGGCCGGCCCAGGATGCCGGAGGGCAGGAAGATGAGCACGATCGCCAGGATCGAGAAGGCCGCGACGTCCTTGTAGTCGATCGAGAAATAGGCCGACCACATGCTCTCGATGAAGCCGATCAAAAGCCCGCCGAGCACTGCGCCCGGCAGCGAGCCGATGCCGCCAAGCACCGCCGCCGTGAAGGCCTTCACGCCCGGCACGAAACCATCTGAGAAGACCACCACGCCATAATACATCAAGAAAAGCGTCCCGGCGACCGCGGCAAGCGCTGCGCCCATGATGAAGGTGATGGAGATTGTGCGGTCGACGTCGACGCCAAGCAGCGCCGCCATCTTGCGGTCCTGCTCGCAGGCGCGCTGCGCCCGCCCCAATGCCGTCCTGTTGACGAGATACCAGAAGATCGCCAGCAGCACGGCAGTGACGAGCACGATGATGATCTGCTTCAGCGAGACGCTGATGCCGTCGATCGTATAGACCTGGCTGACCAGCGGCGGGATCGGCTTGTTGCGCGGCCCTTGCGTGACCTGCACGAAGTTGGACAGGGCGATCGACATGCCGATGGCGGTGATCAGCGGCGCGAGCCGGAACGATCCGCGCAGCGGCCTGTAGGCCACCTTCTCGATCGTCCAGTTGTAAAGACTGGTGAGCAGCATGCCCACGATCATCATGATCAGGAGCGCCACCACCACCGGCACCGAATAGAACATCGCGCCGAGGATCAGGAAGACGATGAGGGCCGTGAAGGCGCCCACCATGAAGATATCGCCATGGGCGAAATTGATCATGCCGATGATGCCGTAGACCATCGTGTAGCCGATCGCGATCAGCCCGTAGATAGATCCCAGCGTCAGCCCGTTGATAAGCTGCTGGACGAAATACTGCATATTTAAGCGGCTCCCCTGGAATGTCGCCTTCGAGGACGCATTCCTTTTCGTATTGCCCCTAGTCGTAAAGTTTCAAGCCCGGATTGCAACGTGATTTTTCAATCGCCGCGCGTGGTTTGGAAGCACGCTGCCCGATTGCCCGCTTTCTCGCACCCGGCCCCTGGACTATCGCGGACCCTATCATTGGCACAACGCAATGTCTTTGACGATTAAGCCGTATCATGCGCGTCGTTTCGAAGAAATCGCCGTCAAAATAAATTGATGAGAAGATTCCTTGCGTCAGCAGCAGCGCTCGATTTTGCCGTCCCGCGCATTCCGCCAAGTCAGGATTCTGCTCGGTATGACGGTCATGTGACGGCGAGGCGAACGGCGGCCGAAATCACCTTTGCCGATTGGTTCGGTAGTCAGGTTTCGACGAACGACGAGGCGGCCTGACGCGCCGAACGGGAGCGATCAGGTGACGATGAACCCGTGCGCGAACGGATCGCGGTCGTCGATGAAGATGGTGTTCAGTCCGGTCATGCGCGCCCAACCGCCGATCGAGGGGATGATGGCTGGTTTGCCGGCAACGCTGACCTCCTTTTCGACCCTGCCCTTGAACAGCGAGCCGATGATCGACTCATGGACAAAACTGTCGCCAACCTTGAGCCTACCCTTGGCGTGGAGCTGCGCCATGCGCGCCGAGGTGCCGGTGCCGCAAGGCGAGCGGTCTATCGCCTTGTCGCCATAGAATACGGCATTGCGGGCATCGGCCTCGGCATCTCTCGGCTTGCCGGTCCACAGCATGTGCGACAGCCGGTTGATGCCCGGATTTTCCGGGTGAACGAACGAGTATTTCTCGTTCAGGCGCTGGCGCACAAGCGGGCTCCAGGCGATGAGGTCGGCGGCCGAATGGTCGGCCATGTCGCGGTAGTTCTCCTGCGGCTCGACGATGGCATAGAAATTGCCGCCATAAGCGACGTCGACGCTGATCTCGCCAAGCACCGGGCACTCCACCGACAGCCCTTCGGCGTAAAGGAAGGACGGCACGTTGGTGATGCGCACCTCCTCGACATATTCGCCGACCTGTTTGTATTCGGCGACGACTAGGCCGGCCGGCGTGTCGAGCCTGAGCACGCCCGGCGTCTTCGGCCTCACCAGCCCATGCTCGATCGCCATCGTCACGGTGCCGATGGTGCCGTGGCCGCACATCGGCAGGCAGCCCGAGGTTTCGATGAAGAGGATCGCGATATCGCAGTCCTCGCGCGTCGGCGGATAGAGGATCGAGCCGGACATCACGTCATGACCGCGCGGCTCGAACATCAGCCCGGTCCGGATCCAGTCATATTCGGCGAGGAAATGCGCCCGCCGTTCCATCATCGTCGCGCCTTCTAGCAGTGGGCCGCCGCCGGCAACCAGCCTCACCGGATTGCCGCAGGTGTGGCCGTCGATGCAGAAGAAGGATGTCTTGGCCATGATGGCTCCCTGAAATATCAGAATTCTGGCGAATTGTCAGAACCGTTGCGGGCGGAAAGGAGTGAGATCGATCGGCGGCTCCTGCCCGAGAAGGAGATCTCGGATCGAGCGGCCGGTCGCTGCCGCCTGGGTCAGGCCGAGATGGCCGTGGCCGAAAGCGTAGACGATGTTCGGCGCCCGCGCCCTGCCGATGACCGGCAGCGAATCCGGCAGCGATGGCCTGAAGCCCATCCACTCGCGGCCGCCCGACGGATCGAGCCCGGGCAGGAAACGCTTGGCTTTTTCCAGCATCGCCTTCGAGCGCGCGAAATTCGGCGCTCGTTCGATGCCTCCGAGCTCGACGGCGCCGCCGACGCGCAAGCCGGTTTCCAGCGGCGTGATGACGAAGCCGTGCCCGGAAAAGATCAGCTGCCGCTTCACGTCGAAGGCCGACACCGGCAGCGTGGTGTTGTAACCGCGCTCGGTCTCCAGCGGGATGCGGTCGCCGATATCTTTGGCCAGCAGATGCGACCAGGCGCCGGCGGCGATCACGAGCTGCTTCGCTTTTCGGGCCGTGCCGTCCGCAAGCATAAGCGTGACGCCGTTTGTTCCGGTCCCGATACGCTCGACGCGCGCGTGCTCGAAGCGCGCGCCGAGCCGCTCCGCATAGGCCCAGATCGCCTTGCCGAGCAGTTTCGGATCGGCGACTGTCTTCCACCCCGGCACGAAGGTGCCCTTGACGAAGCGCGGCGAAAGACCCGGCTGCAGCGCCGCCATCCCCTCACCCTCGACATGGCGGAAGCCTATGCCGAAACGTTCGCGCGCCCTCCAGCCGGACAGCGAGGCGCGGAACTCGGCCTCGCTTTCGTAGAGTTCGAGCGAGCCGTCCTCATGCAGCATCGGCCGCGTGCCAGAGCGGTCGAGCAAACCCATCCATTCGGCTTCGGCGAGCTTCATCATGCCGGCCTGCGCCGCAAGGCTCGCCTCGAAGTGCCTGGCGGCGCCCGCGCGCCAGAAGCGGAACAGCCAGGGAAGAAGTTTAGGCAGATAGGCCGGCGGGATGGCAAGAGGCCCCAGCGGATCGGCAAGCCATTTCGGCAACTGCCTGATCATCCCCTTATGCGCCAGCGGCAGCACGTCGGAGAAGGCGAAGGCGGCAGCGTTGCCGGAGCTCGTCTCCTCGCAAATGCCCGTCCGATCGAAAATGGTGACGCTGCGTCCCGCCTCCGCGAGCAAGGTGGCGGCGCAAATGCCGATGATGCCGCCGCCGATGATGGCGATATCTTCCCCTTCTCCCCGGTCACGGGGAGAAGGCGCCCGACGGGCGGATGAAGGGCGGCGCCCCTCTTCGGTCGGCTTGGCATTTCCTTGCACGCTGGCGCTGTCCCTCGTCTGTCTGCCGCCATCTGCTCCGCGTGAACGGGAGCAGAAGGCTATCAGAACGCCGGCAGTTCCGGCCGCGCGGCCAGCGCATCCCTGACGATCTTTTCCACCGCCTTCCGGCGCTCGCCCGACAGCGGCTGGCGCGGCATGCGAACGCGGTCATTGGTACCGATCGCCAGCACTTCGGCAAGCTTGATGTTTTGGACCAGGTAGGTCGAGACATCGAGGTCGAGCAGTGGCCTGAACCAGCGGTAAATCTTCAGCGCTTCTTCGCGGCGACCTTTTCTCATCAACTGGTAGATGGCGACGGTCTCACGCGGGAAGGCCGTGACAAGGCCCGCCACCCAGCCGATGGCGCCGACCGACAGCGCCTCGAAGGCGAGGTTGTCGACGCCGGTGAAGAGGTCGTAGCGGTCGCCGAGGCGATTGATGATCTCGGTCGAGCGGCGGATGTCGTCCGACGATTCCTTGATTGCGACGAAGCGCTTGTCGGACGCCAGCTCCTCCATCAGGTCGACAGTGACGTCGACGCGATAGGCGAGCCGGTTGGAGTAGATCATGACAGGCAGGTCGCCGGCCTCCGCGACGGCGCGAAGTGCGGCGACCGTCTCTTCGGCATTGGTGTGGTAGATCGGGCTCGGCACCACCATCAGGCCGTTGGCGCCTTCCTTGGCTGCGCGGCGTGCGATGCTTGCCGCCTCGCGGGTGCCGGGTTCGTTGACGGTCAGAAGCACCGGCTTTGTCCCGGCGACCTTCTGCGCCGTCTTCAGCACTTCGATCTTCTCGTCATGCGACAGCATTGGCCCTTCGCCGAGCGAACCGCAGACGATGATGCCGTCGCAGCCGGCCTCCATCTGCAAGGAGAAACAACGCTCCATTTCGGCATGATCGAGGCGGTCGTCGGGGGTGAATTTGGTCGTGACTGCGGGGAAAACTCCGGCCCACATGGCTATCTCTCCGTCTGATATATCAGCGGTATATTTATTAAGACGCGGGCTGTCAATGCTGAATCCGCTATGATATATGAAAAATATATCAGGAGCTGGCCCATTGATATCCGCATTGATATCCAACGACACGAGCGCAACCTTCGAGCCGGTTGCGACCAGGGCCTATCGTGTGCTGGAGCACATGATCGTCACTCTTGAACTGGCGCCTTCAAGCTTCGTCACCGAAGGTGCACTGATCGAGCGGCTCGGCTTCGGCCGTACCCCGGTGCGCGAAGCGATCCAAAGGCTGGCCTGGGAGGGCTTGCTCGACGTCAGACCACGCGCCGGCATCGCGGTGGCGCCGCTCCACCCCGGCGACTGGCTGCGCGTCATCGATGCCAGGCGCGGCATCGAGGTGGTGCTTGCCCGCTCGGCCGCCCGCTACGTCACCCGCGAGGCGGCCGACCTGTTTCACGAGGCAGCCCTCGCCATGCAGAAGGCAGTGATCTCCGGCAACGTGCTTTCCTTCATTCAGGCCGACAAGCTACTTGACGAGGCGCTGGCGATCGCCGCCGACAATTCATTCGCGGCGCGCGTGGCGGCGCCCTTGCAGACGCACAGCCGGCGCTTCTGGTTCCGCTACAAGGCGGATACCGGGCTCGCCGAATCGGCCGAGCACCACGTCGCGCTGATCCGCTCTATCCTCGACGGCGACGAGGAAGCCGCCGCCAAGGACGCCAAGAAATTGATGGCGCTGCTACGCCACCACGCCGAGGCGGCCGCGACGCGCTGACCGGAGCGGTTCCGCCTTAGCTGAACTGTCCGGTTACGCAGTTCACCCGCCCGGGTGCCGGACCGCGGTGGCCAGCGTGTGCTCCCATCCCTCGCCGGCCGCCAGGATGCAACTCTGGCCCTTAACGTCGGTCATCAGGATGGTCCAGGTTCCGCTCGCCGACACAAACACCTCGAAGATGGCGACGTCTCCACCCAGGCCATAGCCCAGCCGCTTCTCTTCGAACGTCTCTGCCAGCCCCGCGACCAGATCGTCATGGCCCCCGCAGAGGACTTGCGCCTGCACTGGGACTGCCGGCAAAGCCATGACGGCGCCGGCGACTGCCGCCTTCACCACTCGGAACGAAAATCTGCGTGCCATGGGCACCTCCTTCGCCGTGGCATTCCGGCAAAAGAGGCACATTCGGCCGCCTCAGTGTGCCGGAACGCTCCAGGCCGGACTCGACGTCGCCATCACGTCACTCCTTCTGGTTTCCGGTCTGTCGCAGGGAGATTTATCACTCCCTGCATTCGATATGGTGAAGCTGCGCCCGGTAGACAAGCGGGCGTTGATGCGGGCGCCGGCGCGGCTTTCACTGAACGAGCCGTGGCGCCAGTGAGTGTTAGGCTCCCGGCACGGCTGCCGTGATCGTCGGGCTGTCCCAGCCTTCGCCAACGGACAGGATGCAGCTCTGCCCCTTGGTATCAGAGGCAAGAACGGTCCAACTGCCTTGGTCGGAGACAAAGATCTCGAGCACGACGTTCGGATTGATCAGCCCGCGCCCTGCCTCGCTTTCGTGGAACTTGTCGCCGAGCGCCTTGATGATGTCGGCGCGTGGTGCGCATTGTGCTGCCGCATTGGCCTGGCCGGCCGACAGCGCTGCCGCCGCAAGGCACGTCGTCGCCATAAGAAATCGTGTCATCCGACACCTCCTCGCGCCAGACGAGAACCCCGCCTGCCACCGGCGCTGTTTGATTGGCCTGCACGCATGGCAGGAATACAGCCTAAGGCGAATGGCGGCCTGTTGGTTCCATCACACGGCGATGGAATCATTAGGAGGTGCGGATGCAGCCTCGACGTGTCTCGTCGCAAATCATGCATCTGAAGTTGCAAGCGACGACCGGGCGAGACGACAAGCTACGCCAAATATCGATGAGGTGAAGGACAACCAGCCTCCTCTGCAAGGCCCCAAACAGAAAGCGCGGGTGCAAACCGCGCTTTCTCACGAGGCTCTCGAAAAAAAACCGTCCGGTCAGTTCATCGTCGGGATGACGAACTCGGCGCCGTCCTTGATGCCGGACGGCCAGCGCGAGGTGACCGTCTTGGTCTTGGTGTAGAAGCGGAACGCGTCCGGGCCGTGCTGGTTGAGGTCGCCGAAGGACGACGCCTTCCAGCCGCCGAAGGTGTAGTAGGCGATCGGCACCGGGATCGGCACGTTGACGCCGACCATGCCGACCTGGACCCTGGAAGCAAAGTCACGCGCGGCGTCGCCGTCGCGGGTGAAGATGGCGACGCCGTTGCCCATCTCGTGGTCGTTGGCGAGGTTGATGGCGTTCTCATAGGTCGGCGCGCGCACCACCGAAAGCACCGGCCCGAAGATCTCTTCCTTGTAGATGCGCATCTCCGGCGTCACGTTGTCGAACAGGCAGCCGCCCATGTAGTAGCCGTTCTCGTAGCCCTGCATCTTGAAGCCGCGGCCATCGACAACCAGCTTGGCGCCTTCCTTGACACCGATATCGACATAGCCCTTGACGCGTTCCAGGGCTTGGCGTGTCACCAGCGGGCCGAAATCGGCCGAGGAGTCGGTCGACGGACCGACCTTCAGGCTTTCGACGCGCGGTACCAGCTTTTCCATCAGCCGGTTCGCGGTGTCGTTGCCGACCGGCACGGCCACCGAGATCGCCATGCAGCGCTCGCCGGCCGAGCCGTAGCCGGCGCCGACCAGCGCGTCGACCGTCTGGTCCATGTCGGCGTCGGGCATGATGATCATGTGGTTCTTGGCGCCGCCGAAGCACTGCACGCGTTTTCCCGCCGCGCAGCCGCGCGCATAGATGTACTGCGCAATCGGCGTTGACCCGACGAAGCCGACGGCTTTGATGTCCGGATCGTCGAGGATGGCGTCGACCACTTCCTTGTCGCCGTTGACCACGTTCAGCACGCCTTCCGGCAGGCCGGCCTCGATGAACAGCTCGGCGATGCGGATCGGCACGCCCGGGTCGCGCTCCGAAGGCTTCAGGATGAAGGCGTTGCCGCAGGCGATCGCCGGCGCGATCTTCCACAGCGGGATCATCGCCGGGAAGTTGAACGGCGTGATGCCGGCGACGACGCCGAGCGGCTGGCGCATCGAATAGGTGTCGATGCCCGGACCGGCGCCGTCGGTGAACTCGCCCTTCATCATATGCGGCGCGCCGATGCAGACCTCGACCACTTCGAGGCCACGCTGGATGTCGCCGCGCGCGTCGGCAATGGTCTTGCCATGCTCGCGCGCCAGGATGTCGGCCAGCTCGTCATAGTCGCGCTGGACCAGTTCGAGAAACTTCATCAGCACGCGCACGCGGCGCTGCGGGTTGGTGGCGCCCCACTTGATCTGCGCGGCCTTGGCGTTCTCGACCGCGGCGCGCAGCTCCTGCGCCGAGCCCAGCGCCACCGTAGCGCGCACCGAGCCGTCCATCGGCTGCATGACGTCCTGCTTGCGGCCGCTGGTGCCGGCGACACGCTTGCCGCCAATGAAATGACCGTACTCGATCATGGGTTCTCTCCCTGTTTTGATGATGAGGCATTGTCCGCCTTTGCGTCCGCAATGGCAACGCGAGCTAGAACGCAACCGTTGTGCGCGAAATAGACAGCGGCAGTCGGACGTGCATTAATTGCCGCAAAAGGTTCGGTCATTGAAAGGATCGAAGATTGAGTTCCTTCACACCCCCCTCTGTCCTGCCGGACATCTCCCGCGCATGGGGGGAGATTGGCAGTTTCATCGCCGGGGCTCTTCCTGCACCGTTGGCGATTGGCGAAAGCGAACGCGACATCCGATCTCCCGCCTTGCGGGGGAGATGTCCGGCAGGACAGAGGGGGGTGGGCGGGAACGCAGCGCTGGCGACTAACCTGGACCATCCCCATGAACTGGGATGATGTCCGCATCTTCCTCGCCGTGGCGCGCGCCGGCCAGATCCTCGGCGCGGCAAAACGTCTGGAGCTCAACCACGCCACCGTCTCGCGACGGCTCGCGGCGCTCGAGGAAGCGCTGCGGACGAAACTCTTCCGCCGCCTGACCACCGGCAGCGAGCTGACGCCGGCCGGCGAGCGCTTCCTCGACATCGCCGAGCGCATGGAGAGCGACATGATCGCCGCGCGCTCGACCATCGCCGGCGAGGGCGACGACGTCTCCGGCACGGTGCGCATCGGCGCTCCCGACGGTTTCGGTGTCGCCTTCCTCGCCAAGCGTTTGGGCGAGCTGACGGCGCTCCACCGCGAGCTCACCATCCAGCTGGTGCCGGTGCCGCGCTCCTTCTCCCTGTCGCGGCGCGAGGCCGACATCGCGATTGCCGTAGAGCGGCCGACCGAGGGCCGATTGGTGGCGGGAAAGCTCGTCGACTATACGCTCGGCCTGTTCGCCTCCCGCACCTATGCGGAAGCCAACGGCCTACCGAAGTCAGCAGCCGAGCTCGATCGGCACACGCTGATCGGCTATGTGCCCGACCTCATCGTCAGCCCTTCGCTCGACTATGCCGCGGAGTTCAGCCCGGACTGGCGCACCAGCTTCGCCATCTCGTCAGCGCTTGGCCAGGCGGAGGCGGTGCGCTCGGGCGCCGGCATCGGCATCCTGCATACCTTCGTCGCCCGCTCGATGCCGGAGCTGGTGCCGGTAGACATCGTCGCGCCCATCCGCCGCGCGTACTGGCTGGTCTATCACGAATCAGTGAGGCCGCTGCGCCGGGTCCAGCTCGTCGCCAATTTCATCACCAGGGCGGTGGAGCGGGAAAAGGGGTTGTTCGTCTGATGCCGCCAAAAAAAGCCGACCCGCTTTGGAACCGCCTTCAAGGCGCATCGAGGACGAAAGAATTCACAACCTCGTCGGCCTCAGCGGCGAACGGCGCCCACATCCGGCCGGCTTCCTCGGCGCTGTTGCCCATGAGCCCGCAGGTGACTAAGCCGTAGTGGCGGTCGCGTATCGAAATCGCGATCCTGGCGTGGCCGTAGAAGCTGACATCGCCGTCGCCGAGGTGGAAATCCATGTCAGCCATCCGCACGGGATAGCCGTCCGGGAGTCGCGCCAGCCTGTCGTTGCTGAAACTGGCCGAACCGAAGGCGGAGCCGACCTGCCTTGCGCTTGCCACAAAATCGGCCAGTGTGGCACCAGTACTTCGCCATGCCATGGCAGGCGAGGGGGAATCTGGGAAAGCCGGCGCAGACATGCGAGCCATTCTTGCCATCCTGCCGCTGCTTTGCCTCTCCGGCTGCGCCAATCCGTGGGCCAGGGTTCCCGAAGCGGAACTGCCGAAGTCGATCCGCTATGCGATGGCCCGCCCCTCGCCTTTCGTCTTCGGCAATTATTGCGGTCCCGGAACCCGTACCGGCGATCTCTCGGCCACCCCGGTCGACCGGCTCGATGCCGCCTGCCGGATCCACGATGCCTGCTATATCGCCCGCCACAATCATTGCGATTGCGACGGCGCGCTGATCGCTTCGGCAAGGACGATCCGCGGCGACAAGACGGCGCCAAGGAAGATGCGCGGCGAGGCCGAGCTCTTGATAGCCACCTTCGCGCTTCCGGTCTGCAAGGTCTTTCCGCAGGGCTTCATGCCGCCGCGCGACCCCGCCCAGCTCAAGGTCATGAACGGGGCGACCGGGTGAGACCGGGAGCCGTCGTGACAAGGCTGCTGCTTGGCCTGGCGCTGACCGCGCTCGCCGGATGCGCCGGCATGCCGGGCCGTTCCGCCTGCGCCTTCTTTCCGGGAGACGAAGCCTGCGCGCGTGCGCCCATCTCGGCGGATCGAAGCGGCGCCGAGATCGCCAGCGCCGGTTACTTCGCGGACAATGGCAGTGCCGCCTATGAAAAGCGATTCGAGGCGTTGCTGGCCCAAAGCCGAATCGATGCGCTCGACCGCACCAATGGTACCGGCCGCTTCGGCCGTGACTGGCGCGACGTCCACAATGATCGTTTCCAGGCAACTTATCCGGCGCTGCAACGGCTGGCGAAGCCGCTCGACAGCACGGAGCAGCCGCTGGCACCAGGCAAACCGGGCGAAGGCCATTTCACCGGTCGCTGGCGCATGTCGCGCCAGACGCTCTATCTCGACGCTGCCGCCAGGCCGTCCGCACCCAAGAGCTTCAGCTTCTCCGGCCTGCAGGCGCGCTCGGTCGAGATCGTGCTCCGCCAGGTCGGCCGGCAAACGGTCGTGATCGGCGGCAGCTGCGACGGATCGCTGGCGATGCGCATCTCGGGCCGGTCGCGGACAATTGCCAAAGGTGCCGCGTTCCATCTCAGCCTGCCGGCGACCGAGACATCTGCCAGCCTGTTTCCAAGCGAAGCGCTCACCCGTTGCGATCTCACCGTCAGCTCCAGCCTCGCGCCGTCCGGCGCGAAGCTGACCATCCTGCGCGAGGAGGCCGCCGACCCATGGATCACGGCACTCGACAGCCGCTATGATCGTTGTCCGGTGCCAGATCCGGCCGGGCTCGAAGCGCTCGACCGCGCCTTTTATGCCGGTCGCTGGCTGTCGCAGACCTGCGCGCTGCCGCTCAGGTCGCCGACCTTGCTGCGCAAATCGCGCGACGGCTTCAATGCCAAGGTCGAGGCGCTGCTCGGCAAGACGCTGCCCGACAGCGCCTTCGACAAGGCCGATCCCGAACTGCCGCTCGATTTCTCCAACGCGCCGAGACTCAAGCTGATCTATCTGTCGTCGCTGGAGTTCAAGGCGGACTTTTCCGGCCGCATCATGGAGCGGCTGATCCGCCACCACGCGGCGCTCGGCACCAAGGTACGCATCCTGGTCACCGACGTGCTGGAGCGCGACAAGGACGACGCCCTGCTGCATCGGCTGGCGGCGGAGTTTCCCAATGTCCAATTGCAGGAATATCGCTGGCAGGCCGATCACGGCGCGCCGATCGACGAGCAGCTCTCACAGCTGCACAAGACCCATCACATCAAGATGCTGGCGACCCTGGCCGAGGAACCCGGCCGCTCGCGCGTCATCATCGGCGGCCGCAACATCCATGACGGGTTCCTGTTTCATAAGCCGATCGACCTGTCGCGCTACCCTCAGCTGCAGCAATACGGCAAGACCGACGGCTTCTCGCTCAACTACTATTCCAACTGGAGCGACTTCGACATCGAGATCGCCGACCCGGCGACGGTCGAAACGCTGGCCGCGCATTTCTCGACCGTCTGGCTGCGCGATGCCGACACCAATCTGTCACGGCCGTTTTCCATTCCGGTTCGTTCCGGTGGCCATCCGCAAGGCGTGGTGCGGCACTTCATTTCCGTGCCTTACGCGGACGGGCATGCACTGGAAAACTACTTCGTCGAACTGATCGACACCGCCGAGCATCGCATCGAGATCGTCAATCCCTATCTCAACCTCACGCCCAGTATCGCGAGAGCGTTCGATCGGGCGCTGGCCCGCGGCGTCAAGATCGACGTCGTCGGGCGCATCGATCTCAAGGGCGACATAGGCGGCCGCTTCCTCACCGCGCTCAACAAGCTATTCGTGGAGAAATATGGCGACCGCATCAACATCCGCGAATTCAAGGCGCCCGACGTGGTGCTGCATTCCAAGATCATGATGATCGATCAGCGGCTGGTGACGATCTCCTCGGTCAACCTCAACAATCGCAGCTTCGTCCACGACTCGGAAAACGGCATGATGGTGCTCGATCCTGCCTTCTACCGCCGCATGAAGTCGGTCTATGACGACTATCTCGCCCATTCGCAGCCGGTCGCCACCAATGTCACGATCGGCTGGGCTTACCGGCTGCTGTTCAGCAATGGGTGGGTGAAACAGGCCTTTTAAATCAAGCCTTGATGTAGCGGTCCGGGCTGAGGTCGAGCGCGTTGATCTCCGGCACCCGGTTGGAAATGATATCGGCAAGCACTTTCGCCGAGCCGCAGGCCATGGTCCAGCCCAGTGTGCCGTGGCCGGTGTTGAGATAGAGGTTGGACAATTCGCTGCGCCCGACCAGCGGCGGCCCGTCGGGCGTCATCGGCCGCAAGCCACACCAGAAACTCGCCGCCTTGAGATCGCCGCCGCCCGGAAACAGGTCGCCGACGGAGTGCTCGAGCGTGCGGCGGCGCGATTCATGCAGACGAAGGTCGAAGCCCGAAATCTCCGCGGTGCCGCCGACGCGGATGCGGTCGCCGAGCCTGGTGATCGCCACCTTGTAAGTCTCGTCCATGATGGTCGACACCGGCGCCGCCGCCGCGTCCGTTATCGGCACCGTGATGGAATAGCCTTTGACCGGATAGACGGGGATCGGCCGTTTCATCCTGCGCATGAAGGGAGCCGAATAGCTGCCAAGCGCCATCACATAAGCCTCCGCCGTTCGCCAGCCCTTGTCGGTGCCGACCTGGACGACGCGGTTTCGGTTCCTGACGACGCGCCGGATGCTCGTGCCATATTCGAAGGCGACACCGCGCGCCACGCAAAGCTCGGCCAGCTTGTCGGTGAACATCTTGCAGTCGCCGGTCTCGTCGCCGGGCAGCCTCAGCCCACCGACGAATTTTTCCCGCACACCGGCCAGCGCCGGCTCGGCCGCGATGCAGCCGTCCCGGTCGAGGAGCTCGTAGGGAACGCCATATTTTTTCAGCACCTCGACATCGCCGCCGGTGCCGTCGAGCTGCTTCTGCTTGCGGAAGAGCTGCAGCGTGCCCTTGGCTCGCTCGTCATAGCTGATGCCGATCGTAGTGCGTAGCGCCTTCAGCGTGTCGCGGCTGTACTCGGCCAAGGGCACCATGCGCGACTTGTTCAGCGCATAGCGCTGGGCCGTGCAGTTGCGCAGCATCTTCAAGAGCCATGTCCACATATGCGGATCGAAGGCCGGCCGCACCACCAGCGGTCCGTATTTCATCAACAGCCATTTGACGGCTTTCACGGGAATGCCGGGCCCGGCCCATGGCGAGGCATAGCCCGGCGACACTTCGCCGGCATTGGCGAAGCTGGTCTCCAGCGCCGGTCCCTGCTGCCGGTCGATCACCGTGACTTCATGGCCAGCCTCGGCAAGGAAGTGGGCGGTGGTGATCCCGATCACACCGCCGCCCAGCACCAGGACTTTCATTCTATTGCTCCTCAAACCGATCATGCCGCCGAAGGGCCGGGATCGTCGCCTTCTGTCTGCCGGATTTTGCCGCCCCCGCCAAGGGGCCAACGATCGCCTGCGGCGCTGTACACCAGCCTCGGGCCAAGGGGTCGCTGTGCGGCAGTCCGAGCCGCCTGATGCTCGGCCTCCGGCTGGTAGGCCACATCCTCGAGAAGGATGCGCTCGCGGCTGCCGTCGGGGCGCTCGGCCACTACCGACTGGCCCGCCCTCATGCCGAGCAGGCAGAGGCCGCGCCAGGTGCCGAGCGGCAGGCCGAATCCGACAGGAGCGGAGGCGTCGCCCAGCATCAACGTCCTCGTCTCCGGGGCTCCGTCGTTGATCCGGAAGACTACCCGGCTGTTCAGCGTGGCGATGTCGGGCTCGACCATGCCGGCCGGGATGATGTCGCTCTCGGCGAGCTTGCGTTCGAGCATCGGCACGATCGCGTCGGCAAAGGCGCGCCGGCGCATCAGCATCGCTTCGAGAACCGCGAGATCCTTCGGCGTGAGGCGATAGATGGTCCTGGTCATGGCGCTCTCCGCGACGCGGATTGCTCGACCGCGTGGATGGTCGCCGAAAGCACCC
This sequence comes from Mesorhizobium sp. WSM3866, assembly GCF_002294795.1. NCBI lineage: Bacteria > Pseudomonadati > Pseudomonadota > Alphaproteobacteria > Hyphomicrobiales > Phyllobacteriaceae > Mesorhizobium > Mesorhizobium sp. WSM3866. Next base: position 395,515 of record NZ_NSGC01000002.1, on the reverse strand, counting down.
GGCCGTCGCGGCTTCGCCAGGACACTGTGCGGCCGGCACGCGCGCCGATCAGCGCGGTTCCGAGCGGCGTCAGCACCGAGATGCGTTTTTCGGCGATGTCGGCCTCGGCGGGATAGACCAGCGTGACGCGCTGAACGCTTCCTTCCCCGTCGTGAAGCGTCACCGTCGTGCCCATCCGCACGACATCGGCTGGCATCGCCGCTTCGGCGGCGATCCGCGCGCGGTCCATCTCGGCGAGCAGGTCCTCGGCCATCTCGGGCGTCCGCTCGAGAAAGGCTCTGGCAAGGCCGCTGAGCCGGTCGTGGTCCGCGTCGCTGACGACGATCGTGTTTCGGGAACGCGATTGGGTTGTGGCATTCATGGCAAACCTCCTGGATTTGCACGTCGACGAACCGACGCGCGCTGCAGCCCGCTCAAAGGCGGCGACGAAGAGCCGACAGCCGCGAAAGGCTGGCTGGCTCGATGACGATGTCAGGAATTCAAATGCCCCGGCTCGGCGGTCGCCAACACGACCGCGCCGGGGCTACGCTCCCGCGATGGGGCAAACCCTGAAAAAGGTTCTGCTATGGGCGAGGTTGCTCATGCCTCGACCCTTGCCGAGATGCATCGGCTTGTCAAGCAAGCCGCCCCTTTCACCCGCCGATGTAGCGGCGGTGAAAGCGCGCACCCAAGCTGGCCAGCACCTCGTAGCCGATGGTTCCGGCATGCGCGGCCGCGTCGTCGAGGCTTTGCGACGGCCCGATGAGCTCGACGAGGTCGCCCTCGCCCAGTTGATCGACCGGAAGCGCTGAAATGTCGAGGACAATGGAATCCATCGATACCCGCCCGACGAAAGGCAGCCGCACGCCCTCGAACCAGGCGGCCGAGGCGGCGCGCCGGTGCCAGCCATCGGCATAGCCGAGCGAGATTGTCGCCAGCCTGAGCGGTCCGCGCGCCTGATGGGTATGGCCGTAGCCGATGCCGGCGCCGTCATCGACGTTGCGCGTCTGAGCCACCTTCGCCTGCAGCCGCACCACCGGCATCATCGGGTTCGCCTCGCCCGGCGTCGGGTTGATGCCGTAGAGCGCCGCGCCCGGCCGCGCGAGGTCGTGGTGGTAGGCCGATCCGAGAAAGATGCCGGACGAATTGGCAAGCGAGGCCGGCGCCTTGGGCAGCATCCCGCGCAGCCGCTCAAACGCGAGCCGCTGCGCTTCGTTGGCAGGATTGCGCGGCTCGTCGGCGCAGGCGAGATGGCTCATCACCAGGCGGATGTCGATGCCGCCGAAAGCATCCGCCGCGAGCGCCTCGACGTCAGCCGGCGGCATGCCGAGCCGTGACATGCCGCTGTCGACCTGAACAGCGGCCGGCAGCTTTCGGCCGGCGGCAAGCGCCGCTTCACGCCACGCCCTCAACTGAGCGGTGCTGTTGATGACAGGATGAAGCCCAGTCGCGATCGCTTCCGGCTCGGAGCCCGGCGGCAGGCCGTTGAGCACAAAGATCTCATGTCCGGGTCCAAGCGCCTTGCGCAGCGCGATGCCCTCGCCGAGCAGCGCGACGAAGAAGATCTCGCAGCCTTCCTTCATCAGCGCCGATGCCACGCGCGCTGCGCCGAGGCCATAGCCGTCGGCCTTGAGCACGCCGGCGCAGCGCACGCCCGCCAGCCGCGCCTTCAGCCGCCGGTAGTTCTCGCGGATGGCGCCAAGATCGATGGTCAGGATCGCGCCGGCTGCGGTTTCGCTGGGCATAAAGCCGCTGGTGGCGGTCGTTTGCGGCAAAGACGTTTTGGTGCCGGTCATCGGGGCAATTGCGTCAGACAAAGACGGGTCACACTTGTTGCGGAGCTGCTTGCTTCTCGACGCCGGCGAAGTGCGCTTGTCGCGCGTCGTTCATGTTTGCCTCTTTGCCTGCGGCGCATCTGCATCAACAAAGCATGATCTCGACTACGGTGCCAACCTCTTCGCTAACCGAACTTAGTTGGAAGCGCGCCTGCCATCGCCTAGCGAGCAAGATGCTGGAACGCGGCCACCACCTGCTCGTAGACCTTGCGCTTGAACGGCACGATCAGGTCGGGCAGCTCCCGCATCGGCCGCCATGCCCATTGGTCGAATTCGGCCTTGTGGCCGCCCGGCGGCGGATTGATCTCAATCTCGCTCTCGTCGCCCTCGAAGCGGTAGGCGAACCATTTCTGCGTTTGGCCGCGATAGCGGCCCTTGAAGGCGACGCCGACCAGATGCGGCGGCAGGTCGTAATTGATCCAGTGCGGCGCTTCGGCAAGCAGCGACACGCTGCGCATACCGGTCTCCTCGTAAAGCTCCCGCTCCGCCGCCGGGAGCGGCTCCTCGCCCTCGTCGATGCCGCCCTGCGGCATCTGCCAGAGTTTCGTGGTGCCGGAGAATTCGCTGTCCGGCTCGGCGATGCGATGCCCGACCCAGACCAGCCCGGCCGGGTTGAGGATCATCAGCCCGACGCAAGGGCGATAGGGCAGCGTTTCGGGATCGATCTTCTTGGCCATCGTTCAGATTTCCAGCCGTTTTGGAGATGCATTCAGGCGAAAGGGTCGGCGTCAGCCTTTTTGCGGATCGATCGCCACCGCCGAAATCGGCACGATCTCGATGCCGCGCTTCTTTGCTTCTGCCACCCAGGACGCAACCGTGTCGACGGTGATATCGAAGGCCGAGCCGATGCCGACGGCGCTGCCCTTGGCGCGTGCCGTCGCCTCGAGGCTGTCCAGCTTCTTGAGGATTTCGCCGCGGTCCTGCACCGCGTCGATCGCCATGTCGCCGGCGACGAACGGGACGCCATCCTTCAGCGCGAGGTCGGGCGCCAGGCTCCGCGCGGAGGAGCCGTCGTCGACATAGGCGAGCCCGCGCTTGCCGAGCTCAGCCATGAACGGGCCCATCGCGTTTGCATCAGCCGAGAAACGCGCGCCCATATAGTTCATGACCCCGGTATAGTTGGTCGTCCTCGACAGCGCCCAGTGCAGGCTCTTCAGGTTCTCGTCCGGACTCGCATCGACCGTCAGCGTGTTGCGTCCCGGATTGACGCTGGGATAGTCGAACGGCTCGAGCGGTATCTGCATGACGATCTCATGTCCGCTCTGGCGCGCCGCCTTCATCCAGCGGTCGATGCTGTTGCCCTGCGGCGCGAAAGCCAGCGTCACCTCGGCGGGCAATTTGGCGATCGCGGCCTGCGTGCCGGTCTGGGAGACGGCGAGCCCGCCGATGACGATCGCCACGCGCGCGCCGCGCGCTCCGGACCAGGGCCGCGCATAGACGTCGAACGGTCGCCGGCCATCGGCGGAGCGCACCGGCAGCGGGCCGCCGTCGCTCGCCTCGATCAGCGCCCTGTCGGGAATATGCGCGACCTTGAGATTCTGGCTGAGTGTGGAAGGATCGCGGATGACGATACCGGCCTTCGGCGGACCATCGCCCTCTTCAGACTGGACATGGATGATTTGCGGGCCATCGCTCTTCATCGGCGTGCTCGCATTGGGCTTCGCCGCCGCCACCTCGGCCGGTGCCGGCGTCGGCGCCGGTGCCGGCGCGGGAGCCGGTGCCACGATTACCTTCGGCGTCGAAACGGCCGTCTCTTGCGGTTTGCGGAAAGGTTTTTCACGCAACGCGATCGCACCGGAAATGCCGACCACAGCGAGGATGGCGACCGCCGCGCCAAGCGTGTCGGCGCCGAAGGTGCGCGAGGCAGGGCGCTCTGGCCGGAGCGTCTGTCCGAGCGGGCGTTCGATGTCCTTGCCGATGTCAGCCAAGCCGCATCCCCAGACCCGTGACGCGGCTGATCGGATCAGCGCAGCTGATCGAATCGTCAGCGCTCACGCGCAAATTCAAAACCTTAGGCGACGCAGCGCCCGTTGCCGAACCAACCTGTCCCCGAATCAAACTGCCGGAACCTCGCGGTCCCGGCAGCATTGCATCGCTTCGGTCGGCCGGCCAGAGCGATTTGGCCCGGCCATCCCCGTCTTTACTGGTTCAGCACAGCCTTGTCCGGGTTCGGCGGGAAGGCCGGGTCGGTCTTTTGGCCGCGCAGCAGCTGTTCGGCATAGATCAGCTGCAGGTCGTCCTTCGGCTCCGGCGGCACATAGGCGGCCGAGCCCGAGCCGGTCGAGCTCTCGTCGGCCCCCTTGATGTGGCCCTTGAGGTCCGATTCGCCGCGGGTCAGGTCCCTGCCCTGCAGGTCCGGCGGCAGCGGCTGCTCGACCTTGATGTCGGGCGTGATGCCCTTGCCCTGGATCGACTTGCCCGACGGCGTGTAATAGAGCGCGGTGGTGAGCCTGAGCGCGCCATTCTCGCCGAGCGGGATGATGGTCTGCACCGAACCCTTGCCGAACGACTGCGTGCCGACGACGGTGGCGCGGCGCAGATCCTGCAGCGCGCCGGCGACGATCTCGGACGCGCTTGCCGAGCCGCCATTGACCAGCACGATCAGCGGCTTGCCGCCGATGTCGTCGTTCTGCTTCGGCTTGGCGTCGAAGCGGGTAACGTCCTTCGGATCGCGGCCGCGGGTCGAGACGATCTCGCCGCGCTTCAGGAAGGCGTCCGACACGCTCACCGCCTGGTCGAGCAGGCCGCCCGGATTGAGGCGCAGGTCGAGCACATAGCCCTTCAGCTTGTCGTTGGGCACCTGCTTCTTGATGTTCTCGATGGCGTTCTCAAGATCGTCATAGGTCTTCTCGGTGAAAGAGGTGATCTTCATGTAGCCGATGTCATTCTCGACCCGGTACTTCACCGCCTTGACCTTGATGATGTCGCGCACGACCGTCAACTCGATCGGCTTGTCGGCGCCCTGGCGCAGGATGGTGAGCTTGATCGGCGTATTGACCGGGCCGCGCATCTTCTCGACCGCGTCGTTGAGGGTGAGGCCGCGCACCTCCTCGCCGTCGATCTTGGCGATATAGTCGCCGGCAAGCACGCCCGCCTTTGCGGCCGGCGTGTCGTCGATCGGCGTGATCACCTTGACCAGGTCGTTCTCCATCGTGACCTCGATGCCGAGGCCGCCGAACTCGCCCTTGGTCTGCACGCGCATATCCTGCGCCTGCTCGGCATTCATGTAGGACGAATGCGGGTCGAGCGAAGCGAGCATGCCGTTGATGGCGTTCTCAACCAGCGACTTGTCGTCCGGGGGCGTCACATATTGCGCGCGCACGCGCTCGAAGATGTCGCCGAAGATCGCCAGCTGCTTGTAGGTCTCGGAACCCGCAGCATTCGCCGCCGAGCCAGGTGCGCCGTAGACCAGGCTCATTGCCGATGCGCCCATCAGCGCGCCGGCAAACAGAAGCGACAATTTCCGCATCATTTCACGTCCTTCCAGAAAATCGGTCCGCCCACCAGGGGTTCGGATCGACGGGTTTTCCATCCTTGCGGAACTCAACATAGAGTTCCGGCGTCGCATTTCCATTCTGCGAGGCCGAGGTGCTTGCCACCCGGGCCTCTCCCATCGCGCCGATCGGCTCTCCTGCGAGCACCGACTGTCCGGTCGCGACGCTGATTCTGCTCATCCCCGCCAGGACGACATGATACCCATCGCCCGCATTGAGGATCAATAGTTGACCATAGGAGCGAAACGGCCCCGCATAAAGAACGTTTCCATCCGCCGGCGCGGTGACGATGGCCCCCGATTGTGTCGCAACCATGTCTCCCTGCATCATTGCGCCATTGCCGTCGTCGGTGCCGAAGCGCCGTTTGATCTTGCCGATGACCGGCAGCGCGATCTGGCCCTGGAGCGCCGCGAACGGGGCGGAAGCGGTTAAACGATTGCCCTCCGGCACCGGCGGCGCGGCGGGTTCCGCCGTCGATGCGGTCGTGTCGGCGTCCGCCGATTTCCGATCGGCCGCCTTGGCCTGGTCGGCCGCCTTGCGCGCCTTGTCGGCCTCGAGCGAGGCGATGAGGTCCTTGAGGCTGCTGGCCTTGTCCGCCAGCTGCTGCGAGCGCTGCCGCTCTGCTGCCAGGGCCGCTTCGGTATCGGCCTGCAGCTTCTGCTTGGCCGCGAGCAGCATGGTCAGTCGTTTCTTTTCCGCCGTCTGCTCGGTGACGGCAGCGGTAAGCCGCCCGCGTTCGGCCTCGATCGAGGCCGTCACCCGGGTCTGTTCCTTGAGATCGGCGAGCAGCCTGTCGGTCTGCTGGCGCAATTCCGGCACCACGGCGCCGAGCAGGATGGCACTGCGCACCGACGACAACGCGTCCTCCGGCTTGACCAGGATCGCCGGTGGCGGATTGAGCCCCATGCGCTGCAGCGCGCCGAGCACCTCGGCAAGTACGTCGCGCCGCGCCACCAGCGAAGCGTGCAGCTTCTCTTGCTCGGCCTTCAGTCCTTCCAATTTGGCGCCGATGTCCTCGATGTCCTGGCCGAGCTTCTGCTCGGTCATCGCCGACTGGATCAGCGCCGCACTGATCGAGGCATGGTCCTTCTTCACCGTCGCGACGTCGGCGGCAAGCTTGGCCAGCCGCTCGGAGGACAAGGAGATTTCCTTGGAGACCTGCTCGTATTCGACCCGGCTCTTGTCGGGGTCCGGTGCGACATCGAGCGAATTTTCCGCGGCCATAGCCGGCCCGAGCGCGATCAGCGCGGCGACTAGTGTCAAGCCGCAGCGGCTGCGCCAAGCGCGCGTTCTCGAATTCCAGCCTTCAGACATCAGGCCTCGACTCTATCCGCCGCTTCGTTAACGAACCATCAACCATGTTGGAGCACCCGCAACAACCGTGATGTCGGTTCATTGAGGCGGAAATCGGTGCAAGCGGACGTGATCCCCAGCTTTCGGGGTCACAGCGCGAACGATGACTCACGAGCGGTGATAGGGATGCCCGGCAAGGATGGTGGCGATGCGATAGAGCTGTTCGCCGAGCATGACGCGCACCAGCTGATGCGGCCAGGTCAGCGCTCCGAACGACAACACCAGATCGGCCTCTTCGCGCAAGGATTTGTGATGGCCGTCCGCGCCGCCGATCGCGATGACCAGCGCCTTGCGGCCGCTGTCGCGCAACTGGCCGATGCGGGCCGCCAGATCCTCCGAGGACAGCGCCTTGCCGCGTTCGTCGAGCAGGAACAGCACGTTGCCTTGCTGCAGCTGACCCTGCAGCTTCTGGCCCTCCTCGCGGCGACGTTCGTCGGCGCTCTGGCCGCGGCTCTCGGATGTCTCGACAACGCCGGCAAATTCCAGCCCGACCGCGGGCCCACTCTTGGCGAAGCGCTCGAAATAGCGGTCGGCGAGCTCTCTCTCGGGGCCGGTCTTCATCCGGCCCACGGCATGAACGGTGATCTTCATCCTCGCCTCGGCGAGCTCTCGATCGGCGCCGGACCGGAACGGTCACGGCCCGCGATACGGCTCAGTGCAAGGTCTCTTCCTCGAGATCCGGCGCCTGCCACATCTTTTCGAGATTGTAGAATTCGCGGACTTCGGGACGGAAGACATGGACGATGATGTCGCCGGAATCGATCAGGACCCAGTCGGCGCTGGCCAGCCCTTCGACGCGCGCCATGCCGAGACCGGCATCCTTGAGCGCCTTGAGGAGATGGTCGGCGACCGCCGAGACATGGCGGTGCGATCGGCCCGATGCGACGACCATATAGTCGCCGAGGCTCGATTTACCCTGGATGTCGATTGAGACGATGTTTTCGGCCTTGGAGTCTTCCAGACTGGCAAGGACTGTCTTGATGGCGAGGGAGGCAGCATCGCTTCCGCTGATCCCGGCCGGCGAAGGCACGATATCGGCCTTCTTCCGCAGTGCTGTTCTCAGTGTGTTTCCTTTCCCAATAAGAACAACCAAATCACCCGGCAAATCAGGTGACCCTGCTTAGATAGGCAGAGTTCCATTGCAGTTTCAAGACGGGCGCGCTCTCAGGGCGGCCTCGGCAGGCCGGACAGGCCCTCGGAAGGCTGAAAAGAGCGGAACCCCTGCGCGCCGCATGGGTTATCGGCACACCGGACAAAGGGGATTCCCAACCATGCCAATCGACCCGCAGAGCGCCCTCATCACGATTCAGGCCGGGCTTGCGCAGCTCAGCTCGCTGATAGTCTCCTATTCCTTCTCGGCAATCGGTGCTGTGATCCTTCTGGTTGTCGGCTACCTCGTTGCCGGCCTTGCCGAGCGATCGATCTATGCCGGGCTCGGTCATATTCACGGCTTTGACGAGACGCTGCGCCACTTCTTCTCCCAGGTCGTCCGCTACGGCATCCTGATCCTTGTCGTTATCATGGTGCTCGGCCAGTTTGGCGTGCAGACGGCTTCGATCATCGCCGCGATCGGCGCTGCCGGTCTGGCGATCGGCCTTGCACTGCAAGGTACGCTGCAGAACATCGCCGCCGGCATCATGCTGCTTGCGCTGAGGCCCTTCCGCATCGGCGAATATGTGGAGGTCGGTGCGATCGCCGGCTCGATCGAGGAGATCGGCCTGTTCGCGACCAAGCTGCGCACTGTCGAAGGCATCTACATTCTGGCGCCCAACCAGACGCTGTGGAACCAGCCGGTACGGAATTTCACCCGCAACGGCGTCAGGCGCACCGATATCAGCTTGAGCATCGGTTCATGGAACGACATCGACCGCGGGCAGAAGACGCTGCTTGCCATCGCCAATGCCGAGAAGCGCATCCGGCGCGAGCCGGCGCCGATCGCCTTCATCGCAGGGCTTGGCGAGAGCACGGTTTCACTGACCCTGCGCTACTGGACTTCCGCGGCCGACTATTTCGCCACCCAGATCGACTTGACCAAACGCGCCAAGCTGGCCTTCGACAACGAGGGCATTTCGATCCCCCTGCCGCCGCCCGAGATACCGTCCCCGGAAGTCCGCAAGCAATAATCTCGTCAGGCCTTGGCCGGCTTTGTCGGCTCCTCCGACGCGAAGGCGAGCTCCACCGGCAGGGGCGTCTGCGCCGACATCGGCGCGAAGCTGCCGGTTGCGGCAGCGGGCATCGGTCGCGCCGCAAACACCCGCCACAGCACGAACAGGCAAAACGCGGAAGCGATGGCGATGCCGACATAGATGAAGGTCCCGGTGCCGAAGACGGCGGAAAGCGCCGTCACGATGCCGGGTACGATGAAGCCGGACAGCGACCAGGCAAAGAGTAGCGAACTCGACAGCGCCAGCAGCTCTTCCTTCCTGGCGCGGTCGGCGGCGTGGGCGCTGGACAGCGAATAGATCGATTCCGATGCACCGTCCCAGATCAGGTAGATCGCCACCAGGGCCATCAGCGCGCCGCCATCGAAGGCGATGGCGAGCAGGCTCGCCGCCACCGCCAGCGCCGCCGTGCCCGCCAGCACATAGCGGCGGTCGGTACGGTCCGAGAGCCAGCCGAGCGGTATCTGCAGGATCAGCGTGCCGACCGGCATCGCCGACAAGAGCAGCGCCACCTCTGCCTGGCTGTAACCCTTGGCGGTGGCGTGGATCGGCGCAAAACCGGAAATGATCATCGACAGGCCGCCCACCGCCAGCATGCCGACGACGCCGACTGGCGAGATCCTCCACGCTTGGCCGAGCGCCACCGAAGCGGCCTGCGGCGCGGGCGGCTGGGCAAGCCGCGTCATGCCCACCGGCAGGATGGACAACGCGGTGAAGGCGATGCCGATCAGCGGCGCCGCCGCCGTCTGGATGTCGATCGCGGCGAGCGTCGCATAACCGACGCCCAATCCGGCGATATAGGCGACGTAGAACACCGCCATCACCCGGCCGCGTATGGCGTTCGGCAAGGCGTCGTTGAGCCAGCTCTGCGCGACGATGAAAAGGCCGCATATGGCGAAGCCGTAGAGCGCCCGCGCCGCGATCCACAGCAGCGGCATCGGTCCGGCGCCGATCGCCACGTTGGAGAGCGCGATCAGCGCCGAAAGCACCATGAACGCGCGGGCATGGCCGACCCGGCGCACCAAGGGTCCGGTCAGGATGCAGCCGGCGAGCCCGCCGGCCGAAAGGCCGGTGACGATCAGTCCGGCCCAGGTCGGATCGAAACCGTCGGCGCCGAGCCGCACCGGAATGAAGGCGAACATCAGCCCGTTGCCGATCGCGATCAGCGCCATCGACACGATGACGCTGGCAATGGCAATCAGCGGCGCCGATTGTCCGGGATCGGTTTGGGTCTGCGTCAGCATGCCCTCGCAGCTTGGCTGATCGGAACGCGAAAGGCCGCCGTAAAAGCGACATCGCTCGGCCCCTTGTGGAAGAAGGGTGGCCTCAGCCCTTCGCCGCCTTGCGGATCGCGGTGGAGGAAAGGGACGAGCGCGGGCCGTGGATGAAGGTCCAGGCCGGCGCCCGCATGCGGGCAAGCAGCGGCGCGTCGCCTTCGTCGACGCGGGCATAGTCGAAGGTCTTGGCGACGACCGAGGACAGGAAGGAGAGCGTGGCGCCCGGTCGGTCGATGACCGCGATCGGGAAGGTCAGCACGATCTCGCGCCAGCGCTGCCAACGATGGAAGTCGCGTAAGGAATCCGCACCCATGATCCAGACGAAGTCGACGCCTGGATTGCGCGCCTTAACCAGCGCCAGCGTGTCCGCGGTGTAGCGGACATGCTGCGCCGCCTCGAAGGCAGTGACCTTGATCTTCGGATTCCTGGCGATCCTTTCGGACAGCGCGACGCGCTCGGCGAGAGGCGCCAGCTCGCGCGCGCTTTTCAGCGGATTGCCGGGCGTCACGATCCACCAGAGCTGGTCGAGGGCCAGCCTTCTCAGCGCAACCTCGGCGACCAGCGCGTGGCCCGCATGCGGCGGGTTGAACGAGCCGCCGAACAGGCCGACGGCCAGCCCTTTGCCGGCATGCGGCATGTGGAGATAGGGCGCGGGGACGGGCTGCTCGGGCTGGGAAAGCATGACGCTAGGCACCCCCCTCTGCCCTGCCGGCCATCTCCCCCGCAAGGGCGGATATTGGCAGCTCCTTCGCAGCCGCAAATCTTGCAGTGTTGGCGACTGGCGAAACCGGGAAAATCAGCTGATCTCCCCCCTTGCGGGGGAGATGCCCGGCAGGCCAGAGGGGGGTGCCTAGGCGCAAGCTTCAGCCTCTTAGAGCAAGCGACATCAAGGCCTCACTTGCCCCGACCCGCGCACGCAGTACTTGAACGAGGTCAGCTGCTCGACGCCGACCGGTCCGCGCGCATGCATCTTGCCGGTGGCGATGCCGATCTCGGCGCCCATGCCGAACTCGCCGCCGTCGGCGAACTGTGTCGAGGCATTGTGCAACAAAATCGCCGAGTCGATCTCGCTGAAGAATGTTTCGACCGCTTGCGCATCCTCGGCGACGATCGCCTCGGTGTGATGCGAGGAGAAGGTCTCGATATGCTCGATCGCGCCCGCCACGCCGTCGACCAGCTTCACCGCGATGATCGCGTCGAGATATTCCGTCACCCAGTCGGCGTCGGTCGCCGGGCTGGCGTCGGCAAAGGCTTTCATCACCTCGGCGTCGGCATGGACCTCACAGCCGACCGCGCGCAGGGCCTTCAGGATCGGCACCAGATGGGTGGACGCGACCGCGCGGTCGACGAGCAGCGTCTCGGCGGCGCCGCACACGCCGGTGCGCCGCATCTTGGCGTTGACGGCGATCTGGACCGCCATGTCGAGCTTCGCCGAACGATCGACATAGAGATGGCAGATGCCTTCGAGATGGGCAAAGACCGGCACGCGCGCCTCGGTCTGCACGCGCCCGACTAGGCTCTTGCCGCCGCGGGGGATGATGACGTCGAGATTGCCGGCTAGGCCCTTGAGCATCTCGCCGACCGCGGCGCGGTCGGTGGTCGGCACCAATTGGATGGCGTCTTGCGGCAGGCCGGCTGCCTTCAACCCTTCGACCATGCAGGCATGGATAGCCGACGACGAATTGATCGAATCCGAGCCGCCGCGCAGGATCACGGGATTGCCGGCTTTCAGGCAGAGCGCGCCGGCATCCGCCGTCACGTTCGGGCGGCTTTCATAGATGACGCCGATGACGCCGAGCGGCGTGCGCACGCGCTCGATATGGAGGCCGTTCGGCCGGTCCCATTCGGCAATCACCTCGCCGACCGGATCCTTGAACGCCGCGATCTCGCGAATGCCGTCGGCCATCGCCTTGATGCGTGAGGGGTTAAGTTTCAGCCGGTCCATGAAGGAACCGGACAGCCCGGCTTCCTCGCCATTCGACATATCGATGGCGTTAGCCTCTAGGATCGCCTGCTCGTTGCGCAGGATGGCGTCGGCCATGGCGGCCAAGGCGTCGTTCTTGGCCTTGGTCGATGCGACGGCCAACGGTCCGGCAGCAGCGCGCGCCTTGCCGCCTATCTGTGCCATCAAACTGGCTACATCTTGGCCTTGGTGTTTGTCCAACATTTGACCGCTCCGGTGAAGCTGGTGGATTTACACGCGGTTGGGCCTCGCGGCAATGGCTGCAAAGTTGGGGGAGGCAGCATGAAGGGCGCCATAATCCTCGTTGTTCTGGGCGCGATGTTCGTGCCGACCGGGCTGCGCGCGGCCGATTACTGCGACGACAAGATCGAACCCGGCGAAAGCCCCGATGGCAAGGCTATGACCATGATGAGTTCCATATTCTCCATCGGACTCGCCGAGCGCTATTGCGGCGCACCACCGATGCCGCTTTCCCAAATCTTTGTCGTTGTTGAGGAGGCCCACGGGTGCGGTCCGCGCGCACGACTCGAGGCGAAATTCAAGAAAACGCTGGACGAAGGCGGGTCGAAGATAACGACAACCGCCGAACTCGTCCGCGAGATGCTATCAGAAGGCGGGAGCGATCTCCCTCAGGCCGAAGTAGATCGACAAGCCAAGGCCGCCATTGAAACCGAGATGGGCGGTTGCAGTGAGCTTGTGAAAATGCAGCGAGAATTTCAGGAGAGATACCGCAATCCACCCCAATGGCCACCGAAGCCCGAGAAGTAGCGACCATAAATCAATGGACCGCGTCTCAGTTGGCGGCGCCGCTTACCACAAGGTCGTCGCGATGGATCATCGCCGAGCGAGCCTCGTAGCCGAGCACATTTTCGATCTCGGCCGTCTTCAAACCCGCGATCCTTACGGCATCGGCGGCATCATAGGCAACCAGCCCGCGCGCGATCTCGCGGCCCTCGGGCGACAGGATCGCCACCGTGTCGCCGCGCGAGAAATTGCCGCTGACGAGCTTGACGCCGGCCGGCAGCAGCGACTTGCCCGATTTCAGCGCGCCGACAGCGCCGGCATCGACGGTGAGCCGCCCGGCCGGCTCCAACTGTCCCGCGATCCAGGTCTTGTAGCCCTTCACCGGGTTGGCGCTGGGGTTGAAGAAAGTGGCGCGCTCGCCGCGCTCGATCGCCATCAGCGGCGACAGGCGCGTGCCGGCGGTGATGATCATCGCGGTGCCGGCGGCGTTGGCGATCTTGCCCGCGTCGAGCTTGGTCCGCATGCCGCCGCGCGAGAGTTCCGAAGCGGCGGCGCCCGCCATCGCCTCGATGTCCGGCGTGATGCGGTCGACCACCGGAATGAACTTGGCTTGCGGGTCCTTGGCCGGCGGCGCCGTATAGAGTCCGTCGATGTCGGAAAGCAGCACCAGAAGATCGGCGCCCATCATCGTCGCCACCCGCGCCGCCAGCCGGTCGTTGTCGCCATAACGGATTTCGGAGGTCGCGACCGTGTCGTTCTCGTTGATGACCGGCACCGCCTTCATCTTGAGCAAGGTCGAGATCGTTGCGCGGGCGTTGAGGTAGCGGCGGCGCTCCTCGGTATCGCCGAGGGTCAACAGAATCTGCCCGGATTTGAGCCCGTCCCTGCCCAGCGCATCCGACCAGGCGCCCGCAAGCGCGATCTGGCCGACGGCCGCCGCCGCCTGGCTTTCCTCGAGCTTCAGCGCGCGTTTGCCGAGCCCGAGAATGGTGCGGCCGAGCGCAATGGCGCCCGAGGAGACGACGAGCACCTCCGCGCCGGCATTGGCGAGCACCGCGATGTCCTCGGCTAAAGAGGTCAGCCAATCGCGCTTCAAGCCGGTCGCGCGGTCGACGAGCAGCGCCGAGCCGATCTTCACGGTTATGCGCCGGTATGATTTCAGCGATTTCATGGGTTTTGCCGCCAGCGCGTATCGACTGGAGCGGGAACGGCATCGCGTGCCTCGGTGACCACCGCCATCAGCGCGCGCTGCACAGCCTCGACGCCTTCGCCGGTGACGGCTGACAACAGCATCGGCGCGCGGCCGACGGCGCGTTTCAGCGAGGCAGCCTTCTTCTTGCGGGCGTCCGCGTCGAGTATGTCGACCTGGCTGAGGGCGACGATCTCAGGTTTGTCGGCCAGCCCATGGCCATAGGCTGCGAGCTCGGCGCGCACGGTCTTGTAGGCCTTGCCGGGATTTTCCTCCTGCGCCGAGACGAGATGCAGCAGGACGCGCGTGCGCTCGACATGGCCGAGGAAGCGGTCGCCGATGCCGACGCCCTCATGCGCGCCCTCGATCAGGCCGGGGATGTCAGCCAGCACGAACTCGCGGCCGTCGATGCGGGCGACGCCGAGGCCCGGATAGAGCGTGGTGAAGGGATAGTCGGCGATCTTCGGCTTGGCGGCGGTGACGGCCGCAAGGAAGGTCGACTTGCCGGCGTTGGGCAGGCCGACGAGGCCGGCATCGGCGATCAGCTTGAGCCGCAGCCAGATGCTCAACTCCTCGCCCGGCTGGCCGGGATTGGCGCGGCGCGGCGCCTGGTTGGTCGAGGTCTTGAAATGCTGGTTGCCGAAGCCGCCATTGCCGCCCTTGGCGAGCAGAAAGCGTTGGCCGACCTCGGTTAAATCGCAGATCAGCGTCTCATTGTCCTCGGCGAATACCTGGGTGCCGGCCGGCACTTTCAGCGTCGCGTCGGCGCCCTTGGCGCCCGTCATGTTGCGGCCCATGCCGTGCATGCCGGTCTTGGCCTTGAAATGCTGCTGGTAACGGTAGTCGATCAGTGTGTTCAAGCCATCGACGGCTTCGATCCAGACATCGCCGCCTCGGCCACCGTCGCCGCCGTCCGGACCGCCGAACTCGATGAATTTCTCGCGGCGGAACGACATCGATCCGGCACCACCGTCGCCGGACCGGATGTAAACTCGGGCTTGGTCGAGGAATTTCATCGGATTTTCAGGTTTCTGCTATTGCGCTTGCGGGATTGCTCTAAACCAAGGTGGAGCCAAGGGCGAGGCCCGTTTGCAACTAAAGCGCCGGATGCACTTTAGCCAGGGGCGCGGTAGCACTGTTCGCGGGCGAGACCGGGAGGCGCGAATGAAGCTTGTCACTTACAACATCCAGTATGGCATCGGCCTCGACGGCAAATACGATGTCGGCCGCATCGCCGACGCGGTGCGCGGCGCCGATGTCATCGCCCTGCAGGAAGTCACCCGCAACAACCCGCGCAACGGCGACCGCGACATGGTGGCCGAGATCGGCGAAGCGCTGCCGGACTATTTTGTCGCCTATGCCAGCAATTTCGAGGTCAATATCGGCTCGCGCCTGGATGCCGGCCGCGCCGTCACCCGCACCTTCCAGCTCGGCAATATGGTGCTGTCGAAGACGCCCATTCATCTGTCGCGTAATCTCCTTCTGCCGCGCAGCCGCAGCCTGGAGCGGATGAACTTCCAGCGCGGCGCGCTGGAGGCGCTGATCGAGACGCCGCTCGGCTTCATCCGCTTCTATTCCACCCATCTCGACCACCGCAGCCCCGTCGAGCGTCAGAGCCAGATCCGTTTCCTGCGCCAGCGCCTGCTCAACTACGCGCTGGAAGGCGGCGGCCTTTCCGGCATTCCCGAAATCGGCCTGCCGGACCTGCCCTATCCGGAAGCCTTCATCGTCATGGGCGACTTCAACATGCTGCCCGGATCGCCCGAATATGTCGAACTCGCCGGACGCCCGGACCATGAATTCGGCATGCCGCTCACCGCCGATCTCGCCGTCGATGTCGCCCAGCGCTTGGACGTTTCCGGCCTCTTCACCTGGATCGACCCCAATCGTCCCAACGATGCGGGCCGCCACAAATGCATCGACTACGTCTTCACCAGCGCTTCGCTCGCCGGCTCGCTGAAGCGCCTGTGGGCCGACCGGCAGGCGCGTGGATCGGACCACCTGCCGGTCTGGGTCGAATTGGGTTGAGTCGTCTTTGAGCGCCGACGCCTAGGCGTGTTGCTATTCAGGTCAGGCTGAGCCGAAAATGACGGCTTCCGAGAACCGGAGCGGAGCGTACTGAAAGTACGCGAGCACCGGAAGCGCAGGAAACCGTCATTTGCAGGCCGGCTTCACCTGAATTTCAACATGCCTAGAAGTGCACCCAGTTGCGCAGGCTCGTCCAGGTCTTGCGGTCCAGCCGGTAGCGCTCGACCGGCACCTGGCCGGCGACGATCGAGTTCAGCATGCCCTGGCCGGCATACTGAAAGCCGCACTTGTGGATGACGCGGCGCGATGCCGGATTGATGACCCTGGTCGAGGCATGCAGCACCTGGATCGAGGTCTTCTGGAAAGCAAGGTCGACCAGCGCGTGCGCCGCCTCGGTCGCATAGCCGCGCTTCCAGTAAGGCTCGCCGATCCAGTAGCCCAGCTCCAGCCCGCGATCGGTGGTATTCAACCCCGCGCAGCCGACGAAAGTGCCGGTGCCGGCGAGCGTCAGCGCATAGGCGATGCCGGCGCGGCGCGACGAGGCCATGGCGAGGAAGGCGCGGGCCTCGGCTTCGCCGTAAGGATGCGGCATGCGGGCCAGCATTTCGGCGACGTGACGGTTGTCGGCCAGAGCGACGAGTTGCGCGAGATCGCTCTCGCGCGGAGCGCGCATGACCAGGCGCTCGGTGGCGAGCACCGGGCAATCGATCGCGTAACTTTCGTCTTCGGTGTCTTCCGCTTCGGCAACCATTTTAGTCCTCCAGGGCAAAGAAAAATGAAAAAGGAGAGATGGAAGCCCATCTCTCCTGATCCTTTTCCTGGCCTGGCCAGACACCGGTTCCCGAGATGGGCGCCGGTGTTATGGTGCGGAACCGGCTACTCCGCTGCTTTGGTGATCGGGTTTACCGAGACGTAGGTTCGGCCGTTGGCTTTTTTGTTGAAGGTGACTGCGCCGGCTTCGAGCGCAAAAAGGGTGTGGTCCGTGCCCATGCCAACGTTGGTGCCCGGATGCCATTGCGTGCCGCGCTGACGAATGATGATGTTGCCGGCGACGACGGCTTCGCCACCGAACTTTTTCACGCCGAGACGCTTGGAGTGCGAATCGCGACCGTTGCGCGACGAACCGCCAGCTTTCTTGTGTGCCATCTAACTAACTCCGATGCGCCCTGAGGCGCTTGAATGGTCTTATGAACGCGTTCGCGTTCCGTTTCAAGTGCGTACCGGCGACGATTATCGCCGACCGTCCTTACTTCTTTTTCGCCAGCTCCTTGGCCTGCTCGCGCCAATCCTTGATCTGGTCGGCGCTGAACGGCATGTGCTCGTCGATCTTGGCGACATCCTTCTCGGTCAGCTTGGCCAGCTGCGCAAAGGTGACGATGCCCTGCTCGGCGAGATCCTTCGCCGCGACGGGACCGATGCCCTTGATCACGGTCAAATCGTCCGGCTCGCCCTTCGGTGCCTTGAACAGCGGCGCGGCCTTGGCCTCTTCGCTGGCGGGAGCTTCCTTGGGGGCGGCCTCTGCCTTGGCTTCCTTCTTGGCCTTGGCCTCCTTCGGAGCGGCTTCGGCCTTCGCCTCGGCGGCGACGTCTGCCTTGGCTTCGGGCGCCTTGGCCTCAGCCTTGGCGGTGGCCTTCTTCGACGGCTTGGCGCCGCCCAGCAGGATCTCGGAGATCCGGACGGTGGTCAGAAGCTGGCGGTGGCCGATCTTGCGGCGCGAATTCTGGCGGCGGCGCTTCTTGAAAGCGATGACGGTGCGGTTCTTGCCCTGCTCGACGACTTCCGCCGTGACCAGAGCGCCATCGACGAACGGCGCGCCGAAGGTGACATTCTCACCCTCGCCATGCGCGAGAACAGTGCCGATCTCGACGATCTCGCCGACCTTGGCTTCGACTTTCTCGATCTTGAGCAGATCGTTGGCGGCGACGCGATACTGCTTGCCGCCCGTTTTGATGACTGCGAACATTTTTTGCCTTTCGCTGTTCGGTCGGCCTCGATGAACCGCTTTAGGCGGTTCGGCCGTCTTTTTGTCAGTCTGCGGGTTCAAAAAACAAGCGGCGCGGAGAAGCCCCACGCCGGATGCGGGCTGTCCCTAACCGAAGGTCGCAAGGAAGTCAAGGCGAGCGGCCCTTGCTCCTGAGCATGCCGCGGGCCGCGCGCCGGTCCGTCGCCTCGCCGACGCTTTTTCAAGAAGCGGGAAATCGGTCGACTAGGGCCTTGTAACTGCGGCGGTCAGCCGTTATCTAGTGCGCCGCGCCGGCAACGGCCGACCATGACCTCGCGGAGAGGTGGCAGAGTGGTCGAATGCACCGCACTCGAAATGCGGCATACTCGCAAGGGTATCGGGGGTTCGAATCCCTCCCTCTCCGCCAGTCAAGACCCAAAAAGCCCAGATTTCTGCGGTTCTTACTTCTGCGGCACATCCTTTCCCACCAGTTTTCCCACCAGCGCTTCAATAGGGAGTGTCGCGTACCTCATTCCTTGCTAGGTGAAGCGCGTCAGCCACGCTCTCCAATTCGGACATTTTGATCGCTAGTTTGCCAGTCGCCGTTCGGCAAACGACATGTGGTTCGTCGCCGCTACGCGGGTCCGCCTTTGCACCGCATAGCCCGTGCGCAAGGCAATTCCTGATATTAACCAGCGCCTCAAGCAATAATCCGCCCAGGCTGACATAAGCATTGCGCGCTTCTTGATGGCGGTGTTGCGACGGTAGGCAGCTACCGTTTGTCACGGATGACATGGGCCAAGGACGCTTCAATCGTCTCGTGTGCGAACTCCGTCTCGTCGCCGGCCCAATCGCGGAACGTAGAGCGGAAACCGTGCGCCGTGATGTCCGCACGCTTCATCCGGCGCAGCACAACCGTCAGCGTCATGTCAGAAAGCGGCCTGCTCACGCCCCTGGCTCCGGGCTTGCCCGGAAACACGAGCCCGAGCCTTTGGGTGGGGTCCGGCTGCATGCCCCGCAAGAGTTCGACCGCTTGCTTGGACAGCGGCACGATGTGCTCGCGGGCGGATTTGGTACGTTCGGCAGGCATCGTCCAAGTCGGGATCGCTGCATCAAGATCGAATTCCGACCAGACAGCGCCGCGAACCTCGCCCGACCGCGCGGCCGTCAGGATAAGGAGTTCAAGCGCCCTGGCAGCGTTTCCCTCGCGGGTGCGCAGTGCGGTCATGAACGCGGGCAGCTTGTCATGGTCGAGGCGTGCAAAATGGCCCTTGCTGGGTTTGACGCTATCGTTAAGTCGATCCAGCCGGACAGACAGGTCTTTGGTCAGCGCAGCCGGGTTCTCACCAGTCCGATAACCATCCGCCTTTGCGTGGGCGAGGATATCCTCCAGCCTCCCACGCAGCCGGCGCGCGGTTTCCGGCACGGCAGCCCACAAGACACGACTGCCGCCGCGCTTCGCTTCCGACTTCGGCACCTGCTTGAAAACACCCAAGATGTCATCCTGCATGATGTCCGCGAGCGGGATGTCATTCAGAGGCTTGGCATAGTCGCGCAGGGTCATTTCCCATTGCTTCTGGTGCTTGGTGTTCTTGAATTGGCGCTTGATGTCCGCCAACACCTTGTCAGCGTAAGCGCCGAACGTCATCGAGGCTTTGGCTTGTTTCTTCTGCTGGACCTGTTCCGCCTCGGCTGCCGCCTTCTCGGCTTCGATGGGGTCAATGCCAGCGCGGACCAGCCGCATGATTTCAGCGGCCCGCTCGCGCGCGTCCAGAAGGCTCAAACTGCCGGCCTTTCCCACGTCCGCGCTCCCAAGACCAGTTACGCGCCGCTTTTTTGTTGCTGGCGAAGTAAACCGAACGATCCAGCTACGGGCTCCTTTGGAATTGCCCTTGGAGGGGTTGCTGACTGTTAGATAGAGGCCGTTGCGATTGTCACTGTGCACGCCCCTTCCCAGTGTTTCGACTTCCCTTGCAGTCAGCGGACGGCGGTTTTTTGATTGAGTGGTATTCATGGTGCGCTCTTTCGTTGCGAGTTGACTGCGCCATCCTCTCCCTTGCCCTTCCACCAGTTTTCCCACCACCATCGATGGGATCGCGAAGAACCACTAGGTCCAACAGCTAACCAGTAGGAACAGGCAACGCTGAATTCTAACTCGCCCAACTAGCTGATTTCAAAAGCTAAATTTGGTAGATTTGGGCTTATTAGAAACCACAGGGAACGGTGGCGAACGCAACGAGTGCTAGCGCCTCCCTCTCCGCCATCCTGCTTCGAGCTGCGCGCTTTCGCAGGACAAGCCTCAAATCCCTTAAGAGCGAGCGAGATAGCCTCCGAAGCCTTGGCGAAGGAGCGCGACAGTCGCCCTCAGCGATATCCGAAATAGGTCATCAGCTCCTGGGCCTCACCTGCCTCGAAACGCGAGGCGAATTCCGCAGGCAGCTTCGATCGCCAGCCGCCCCTGTAGTCGGTGATCGGTTGGTTGACCTGCGTCGAACGGCGAGCCGAATGCGCCGTGCGAACTCTTCTTGCCCTTCCCCAGACGACCGGATGCCGGTGATAGTCCAGGATGGCAGCATCGAAGGCCACATCCATGAAGCGGCATAGCCGTTCGATGGAGAGCGCAGGCGACTCGATAAAGTCCTCGTAGCGCCACAACATGGCCCCGCCCCTCTCGATGCAGAGCATCGAGGCCCTGCTGTCGGCGACCCACCTTTGGAAAGCTCTGTCGAAATCGCCCTCGTAGCGCTGCCCGAGCGATGCCACGACATCACGGCCATCGCGCGTCACCACAATGAAACGGGCGTCCGGGATCGTCTCGCGTATCTGACGGGTGTAATGAATATGCCCGGGGGTTTTCTCGACCCAGACGCTCCGGCGCGAAATCGCCGCCTCAAGCAAAAGCAAGCTTAGCTTAGTCCATCTGGCGCCTTTGTCCGAGACGAAAGCGCTTGTCTCCCGCGGAACATTGAAGACATCCGGATGCGCTGCCAATATCCGGGCGAGCAAGGTCGACCCGGTATGACCGCAATCACAGATGAATATTGAGGCCCTCGGCTTTGGAATAAGCCGTACCACACCCTTGTTCACAATTCTTGTTCCCCCGGAAAGACTTTATTCGAGCTGTTTGCCTCGAAGATTGCAACAGGAATGTTTCCACAGGAACGGCGCGGAACCACCGATCGGCGCCGTTCACATTTCAGCGTGCGGCGTATCGGGTGTATCGATGAAGCGCACGCGCTTGCCGCCACGGCCTGCCAGGACGTGCTCGGCCAAGGCCTCGACGGCAGCCAGCGCGCGATGCTTCAGCCGGCGCTGAGCTTCTTCACCTGGCGCACGCTGGTGCGCGAGGCCGGCTTGCAGCCCTCGAAAGCTGTAAGCATCATGGTCGGGGCCATCCAGGGCGCAACTTGAGGGCGGGCGTTGCGCGCCGGCTGCGGGCGATTGCCGTTTGAATGCGAATGATCCGTTTTGTAGGTTGTGCGGGACGAGCGTGATGCGCCGGCCGATTGTGCCTCAACCTGATCCGCCGGATTGATGCTCCGCAATCGCGCTCAGGAAGACCTCGCCGAATTCCTTGAGCTTGGCTTCGCCGACGCCGTTCACCGCGGCGAAGGCAGCGAGGTCGCGCGGGCAGCGCTCGGCCATGTCGATCAGCGTGCGGTCGGAGAAAACGACATAGGCCGGGACTTGGCGTTCCTTCGCCAGGCGCAGCCGCAGCGCCTTGAGCGTGGCGAGCAGCGCGGCGTCCAGGTCTTCGGCGTCCGCCGCGGCCTGGGCCGAACGCGCCTTGTCGCGCAGGGAACGGTGCCGCGTCTCGACGCGATGCTCGAAGGCGATCTCGCCGCGCCCGAGCGCGCGGCCGCTCTCGGAAATGGCAAGGCCGCCATAGCCGTCCGGGTCCGGCACCAGGAACCCGCCCGCCACAAGCTGGCGGATCAGCGACAGCCACGCGGGGCGCTTGTGTGCCGCGCCGGTGCCGAAGCTGGCAAGCCTTTGATGACCTCGGGCCAGCACCTTTTCGGTCTCGTGGCCAAGCAGGATGTCGACGATGTGGGAGGCCCCGAACCGCTCGCCGGTTTGCGCCACGGCCGAAAGGATGATGCGCGCCTCGGTGCTGCCGTCCGCGCGCGGCGCCTGGCTGAGGCAGTTGTCGCAATTGCCGCAAGGCGAGGCGCCTTCGCCGAAATAGCCAAGCAGGACCTGGCGCCGGCATTGCGCCGTCTCGCAATAGCCGATCAGCGTATCCAGCCGGCCATGCGAGCGCCGCTTATGCTCCGGCGACGCATCCTCGTCGTCGATGAACAGGCGGCGCGTGCGGATGTCGCCGAGGCCGTAGAGCATATGCGCCTCGGCCGGCCGCCCGTCGCGGCCGGCACGGCCGATCTCCTGGTAATAGGCCTCGAGGCTCGCCGGCAGGTCGGTGTGGAAGACATAGGCGACGTCCGGCTTGTCGATGCCCATGCCGAAGGCGATGGTCGCCACCATGACCACGCCGGACAGCGTCATGAAAGCGTTTTGGTTCGCGTCCCGCGCCTCCTTGCTCATGCCGGCATGGTAAGCGAGCGCGGTGACGCCGTTCTTTTCGAGGAAGGCCGCCATCTCCTCTGTCTTCCTGCGCGACAGGCAATAAACGATGCCGCTCTGTCCCGCATGGCGTTCGACGAAACGCAGCAGCTGGCGCTTGCTGTCCTCCTTCGGCTCGATGGCAAGCTTGATGTTCGGCCGGTCGAAGCCCAGCACCAGCGTGTCGACACGCTCGGCAAACAGCCGCGCCGAAATGTCGGTGCGCGTCGTTTCGTCCGCAGTCGCGGTCAGCGCGATGATCGGCACTTTCGGAAAGAGGTCGCGCAGCCGCGCAAGGTCCTCATATTCGCGCCGAAAGGCTGGCCCCCATTGCGAGATGCAATGCGCCTCGTCGACGGCGATCAGCCGGATGTCGAGCCTGGCCAGCGCGTCCAGCATCCGCTCGGTTATCAGCCGCTCCGGCGCCAGATAGAGCAGACGCGTCTGGCCCGAGGCGACGCGGCGCCACGCCGCGACATTGGCATCGCGATCGAGCGAGGAGTTGATCGTATCGGCGGCGACGCCGGCGAGCCGCAGCGCCGCGACCTGGTCCTGCATCAGCGCCACCAGCGGCGAGACGACGATGGTGAGCCCGCCAAGGACCAGCGCCGGAACCTGGTAGCAGAGCGACTTGCCGGCGCCGGTCGGCATGACCGCCAGCACGTGGCGGCCGCACAGCAGCGCCTCTATCACCTCGGCCTGACCGGGTCGAAAATCGTCGAAGCCGAACACGTCCTTCAGCACGCGCCGCTTCGAATCGCGCCCCTCCGCCGCAATGCCCGCCACCGATGCCCGCCCCGCCATCGCGTTTTGCATTTGAGAGTGATTCCCGGTTTCGGCTGAGGTCACGTTCTTAAGGCGCGGATCGCCCGAACGCCATCGCAACCCGTGCTGTCCGCCGTTTTTGCCTGCCGGCGCCGCCGTCTCTGCCGGAGGTGTCGGCTCCTCCCTGCGCCGCAACCCGGCGATACCGAGATGGCAGGGCAAGGCGGTCGGCAGTGTCCACTGAGCCGAAGTTAGCAAAGGCAGGGCGCGTTAGACTCCAAGCCGGCTCCATAGATCCGCAATCAATTTTCGCAGCCCGGCAGCCCGGGGTTCCCCCGGTCGGATTTCGGCCAGCGCGATGCCGCTCTCGCCCGCAATGGCATAGAGCAGCCAGGTCCGGCCATCCTCCTCGAAAATGGCCGGATCGCGCAGCCCGTTCTCCTTGCTTCTTGCCACGCCCGCCTTGCTGCGGCGAACCGGCAGGCCGGCGCCCTCGTAGTCGGTGCCGGGTCTCAGCAATTCGGTCCTGCCGCGCACGACCCAGCGCCGCCAGTCCTTGGAAAGGTCGATGCTGCCGTAAATCACGCGCTCCGGCGCGTCGCCCTTGCGCGTATAATAGACAATCAGCGAATCCCCGTTCTTCTGCACCGCCACATGCCGCGGCCGAACCCGGCTCGAGCCCGGCAGCACGACCGGCCCTTCCTCGAAACCGGAAAGACCATCGATAGATCGGCGAAGCCTGATACTGCCGGTGCCGAAAAGCCCATACCACCAGCCGTCATGCCGAAAGATCCGCGCATAGAACGGCCCTAGCGCCTGGGGACTGGGGTTGAAGCAAAGGCCGTCGACCGATGTCGCCGCAAAGGTCGTCTGCTCGCGGCCATGTCGCTCGGGGCCGTGAAAATACATGACGATGCGTCGGGTCTGCTCGTCGACATGCACGTCGGGAGAGGCGATGTGATCCCTCAGAAAAGGACATTCGCCAAGCGAAAGCACGCCGCCCGGGTGAACGCTCCAAGGACCCTGCAGCGTATCTGAATAGGCTAGGCGGATGTAGGTGCCGTTGTGATGCGCGAAATAGAGGTGATACGTTGCGAGCCGGCCGGTCGCCCACGCCGGCATCCTCACCAGCGATGGGCCGTTTATGCTGGCTCCCTCATCGCCCGGCAGCATATCGGGCGTAATCAACGGTCCTCGCCGTTCGGCTGAAAGGCCGAGCATCGACGTCATGCGTTTGCCCACTCCGGCATGTCATAGCCGAACTCGTCACAGAACCCTCTCAGCCGGGCGAGGAAGGCGGCGGGCAGGGCTTTGAGATAGGCAAGGTATTCCTCGTTCCGTTCCCACTTCTTGAGCGATGTTGCCCGTATCGGGTTGCCGGCATCCTCGCTGAAGCGGATACGCGGCCTGAGGTCGAATGCTCGCGCGATCCTCTCCTGGACCTCGTCCGGCCGAGCGATCATGTCCTCGTAACGGACATAGACGATCGCGCGCTCCGGCTGCGCCTTTCTCAGCCGCAGCAAGGCCTCGTACTCGGCCAGCCAGCGTTCGGAGGTGACATGGAACCGGCGCTCCGCCCTGCTTTCCGGATGCGAGCTGGTGAGCACGTCGAAAGGATGGCGAACGCAATAGATCAGGCCAATGGCGGCGGGCAATTTCGCCAGATGCATATGACCCCGATCCGTGCGCTTGACGACAAGGTTGGATTCGGAGCGGTCCAACATATCCAGCTGGGTGTATTTCGCTTCGGCTCGATGGACGAAGGTGTCCTCGAAACACCCCATCAGGCGCTGGGTCAGCGTCGTGCCGCTGCGCGCGCAACCGGCAATGAATATCTTCTTGTAAGGCGCCGAGCGTCCAGCAAACCAAAGCCGCCACAGCCGCTTCACATCCAGCGCCAAGCGCCGAACCTCTCTGATCGGCCGCCTGATGGCCTTGCGCAAAAAGGCTTCTGATTTTCGTGCGACGTCCATTTCCGACTTCCGCTCCCGCCGGCTTAGTTCATACGGTGCCAAAGCTGCGGCGCGCCGTCTCTTTGGCCGATATGCCGGCAGAGTGCCAGTCCTCTTCGTTAAAGCTATCTTCACCATGTTGCGGCACCGTTGTCGCCCTGCGGCAATGTTTGAGTACCGCGGCGGCGGCGCCACGAGCGCCCAGGCAACAAACCCGCGCCTCACGGCGCGGGTTTTTCTTTGGCAACAGGAACATCGTTATAGGAAGTCGGCCCGATAAGGCGCAAAACTGTCGACCAGCCGCCCCGCCTCCAGCGCCCTGACGCCGTGCACCGGGTTGGACGGCACGATGAAGCTGCTTCCCGCTGCCAGGATCTCTGACTTGTCGTCGATGGTGACTTCGAAGCGGCCTTCGGCGACATAGCTTGCCTGGACGTGCGGATGCGAGTGCAGCGCGCCGAGGCCGCCCTTGTCGAAGGCGAATTCGACCATCATCAGTTCGGCCGTGTGCACCAGCACGCGCCGTCTGTTGCCGTCGGGCGTCGGCTCCCAGGCTTTTTCGCCGGCATGTGAAAAGAGAGGCGTCATCGCTTAGCTTCCGTTCGAAATTGGCAGAATGGTCACCGCGCCAGCCAGCCGCCGTCCACCGGCATCACCGCGCCATGCATGTAGTCCGACGCGGGCGCGAGCAGGAAAACGGCCGCGTCGCCGATGTCGCCCGGCCGGCCCCAGCGCCCCGCGGGAATGCGTCCGAGGATGGCGGCGCTGCGGTCGGGGTCGGCGCGCAAGGCTTCGGTGTTGTTGGTT
The DNA here is from genome assembly GCF_002294795.1 of Mesorhizobium sp. WSM3866. Taxonomy (NCBI): domain Bacteria; kingdom Pseudomonadati; phylum Pseudomonadota; class Alphaproteobacteria; order Hyphomicrobiales; family Phyllobacteriaceae; genus Mesorhizobium; species Mesorhizobium sp. WSM3866. The sequence goes on along the minus strand of NZ_NSGC01000002.1, from coordinate 369,462 downwards.
TGGATATAGCCCGGTGCGATGCCGTTGACGTTTATGCCTTTCGCCGCCCATTCGCAGGCGAGCAGCCTCGTGAGGCCAAGCACACCATGTTTCGAAGCGGTGTAGGAGGCGACGCGGATGCCGCCCTGGAAGCTCAGCACCGAGCCTATATTGACGATCTTGCCGCGCCGCCCGGGCTCGGCCAGCACGCGTCTGGCAAAACTCTGGCAAAGCCGGAAGACCGTCTTCAAATTGATGTCCATCACCTCGTCCCAGTCGGCTTCGGTCAGATCGACCGCGTCGGCGCGCCGTATGATGCCGGCATTGTTGACCAAGCCGTCGAGCGGTCCCTTCTCGTCCCATATCCGGTCGAGCATGACGGCAGCCGCGGCAGGATCGCCGAGATCGGCGGCCACGGTTTCGAACTGGCCACCAATGGCCGCGATCTTCTCCGCGGTTTCATCCATCGCCGAGCGCCCGATGCCGATGACGGCGCCGCCGGCGCGCGCGACCGACACGGCAATGCCTTGGCCGATGCCGGTGTTGGCGCCGGTGACGAGGATGCGTTTTCCCGCAAGGCTGAAGGCGAAAAGATCGCTCACTTGAGCTGGTCCATCGCCACCTGGTCGACGTCGATATGGTCGACATTGTCGCCGGCCGTGGCCCAGTTGAAAGCGCCGGTGTGTGTCTGGTCCATCTCTACCTTGCTCGAATGATTATCCGGTCGACGCAGCCGCCACGGACTTTGCGTAATAGGCCTGCCGCGCCTGCAGGCGCTCGCGGTAGCGCTGCTGGCTCGAGGTGAGATGTGCCCGCATCGCCTCGCGCGCGGCTTCGGCGTCGCCCGCCGAAATCGCATTGAGGATCACCAGATGCTCGCGTTGCAGGCCACGCTGGTACTCGTCGGACTGGACGAGCTCGGCCGACCAGGGCGAGGTTACGTCGCAGGGGATGGCGCGGCGGCCGAGCACGTCGAGCATCTCGACATAGAACGGGTTATTGGTGGCGCTGGCGATCGCCCTATGGAAGGCGAGATCCGCCGGACCGGTCGGCTGGCTGGCGAGCAGGAGCCGCTCGAACTCGAAGAAAGCCTCCTGGATTGCCGCCTCTTGCGCCGCGTTGCGGCGGATGGCGGCAAGGCCGGCCGATTCGATCTCGATCGCCAGCCGCACCTCGAGCACGTTGAGCGCGATCGAATCCTTGGCGCCCATATCGGCGGCTAAAACGCCGAGCGTGGTGGAGATGTGTTCGGTTACGAAGACGCCGGCGCCCTGCCGCGCCTCGACGAGACCGTCGGCGGCAAGCTTTGCCAGCGCCTCGCGAATGACGGTGCGGCTGACGCCGAAGGTTTCCGTGAGCTGCCCCTCGGTCGGCAGCTTGTGCCCGGGCGGGATCTCGCCCGCCAACAGCTGCTTGCGGATCGCCGCGACCACCGTTTCCGACAGCTTCGGCTTCCGTTCGACCCTGAGATCCGTCGTGGGCCCGGCCACGTCGCACTCCCCTATCTGAACGCCCTATTTGAGGACGCCTACTTGAAGACACTTGGCAACCACAGCGAGATCGCGGGAATATACGTCACCAGCGCCAGAACCACGATACCCGCGCCTTAGAACGGCCAGTTCGAGCGTATCGCTTCCCAGACCGTGATCTTGCCGAACTTCATGCCCTTCAAATCCTGGCGCCCGGCTCAGAGCCGGTACGCCTTCTTGGCAAGCGTGTAGGCAAGCTCGCGCGCCAGCTCATGCGCTTCCTCCTCGCGCAGCCGATGTTCGGCGACGAGCCGCGCCAGGAAGGCGCAGTCGACACGCCGCGCGACGTCGTGGCGCGCCGGGATCGATGGAAAGGCGCGCGTGTCGTCGTTGAAGCCGACCGTATTGTAGAAGCCCGCCGTCTCGGTGGTCATTTCGCGGAAGCGGCGCATGCCTTCCGGGCTGTCGTGGAACCACCAGGCCGGCCCAAGCTTCAGCGCCGGATAGACGCCGGCGAGCGGCGCCAGCTCGCGCGCATAGCTCGTCTCGTCGAGCGTGAACAGGATGATCGTCAGGTCACGCTCCAGCCCGACGCAGTCGAGCAGCGGCTTCAGCGCCGTCACATAGTCGGTCCGGGTCGGGATATCGAAGCCCTTGTCGCGGCCGAATTTCTGGAAAACAGCCGGCGAATGATTGCGCCACGACCCGGGATGGATCTGCATTACCAGCCCGTCGTCGCGGCTCATCTTGGCCATCTCGGTCAGCATCTGGGCGCGGAACAGTTTTCGCTCGCGCTCGTCTTCCGAGCCGCGGCGGATGCTGTCGAACAGTTCCTGCGCCGCCGTGTCGGAAAGATTGGCGGTGTCGGCGGTCGGATGGCCGTGATCGGACGAGGTGGCGCCGAATTCCTTGAAATAGGCGCGGCGTTTTCGGTGCGCCTCGAGATAGCCGGCCCATGTGCCGGTGTCGCATCCGGTGATTTCGCCCAGGCGATCGAGATTGGCTAGAAACCCTTCGAAATCGGGATCGACCACGGCGTCCGGCCGGTAGGCGGTAACGACGCGGCCCTGCCAACCGCTGTCACGGATCATCCGATGCCATTTGAGATCGTCGAGCGCCCCTTCGGTGGTGGCGATCACCTCGATGTTGAAGCGCTCGAACAGCGCCCGCGGCCGATAGTCGGCGCGCTGAAGAAGCGCGGCGATCGTGTCGTAGCACCGATCAGCGGTGCTGGCGTTGAGCGGTTCGTCGATGCCGAACAGGTGCTCGAACACATGGTCGAGCCAGAGCCGGGTCGGCGTGCCGCGGAAGAGATAGTAATGCTCGGCAAAGCGCCGCCAGATCGTTCTGCCGTCGGTCTCGACCGGCGCTCCGTCGAGCGTCGGCACGCCGAGCTTTTCCAGCGGCACGCCCTGGCTGAACAGCATGCGGAAAATGTAGTGGTCCGGGACGATCAGGAGCTGCGCGGGGTCGGGAAAGGGCTCGTTGAGCGCATACCAGCGCGGGTCCGTGTGGCCATGCGGGCTGACGATCGGCAGGTCCTTGACCCCTGCATGAACGGCGCGAGCCAGCGTTCGCGTTTCCGGCGCGAACAACAGGTCCGGATCAGTCAATGCAGCCACTTCGCTCCTCCCAGGCTGCCCCATTGGTGGATTAGCAAACAACATTGTCAACATACAAAAACCAGCCAGTTGTATGATGACTTTTGCATAAGGCCCGGCCATTGTACCGGGCAGCGGCGGGTGCTACGCCGCTGCCGCCATTCCTGCCAGGCTCGACGCGCCGATCGGAGACTTCAAACCCAATGAACAGCCGTCTGTCGAACGCCTCGATCGCGCAGCTGCCGGGCGCAATCGCCGCACCCCGCTACGATCGCGGCGCCGTGACGCCCGGCATCGTCCATCTCGGCGTCGGCGCCTTCCATCGCGCTCATCAGGCGGCCTATGTCGACGCCTGCCTGGCGGATGGCGATACGGGTTGGGGCATCATTGGCGTCTCGCTGCGCAGTCCCGATACACGCGATGCGCTGTCGCCGCAGGACGGGCTTTACACACTGGCGGTGAGGGAAAGCGCCGGCGAGCAGTTGCAGATCATCGGCTCGATCCTGTCGTTGCTGGTGGCGCCCGAAGATCCGGACGCTGTGCTTACCGCGCTCACCGATCCGCGCACCCGCATCGTCACGCTGACCATCACCGAAAAGGCCTATCTAAGGGCCGCCGACGGCAGGCTCGACGAAACTCATCCCGACATCGTCCACGATCTGGGAAACCCTGGATCGCCGAAGACGGCGCATGGTTTCCTGGCCGAGGCGCTTGCGCGCCGCCGCGCCGCCGGCACGCCGCCCTTCACGGTGCTGTGCTGCGACAACCTTCCGGCCAACGGCGCCACGCTGCACCGCCTGCTGATCGAGTTCGCGAAACTGCGCGACTTACGGCTCGCTCGACAGGGCGATGCCGGGCTCGCTCGACAGGGCGATGCCGGGCTCGCTCGACAGGGCGATGCCGAACTCGCCAGCCATGTCGCCAACGAAGTGGCCTTCCCGTCTTCCATGGTCGACCGCATCGTGCCTGCGACCACCGACGCCGACCGGGCGCGCATCGCCGGCGAGCTTGGTCTCGAGGATGCCTGGCCGGTGATGACCGAGCCGTTCCGGCAATGGGTGATTGAGGATCGTTTCCCCACCGGGCGGCCGGCCTGGGAGAAATTCGGCGTCACCATGGTCGAGGATGTCGGTCCCTTCGAGGACATGAAGCTGAGACTGCTCAACGGCGCGCATTCCGGCATCGCCTATCTCGGGCTGCTCAGCGGCCACGCGACCGTCGACCGCGCCCTCGCCGACCCGTCGATCCGACGGTTTGTCGACGCATTGTGGGCCGAAGCCGTGCCGACGCTGCCCCAGGATGCAGGCCTTGATACCGCCGCCTACACCGCCGAGCTCGCCCAGCGCTTCTCCAACACCGCGCTTGCTCATCGCACCGCGCAAATCGCTAATGATGGCAGCCAGAAGCTGCCGCAGCGCATCGTCGCTTCCGCGCTTGCCCGGCTGGAGGCGGGCCTGCTGCCGGAACATCTGTCGCTGGTTGTCGCCGCCTGGATCGCCGCATGCTCCGCGCGCGGTGGCAGCTTGCCCGAGGGTCATTTCACCGACCCGCTCGACGACGCCCTCAGCAACCTGTTCGGCCGCAATCTGCCGGCGGCAACAATGGCCGAGGCCGTGTTCGACCTCGCCGGCTTTGCCAAAGATCATCCGGAGCGACAGAAATTGATCGAGTTTGTCGCCACGCATTTCGTCCATTTCAAGCAGGGCGGTCCGAAGCTGGCTCTCGCGGCGCTCGGCATCGGCAAGGAACCGCCCCGGCTGGCCGAGTAGCGCGTCTCTGAACCGAGACTACTCGCCCGACTCGTTCACGACCTGCCGTGCGGCAGAGTAGGCCCCGTCCAGAACAGGCGCACTGCCTTGCCAACGAGATTGCCGTACGGCACCGTGCCCGGTGAAGCGGCTGTCGGCCAAATTGTCGCGATTGTCGCCGAGCATGAAATATTCATCAGGCGGCACGACGATTTCCGGCGTGTCGTCGCCTGCCGAACTCGTGTCGGGGTCGATCACCCAAACAAGAAGATAGAGCGGCTCGCCGTTTGCATGAAACCGCAAGACACCCTGACAAGCAGGGCGAACTGTCTCCCAAACGAGAAAACGGGCAAACGAGGCAAACAAAAAAGCGGGGCAAGCCCGCTCTCTTTCAGTCCATCCTAAGATGCCGCCGTCAGGCCGGCAGCAGCGCGCCTTCCAACGTGGTGAGCTGGCTGAGAAACTGCTCTGCCTTGCTGCGGGCTTCGTCGTCCTTGGCGTCGGCGGCGTCTTCCCTGGCTTCCTGGATGCGGCGGGCGAGATCAGCGCGGTCGATGTCGCCGACGGCAACCGCCGATTCGGCCAGCAGCGTGCAGCCGGAAGGCAAGATGTCGGCGAAGCCGCCGAACACGACGTAGCGCTCTTCCTTGCCTGCCGCTGTTTTCACCGTGACGACGCCGGGCTTGATCGTGGTCATGACCGGAGCGTGCTGCGCCATCACGGTCATTTCGCCTTCGGCGCCCGGGATGACGACGGACTCGACCTGCTCGGAAACGAGCAGCCGCTCCGGCGAGACCAGTTCGAACTTGAAAGCTTCAGCCATGCCAATCTAACGAGTAGGGAATAGCGAGTAGCGAGTAGTGAAAAACTCGGCCGGCCCACTGATCCCTATTCGCTACTCCCTATTCGCTATTCGCTTCTTTACGCCGCTTCAGCCGCCAGGCGCTGCGCCTTCTCGACCGCTTCCTCGATGCCGCCAACCATGTAGAAGGCCGCTTCCGGCAGGTGGTCGTAGTCGCCGGCGCAAAGGCCCTTGAAGCCCTTGATGGTGTCGGCGAGGTCGACCAGCTTGCCGGGCGAGCCGGTGAACACTTCGGCGACGAAGAACGGCTGCGACAGGAAGCGCTCGATCTTGCGGGCGCGGGCAACGGTCTGCTTGTCCTCTTCCGACAGCTCGTCCATGCCAAGGATGGCGATGATGTCCTGCAGCGACTTGTAGCGCTGCAGGATCGACTGCACCTGGCGGGCGACCTGGTAGTGCTCCTCGCCGACGACCATCGGGTCGAGCATGCGCGAGGTCGAGTCGAGCGGATCAACGGCCGGGTAGATGCCCTTTTCCGAGATCGCGCGGTTGAGCACGGTCGTGGCGTCGAGGTGGGCGAAGGAGGTGGCCGGCGCCGGGTCGGTCAAGTCGTCGGCCGGAACGTAGATGGCCTGCACCGAGGTGATCGAACCCTTGGTCGTGGTCGTGATGCGTTCCTGCAGCGCGCCCATGTCGGTGGCAAGCGTCGGCTGATAGCCCACGGCCGAGGGGATGCGGCCGAGCAGCGCGGACACTTCCGAGCCCGCCTGGGTGAAGCGGAAGATGTTGTCGACGAAGAACAGCACGTCCTGGCCCTGGTCGCGGAAATACTCGGCGACGGTGAGGCCGGTCAGGCCGACGCGGGCGCGCGCGCCCGGCGGCTCGTTCATCTGGCCGTACACCAGCGCGGCCTTGGAACCCTGGCCGCCGCCCTTCTTGTTGACGCCCGATTCGATAAACTCGTGATAGAGGTCGTTGCCTTCGCGGGTGCGTTCGCCGACGCCGGCGAACACCGAGAAACCACCGTGAGCCTTGGCGACGTTGTTGATCAGTTCCTGGATCAGAACGGTCTTGCCGACGCCGGCGCCGCCGAACAGGCCGATCTTGCCGCCTCGGGCGTAAGGCGCCAGCAGGTCGAGGACCTTGATGCCGGTGACCAGGATCTGCGCTTCCGTCGACTGGTCGACATAGGCCGGGGCCGGCTGGTGGATGGCGCGCATTTCGACGGCGTCGACCGGGCCGGCCTCGTCGACCGGTTCGCCGATGACGTTGATGATGCGGCCGAGCATGCCCGGGCCGACCGGCACCGAAATCGGTCCGCCGGTGTCATAGACATCCTGGCCGCGCACGAGACCTTCGGTCGAGTCCATGGCGATGCAGCGCACGGTGTTCTCGCCGAGATGCTGGGCGACTTCGAGGACGAGGCGGTTGCCGACATTGTCGGTTTCCAGCGCATTCAGAATGGCCGGGAGATGATCTTCGAACTGGACGTCGACGACGGCGCCGATGACCTGGCGCACCTTGCCGGCGGCGCCGACCCGCTTCGCCGCAACGCTGGCCGCCTTCGCCGGAGCCGCTGCCTTGGCCGGAGCGGCCGCCTTCTTGGCCGGAGCGGCATTCGCGGCTGCTGCCGGAGCCTTTGCCGCCTTGGGGGCCGGTGCCGCCTTGGCGGCGGTCTTCGGGGTAGCTGCTTTCGCCATCGTCTTTGCCCTTTTCGTCTGTCTGTTGCTCACGCCTTCTGCCGCGAGGTCGATTGCCTCGGCGGCGGGGCGCGCCTAGAGCGCCTCGGCGCCCGAAATGATTTCGATGAGTTCCTTGGTGATCTGCGCCTGCCGCTGGCGATTGTAGGTGATCGACAGCCTGTTGATCATGTCGCCGGCGTTGCGCGTCGCATTGTCCATCGCGCTCATCTTGGCGCCCATCTCGCCAGCCGCGTTTTCCAGCAGCGCGCGGAAGATCTGCACCGCGATGTTGCGCGGGATGAGGTCGGAGAGGATCTCGCCCGGCTCCGGCTCGTATTCGTAGACGGCCGTGGCGCCGTTGCTCGTCTCGGCAGCGGCGGAAGCCGGGGCCGCCGGGATGATCTGCTGCGCCGTCGGAATCTGGCTGATCACCGACTTGAATTGCGAGTAGAACAAGGTGCAGACGTCGAAGCCGCCCTGATTGAACAGGTTGATCACCTTGCGCGCAATCGCATCGGCATTGACGAAGCCGAGCGTCTTGACCTCGCGCAGGTCGACGCGCTCGAGGATCAGCGAGCCGTACTCGCGGCGCAGGATGTCAAAACCCTTCTTGCCGACGCAGATGATCTTGACCTGCTTGCCGTCGGCGAGAAGCTTACGAATATGCTCGCGGGCCAGGCGCGCGATCTGGGAATTGAAGCCGCCGCACAGTCCGCGCTCGGCGGTGCAGACGACGAGCAGATGCACGTCGTCCCTGCCGGTGCCCGTCATCAGCGCCGGGGCATCGCCGCCGCCGCCGATCGCCTGGGTGATGTTGGCCAGCACAGCCCCCATCCGCTCGGAATAGGGACGCGCCGCTTCCGCCGCTTCCTGCGCGCGACGCAGCTTCGCCGCGGCGACCATCTGCATCGCCTTGGTGATCTTCTGCGTCGCCTTGACCGAGGCGATACGGTTACGAAGGTCTTTTAATGAAGGCATGCTTCAAACCTGATCCCGTGCGTCCGGCTGTTCGTTAAGCGAAGGTCTTGGCGAAGGCGTCGATCTCGGCCTTGAGCTTGCCGCGCAAGTAGTCCGACAGCGCCTTCTCCTTGCGGATGCCGTCGAGCACGTCCTTGCCGGCCGAGCGCATGTGGCTGAGCAGGCCATGCTCGAACTTGCCGACCTGGTTCAGCGCCAGTTTGTCGAGATAGCCATTGACGCCGGCGAAGATCACCGCGACCTGCTCTTCGGTCTTGAGCGGCGAGAACTGCGGCTGCTTCAGGAGCTCCGTCAGGCGCGAACCGCGATTGAGCAGACGCTGGGTGGCGGCGTCGAGGTCGGAGCCGAACTGCGCGAAGGCCGCCATTTCGCGGTACTGCGCGAGCTCGCCCTTGATCGAGCCGGCGACCTGCTTCATCGCCTTGACCTGCGCCGAGGAGCCGACGCGCGACACCGACAGACCGACGTTCACCGCCGGGCGGATGCCCTGGAAGAAGAGGTTGGTCTCGAGGAAGATCTGGCCGTCGGTGATCGAGATCACGTTGGTCGGGATGTATGCCGACACGTCGTTGGCCTGCGTCTCGATGATCGGCAGCGCGGTCAGCGAGCCGTTGCCATTATCGTCGTTGAGCTTCGCGGCGCGCTCCAGCAGGCGCGAATGCAGGTAGAACACGTCGCCCGGATAGGCTTCGCGACCCGGCGGGCGGCGCAGCAGCAGCGACATCTGGCGGTAGGCGACGGCCTGCTTCGACAGGTCGTCATAGCTGATGAGGGCATGCATGCCATTGTCGCGGAAATATTCGCCCATGGTGCAGCCGGCGAACGGCGCCAGGAACTGCATCGGCGCCGGATCCGACGCGGTGGCGGCGATGATGATGGAGTAGTCGAGCGCGCCGCGCTCCTCGAGCACCTTGACGAACTGCGCGACGGTCGAGCGCTTCTGGCCGACAGCGACGTAGACGCAGTAGAGCTTCTCCTTCTCCGGGCCGTTGTCGTGCACCGACTTCTGGTTCAGCATCGTGTCGAGGATGATGGCGGTCTTGCCGGTCTGACGGTCGCCGATGACCAGCTCGCGCTGGCCGCGGCCGACCGGGATAAGCGCGTCGATGGCCTTGAGGCCGGTCGACATCGGCTCATGCACCGACTTGCGCGGAATGATGCCGGGTGCCTTGACGTCGACGCGGCGGCGTTCGGTCGCCTGGATCGGGCCCTTGCCGTCGATCGGATTGCCGAGCGCGTCGACCACGCGGCCGAGCAGGCCGGGACCGACCGGAACGTCGACGATGGCGCCGGTGCGCTTGACGGTGTCGCCTTCCTTGATGTCACGGTCGTTGCCGAAGATGACGACGCCGACATTGTCGGCTTCGAGGTTCAGCGCCATGCCGCGGATGCCGCCCGGGAATTCGACCATCTCGCCGGCCTGGACGTTATCGAGCCCGTAGACGCGGGCAATGCCGTCACCGACGGACAGAACCTGACCGACTTCGGAGACCTCGGCCTCCTTGCCGAAATTCTTGATCTGGTCTTTCAGAATTGCGGAAATTTCCGCGGCGCGGATGTCCATCAGCCGACCTCTTTCAGTGCAAGCTTGAGCGAATTGAGTTTGGTTTTGAGCGACGTATCGATCTGGCGCGAGCCCATCTTGACGATCAGGCCGCCGAGCAGCGACGGGTCGACGGTCATGGCGATGGCCACGTCCTTGCCGGCGATTCCCGTCAGCGTCGCCTTGAGTTCGGCCTGCTGCGCATCCGTCAGCGCATGCGCGGAGGTGACTTCGGCGGACGCCTCGCCACGGTGGTCGGCGGCAATCTTGCGGAACGCCTTGATCATGCCGGGCACGGCGAACAGGCGGCGGTTGCGGGCGACGACGCGCAGGAAATTGCCGACGAGGCCGGTGATGTTGGCTCTGGAGATGATCGCGCCGATCGCCTTGGCCTGATCGTCGCTGGAGAACACCGGGCTGTTGATGAGCCGGGCAAGGTCGGCGCTGCCATTGAGCATCGCCTCGAAATCGTTGAGGTCAGCCTCGACCTGGGCGACCGAATTTTCCTGCAGCGCGAGCTCGAACAGCGAGCTTGCATAGCGCTCTGCGACAGCTGAGATTGGCGATGACGATTGGGCCACGGACCGTCTTTTCTCTTGTCTGACAGGCCGCAGATTGTTGGCGCGAGCGAAAACTCTGGCTAAATCTTTGACCTTACTGCGATTTTTCCAAGCACGGAGGGATGGCTTCCGCTATCCCCGGCCGAAAGTCGATTGCCGTCTAGCACAGGCCTTTTGAGACCGCAATGCATCGTCCGGCATGGTTTCAGGCACTTTTGTCGCATCAGACGGCGAAGGCCGAGCCTGAGCGGCGGATTAGCCACGAATTCACGGTACGAAGCCGAAGGCGAAGGCAAGCGGCAGCGCCGCCAGGGCCAATTCAACCACGATGGAAGCCCAGTTGAAAGGTGTATTGGCGCCGTCCGACATCATCGACAAAAGCCGACCGAAAGCGGTGAACAGCCATGAGAAGCCGAGCGCCATATAGAGCAGCGGCTGTGCGAGCAGGATGCAGCACAGGCTGACGCCGAGATAGAAGCCCGACATGCGGCCGCGCCCTTCGGCGATCGCCGCCGCTTTCTCCGGCTTTGCCTGCAGGCGCAGGATGCGGAAGGCGAGATTCGGCGCCAGGAAGAGGCCGAGGCCGATGAGCAGCGTCACGACGGCGCTCGACCATGCCAGCCACTCGCCCTGGCTCGCCGGCCACGGAAACGCGAACTCCATCTGATCCCCCTCGTAAAGTCTTGTTCTGAAATTGCCGGCATTCTAGCCGAGGAAAATCCGCGCGCCAGATGTCGGCCGGCACATTTGAAAAGACCGCAAGAGAAGAAGCGACAGAACAGCGCCCGATCAGGACAATGCGAAGTCGATCGCTGCCTCGGCCTGGATGCGCGTGGTGTCGAACACCGGCATGTCGAAATCGCCCTGGCCGATCAGTATGGTGATCTCGGTGCAGCCCATGATGAGGCCGTCGATCTTTTCGTCGCGCCGCAGACGGCCGACTTCCTCGACGTAGGCGGACTTCGAGTCGGCTTTGACGACGCCTTGGCAGAGCTCATCATAGATAATCCGGTGCACCATGTCGCGGCCGGCCTGGGCGGGCACGACCGGCTGCAGGCCGTATTTGTCGGCGAGCCGCCCTTTATAGAAATCCTGTTCCATGGTGAAGCGTGTCGCCAGCAGCGCCGGGCGCTTCACGCCTGCGGCGACAACAGCGTGTCCAGTTGCGTCGGCGATATGGATAATGGGAATCGAGATGGCCGCTTGCACCGTGTCGGCGAGTTTGTGCATCGTGTTGGTGCAAATCATCAAGCCCTCGGCGCCGCCGGCCTCCAGCTTGCGCGCTGCTTTTACCAGAAGGACACCGGCGCCGTCCCAGTCGCCGGCATGCTGGCGTTCGGCGATCTCGGCGAAGTCGAACGACCAGAGCAACAGCTCGGCCGAATGCAGCCCGCCCAGCCGCTCGCGCACGATCTCGTTGAGCAGTCGGTAGTAGATCGCCGTCGATTCCCAGCTCATGCCGCCGATAAGGCCGAGGGTTTTCATAAAGCGAGCACTCCGTTGGGACTGTCTTTCTCGCTTATAGGAAGGTCTGCGGGTCGATGTCGACCTGCACCCTGACGGAGCCGCGCAGCTTCGGCCCCTCCGCCAGCATGGCTCGAATAAACCCTTGCATGTCCGCGCGCCGCCCGCCCTGGACAAGCAAGCGGAAGCGGTGGCGGCCGCCGATCAGCGACAGCGGCGCCTCGGCCGGTCCGAGCACGAAGAGATCGGAGGCTGTAGGTGCCGCGCGCCGCAAGCCCCGCGCATGGGTTTCGGCCTCGGCGCGTGTCGCGGCACTGACGATGATGCCGGCGAGCCGGCCGAACGGTGGCAGCGCGGCGCGCTCCCGCTCCGCGATTTCGCGCTCGTAGAAGGCTTCCGAATCGCCGGAGACGATCGCCCGCATCACCGGATGGTCGGGCTGGTAGGTCTGCAGCAGGCCGAGGCTCTTCTTGCCGGTGCGGCCCGCGCGCCCGGTCACCTGGCTGAGCAGCTGGAAGGTGCGCTCGGCGGCGCGCGGATCGCCATTGGCGAGGCCGAGATCGGCGTCGACCACGCCGACCAGCGTCATGCCGGGGAAGTTGTGACCCTTGGCGACGAGCTGCGTGCCGATGACGATATCGGCCTCGCCATTGGCGACGGCCTCGAGCTCGAGCCGCAGCCGGCGCACGCCGCCCAAGAGATCGGACGACAATACGATCGTGCGGGCTTCCGGGAAATGCGCCACCACTTCCTCGGCGATGCGCTCGACGCCCGGCCCGCAGGCGACCAGATGATCGAGCGTGCCGCATTCCGGGCAAGCCTCCGGCCGCCGCTCATTGTGGCCGCAATGATGGCAAACGAGCTGGCCGCGAAAGCGATGCTCGACCAGCCAGGCCGAGCAGACCGGGCAGCCGAAGCGATGGCCGCAGACGCGGCAGAGCGTCAGCGGCGCATAGCCGCGCCGGTTGAGGAAGAGCAGCGACTGCTCTTGTCTCTCCAGCGTGCGCTCCATCTGCTCCAGAAGGAGAGGCGACAGAAAACCGCCGCGCGCCGGCGGCGCGCGCCGCATGTCGATCGTTTTCAGGTCGGGGAGCGCCGCCTCGGCAAAACGCGCCGACAGCACCGCGCGCTGGTAGCGGCCCTGGCTGGCGTTGACGCGGCTCTCGACCGACGGCGTCGCCGAGGCGAGCACGACCGGGAAAGCGCCGATATGGCCGCGCACCACCGCCATGTCGCGCGCATTATAGAAGACGCGGTCTTCCTGTTTGTAGGCCGGGTCATGCTCCTCGTCGACGACGATCAGGCCTAGCTCCTTGAACGGCAAGAACAGCGCCGAGCGCGCCCCGGCGACGACGCGCACGCCACCCTCCGCCACCTGTCGCCAGACGCGTTCGCGCATCCGGGGCGGCAGGTCCGAATGCCACTCCGCCGGTTTGGCTCCGAAGCGGTCCTGGAAGCGCTCGAGGAAAGCGTGCGTCAGCGCGATCTCCGGCAGCAGGATCAGCACCTGCTTGCCCTTGTCGAGCGCCGCCGCCACCGCCTCGAAATAGACTTCCGTCTTGCCCGATCCGGTGATGCCGTCGAGCAGGGTGACGTTGAAGGCGCCGGCGGCGGTCGCCGCGCGCAGCTTCTCGGCCGCCGCCTTCTGGTCCGGCATCAATGCCGGCACAGCATGGCCGGGATCGGGTGCGGCGACCACCGGCCTTGGCGGGATCATCACCGTCTCGAACACGCCTTGTGCCCTCAAGCCATCGATGACGGTCGAGGAGACACCCGCCGCATGGGCGAGACCGGAGCGCGTCCAGGCAAGCCCGCCTTCGGCCGTCTCCAGCACGCGGCGTCGCGCGTCGGTCAATCGGTCGGGCTCGGCAAGCGTGCGCTGCAGGCCTTCGATCCACGGCTCCGGGTCGAAAGCTTCCGGCGCCCTCAACAACATCCGCGCCACCATGCCGGGCGCCGACAGCGTGTATTGGGCGATCCAGTCGACGAAACGGCGCATCGCCTTGTCGATCGGCGGGCAGTCGAAGACCTCCTCGATCGGCCGCAGCTTTTTCGGATCGACGGATTCGACGACGGCGTCCCAGACGATGCCGGCGACCTGCCGCGGCCCCAGCGGCACGCGCACGATCGAGCCCGGCACCACGCGCATGCCTGGCGGCACGGCATATGTGTAGGGCCGTTCGGCCGGCATCGGCACCAGCACCGGCGCGGCCGCGACAAAGGGCGAATCTTCGATCATCGGGCGTGACCTTGCCCCGACTTTGCTCTAGATCAAAGGGGACCCCCGCATCTGCCTGGCCGGCGTCAGGCAATCCCCAAGGAGACAGCCATGAAGTTTTTTGTCGATACCGCTGACATCAAGGAAATTAAGGAGCTGCACGATCTGGGGCTGCTCGATGGCGTCACCACCAACCCGTCGCTAATCCTGAAATCGGGCGGCAAGATCGCCGAGGTCACCAAGCAGATCTGCGACATTGTCGAAGGCCCGGTCTCGGCCGAGGTCGTGGCGACCGAGTACAAGGAGATGATGGCCGAGGCCGAGGTGCTGGCCAAGATCGCACCGAATGTGGCCATCAAGGTGCCGCTGACGCTGGATGGTCTGAAGGCCTGCAAGACGATCCGCACCGAGATGAACCGCATGGTCAACGTCACGCTCTGCTTCTCGGCCAACCAGGCGCTGCTTGCCGCCAAGGCCGGCGCCTCCTTCATCTCGCCCTTCGTCGGCCGCATCGACGACACCGGCTCGGACGGCATGGAGCTGATCTCGGAAATCCGCACCATCTACGACAATTACGATTTCAAGACCGAGATTCTGACCGCTTCCGTGCGTACGGTGAACCACGTCAAGCAGGCGGCTTTGATCGGCGCCGATATCGTGACCGCGCCGCCGGCGACGTTGAAGGCGCTGGTCAACCATCCGCTCACGGACAAGGGCCTCGCCGCCTTCCTCGCCGACTGGGCCAAGACCGGCCAGAAGATTGGCTGAGGCCCGAGATCAGACAACAAAAAGGCCGGGATAACCTGGCCTTTTTGTTGCATCGAATAGGGAAATAGCGCGGCGGCGCTCAGAGACCAGCTCAGGCCTTCTTGCCATTCTTGGCCAGGTCCTGGGCGATCGCCAGCCTGAGCAGATCGGCGAGCTCGCGGGCGGCGCGGTTCTCGGCGTCGATCTGCGCCCGGTAGGCCGCAAACTCCTGGCGCGGCCGGTCGAAGGAGGAAGGAATCGAGCGCTTGCCGAGCGCGACCACAGTGCCGGTCGCGGCGTCTCTGAGCACATAATTGGCGGTGAGGGTCACGGTGCCCGCCGTCGGCTCGTCCTCTTCGGTTTGCACCTGAACGATGGCCGCCGACTCGACAAGCTCGGTGACGCCGAGGTCGAGCGTATAGGCAGGCGATGCCGGCTCGCCCGAGCCCTGGCCGAAAGCGAAGATCAGGTTGTTGCGCACCTGCTGCGCAGGGCGCGTGCTGACCGGCTTGATCGATATCGACGCCAGCTCGGCGGCGGCCCCGACCTGCGACCCGGCGGTGAGCGGCGCGCTGGAATAGAGCGGCCGCACCGTGCAGGCGGAGACCAGTGCCAGCGAGGCGATCAGGCCGCTGAGAGCAGCGCGACGCAGCAAACGCGCCGCCTGTGACTTTTCCGGATCAGGCAACGACATTGACGATCCTCTGCGGGATGATGATCACCTTGCGCGGGGCTTTACCATCGAGCGCTTTCTGCACGAAGTCGAGAGCCAGCACCGCTTTTTCGACGGCACCTTGATCCGCGTCGCGGGCAATTGTCAAATCCCCGCGCTTCTTGCCGTTGACCTGCACCGGCAGCATGATCTCGTTGTCGACGACTAGGGCCGGATCGTAGGCAGGCCACGGCCGTTCGGCGACCATCTCGGTGCCGCCCAACGCCTCCCAGCATTCCTCGGCCAGATGCGGCATCACCGGCGCGATCACATGCACCAGGATCTCGACGGCCTCGCGGCAGGCGCCCTTCAGCGCCGCGTCAGCCTTGCCTTCGGCGACGTCGTTGAGCGGCACGGCCAGCGCATTGGCAAGCTCGTAGATGCGGGCGATAGCTCGGTTGAAGCCGAGCTTCTCGATGTCCTCGCCGATCGCCTTAAGAATCTTGTGCGCGGCCTTGGAAACGGCACCTGCCTCGCCTTCGCTCGCCGCGGCCGGCTTCACGTCGCCAAGCTGTTCGGCCGCGATCTGCACCAGGCGCCAGACGCGCTGCACGAAGCGATGCGCGCCGGCGGCACCTTCGTCGGTCCATTCGACGTCGCGCTCGGGCGGCGAATCCGACAGCATGAACCAGCGCGCGGTATCGGCTCCGTAGCCGTCGGTGATCTCCTCCGGACTCACCGTGTTCTTCTTCGATTTCGACATCTTCTCGAGCGCGCCGATCGACGCTTCCTCGCCGGTCGCGATCTCGATGGCGCGGCGCTTGCCGCCGGCATCCTCGATCCTGACCTCGCTCGGCGACAGCCAGCGCCCATTTGTCGACGGACCGCCGACGCGGTAGGTCTCGTGCACCACCATGCCTTGCGTGAACAGGCCCTTGAACGGCTCGGCGAGGTTCAAATGGCCGGTCTCGCGCATGGCACGCGTGAAGAAGCGCGAATAGAGCAGATGCAGGATCGCGTGCTCGATGCCGCCGATATACTGGTCCACCGCCAGCCACTCGTCCGCCGCCTTCGGCTCGGTCGGCTCGTTCGCCCAGGGGGCGGTGAAGCGCGCGAAATACCACGACGAATCGACGAATGTATCCATCGTGTCGGTCTCGCGCCGCGCGTCGCGCCCGCATTGCGGGCATTTCACGTGACGCCATGTCGGATGCCGATCGAGCGGATTGCCCGGACGGTCGAACTCGATGTCGTCAGGCAGTTTCACCGGCAGATCGGCCTTCGGCACCGGCACCACGCCGCAGGCCTCGCAGTGGATCATCGGGATCGGGCAGCCCCAGTAGCGCTGGCGCGAGATGCCCCAATCGCGCAGGCGGAAATTCACCTTGCGCTCCGCCATCGGCCGGCCGCCGATCGTCTTCTGTTCGAGCAGCTTCGCCACCTCGTCGAACGCGCGCTGCGGCTTCATGCCGTCGAGGAAGCGCGAATTGATCATCACGCCGTCGTCGACATAGGCCTCCTCGGTGATCTGGAAGCTTTTTGCGTCGCCGTCTTCCGGCATCACTACCGGGACTACCGGCAGGCCGTATTTGTTGGCGAAGTCGAGGTCGCGCTGATCGCCCGACGGGCAGCCGAAGATGGCGCCCGTGCCATACTCCATCAGCACGAAATTCGCGACGTAGACAGGCAGCGTCCAGCCGTCGTCGAAAGGATGGACGACGCGGATGCCGGTATCGAAACCCTTCTTTTCGGCCGTCTCAAGCGCCGCCACCGAGGTGCCCATATGGCGGACCTCGTCGATGAACTTGGCCAGCGCCGGATTGTTCTCGGCGGCTTGTTTGGCCAGCGGATGATCCGCCGCGACCGCCATGAAGGAGGCGCCGAAGATGGTGTCCGGCCTGGTCGTGTAGACTTCCAGCTCGTGCATGTCGCCGCCGATCTTGGCAGAGCTTGCAGCCGCCAGCGGCCAGCGGATCAGCAGCCCTTCCGAGCGGCCGATCCAGTTATGCTGCATCAGCTTGACCTTCTCCGGCCATTCGTCGAGACGGCCGAGCGAATCCAGCAGGTCCTGCGCGAAATCGGTGATCTTGAAGAACCACTGCGTCAACTCGCGCTGCTCGACCAGCGCGCCCGAGCGCCAGCCGCGGCCGTCGATGACCTGCTCGTTGGCGAGCACCGTCATGTCTGCCGGGTCCCAGTTGACCTTGGAGGATTTGCGCGTCACCAGCCCCTTCTCGACGAAGTCGAGGAACAGCATCTGCTGGCGGTGATAGTAGTCGACGTCGCATGTGGCGAACTCCCGCGCCCAGTCGAGCGACAGGCCCATCATCTTGAGCTGCTCGCGCATGACGGCGATGTTTTCGTAGGTCCAGTCCTTGGGATGGACCTTGTTCTGCATCGCG
Source organism: Mesorhizobium sp. WSM3866 (assembly GCF_002294795.1). Lineage (NCBI taxonomy): Bacteria > Pseudomonadati > Pseudomonadota > Alphaproteobacteria > Hyphomicrobiales > Phyllobacteriaceae > Mesorhizobium > Mesorhizobium sp. WSM3866. The sequence goes on along the minus strand of NZ_NSGC01000002.1, from coordinate 351,617 downwards.
GCATTCTCGGCCGGCATGCCGAAGGCGTCCCAACCCATCGGGTGCAGCACGTTGAAGCCCTTGGCCCGCTTGTAGCGCGCGACGACGTCGCCCATCGTATAGTTGCGGGTGTGGCCGATATGGATCTTCCCCGAGGGATAAGGGAACATCTCGAGCACGTAGTATTTCGGCTTCGGGTCCTCGTTCCTGGCCTCGAACAGCTTCTTTTCGGCCCAGGCCTTCTGCCATTTGGGCTCTGACGTGCGCGGATTGTATCGTTCGGTTGCCATCGGATGTTTTTCACTTAAAAGCGGGTGCGCGGCGCTGGGCAAGGCCGGCAGCCGAGACAATGTCGTCGCGGTGTTCACCATGGATTGCCAGACCCGTCAACTGTGGCGATCCGGCGTTGGTGCTAAAACTATGGGCAGGATATGGACATGACGAGCCCCGTCGAACAGCTTCGCGCGGTCAAGGCGAAGATCGCAAGCGCCGAACGCGAGGCAAAGCGTGAGCCCGGCGCCGTCATGCTGGTTGCGGTCTCGAAGACCTTCGCGGCCGAAGATATCCGCCCGGTCATCGAGGCGGGCCAGCGTGTTTTCGGCGAGAACCGCGTGCAGGAAGCTCAAGGTAAATGGCCGGCGCTGAAAGCGGCGTTTCCCGACATCGAGCTGCACTTGATCGGGCCGCTGCAGTCCAACAAGACGAAGGAAGCGGTGGCGCTTTTCGATGTCATCGAGACCGTCGATCGCGAGAAGATCGCCGCCGAGCTTGCCAAGGAGACCGCCAGGCAAGGCCGGGCGCCGAAACTCTATGTCCAGGTCAACACCGGTTCCGAGCCGCAGAAGGCCGGCATCGAGCCGCGCGACGCCGTCGCTTTCGTCAAACGCTGCCGCGAGGTGCACGGCCTCGCCATTGAGGGCCTCATGTGCATCCCGCCGGCGGACGAGAATCCCGGCCCGCATTTCGCGCTTTTGGAAAAGATCGCTGGCGAGGCCGGCGTCGCAATGCTCTCGATGGGCATGTCCGGCGATTACGAGACCGCGATCGCCTTCGGCGCGACCAGCGTCAGGCTGGGCTCGGCGATTTTCGGCAGTCGCTAAGCGCCTCGAGACGCTGGTAGCGATCTTGTTACCGACCCGACAATCGATCGATAACGCTTCCGCCAGCGCTTGAAACGAACCGGGCCGTTCCTACCAAGCCCGCGGATGACGAGTGATGGGCGTTTCCGCCAAACATTCGACGTACAGAGAACCTCTGCGCCGCTCAGTGCAGCACGAACTCCCCGTCCACTTTCCGCCACTCGTTCGGCGCGATCAGCTTCTGGTGCGTGTACGTCACCGAATGCAGCGGGCCGTCGAGCTTGGTCTTCCAGAATTCGATGAAGCGGATCAGCACCGGAAACTCCGGCGCGATGTCGTAATCCTGCCAGATATAGCTTTGCAGCAGATGTGGATGGTCTGGGAAGTGATAAAGGATCTTGGCCGTGGTCAGCCCATAGCCGCTGAGCATCAAGTCCATTTCGAGATGATGGCGCATTGCCGTCCTCAGTTGATTCTCCTTTCCTCCCAACGCGAAACTCTGCGCCTCGTTGCTTAACCGTCTATTGATTTTCGCACATCAGACCCAAGTTTTCCATCGGAAAAACAGACGGTTAGCAGCCCTAGGGCGAGAGTGCTGACAGGCGTTTGCACTTGCCCCTGCGTCATCCCGCCGCGCGAATCCAACGTCTAATATTGCCGTCACGGCGGAACTGTTAATAATGCCGCGAATTCACGGCTGCTTCGCCGTGATGCCGTCGGCACATCAAGCCGGCGGAACGGTTTCGGAGGAAAGCTAAAAAATGTCCGATGTCCATGTCCACCGCGTCCAGCCGGCGTGGAAGAAAAACGCGCTGATCGACAACGACACCTATCTCAAATGGTATGCCGACAGCGTGAAGAACGCGGACAAGTTTTGGGGCAAGCACGGCAAGCGCATCGACTGGTTCAAGCCCTTCACCAAGGTCAAGAACACTTCCTTCGACGGCAAGGTCTCGATCAAGTGGTTCGAGGACGGCCAGACCAATGTTTCCTACAACTGCATCGACCGGCATCTGAAGAAGCGCGGCAACCAGACCGCCATCATCTGGGAAGGCGACAACCCTTACGATGACAGGAAGATTACCTACAACGAGCTCTATGCGCATGTCTGCCGCTTCGCCAATGTCCTGAAGAAGCACGGCGTCAAGAAGGGCGACCGCGTTACCATCTACATGCCGATGATCCCCGAAACGGCTTACGCGATGCTTGCCTGCACGCGTATCGGCGCCATCCATTCGGTCGTCTTCGGCGGCTTCTCGCCCGATGCGCTGGCCGGCCGCATCGACGACTGCAAGTCGACCATCGTCATCACCGCCGACGAGGGCCTGCGCGGCGGCAAGCCGATTGCGCTGAAGGACAACACCGACAAGGCCATCGACATCGCCGCCAAGGCCGGCACCAAGGTGGAAAAAGTGGTGGTGGTGCGACGCACCGGCGGCAAGACCGGCTGGGTGCCGGGCCGCGACGTCTGGTACCACGATGAGGCCGCGACCGTTAAGGCCGACTGCAAACCCGAGAAGATGAAGGCGGAGGACCCGTTGTTTATCCTCTACACATCGGGCTCAACCGGCAAGCCGAAGGGCGTGCTGCACACCACCGCCGGCTATCTCGTCTATGTTTCGATGACGCACCAGTATGTCTTCGATTACCATGACGGCGACATCTACTGGTGCACCGCCGATGTCGGCTGGGTCACCGGCCACAGCTACATCGTCTATGGCCCTTTGGCCAACGGCGCCACGACGCTGATGTTCGAGGGCGTGCCGAACTACCCGTCGCAGTCGCGCTTCTGGGAAGTCGTCGACAAGCACCAGGTCAACATCTTCTACACCGCGCCGACGGCGCTGCGCGCCCTGATGGGCGCCGGCGATTCCCATGTGAAGAAGACCTCGCGCAAGTCGCTGCGCGTGCTGGGCACGGTCGGCGAGCCGATCAATCCGGAAGCCTGGGAGTGGTATTTCAACGTCGTCGGCAACGCCAAGGTGCCGATCGTCGACACATGGTGGCAGACCGAGACCGGCGGCATCCTGATCACGCCGCTGCCGGGCGCCACCGACCTTAAGGCCGGCTCGGCGACACGGCCCTTCTTCGGCGTCAAGCCGCAGCTGGTCGATGGCGAAGGCAAGGTGCTGGAAGGCGCGGCCGACGGCAATCTCTGCATCACCGATTCCTGGCCCGGCCAGATGCGCACCGTCTATGGCGATCACGACCGTTTCGTGCAGACCTATTTCTCGACTTACAAGGGCAAATACTTCACCGGCGACGGCTGCCGCCGTGACGCCGACGGCTACTACTGGATCACCGGCCGCGTCGACGACGTCATCAACGTTTCAGGCCACCGCATGGGCACGGCGGAAGTTGAATCGGCGCTGGTCAGCCACGACAAGGTCTCGGAAGCCGCCGTCGTCGGCTATCCGCACGATATCAAGGGTCAGGGAATCTACTGCTACGTCACGCTGATGTCCGGCACGACGTCGAGCGAGGATCTGCGCAAGGAGCTTGTCGCCCATGTCCGCAAGGAGATCGGCGCCATCGCAACGCCCGACAAGATCCAGTTCGCGCCGGGCCTGCCCAAGACCCGTTCAGGCAAGATCATGCGGCGCATCCTGCGCAAGATCGCCGAGGACGATTACGGCGCGCTCGGCGACACCTCGACGCTCGCCGATCCGGCCGTGGTCGACGATCTCGTTGCCAACCGGCAGAATAAAAGGGCCTGATGAACGCGCAGTCCGCACTCGGCACCGTCAGCCAGCTATGGCGCTATCCGGCGAGCTCGCTCGCCGGCGAGCGGCTGGACACCATCTCCGTCGGCACGTCGACTGTCGACGGCGACCGGCTGTTCGGCCTGGTCGATGCCTCGGATGGCGAGATCGCCAGGCCGGACCGCGGACCGAAATGGCACAAGGTGCCGCTGATCCGCACCCGGCTGACCGAAGACCGCCGGCTCGAAGTGGCTGTGCCCGGCGGCGACTGGCTGCCGGCGCCCGACCCGGAAAGCGACCGGGTTCTTTCCGGATTTCTTGGCTTCGACGCCTCGATCCGGCCTTACTTCCGCGAGCACGCGCCGGGCTATGCCGGCTCGCTGACGGCCGAGCGATACAGCAGGACGCCGATCCATCTGCTCACCACCGCCTCGCTGGCGCGGCTGAAGGCGCTGCATCCGCAAGGCGTGCCAGATTCGCGCCGCTTTCGCCCCAACATCGTCGTCGACATGGAGCCGGTGGAAGGCTCCTTCCCGGAGACGGAATGGCTCGGCCGCAAGCTCGCGATCGGCGATCTGCTGCTCACGATCTCCGAGCCCTGCCGCCGCTGCGGCTTCACCATCATCGCCCAGGACGGCTTCGACAACGACCCCGGCATCCTGCGCAACCTGGTCCGCTACAACGCCCACAATATCGGCGTTTATTGCACCGTCGACCGGCCGGCACGCGTCGAGATCGGCGCGGAGGTGCGGTTCGCCTGACCCGCCTTTGTCCCTACCGATACAAATCCTCACGCGTCGGCGGCAGGCCGCTTGGTCCGCGCGCGCGCTTGGTGGCGACCGTCTGGAAAATCTGCGCCGAGGCGCGTTCGAAGGCGATCGAGCAGCCGGTGAGATAGAGCAGCCATAGCCGAGCTTTCGCCTCGCCGACCTCGGCGATCGCCTCGTCGAAGCGCGCATGGAGACGCTCGGCCCACAGCCGGCAGGTGCGCTGATAATGCTCGCGAAGGTTCTCGACATCATGGACGAGGAAGCCACGCGCCTCGAGATTGCCGAGCGTCATGCCGATCGTGTCGAGCTCTCCACCTGGGAAGATGTATTTGATCAGCGCCTTGTATTCCGGACCCTTGCGCAACGTCTTGCGGATGTCGCCCTTGCTGCGCCTGGTGATGGCGTGGTGCAGATAGACGCCGCCGGGCTTGAGCAGACGATGGACGGCCGAAAAGTAGGCGTCGTGATTGGCGATACCCAGATGCTCGAACATGCCGATGGACGATATCTTGTCGAACGTGCCGGAGAGCTCGGCGTAGGATTTGATCTCGATGGTGATACGGTCCTCGAGACCCTCGGCGCGGATGCGCTCGCGGGCAAGCTCCGTCTGGGCCCGCGACAGCGAGACGCCATGGCCGACGACGCCGTAATGCTTCGCCGCATGGATCAGCATCGCGCCCCAGCCGCAGCCGATGTCGAGCAGCCTTTCGCCGGGCTTCAGCCTGAGTTTGCGGCAGATATGGTCGAGCTTGTCGACTTGCGTCTGGTCGATGCCGTTGGCGAAATCCTTGAAATAGCCGCAGCTATAGACCATGCGCTCGTCAAGGAAGAGCCGGTAGAAGGCATTCGAGATGTCGTAGTGATGCTGGATCGCTTCCTTGTTCGACCCGCTGACATAAGGGTTGCGGCCGGAGAGATCGCTGCGCGCCGTCATCTGTTTTCGCGAGAACAGCACCACCGGCAGGTCGCGCAGGATCTCCAGCTTGGGCAATGATCTGAGCTTCGTCTTGAGCTTGCCCTGCGAGGGCACGGCGTAGAAGTCGAACAGCGTGCCCTCTTCGATGTCGACGGTCTTGGAAATCCACATCTCGACAAGCGTCGAGAAGGCGGGACGCCGCACCAGTTGCCAGACGATGTCCTGATCGTTGATGGCAAGCACCGGACCGCCGGCGGGCCCGATCCGCTCGCCGGTCCAAAGCCTGACCGCAAAACCCGGCTTCAACGTCTCGACGACCCTGCGTACGATCCGCGCGGCTCTGTCGGCGGCGTCCATTCCCACCTCCCATACGGCCAACCCGACCCTCGAGCGCCACTGTCGTCCACCGGCCCGTCGACCGCAATCCCGATCTGTTGCGCAAAAGCATCGCGCGAGGATGATCCTCGTCCGGAGCACGGCCATTCCGTCGCGTCATCTTGTGTTTTGCCGCGACGCACCCCATCATTTGGCTGTGTTCAACAAACCGAAAGGAGGTGATCCGATGTCGAGTGATTTCGTTTTCCATAACGTGAGCTCAGCGGATTGCACTTCCGGGAAGCAGTCTTCCCGTTAAGGCGCGAGACGCGCGGCAGGTGACCCGAAGGGGTCGCCGCCAGGAGCCGCGTCATGGACGGAAACACGGAAGGCCGCCTGCTTCGTCAAGAAGCGGCGGCCTTTTCCTTCTGCGGGCTGACCTGTGGATCAGCGATTGATGGTGAGCTTCTCGATGTTGCGGGTGATCTGATCGAAGGCATCTGACAGTTCGGCGCCTGTGGCGGCCTCGTAAAAATGCTTCAGCGACGACGTGTCGTCGGTCGCACAGTCCTTCAATACGGATCTCGCTTGATCCCTCTCGATCGTCGTCATCGACGGATCGTTGAGATCGAAGCCGATGGTGAAGACCTCTATGCCGTCGTGCTTCATATTCTCGCAAATGGCTTCGGCATTGGCGCGCGACCTCCGGCCCTCGTCGTCGGACGCGGACGTGCCGCGCCCGCGGGCAAAGGCGGTGTTGAACTGGCCATCCGTCATCAGGATGGCGATCTTTGCCACTTTCTTCGGATCGAAATTCGCCGGACCGGCGCCCAGGCGGGCATCGGCGATGGCCGAACGCCAGGACGGCGAAAGCATGTAATAGCCCCATTGCGCGGCAATGCCACCTGCCGTCACGCCCGCAGCTTGGAAATGACCGATGGCCGTGAGCAGCTTGTCCTGATCGGCCGTCAGCGGAACCAGCGCCGCGGATGGACACACTTTCATGCGGTAGTCGCGGTTGACCTTGGCCTGATAGGTCCTGCCATTGTTGTCCTGCCACAGCGTATACGGGCCGTCGGACGAATAATCGGCATAGCCGTCCTTGTCCTTGCGCTCGGTGGCCCATTTGTCAGGCGCGGTCGTCACGGAAACGGCAAGGGGCGCATCGATCGGCGGCGGCAGCTTCGGTCCGGTCGAGGTCTCGACGAAGACGGTGTCGGCGAGGCCGCCAGTGTTGACGGCCTCGGCATAGGGGACGATCGCCACCCGGACCCGAGGCTCGCTGGGATCCCGGTTCTGTCCCAGGAGATCCTTGACCGTCTGCGACGCGGCCGCCTGCAGGTCGCCGATCTTATTGGTCTTGGCGCGCTTGTTGGCCGCCATGGAACCGGTGATGTCGAGCATCAGCGCCACCTCGATCTTCTTGTCCGAATAGAGCGCGGTGGTCGAGGCGGCGACACGCTGCATATCGCCAACGCTGAACAGCGGAATAGAGGCCGACATCGGCATGCGCATTCACCTGCACGGTCTTCGATGTCCTGTCGATGGTGAGCTTGTCGAGCACGATCTGGCCGGCCTGCAAGATGCCGGCCGCGCTGTTGGCGTCGAGAAACGCCTGTACCGATGCGTTGGCATCGGCTTCCTTGATGATGCCTAGGGTGAGATCGCGTGCCGTCGAAGTCACAGCGGCATCGACGACGCTCTGCAGACTCGATCTCGCATTGTAGACCTGCGCGATATTGACTGCGAATCCCACCCCCAGCGCCAGCACCGATGCGGCAGCCCCAAACAGAACCGCGAAATTGCCTCCGCGATCCCGCGCAAAGCCGTCCACCCCACGAGCGAGACCTTTCAACTGCCGCATCGTCACCCTCGCCTGCTGCGGCTTCGGTGCCGCTCAACGGAAGCGCTGCAGGATTTCGGCCAGACACGGCCACCCTTCTGTTCGAAAGCGCGGAGCGACAGCTAACTCATTGTTTCTGCTGGAACACGGCAGACAGGAAGGTGAATGGCGGGTAAATGGAAACACAATAGGGAAATGCCGTTCATAAAGCGCTTACCATGAGTGGCGGAGCCATTGCGGCCCTTCCCGCTTCGGCACAGTGCGCCCTGTGCCAAAGCGGGTCAGCGCTGGTGCTGGCGCCGCAGTGAAACAGCCGCCTGGCTTACGCGAGCATCTGGGCGCTCGCGGTCCTGTCGATGCCGTGATGCGGCGGCTTGAACAGATTGCCTTGCTGCTCATAGGTCCACACCTTGAACAGGGTAAGCCGATGCGGGCCGAAGCTGTGCAGCAGCGGCACGTCGGTGGCGTCGCGGCCGCGCGCGATCACGACGCGGCCGATCCTTGGACGATTGTGGCGCGGATCGAACGCGTACCATTTCCCGTCAAGGAACACTTCCATCCAGGCTGAGAAATCCATCGGCGCCGGATCGGCCGGCACGCCGATGTCGCCGAGATAGCCGTTCACATAGCGCGCTGGAATGTTCATCGCGCGGCAGAGCGCTATCGCGAGATGCGCGAAATCGCGGCAAACGCCGACGCGCTCCTCATGCGCCTGCGCCGCCGTGCGGGTGGCGCGGGCATAGCCGTAGCCGAACGAAAGCCGGCTATGGACATAGTCGACGATCGCCTGCGCGCGCGCCCAGCCGGGCGGCAGGTGGCCGAACAGCTCCCAGGCGAGGTTGCTGAGGTGATCGGTTTCGCAATAGCGGCTGCCGAGCAGGTAGACGAGCACCTCGTCCGGGAGGTCCGCCACCGGCATTTCGCGCGCCAGCGTGTTGATCTCGTCGGCCTCGCCGGTGTCCTCGACCACCCCATCAAAGAGGATGCGGAAACCGCCGGCCGGCGCCGTGAAGCGGCGGCAGATATTGCCATGGCTGTCGCGATAGGTGGTCGTCGGCACCGAAGGCGAGGTGAGAAAGCGAGTCTGCCGCTTGATGTCGGCATGGCGATCCGGGTGGATGTCGAGAAGCGCGATGATCGGCGTCGCGGCATCGCATTCGATGGCGATTTCGTAGCCGAGCCTGATCAGCATCACTTCCCCTTGTTGGTGGTCTTGCCCTTGTTGGTGGTCTTGCCCTTGTTGGTGGTCTTGCAAGACTGGTTGGAGAACGCCGCAATGAGGAGCGTTGTTCCGGCGGCGAGTCGAAATGCCGGCATGCGCCTTTGCAGGCTCCGCTTCGGAGGTTAGGATAGCGGTGCGTTTCGCGCTCCCCGAAAACGATTCCCCCAGGATATCCGATGTTCCCAGGCAGAAAGTTCGCCGCTTTCCTTTTCGACATGGACGGCACGGTCCTCAATTCGATCGCCGCGGCGGAACGCGTGTGGACCAAGTGGGCTCGCCGTCACGGCCTCGACGTCGCGAGCTTCCTGCCGACTATCCACGGCAAGCGCGCGATCGAGACCATCGCCGCGCTGAAGCTTCCCGGCGTCGATCCCGTCGTGGAAGCCGATGCGCTGCTCGAGGCCGAGGCGGCCGACCTCGAGGGCATCGTTCCGATTCCGGGTGCTGTGGCGTTTCTCAAGTCGCTGCCGCCGGAGCGCTGGGCGGTCGTCACCTCGGCGCCGCGGGAACTCGCGCTGCTGCGTATGGCGGCGGCCGGCATTCCGGTGCCCGCCATCATGGTCTCGGCCGAGGACGTCACCCGCGGCAAGCCGGCGCCCGACTGTTTTCTTTTGGCGGCAAAGCGTCTCGGCGTCGAGGCGCGCGATTGCCTCGTCTTCGAGGATGCCCCGGCCGGCATCGCCGCGGGCGAAGCCTCCGGCGCCTCGGTGATGGTGATCAGCGCCACGCATGTCCATCCGGTCGTGACGCAGCACGCCAGCATCGCCACCTACGATGCGCTCGGCGTCGCCACTGACGACGATGGCTGGATGATCATCGAGCCGCAGCGCGACGCGGCCTGATGCATGTCGCGGTGTGCAGCGGTTTTGCGAAGACGACAGCACGAACAATGACTTAAGCGCGTCGCCTGAATCCGCTTCAGCGCGACGCGCCTTGAGTGTCATTAAAAATCAGTGGCCAGACCCTTCACCTCCCAGTCGCCGTAGCGCCCGGGTTCCTTGCCGCCGCGTCCGCCGAACTCTTTCGGCAGGCGGGCTTCCGCCTCGCGGTATGCCTTCCGCCTGGCTTCCGCTTCCGCCAATGCGCGTTGCGCCTCAGGCGACAGCGTCCTTTGCGGCTTGGCGCCTTCGGTTTTGTTGGGTTGATCGGTCATGCGATGCTTCCTGCCGATTGAAACGGGGACCCGCCTTTCCCATCATATAGCCATGACAATGGCAGGATCGACCCCTATTCGCCACCACGCCAGACGGAAGAGACGATGAATACGCTTCGCACCGCCATGCTCCTTGCTGCGATGACCGCGCTGTTCATGGGCGTCGGCTTTCTGATCGGCGGCACCGGCGGCATGGTGATCGCCTTGCTGTTGGCCGCCGGCATGAACCTGTTCAGCTACTGGAATGCCGACAAGATGGTGCTGTCGATGAACCGCGCCATCGAGGTCGACGAGAGGAACGCTCCCGAATATTATGCGATCGTTGAGGCGCTGGCCAAGCAGGCCGGCCTGCCGATGCCGAAGACCTATCTGATCGACAGTCCGCAGCCGAACGCCTTCGCCACTGGCCGCAATCCCGAAAACGCCGCTGTAGCCGCATCGACCGGCCTGCTGGAGCGGCTCAGCCACGAAGAGGTCGCGGCGGTGATGGCGCATGAACTCGCCCATGTGCAGCATCGCGACACGCTTACCATGACGATTGTCGCGACGCTTGCCGGCGCGATCTCGATGCTCGGCAATTTCGCCTTCTTCTTCGGCGGCAGCCGCGAAAACAACAATCCGCTGGGCTTCGTCGGCGTGCTTGTCGCCATGCTCGTTGCGCCCTTTGCCGCCATGATCGTGCAAATGGCGGTGAGCCGCACCCGCGAATACGAGGCCGACCGGCGCGGCGCCGAAATTTGCGGAAATCCGTTGTGGCTCGCCTCGGCGCTCGACAAGATCGCGCGCGGCGCCGAGCGCATTCCCAATCCGGATGCCGAGCGAAATCCGGCGATGGCACATCTGTTCATCATCAATCCGTTGCACGGTGAGCGCATGGACAATCTGTTCTCGACCCACCCGAGCACAGAGAACCGCATCGCCGCCCTGCAGCAGATGGCGCGCGAGATGAGCGGTGCCGCCCAAGCCGCGCGGCGCGAAGCCCCTGCGCCAGGCCAGCCGGACGAGCCGCAGGCAGGACCATGGAGCCAGCCGGCCGAGCCGGAGCGGCCGAAGCGCAATCCCTGGGGTCGCAACCCGACCGGCCCCCGCGGCACAGGATCCAAAGATCCGTGGTCGTGAGCGGAGCGAAGCGCCGACCGCAAACCCAAGGCAGAGGTGACGCAAGTGCGAGCGAAACGGTCGCCGGCCTCGCGGCGCGCAAGGCGGCCGCCCGCCTGCTTGCCGCCGTCATCGATGCCCATACCCCGCTCGACGGCCTGACCGACAACGAGCACGGCCACCCGCAATACAAGGCGCTCGACCAGCGCGACCGCGCATTGGTGCGCGCCATTCTGGTCACGGCGCTGCGCCACCGCATGACCATTGCCGGACTGCTTGCAAGGCGTCTGGAAAGGCCGTTGCCGGCCAACGCCACCGTGCTCTCGCACATCCTGCACGTGGCCGCCGCGCAGATCCTGTTTCTCGACATCCCCGACAGCGCCGCCGTCGACCTCGCCGTCACCCACGCCAAGTCCGACCCACGCACGCTGCGTTTCTCCGGTCTCGTCAACGGCGTGCTGCGCTCGCTGGCGCGTGCCAAGGGCGCCGAGCTGGCGCCGACGCTCGCCGCGACGACCGAGGCGCCCCAGTGGTTCGCAGACCGACTGGCCACAGCCTATGGCGCCGCCAGGGCGGAGGCCATTCTTGCTGCCCATCGCCATGAGGCTCCAGTCGATTTCACCGTTAAAACCGACCCTTCGCTCTGGGCGGAGAAGCTGGGCGGCATCGTGCTGCCGACCGGCACGGTGCGCGTCGAGAAGCTGCAGACCGGCGTCACCGATCTGCCCGGCTTCGCCGACGGCGCCTGGTGGGTGCAGGATGCGGCGGCAGCCCTGCCCGCGCGCCTTTTCGGCGCCATCGAGGGACAACGCATCGCCGATCTTTGCGCCGCGCCCGGCGGCAAGACGGCCCAGCTGATCCTCGCCGGCGCGAACGTCACCGCCGTCGACAGTTCAAAGAACCGGCTGGCCAGGCTGGGTGAGAACCTAAAACGCCTCGGCCTTTCGGCCGAACTGGCGCACACCGACCTGCTCGACTACCGGCCGGCGGAGCCGTTCGACGCCGTGCTGCTCGACGCGCCCTGCTCCTCGACCGGCACCGTGCGCCGGCATCCCGACGTGCCGTGGACCAAAACCATGGCCGATGTCGAGAAGCTCGCCACGCTGCAGCGGCGCCTGCTCGCTCACGCCGCCACTCTCGTCAAACCGGGCGGACGGCTCGTCTTTTCCAATTGCTCGCTCGACCCGATCGAGGGCGAGGAGCTTTATCGCGTCTTCCTTGCCGGAACTCGCGGCGTGATCGCCGATCCGATCCAAGCGGGTGAATTCGCCGGCCTCGATCCCTTCCTCACGCCCGATGGCACGCTGCGCACCACCCCCGCCGATTTGGTGCTGAATTCACCGGGGGTTTCGGGGCTCGACGGCTTCTTTGCCGCCCGGATGAGAAGGACGATTTAGGACGTTATTGCATAAATCTTGCCGACTTTTTTAGCGATGCCCAGGTCATGGCCGCGTGAAGGGGTTCACTTCGTGGAATCCGCCTTCGCATAAGTTCTTGAATCATATAAGCTTGTGCTTAGGGGCTGACGACTATCAGGAGGGGTTTTGGCACTTGCTGCCGGCAGCACGACGCGTCTTTGGACGCTTGTCGCGAGGGAGTTCTGGCGCAAAACGCGCCGGCGCCTTCGTGCCGGCCCTATCTATCGCTGGCGTTATTCCGGCCGCACGCCCGAGCGCGTCCTCATCGCGCCGCCGGATCTGAGGCTCGCCGACCCGCAGATCGCGCTCGAAATCTACTATGGCCGCTATCCGCTGTCCGGCCACATGGTCGAGACCGGCGGCAAATCGCCTTTCCAGATCAATGTGCCCAATCGCGGCTGGCAAAAGTCGCTGCACGGCTTCCGCTGGCTGCGCCATATGCGCGCTGCCGGCACCGAGCTCGCCGCCGCCAATGCTCGCGCCCTGGTCTCGGACTGGATCGTCATGCACGGCAACCAGATATCGGGCGTCGCCTGGGAGCCTGGCACGACAGCCAAGCGGGTGATTGCCTGGCTGCAGCATTCCTCGGTCGTGCTGCAAGGCGCCGAATTCCCGTTCTACCGCGCCTTCCTCAAATCGCTCGCCATGCAGATCCGTTATCTCAGATCGATGGCGCGCGAGATGCCGGACGGCAAGGACAGGCTGCGCGCTCGCATCGCGCTCGCCTTCTCCACCCTGTCGCTACCCGCGCCGGCCTCGGCGCTGCGCGCCGCCACGCGCAACCTGGCCGAGGAGCTCGACCACCAGATCCTGCCGGACGGCGGTCACATCTCGCGCAACCCGATGACGGTGCTGGAATTGCTCGCCGACCTTCTGCCGTTGCGCCAGACCTATGCCAACCAGGCGGAGGCGCCGCCGCCGGCGCTGATCAACGCCATCGACCGCATGCTGCCGGCGCTGCGCTTCTTCCGCCACCAGGACGGCAGCCTTGCCCGCTTCAACGGCATGGGCGCCACCATCCACGATCGCATCGCCACCATCCTGCGTCATGACGACACGGTCGGCGCGCCGCTGCTGCACGCGCCCCATTCCGGCTATGAGCGCCTGTCGATGGGCGGCGTCACGGTGATTGCCGACACCGGCCTGCCGCCGCCTGTCGACATCTCCAACGCGGCGCATGCCGGCTGCCTCGCCTTCGAGCTTTCCTCCGGGCGCCAGCATTTCATCGTCAACGCAGGCATCGATACCTATGGCGCCGCCGAATTCCGGCCGCTCGCCCGCGCCACCGCCGCGCATTCGACAGCCACCGTCAACGACACGTCCTCGGCGCGCTTCAGTCACTCGTTGCGGGTCAGCGACCTGCTCGGCTCGCCGCTGATCGGCGGCCCGCAGCATGTGCCCTGCAAGCGCATCGACCAGAAGGGTGTGCAGGGCTTTGTCGCGCGCCACGACGGCTATGCCGCGCGCTTCGGCTTGCTGCACGAGCGGGAGGTGAAGCTGGCGGAGAACGGCAATGTGCTGACCGGCCGCGACCGCTTCCTTCGCCCCGGAGGTGCGGCGATCCGCAACAATGGCCGCGACTTCGTCACCGTGCGCTTCCATATCCATCCCGACATCGGCCTGCTGCACGACGAGCAGGACCGCCTGACCCTGGCGGCCGCCCAGGGCGACACCTGGGTGTTCACTTGTGCCGAAGTGGCGCCCGAGATCGAGGAATCGATCTATTTCGCCGGGCTCGGCGGACCGCGCCGCAGCCGGCAGATCGTGCTTGCCTTCAAGGCCTCGGAGATCGCCGAGGTGCACTGGCAGCTGACGCGCGCCGCCGTCGCCGGCTATCCCGAGAACAATTGATTCGCGGCCAAGGAACCCGAGTTGCGCGCTTGATTTCCGAGCCTCATATGCTACGGCCCGCGAACGTTCCCAACCAGCCTTGAAAGGCCGCCAGCCATGGCCGTCCCCGCCAAGAACATTCCGGCGCCCGACCTCGTTCCGATTCGCCGCGCGCTGCTTTCCGTTTTCGACAAGACCGGTTTGATCGACTTTGCCAAAGCCCTTGCCGCCGCCGGCGTCGAGCTGGTCTCCACCGGCGGCACCGCGAAGGAGATCGCCGCGGCCGGCCTGGCCGTACGCGATGTTTCGGAGCTGACCGGCTTTCCCGAGATCATGGACGGTCGCGTCAAGACCTTGCATCCCTCGGTGCATGGCGCCCTGCTCGGCGTGCGCGACGACGCCGAGCACGCGAAAGCGATGCACGACCACCACATCCAGCCGATCGACCTCGTCGTGTCCAACCTCTACCCGTTCGAGGAGGTCCGCCGCTCCGGCGCGGGCTACGCCTCGATCGTGGAAAACATCGACATCGGCGGCCCGGCGATGATCCGCGCCTCGGCCAAGAACCACGCCTATGTCGCCATCGTCACCGACCCTGCCGACTACGCCTCGGTGCTCAACGCGCTCGAGATGAATCTCGGCTCGCTGTCGCTCGATTTCCGCAAGAAGCTGGCGGCGAAGGCCTTTGCTCGCACCGCGACCTACGATGCGGCGATCTCCGGCTGGTTTGCCGACACGCTCGAAATCGAGCATCCGACCTGGCGGGCCTTCGGCGGCCGTCTCGACCAGGTGATGCGCTATGGCGAGAACCCGCATCAGGGCGCCGGCTTCTATCTCTCCGGCGACAAGCGCCCGGGCGTCGCGACCGCCAGGCAGCTGCAGGGCAAGCAGCTTTCCTACAACAACATCAACGATACCGACGCCGCCTTCGAGCTGGTCGGTGAATTCGATCCGACCCGGTCAGCGGCGATAGCCATCATCAAGCACGCCAACCCGTGTGGCGTCGCCGAGGGCGCGACGCTGAAGGCGGCTTACGCAAAGGCGCTGGCCTGCGATCCGGTCTCGGCCTATGGCGGCATCGTCGCCATGAACCGCATCCTCGACGCCGAGGCAGCGGAAGAGATCGTGAAGACCTTCACCGAGGTCATCATCGCGCCCGATGCCACCGATGAGGCCGCGGCGATCATAGCGGCGAAGAAGAACTTGCGCCTTCTGGTCACCGGCGGTCTGCCCGACCCGCGCGCCGCCGGCACGGTCGCCAAATCGGTCGCCGGCGGGCTGTTGGTGCAAAGCCGGGACAATGCGGTGGTCGACGACCTCGAGCTCAAGGTGGTGACGAAACGCGCGCCGACTCCGGCCGAGATGGCCGACCTTAAATTTGCCTTCCGCGTCGCCAAGCACGTCAAGTCGAACGCCATCGTCTACGTCAAGGACGGCTCGACCGTCGGCATCGGCGCCGGCCAGATGAGCCGCGTCGATTCCTCGCGCATCGCCGCCCGCAAGGCGCTCGACGCTGCCGAGGCGGCTGGCCTGGCCGAGCCGCTGACCAGGGGTTCGGTCGTCGCTTCCGACGCCTTCTTCCCCTTCGCCGACGGCCTGCTGTCGGCCATCGAGGCCGGCGCCACGGCCGTGATCCAGCCCGGCGGCTCGATGCGCGACGAGGACGTGATCGCCGCCGCCGACGAGCACGGCATCGCCATGGTGTTCACCGGCGTGCGGCACTTCAGGCATTGAGTGCCACTACCCTCCCCTCGATGGGGAGGGTCGGTGCGCTCGCCTGCGAGCGCACCGGGGCGGGGTGATGGCGCCGACCCCCAGCCCGCTCCGCTTCGCGGATCGACCCTCCCCACAAGGGGGAGGGTAAATCACTCCACCGGCTTGTCTGCCGGATATGGCGTCCTGACCAGGATTGCCATGCCGAGGCCGAGGAACAGCGCGATCACCGCCATGCCGAGCCGTGCCGAGCCGCTGGCCAGCGTGATCGTCGACACCAGGAACGGCGCCAGGAAGCTCGTTGCCCTGCCGGCCAGCGCGTAGATGCCGAAATAGCGGCCGGACTCGGCGGCCGTGACGCTGCGCGCCATGTAGGAGCGCGAGGAGGCCTGGACCGGCCCGAAGGCGAGTCCGATCAGCAGGCCGTAGAGGATGTAGGCCTTTTCGGCCGCGGTGCCGAAGAGGCCGCCGGAATCGGTGGTGGGCAGCTGTATTAGGCCGAGCAGCGTGAAGCCTGGCCCGGTCGACACGACGCCGATCGTAGCCAGCAAAAGGAGCATCAGCGCAATCATCACCACGGCCTTCGATCCGAGCGCGGTGTCGAGGCGCGCGGCGATCCAGCAGCCGAAGATCGCGACGACGTTGAGGATGATGCCGAACATGCCGATCTCGGTGATCGACCAGTTGAACATGCCGGCGGCAAAGGTGCCGCCGAGCGCCAGGAGCGCGTTGACGCCGTCCTGATAGATCATGCGGGCGACGAGGAAGCGGAAGATGCCGACGCGCTTGCGCACCTCGAAGAGCGTGGACTTCAATTCCGACAGGCCCTCCCGCACCGCCGGGCCCATTGAAAGCCCCTTGATGGCGTCCGGCGTGAAGATGAACATCGGCAGGATGAACAGGAAGTACCATCCGGCCGACATCGGCCCGGTGAAGCGCGCGTCCTCGCCGAGCTTAGGATCGAGCCCGAACAGCGGGTCGAGGCCGATGATCGTCTTGCCGGTTTCCAGATTGCCGGCCAGGAACAGCACCACGAAGATCAAGGCCACCATGCCGCCGAGATAGCCGAGCCCCCAGGCGATGTTGGAGATCTTGCCGATGTCCTCCTTGGGCACTAGGCGCGGCATCATGGAATCGTTGAAGACGGTGGAGAATTCCGCGGCCACAGAGGCGAGCGAGAAGAGCAGCACGATCAGGAACAGGCTGGAGCCGGGCGCGGCGAACCAAAGCAGCGTAAGGCTGATGATCTTGACCGCCGCGAAGGAGGCGATCCATGGCTTGCGCGGCCCGGTCTGGTCGGCAATCGAGCCGAGCACCGGCGAAAGCACCGCGATGACGAGACCCGCGGCAGCGATGCCGTAGCCCCAGGCAGCCTGCCCGGTTGTGGGGTCGCTCGCCATGCGCGAGACGAAGTATGGCCCGAAGATGAAGGTGGTGACGACGGTGAAGAAGGGTTGCGCTGCCCAGTCGAAGAACATCCAGCCCCAGATGCCGCGCCCCGTTGCCCGCTGCACTGCTACTTCGGCCATGTCCCCTCCGGCATCGTCCGCTTGCCCCGCGCCCCGCGCATGTCTGCATGTTTTCCGGCGGCGATGCAAATGAACAAGCACGGCGCCGCCGCTCATTGGCTTGCGCGTTTCCACTCCGCGTCAGCGGGAACAAGAGCGCCGGCCGCGACCTCTTCCTTATGGGGAGATCGGACCTCAGGTCCGGATGGGGGTGGCGCCGAGCCCCGCCCCGCTGCTTCGCAGCGACCTCCCCGCAAGGGGCAGGGTAAACCTACATCCCCGTCAGGTCGCTCATCAGGCCGGACGCCACCGACAGCCGAGACACGGTGATGTCGCCGCCTTCGGTCAGCGCCTGCAGCCTCTCGCGGATTCGCCCGACCTGCTCGCCGCCTGCTTCCAGCCAGGCCGCCACCGGATCCACCGCCTGGCCGTGGGCGGTGAGCGCCGCGACCGCGATGCCGCGCCTTGCGGCGCCGATCGTGTCGGTCGCGCGCGACAGCGCCAGCTGGTCGTAATAGTCCGGCGGCATGATCGAGCGCGCGGCCTCCTCGACGCGAGGGATGCGAAAAGCATCGCTGACGGCGAAGAAGGCCCTGGCGGCGCTGACGATGTCGGCATTGGCCGTGCGTGCGGTGAGCGCGATGTCCGGGATCAGGTCGCTCACCTCGGCCAGCGCCAGCTTTTCGGCAAGTTTGTCGGGCGCGCCGCCCTCAGTCAGGTCGTGCCGCCGCGCCTCGATCCGCTCGCGCGAGAAGGCCGGCAGCAGCGAGATGAGCTTCGGCTCCAAAGCCTTGCGCGCTTCCTGCAAGTCGGCGATGCGCTGGCCCAGCGGCGCGGAGGATAGGTCGTTCTTCAGGTACCAGCCGCTGGTCATGAAGATGAGCCGGCTGACTGCCTGGTAGAGATCGAGCTGCGTCTGGCCGTCGATCTGGTTGTCGAGGGCATCGATCTCCTTGTAGAGCGAAGGCAGCGCGAAACCGTCGCGCACCAGGGCGAAAGTGCGCACGACGGCGCCCGCTGTGCGGCCCGTCGCTTCCTGCAGCCGGTTGACGAAAGACGGCCCGCCGCGATTGACGAGATCGTTGGCGACGACGCGCGCGATGATCTCGCGCCGCAGCCGGTGGGCACGGATCTCGCCGGCGAATTTCTTCGCCATCCGCTCCGGGAAATAGCCCATCAGATCGCGGTCGAAATGCGGATCGTCCGGCACGTCGCTGGCGACGATGTCGGAGAAGAGCACGATCTTGGCATAGGCAAGCAGCACGCCGAGCTCGGCCCTGGTCAGCGGCTCGCCGCGAGCCTCGCGCTCGGCAAGCGCCGCCGGCGAAGGCAGCGTCTCGACGGCGCGGTCGAGCAGGCCGCGCGCTTCGAGCGCCGTCATGAAGCGCGCCTGGTGCGCGATGTCGGCCAGCCCGCGCTTGCGCGCCAGCGACAGCGCCAGCGTCTGCTGGTAGTTGTTGGAAAGCACCAGCGTGCTCACCTCGTCGGTCATCTCGGCAAGCAGCTTGTTGCGCGCCGGCCGCGCCAGCGAGCCTTTGCGCATGGCCGACGCCAGCGCGATCTTGATGTTGACCTCGACGTCCGAGCAGTTGACGCCGCCCGAATTGTCGATGGCGTCGGAATTGCAGCGGCCGCCCTTCATACCGAACTCGATGCGCGCCCGCTGCGTGACGCCAAGATTGGCGCCCTCGCCGATGACCTTGGCGCGCACGTCGAGCGCGGTGACGCGGATGGCGTCGTTGGCGCGGTCGCCGACATCGGCATTGGTCTCGCCGGAGCCCCGGACATAGGTGCCGATGCCGCCGAACCACAAAAGATCGACGGGCGCCTTGAGGATGGCGTTCATGATCTCGACCGGCGTTGCCGTGGTCTTGGCGAGGCCGATCGCGGCGGCCGCCGCCTGCGGCAGCGTTATCGACTTCAGGCTGCGCGAGACGATGACGCCGCCTTCCGACAGCTTTGACTTGTCATAGTCCTGCCACGACGAGCGCGGCAGTCCGAACATGCGCTGGCGCTCGGCCAGCGAGGCCGCCATGTCCGGGTCGGGGTCGATGAAGATGTCGCGGTGGTCGAAGGCGGCGATCAGCTTGGTTGCCGGTGACAGGAGCATGCCGTTGCCAAACACGTCGCCCGACATGTCGCCGACGCCGACGACCGTGAAGGGCTCGGTCTGGATGTCGCGGTTCATCTCGCGGAAATGCCGCTTCACCGCTTCCCAGGCGCCCTTGGCGGTGATGCCCATCTTCTTGTGGTCGTAGCCGGCCGAGCCGCCGCTGGCGAAGGCGTCGTCCAGCCAGAAATTGTGCGTCTCCGAAATGGCGTTGGCCGTATCGGAGAAGGTCGCCGTGCCCTTGTCGGCGGCAACGACGAAATAGGGATCATCCTGGTCGCGCCGCACCACGCCGGCCGGCGGGATGATGCCGTCGACACCGATATTGTCGGTGATCGAAAGCAGGCTGGAGACGAAATTCTTGTAGGCCGAAGTGCCGGCCTCGAAGATCGCGTCGCGGCCGGCGCTCATCGGCAGTTTCTTCGGATAGAAGCCGCCCTTCGCGCCGACCGGCACGATGACCGCGTTCTTGACCTGCTGCGCCTTGACCAGACCCAGCACCTCGGTGCGGTAGTCCTGGGCGCGGTCAGACCAGCGCAGGCCGCCGCGCGCCACCGGGCCGAAGCGCAGATGAACGCCCTCGACCTCCGAGCCGTAGACGAAGATCTCGCGCCAGGGGCGGGGCGCCGGCAGCCCGTCGACCGCCTGCGAATCCAGCTTGATCGCCAGCGACTGTCCTTTGTCTTTCGTATCGGCAACGAAATGATTGGTGCGCAGCGAGGCTTCGATCAGGTTGAGATAACGACGGATGATGGTGTCGTCATCAATGTTGGGCACCTCTTCCAGCGCGTCCTTGATCTTGGCCTTGAGGTGCTTGGCGGCGACCACGCCCTCGGTCTCGGCCGTCGGGCCAAGGCGGGCAACGAACAGCTGATGCAGGCCGCGCGCGATCTCCGGATAGCGGTTGAGCGCGGCGGCGATGAAATCCTGGCTCTGCGGGATACCGGCCTGCTGCAAATAGCGGCCGTAGGCGCGCAGGATCGTGATTTCGCCCGACCAGAGACCCGCGGTCTGGGCAAGGCCGTTATAGCCGTCATTGTCGACGTCGCCGCGCCAGACCGACAGGAAGGCATCCTCGAACAGCGCACCGTCGCCGAGGTCGATCGGCTTGCCGTAGCTGTTCTCCAGCTCCATGTCGTTGATGAACACCATGCCGGAGGCTTCGTCGCCAACCTCGAAGGTGCGCTCGCTGATGACGCGGAAGCCGATATTCTCCAGCACCGGCACGCGCCGCGACAGCGCCACCGGACTGCCGTGGTGATAGATCTTCAGCGCCGCCTGGTGCGGCTTCTGGTCGGCATGGCGGTAATAGTCGATGGCGATTGGATTGGCCGCATCGATCCTGGCGATGCGTCCTGCATCGGCCAGCGCCACGGCCGGCGAGAACGAATCGCGATAGCTTTCCGAAAAGCGCGAGGCAATTGCCGTAAGCGTTGCATCGGCGCCCGATTCCGACACTGCTTCGCGCAGCGCATCGTCCCAGGTGCGCACGATGTCGCGGATCGCTGCCTCTATCGTTGCCGGCTCGACCTTCGGCGTCTTGCCGCCGGAGCGGCCGATGATGAAATGCACACGCGCCAGCCCGCCTTCTGGGAAGGCCGGATAATATGCCGACAGCCGGCCCTGAAATACTGTCTTCAGGTAGGTGCCGATCTTCTCGCGCACGACGCTGTCGTAGCGGTCGCGCGGCACGAAGACGAGAATCGAGACGAACCGGTCGAACTGATCGACCCGCACCAGCGCCCTGACGCGCGGCCGTTCGATCAGTCCGAGGATGGCTTCGGCGTGCTTCCTGAGGATCGGCACCGGAACCTGAAACAGCTCGTCGCGCGGATAGCTCTCCAGCACGTTGATCAGCGCCTTGCCGGAATGGTCATGTGGATTGAAGCCGGACTTGGCGATGACCGTCTCGGCCTTCGAGCGCAGATAGGGGATCTTCATCACCGAACGCGTGTAGGCGGTCGAGGTGAACAGGCCTACGATGCGCAGCTCGCCTGAAAGCACGCCCTTGGCGGTGTAGGTTTTGACGCCGATATAGTCGAGATAGATGCGCCGGTGCACCAGGGACTTGGCATTGGCCTTGGTGACGATCAGCGGTTCCGGCCCATGCAGGAAGGCGCGGATCTCCGGCGTTGTCGACACCGCCTCGGTGCCGCGCCTGAGAACCAGGACGTCGGGATCCGCGAGGATGCCGAGGCCGGGTTTGTCGGCGCGCTCCAGCATGCCGCTCTTCTCGCCGCCGGTGTAGTTGAACTCGCGCATGCCGAGGAAGGTGAAATTGTCGTCTCGCAGCCATTCGAGGAAGGCGATCGCCTCGGTGACATGCGCCTTGTCGAGCGGCACCGGCGCGTAGCGGAATTCCGAGATGGCCTGATCGAGCCGGGCAAGCATCGGCTTCCAATCGGCGACGGCGGCGCGCACCTGGTCCAGCAGCTTCTTCAGGCGGCCGGCCAGGGCTTCGGCCTGATCCGCCGAAAGGCGGCCGATATGGACGTGGACGACGCTCAGCCGGTCATGGCTGGTTTCGCCCTTGACGGAGCCGCCGTCTCCGAGGATCTCCTCGATGCCGCTCTTGCCGTGCCGGACGACGATGACGGGATGGGTGACCAAAAGCGGCTCGCCGGCGCTCTCGGTGATCTCGCCGAGGATGGAATCGAACAGGAACGGCATGTTGTCGTTGACGACGGTGATGACCGTCATCGGCCGGCCCTGGCGCGTCACGCCGGAATCCACGTCTATGGCAATGATGCAATCGCCCTTTCTGTGCCTGGCGACCGCCCGGCCGGCGAGATCGGCGGCGCGTTCGAGGTCGGCGACGTCATAGGCGGCGATGTCTTCGGCCGGCGTGCGGGCGAGGAGATAGTCGGCGAGCCTGCCGGGCTTTTCGCCTGCCCTTGCCGCGCCTCCTTTTGCCGGACTGGTTTTTTTCGGCTGGCTTGCGGTTTTCAGGCTGGCCATGATGTGAAGTCCCTCCCGTCACATGCTTTTGGGTCTATGGTAGCAGATGAGCGCTATTTGGCGACAAAGGTTTGACGACGCTTTAAGAAAATCGAACCGACGCTCACCCTGCGAGGAGAACGGATATGACCGACAGGATTACGGCGCTCGACCTGGCCCGGGCGGAGCTGAGCGAAGCGACGAAGGCTTATTTCGCCAAATGCGAGGAAAAGCTCGGCCTCGTGCCCAACGTGCTTCTGGCCTACGCCTTCGACGAGAAGAAGCTGCGCGCCTTCACCGACATGTACAACGAGCTGATGCTGGGCGAGTCCGGCCTGTCGAAGCTGGAGCGCGAGATGATCGCGGTCGCCGTTTCCTCGATCAACCAGTGCTACTACTGCCTGACCGCGCATGGCGCGGCGGTGCGCCAGCTTTCCGGTGAGCCCGCTCTTGGCGAGATGATGGTGATGAATTTCCGCGCCGCCGGCTTGCCCGAAAGGGAGACGGCGATGCTGGAATTCGCGGTCAAGCTGACGGAGGAGCCAGCCAAGATCGTCGAGGGCGACCGCGCCGCGTTGCGACAGGTGGGCTTCAGCGATCGCGACATCTGGGACATCGCCTCGACTGCCGCCTTCTTCAACATGTCGAACCGGGTGGCCGCCGCGGTCGACATGCGACCGAACCCCGAATACCACGCCATGGCAAGGTGAGGCTCACCGGCCTCACATTAGCAACGTCGAATTTCTCGTTGCCCGCCCCGCCGTTTGGGTCGATGATCAACGATTGCGGTTAGCCCGCATATCGATGATTGCGGCTAGCTCGCATATCAACGATTGCGGCGTAGCCGCATATCGGATTGCGGCATAGCCGCATACCGCCAGGCGGCGCTGCCGCATCCCGGCTCGACGCTGCCGAAAAGGGAGGAGAACATGGCGAAATTTCTCTATGTCTATCACGGCTCCGGCAAGATGCCGACCGACGAGGCCGAGCGCAAAGCCGCGATGGATGCCTGGACCGGCTGGTACGACAAGCTGGGTTCGGCCGTGATCGACGGCGGCAATCCTGTCGGCATGTCGAGAACGGTGCTGCCCGGCGGCGCGGTCGAGAACAATGGCGGCAGCAATCCAACCGCCGGCTACACGATCGTCGAAGCGAAGGATATCGACGATGCCGTCGCCAAGGCCAGGGATTGTCCGATCCTGATGAACCCGGCCTTCAGCGTCGAGGTCGCGCCGATCATCGAGATGATGTAGCGCCAAAGCGCCCGAAGGTCGTCAGAGTGAAACACGGCGGGCGGCATACTCTTGCCCGCCCGCCGTCGCACGGCTAGAAGAGCCGATCCTTCCCGATTTCGAGTTTCACTTTGCCTCAGTAAACGCCGGTCTCGTCTACTCCCCGAAAGCACGCGCAGGCGCGCTTTGGCGGCGCCTGCATCATTTCATGTGTTCTTCAGGCGGCGGCTCGAGACCGGTTTGGCATTGCTGAGCCGCCGTCGCGCAATTGCGCGGGCGCCTGATTTTCAACCACTACAGCCTTTCGCCACACCGTGCCCGCATGGGCATCTCGGACATTGCCGCGCTGACGGACTTCCCGACGGGAAGGGCCTATCGGCATGTCTCGAACTTTGCGCATTCGCTGGGTGGTCGCGCCCGCAGTCGCGCCTCGACCTCTCATCAACTGCAATCGCTGCGGCGGCGTCAAACCTTACCAATGCAGCGGAAAGTTCCGCGTCAACGCCAACGGCAAGCGCATCGATGCCTGGCTGATCTATCGCTGCACCGACTGCGACAATTCCTGGAACCGCGCCATTTTTGAGCGATGCAACCGTCGCGACATCGCACCGGCGCTGCTGGCTGCACTGGAGCGCAACGATCCGACGCTGGTCCGACACTATGGCTTCGATGCCGTGGCGCTCAGAAATCGGGTCGGGCGGATCGAAGAATCTCCGGAAGTCACGGTGCGAAAGGAGGCGCTGGATGGCAGGCCGGAAGGCGCGACGGCGCTTTGGCTTGAGCTTCGGCTCGATGCCGCAACGCCCTTGCGGCTTGACCGCTTGCTCGCCGGCGAGCTCGGCATCTCCCGGTCGAGGCTGCAGGCCTGGGAAGCGCGGCGGTTGCTCGCCATCGAACCGTGCGGCGCCAAAGCCCTGCGCAGGCCGGTGCGCGACGGCATGGTGGTACGCGTCGACCTCTCCGGCGAGACCGGCCGTGACGCTGTCGTTTCGGCCGCATGTGCATGAAGTGACAAGGGAGGGAGCGCTGCTCCTCCCTTGAGTAACTGCCTGGGCTAAAACCCTACGCCGCGCCCATTACCTTGGCCGACTTCTCGAAGCGCTTGCGCTCGTTCGGATCGAGATAGAGCTTCCTGAGCCGGATGGTCTTCGGCGTCACCTCGACCAGCTCGTCGTCCTGGATCCAGGCCAGCGCGCGTTCCAGCGTCATGCGGACCGGCGGCGTCAGCTTCACCGCCTCGTCCTTGCCGGCGGCGCGGATGTTGGTGAGCTTCTTGCCCTTCAGCACGTTCACTTCCAGGTCGTTGTCGCGGGAATGGATGCCGATGATCATGCCCTGGTAAACCTTGACGCCCGGATCGATGATCATCGGGCCGCGATCCTCCAGGTTCCACATCGCATAGGCGACCGACTCACCCTGTTCGTTGGAGATCAGCACGCCATTGGTGCGGCCGGGCAGCTCGCCCTTGTAGGGCTCGTAGGCATGAAACAGCCGGTTCATCACGGCGGTGCCGCGCGTGTCGGTCAACAGTTCCGACTGATAGCCGATCAGGCCGCGGGTCGGCGCATGGAAGACAAGGCGCTGGCGGTTGCCGCCGGAGGGGCGCAGCTCGACCATCTCGGCCTTGCGTTCCGACATCTTCTGCACGACCACGCCGGCGTGCTCCTCGTCGACGTCGATGACGACTTCCTCGACCGGCTCCAGCAACTGGCCGTCATCGCCCTTCTGCATGACGACCCGCGGGCGCGACACGGCGATCTCGAAGCCTTCGCGGCGCATCGTCTCGATCAGCACGGCAAGCTGCAACTCGCCGCGACCGGAGACGAAGAAGGAATCCTTCTCCGGCGATTCCTCGATCTTGAGCGCCACATTGCCTTCGGCCTCGCGCAGCAACCGGTCGCGGATGACGCGGCTGGTCACCTTGTCGCCCTCGGTGCCGGCAAGCGGACTGTCGTTGACGAGGAAGGACATGGTCACCGTCGGCGGGTCGATAGGCTGCGCATGCAGCGGCTCGCTCACGCTCGGATCGCAGAAGGTGTCGGCGACGGTGCCCTTCGACAGGCCGGCGATGGCGACGATGTCGCCCGCCTGGGCTTCCTCGATCGGCTGGCGCTCGAGCCCGCGGAAGGCGAGGATTTTCGAGATTCGTCCGGTCTCGATCTGCGTGCCGTCATGGTGCAGCACCTTGACCGCCTGGTTGGGCTTCAGCGAACCGGACTCGATGCGGCCGGTGATGATGCGGCCGAGGAACGGATTGGCTTCGAGGATCGTACCGATCATGCGGAACGGACCGGGATGCACCGTCGGCGCGGGCACATGCTTGACGACGAGATCGAACAGCGGCGCAAGGCCCTGGTCTTTCGGGCCTTCAGGATTTTCCGAGACCCAGCCGTCGCGGCCCGAGCCGTAGAGGATCGGGAAGTCGAGCTGTTCGTCGGTCGCATCGAGCGCCGCGAACAGGTCGAACACCTCGTTGACCACCTCGATGTGACGGGCGTCCGGCCGGTCGATCTTGTTGATGACGACGATCGGCCGCAGACCTACCTTCAGCGCCTTGCCGACGACGAACTTGGTCTGCGGCATCGGCCCTTCGGCGGCGTCGACGAGCACGATCGCCGAATCCACCATCGACAGGATGCGCTCGACCTCGCCGCCGAAGTCGGCGTGTCCGGGCGTGTCGACGATATTGATGCGGGTGCCCTTCCAATCGACCGAGGTCGCCTTGGCCAGGATGGTGATGCCGCGTTCTTTTTCGAGGTCGTTGGAGTCCATGGCGCGCTCGGCGACGCGCTGGTTTTCGCGGAAGGCGCCGGACTGTTTCAGGAGTTGGTCGACGAGCGTGGTTTTTCCATGGTCGACATGCGCGATGATCGCGATATTGCGGAGGTTCATTGTCTGGTCTCGGGAGCGTTGCAGGCAGCAGGCCCGAAAGCGCCGCCTTTTTCGGTTGGGCGGCTCATACAAGGTTTTTCGCAATTGCGAAAGGGGAGGCCCCGCCCCAAATAAATGGTCACTGATTCTTAAACGTCTTGGTGTGAAATGATTCTGTTAACCAAGGCGGAACCTTTGAGGGGCCGGGCAATTTCATGTTCATGACCGATCAGATGTCCAGATTGCGTCCGGTTTTCGCGGGGGCAGCGCTTGGCGTGCTTGTTGCGGCTGGCGCCGCACAGTCGGCGGCTGCCCTGAGAGAAGCTGACCCCTCGCCCCCTGATGCCAAAACCGCGCAGCAGATGTTTGCCGACGCCCCGGACGGGGTCGACCCGATCGTCACCGGCCCGGTCAGCGCCGCATTCAAGCAGCGCCAGAAGGCAGCCAACTGCGACACCGCCGTCTGGCCGAACATTCCCGCGACCTGCTATCCGGATTAATATTGCGACGGCTACCTGACAAAGGTAGCACTCCGGCACACCCTCCTCTGCCGTGACGGACAGTCCGGCAGGACAGAGAGGGTTGCCTGGCGCCGACCCTAAGCCGACCGCACCGGATCGAGCGTGACCTTGTAGAGCTCGTTGTCGTCGCGATCCATCAGCCGCACCGTTAGTTGCTCGGTGGCGCCGGAAATGTCGACCAGGCCGAAGAACTGCAGGCCCGCTGATGGCGGCAGGTTCTGGCCCTGCTCGGCGCTCGGCGCCTTGATGAACTTCAGCTCGGGCCCGAAGGTCATGTCGAGATCGTTGGGACCGAAGGTGCCGGCGTGGATCGGGCCGGAGACGAATTCCCAGAACGGGTTGAAATCCTGGAACTGCGCCTTGTCCGGATTGTAGTAATGCGCCGCCGTATAGTGGACGTCGGCGGTCAGCCACACCGTGTTGGTGATGCCGGCGTTCTTGATGTAGCGCAGCAGGTCGGCGAACTCGAGCTCGCGGCCTTTTGGCGTGCCATTGTCGCCGTTGCTGACCGCCTCGGCTCCGGCCTTTTTGGCCGCGTCGTTCCAGACGACGAGGCCGAGCGGCATGTCGGCGGCGATGATCTTCCAGGTCGCCTTGGAATTCGCCAGCTCGCGCTTCAGCCACTGCGTCTGCTGCTCGCCGAGCATGCGCGACTTCGGCGTCAGCGTGTCCTCCATGTCGGGGCCGTTCGGGCCGCGATAGGAGCGCATGTCGAGGAAGAACACGTCGAGCAGCGGCCCGTGGGCGATCTTGCGATAGACGCGTCCCGGTTCCGAAGGTTCGTAGCGGATGGTCGTCATCTCATGGAAGGCGCGCGCCGCGCGGGCCGCCAGCACAGGGATGGATTTTTCCGTGTAGCGGTTGTCGGTCGTCAGGTCCTTCGAATCCGACCAGTTGTTCACCACCTCGTGGTCGTCCCACTGGTAGAAGGTCGGGCAGATGGCGCTGAGCGCGAGCACGTGCTTGTCCATCATGTTGTACTTCCACTGGTCGCGATACTCGTCCAGCGTTTCGGCAACCTTGCGCTTGCCGTCGATCATGACGACGTTCTTCCACTTGCCGCCGCCGGGCAGGTCGACCTCGTCCTTCATGGCGCCGTCGGCATAGATCGTGTCGCCGGAATGGAGGAAGAAGTCAGGCGTGTGCTTGGCGATGGTGGAGTACGTCTTCATGCCGGTCTCGTCGATGCCCCAGCCCTGGCCGGCGGTGTCGCCCGACCACGCGAAGCGCACGTCGCGCTTCGACGCCGGCGCGGTGCGGAAACGGCCGACGATCGGCTCGGAGACGGCGTTGATGTCGGAAAGATCGGCGGCCGTCATCCGGTAGAAAATGTCCTGGTCGGCGGCGAGGTCGGTGAGCAGCCGCTTCACCGTATAGTCGCTGGCGGGCGAGGTATCGAGCGGCGCCAGCCTGACGGCGTCGGCGAAGCTTTCGGTGGTCGACACTTCGTACATCACGCGCGCCGGCCGGTCGGTGCGGGTCCAGACCATGCCGGAGGTGGCGTCGACATCGCCGGACTGGACGCCGTGGGTGAAGGCCGGGCGCTGATTGGCGCGCGAATAGTAAGGCAACGCGAGTCCGGAGGCGCCGACTAGGCCAAAGGCGCTGGCCGAGGTGACGAAAGCGCGGCGGGTTAACGAGAGCTTGTTCATGGCTGTCTCCGGATGGCGTTGAACGGGACCGCCAACCTCCGGCCTCAATGTTTCAGGCGCATATCGGAACCATGAAATTTTGATAACAGGTCACAGCTCTCCCCTTCTCCCCTTGCGGGAGAAGGGGAAGTCGCGCTTACGCCGCCTGCGGTTCCGGCTCAAAAGCCGGCTTGCTCGTGTTGATCAAGAGCGAAATACAGGCCGCGGCTATGCCGGTCATGCCGGCGATCAGGAAGGCAAGCTCGTAATTGCCCTGCAATTCGCGCATCGTGCCGCCGAAGGCCGCCGCCGCCGCGGCGCCCACTTGGTGGCCGGCGACGATCCAGCCGAACACGATCGGGCCGCTGCGGTCGCCGAAAGCTTCGTTGGCGAGCCTGAGCGTCGGCGGCACGGTGGCGATCCAGTCGAGCCCATATAGCACGGCGAAGATGATCAGGCTGACGGCCGAGAAGCCGGAATAGGGCAGATAGATCAGCGACAGGCCGCGCACGGCATAATAGACGCCAAGCAGCTTGCGCGGATCGAAACGGTCGGTGAGCCAGCCGGACAGCGTCGTGCCGATCAGGTCGAAGATGCCCATCATCGACAACAGCCCGGCTGCCTGCACCTCGCCGATGCCCATGTCGCCGCAAAAGGCGATGAGGTGCGTGCCGACGAGGCCGTTTGTGGTGAAACCGCAGACGAAGAATGTGGCGAACAGGTACCAGAACACCCTGGTTCCCGCGGCACGGCGCAACGTGTTCAGCGTATGCGCCAGGAAATTGCCTTGCGCGGCCGGCGACACCGGCGGCACGTCGTCGGCATCGGCGCCATAACGCACCTGGCCGATGGAAGCCGGGCGCTCCGGCACCAGCAGAAAGACCAGCGGCACGAGAGCCGCCGTGGCAATGGCGATGGCAACGGCGACCGGCTTCCAACCTCCCGACTGAGCCAACGAGGCGAGCAGCGGCAGGAACACCAGCAGGCCGGTCGCGCTCGAGGCGGACATCAGCCCCATCACCAGGCCGCGATTGGTCTTGAACCAGCGATTGACGATGGTGGCGCCGAGCACGGTGGCGACCGCGCCCGAGCCGATGCCCGAAAATACCCCCCATGTGAGCAGCAGATGCCACGGCTTGGTCATCAGCAGGCTGAGCGCTGTGGAACCCGACATGATCAGCAGCGCGGCAAGCAGCGTGCGGCGTAGCCCGATCCGCTCCATCAACGCCGCGGCAAACGGCCCGGTGAGGCCATAGAGGAAGATGCCGACAGCGGCGGCAAGCGAGACGACATCGCGCCGCCAGCCGAAGCTCTCTTCCAGCGGCAGCATCATGACCGCCGGCGCGGAACGAAGCCCGGCGGCGATCAGCAGGCAGAAGAAGATGACTGCGACGACGACGAAGGCGTAGCGCTGGCCAAAGGGACGGGAATGAGCTATCATGTTACTGACCGGTACGTTGCAATGGAGCGGCGCCATTCATACGTACCGGTCAGTAACATTGTCAAGCGAGTTTGTTGAATGCCATCGGACAATAAAATTGAAGCGTCGATCAGCGGAGCCGGCACGGCACCGGCGCCGAAGGCTGCCGACAAGATCCTCGACGTGGCGCGCGATCTGTTCTATCGCGAAGGCATCCGGGCGATCGGCGTCGACGAGATCGTCAGGCGCGCCGGCGTCACCAAGCCCAGCCTGTACCGGACCTTCCCGTCCAAGGACGAACTCGCCGCTTCCTATCTGCGCAAGTACGACCTCGAATTCTGGCAGCGGTTCGACGACGCCGTGGACGCGCATCCTGGCAGCCCGCGCGCGCAGATCATCGCTTTCCTCACTCGCGTCGGCAAACGCACGCAGAGGCCGGACTATCGCGGCTGCGGCATGACCAATGCGGCGGTCGAATATCCCGAGCACGGCCATCCCGCGCGGGTGGTGAGCGAGAACAACAAGCAGGAATTGCGCCGGCGCCTGCGCGCCATGGCGGCAGCGATGGGTGCGAGTGATTCCGACACGCTGGGCGATGGGCTGCTGCTGCTGATCGAGGGCGCCTATATCAGCGGCCAATTGTTCGGCCTCGGCGGACCGGCGGCATCAGTCGCCCGTAACGCCGATCTGCTGATTGAAGCCAGCTTGAAGAACTAGTGTCCGCTGCTTCGGCGCTTTTCCTGCAACGTCGGCTGTTGGCGAAACCATCGAGGAGAGCGCCCCTCTCCCCGTCGCTATACAGGGAGAGGATGCCGGCAGGCAGGTGAGGAGCAGCACCGGCCTAGACAATTGACCCTTCGCGCCAACCCAGCTTCCTAGGCTCACGCGGGTTTTAACGCTACGCTGCTGCACCAAACGGAGGTCTTCGGATGCGCGCCTGGCTTGCTCTTACTGCCTTTGTCATCCTTGGTGGCTCGGCCCATGCCGGCGACATTTCCAGCGACTATACCGACCTCGACTGGAAGAAGGACTGCGTGACCTACGCGCAATCGGAAGAAGGCGACGGCGACTGGGCGAACCTCGCCTGCGCGGGCTATCGCGGCTATCCGGTGCTGATCGGCTATGACGACGCGCGCGAGTCCGTCTACTACGGTTTTCCCTCCGACGACATGACCGCCATCTGGGAGAGTTTCTCCGGGTTCAACACCGCTGGGGCGAAGGTCGAGTGGCGCATCGAAACCAATGGCGACAAGGCGGTGCCCTTCGCCGTCATTCATCGTCGCGAGATCAGCAATCCCGAAAACGAAAACAAGCCGACCGAGGTGCTGGTCGTCGCCAAGGTCGCGCAGCCGGAGGAGCATGAGGGCTGCACAATCGGCCTCGTGCTCGCTACCGGCAACCCTCAGGCCAACGATCAGGCCCGCAAGCTCGCCGACCAAAAGGCGAAGGGTTTTGCTTGCGGCAAGGACAAGCGCGAGGTGATCGGCAACGTGCCGGACTTCGGGCGAGTAGATAACTAGAAATCAGAGGGTGTTCGACGAATGCGAGACGGCGAAGGTTGCGCATCCGTCATCCTTGGGCGGAGCCAGGAGCGAAGCGACGCGGCGCAGACCCAAGGATCCATGCCGTTACATCAAGGCGTTGCCACGGTGCAGTAATTCTGTTCCGTAACGATCTTCGCGCGACCTCACGGCATGGATCCCAGGGTCTCCGCGACGGAGCTGCGCTCCTGCTTCGCCCTGGGATGACGACGTTGAGGGCTCGCCCAAGCCCCATCGCCCAGCCGTTGGCTGCCGCTTACCTACTTGACCGCCTTCGCCCGTTCGATCGCCTCGACGATTATCTTCTTGGCATAGTTGGAATCGTGCCAGCCCTCGATCTTGACCCATTTGCCGGGCTCGAGATCCTTGTAGTGCTCGAAGAAGTGCTGCACCTGCTGGCGGGTGATTTCCGGCAGGTGCGTGTATTCGGTGACATTCTCGTAGCGCAGCGTCAGCTTCGGCGAGGGAACCGCGATCACCTTCTCGTCCTGGCCGGCATTGTCTTCCATGATCAAGACGCCGATCGGCCGCACATTGATGACGCAGCCCGGCACCAGCGCGCGCGTGTTGCAGACGAGCACGTCGATTGGGTCGCCGTCCCCCGACAAAGTGTGCGGCACGAAGCCGTAATTGCCGGGATAGCGCATCGAGGTGTGCAGGAAGCGGTCGACGAACAGCGTGCCGGCCTCCTTGTCCATCTCGTACTTGATCGGCTCGCCGCCGATCGGCACCTCGATGATGACGTTGATGTCCTCGGGCGGATTCTTCCCCGTTGGTACGGCTTCGATGCGCATGCTCAAATCCCTCTCTCGATTTGTGAGATCGATAGCGGGCGGCGCTTCATGGTGCAATGCGGCGAATAGCACTGGACGCTAATGGAAGCGCACAGTTTGTGATGGATTGTAACCCAATGCATGTCGCCCAAGACTGCGCAGCGGTTTTGGGCGAACGATATGCATCAAACGAAGACTTGAAGCACGTCACCGCTACGCGCTTTAAGTGGCGGCCATCATTCCCAGACGAAGGCAACCTTCTTCAGCGCCTTCTGCTCGAAGACCTCGACGCCTTCGGCGACGTCGCGGCCGCCATTGCCGGCATAGAAGGCCAGCGCGTTGTAATTGTCCTCCAGCGCCCACACCACCAGGCCTCTGAGGCCGTGGTCGGCAAGGCGCGTCCGCGCCGCCTTGAACAGCCTGCTGCCGAGGCCGATGCCCTGATATTCCGGACGCAGGTAAAGCTCGTAGATCTCGCCTTGCTGCCTGAGCTCGCGGGCGCGGTTCCTGCCGATCGTGGCATAGCCGGCGATCGTGCCCCCGATCTCGACCACCAGCACGGTCGCTGCCTTGCGAATTGCGTTCGCCCACCAATCGGGGCCGCGGCGATTGATCATGGCCGTCAGCGTGCGATGCGGGATGATGCCGGAATAGGCGCCGCGCCATGCCTCCTGGTGCACGTCCGCGATAGCCATTGCATCGCGAGGGTCGGCTTTCCGGATGTCGATCGTCAGCGTGTTCATGATTTGTTAATCATAAACCCGCTTGGCCCGACTGCAAAGAGTCCGCGCTGTCGCGCCCGCGCTTTCTCACAAACGAGCTTGGCGGCGTCGGAGGCGCCGAAAACCAGCCCTCACCCGGCCCCGGCAGAGCAGATTTTCAGTCAGTTCCGTCAGATCTCGACGAGATGGTCATCCAATTCATTGGTGTCGCCGGCGGTAACCGGGAAATGCTCGGCCAGCACCGCGCCGACCGATTCGATCGCCTTGGCGAAGCCGTCGGCGAGTCGGTCGTCGCCCGCGTGCTGTGTCAGGTCCCGCACCACGCCATCCCAGACATGCTGGCCGACCTTAGCATCGATGCCGCTGTCGGCAACGACCTCGGCATAGCGCTCGGCGATGGAGACGAAGATCAGCACGCCCGTCCTCGCCTGGGTGCGGTGGACGTTGCGGGCGAGAAATTGCTTCATCGCATTGGCATGCGCCGCCTGGTAGCGCAGCCGTTTCGGCACGAGGTGAATGCGCAAGCCGGGCAGCGCCCAGAGGAGCGCGAGCATGCAGCCAAACGCCAGAAGCTGAGCAAGTACGAAATGCGGCAAACGGATGGTCAGCCACAAGGCTTCCAGCCCGTAGGCCACTGCGAGGCTGACGACAATCGTGGCGAGCGCCGCCGCGAACGCGGCCGGGAAGAAATAGCCGTCGCTGGACCCCGCCACAACGCAGTATATCTCGCCGTCGGTCCTTGCTTCCGCGGCACGGATGGCACCGGCGATGCGGTCATGGTCCTCGGGGCTGATCGGTCGCGTTGCCATGGTTTCTCACCAGCTTCCAGAGGAGCCGCCGCCGCCCGACGAACCGCCGCCGCCGGAAAACCCGCCACCGCCGCCACCGGAGGACCAACCTCCACCGCCCGACGACCAGCCGCCGCCACCGGACGACCATCCGCCGGAGGATCGCCGGCTGGGCTCGAAGGTCATGCCGAGCCAGCGGTAGCGGCCGGGCCCGATCTTCTGGCCGAAGATCGGCGGCAGCACCGTCAGCGCGATGCCGCCGAAGAAGATCAGCGCCCATATGGTGATGAAGATGGCGAAGAACAGGTCGTCGGAGTTGAACGGCGCCTGCTCGTTGCGCTTGCCGCGCGCCTCCAGCTCCTCCGGATTGCCCTCCAGCACCATGATGATGTCGTCGACGGCCTTGCTGATGCCGCCGGAGAAGTCCCCGGCGCGGAAGGCCGGCACCATGTCGTTTTCGATGATCAGCTTGGTGTGCAGGTCGGTCAGCGTGCCTTCCAGCCCGTAGCCGACCTCGATGCGCATCTTGCGATCGTTCGGCGCAACCAGGAGAAGAACACCATTGTTCTCTTTGGCCTGGCCGAGCTTCCAGAAGCGGAACAGCCGGTTGGCGTAGGGCTCGATCTCCTCGCCGCCGAGGGTGGGGATGGTCGCGACGACGATCTGGTCGGAGCCTTCCTTCTCGAAATCGGCGAGTTTCTGGGTCAGCGCCGCGCGCGTGCCGGCATCGATAATGCCGGCATTGTCGACGACACGGCCGCTAAGCGGGGGCAGGTCGGCGGCAAGGGCGGCGATGGGGAGGAGGAGGCAGAAGATGCTCAGCAAAACGCCGATGAAGGCATTCCGTCCCACCCCCCTCTGGCCTGCCGGCCATCTCCCCCGCAAGGGGGGAGATTGGCAGCTTCGCCGCCAGCCATCTCCTCCACACGCCGAAAACTGGCGAAGAGACAGATGACGGCTAATCTCCCCCCAAGAGGGGGAGATGTCCGGCAGGACAGAGGGGGGCGCGAAGGAACGCAAGGCCTGCAAGCTCGATTAAATTTCAGTCGCGCCGCTCACCCGCCCTGCTTGGTGCTCGTGCCGAAATCCACTTTCGGCACCTGCATCTTGTCTTCCTCGACGGTGAAGTTCGCAAACGGCTCATTGCCGCGGAACCAGAATGTCGCCCACAGCACCGACGGGAAGGTCCTCAGCGTCAGATTGTACTCCCTGACCGCCTGGATGTAGTCGCGACGCGCCACCGCGATGCGGTTCTCGGTGCCCTCGAGCTGCGCCTGCAGCGCGAGGAAATTCTGGTTGGCCTTGAGGTCGGGATAGTTTTCCGAGACCGCGATCAACCGCGACAGCGCGCCCGTCAGCCCGGCCTGGGCATCCTGGAATCTTTTGAGGGCTTCCGGATCCTTCAGCGTCTCCGGCGTCACCGTGATCTGCGTCGCCTTGGCGCGCGCCTGGACGACCGCGTCGAGCGTGTCCTTCTCGTGCGAGGCGTAGCCCTTCACCGTCTCGACCAGGTTGGGGATCAGGTCGGCGCGACGCTGATACTGGTTGAGCACCTCGCTCCAGGCCGCCCTGGCATTCTCCTCCGCCGTCGGGATGGTGTTGTAGCCGCAGCCGGCAAGCAGCGGCAGCACGAAGGCCATCATCAGCAAGGCCGGCAAATTGCGGAAAGCGGAGGGTAGAAGGAGGCGCTCGGCGAACATGATTGGTCCCCTCGACAGAAGTTGTGATGCGAAGCATTACCACAATCCGTGCGCAAGAAAATGACCCGGTCGTGGCAGCGCTCTGATCTTGGTCGCTCGCCCCTGTGAATACGCGACCGAACAGGCTAAGCTCCGGGCCGGAAAGGACATTTGCCATGGCCGAGCGCCGGGACGACGAGAATGAATCGCGCCGCATCCTTGAGCGCGTGGCGCGCGAAACGACGCCGGGCGGCGCTTCCTTCGTCGCCCGCACCGCGAAGGACGCACGCGACCACGTGACCGCGGCCGATGCCGACCGCTCCGATCCGATCGAAGTTTGGGGCACCCGCATTGGCCGAACGCTCGGCCTCATCATCGCCATTGGGCTGTTGGTCTGGCTGGTGTATGCCGCCACGCAGGGTGGCTAGGAACCGAATTTCATGAATGCTGATAAAACCGACGCGCCGCGCGCGGTCATCGTCATCTCCAGTCATGTCGCCCGCGGCTCGGTCGGCAACCGCGCCGCGGTGTTCGCGCTGGAGACGCTGGGGTTTCCGGTCTGGGCGGTGCCGACCGTGATCCTGCCCTGGCATCCAGGCCACAGCCGCGCCACCCGCATCGTGCCGCCGCTCGAGCAGTTCAAGGCGCTGATGGCCGATCTCGAGCGTGCGCCGTGGTTGGGCGAGGTGAGCGCGGTGCTCTCGGGCTATCTCGGTGAGGCCGGCCAGGCGGAGGCCGTCGCTTCGCTGGTTGCGGCCGTCAAGGCGAGGACACCGGATGCCCTTTATGTCTGCGACCCGGTGATGGGCGATTCAGGCGGCCTTTATGTGCCGGAGCCGACGGCCGTCGCGCTGCGCGACAGGCTGATGCCGATCGCCGACATCGCCACGCCCAACCGCTACGAGCTCGAATGGATGGCCGGAGCGCCGCTGCCCGACATCAAGTCGGTGACGGCGGCCGCCCTGCACGCCGGTCCCTCCACCATGCTGGTCACCTCGGCACCCTCGATGATGGCGGGCGGCACCGGTAACTTCCTCCTCGACGACCGACACGCGCTGCTTGCCGAGCACCGCCTGATCGAGAAGCCGCCGAACGGGTTGGGCGACCTGACGGCCGCCGTCTATCTCGCCCGCATCCTTTCCGGCCAGCCGGCAGCGAAGGCGCTGCAGTCGACCACGGCCGCCGTCTACGAGATTCTTGCCCGCACCGCCAAACGCGGCGGCGACGAGCTGCAATTGGAGACCGACGCGCAGAGCCTGTCGCATCCGATGGCCATGGTGCAGCTTCGCCATCTCCTCCACCCCGGGCGGGACAAGCGGGCGTGAGGCCAGGCGGCGGCGTGCTGGCCGGCGTCGACGGCTGCAAGGCCGGCTGGATCGCCGTCCATCGCCAGCCTGGCGCGCCGCCATCGGCATCGGTCTTCGCGACTTTCGAGGCTCTGCTACACGCCCTACCCGATGCCACGATCGCCGTCGACATGCCGATCGGCCTGCCTGATTTTTCCAGCCGCGGCGGTCGCGGGCCCGAAGCGCTGGTGCGTCCGCTGCTCGGAGCACGGCAGTCGAGCGTCTTTGCCATACCATCGCGCGCGGCGCTCTACGCCGATACCGGCAACTTCACCACGGTCGAAGCCTGGTATGCCGCGCACCGGCGGGCGAGCGAGGTGGCGATGACGACTTCCAATCCGCCGCGCGGCGTTTCCATCCAGGCCTTCGGTATTTTTTCGAAGATTCGCGAGATCGACCAGCTGTTGATCGCGCGACCGGATTTGCGCGGCCGCATCTTCGAATCGCACCCAGAAGTCGCCTTCTGCCGGATGAACGGCGGCACCGCGATGATCCTGCCCAAGAAGATCAAGGGCACTATCAACCCGGCCGGCATAGAGGAGCGCAAGGCGCTGCTTTGCCGGCAAGGCTATGACAAGACCTTCCTCGACCAGGCGCCGCCGAAGGGTGCCGCCAGCGACGACTTCCTCGACGCGGCCGCCATGATGTTGATCGCCGGCCGCATCGCCAGCGGCGAGGCGCGGCCCTCGCCCGATCCGCCGCTGACCGACCGCTTCGGCATTCAGGTCGCCATCTGGGCATGACCGAACGGGGCGGCCGGCATGCGTTTGCGACGCCGCCATCCGCAATTCGGCATTGCCCGCGACCGGCTTTTGCCGCTAGAGGCTTTTTCGATCGCAACGAGCTGCCGCCCCAAACCCGGAAAGGCGCCCATGCCCCATCTCCCCGAACATCTGCTGACCGGCTATCGCAACTTCATGAGCGGCCGCTATCCCGCCGAAAGCGACCGCTACCGCTCGCTGGCGCGCGAGGGCCAGGCGCCCGAGACCATGATCGTCGCCTGCTGCGATTCCCGCTCGGCCCCCGAAGCGATCTTCGATGCCGGGCCGGGCGAGCTCTTCGTGCTGCGCAATGTCGGCAATCTCGTGCCGCCCTATGAGCCGGACGGCGAGTTCCACTCGACCTCTGCCGCGCTCGAGTTCGCCGTGCAGAGCCTGAAGGTTAAGAACATCGTGGTGATGGGCCATGGCCGCTGCGGCGGCATCCGCGCCGCGCTCGATACCAATTTTGCGCCGCTGTCGCCCGGCGATTTCATCGGCAAATGGATGAGCCTGATCGCGCCGGCTGCCGAGACCGTCTCGTCCAGCACCTTCATGACAGCGACCGAGCGCCAGACGGCGCTGGAGCGCATCTCGATCCGCTATTCGATCGCCAATCTCAGGACATTCCCTTGCGTTTCGATCCTCGAGGGCAAGGGCAAGCTTACCCTGCACGGCGCCTGGTTCGACATCTCGACCGGCGAGCTCTGGGTGATGAACAAGGAGACCGGCGATTTCGAGCGGCCGGAGCTTTGATGGAGGGTTGATGGAGCGGATCTGGTGTAGGTTTTTCCTTGCGGCAGCGCTGCTGCTGTCCGCGACGATCAGCGCCAGCGCGGATGACAGCGCCGTCATCGATCGTTGGTATTCGGCACTCCTGGTCGCCGACCGCACCGAACTGTCCGAATTGCTTTCTGAAGAGGTGCACATGAAGCTCGACGATGTCGGCGTCGTCCAGGACAAGCAGGAATTCCTCGCGTCGATCGACGAATGGCAAGGCGCGGTTGCCGGCGCCGCCATCCGCCATCGCATCGAGAAGAGCGAAAAGGGCGAGACCACGGTGCTCGCCTGCTACGATTTCCCCGAGAACGACACGCTGATGCGCGAGACCTTCACCGTCGTCGGCGGCCGCATAACCGCCAGCACCCAGACGGCGGTCGCGCAGGACTGCAGCGCCTACTGATCCTGTTGTTGCGCGGTGCCGAGCACCGCCCTACATCGGGATAACCCCTGCATTCAGCCCCACCAAAAGCGCCTATGGATTTGCCCATGTCAAAGACCGTCGACCTCGCCGCCCATCCGCTGACGCTTTGGCAAGGCCCGCTCGGCCTGCCCGATTTCACCCGCATCGGCGACAATGATTTCGGGCCGGTATTCGACGCGGCGCTGGCAGCGCACAAGGCTGAGATCGACGCGATCGCCGGCAACAGCGAGGCGGCAACGATCGAAAACACGCTGGCTGCACTTGAGCTCGCCGGCGAGCCGCTCGACCATGTCTCGTCGATCTTCTGGTGTCGTGCCGGCGCCCACACCAACGACACCATCCAGCAGCTGGAGCGCGAGATTTCGCCCAAGATGTCGCGGCACTTCTCCGCGATCTCGATGAACGAGAAGCTGTTTGCCCGCATCGACGACCTCTACCAGCGCCGCGACAGGCTGAGCCTCGATGCCGAGACGTTGCGTGTGCTGGAAAAGACCTGGAAAGGCTTCGTCCGCTCCGGTGCGAAGCTCGATGCGGAAGGCAAGAAGCGGCTGGCGGCAATCAACGAGGAACTCTCCTCGCTCGGCACCAAATTCGGCCAGAATGTGCTGGCCGACGAACGCGACTGGGCGCTGTTCCTCGACGAGGCTGATCTCGTCGGCCTGCCGGATTTCTTGAAGAGCTCGATGGCCGAGGCGGCCGAGATGCGTGGCCAGAAAGGTCGCTATGGGGTGACGCTGTCGCGCTCGATCTACGAGCCGTTCTCGACCTTCTCGGAGCGCCGCGACCTGCGCGAGATCGCCTTCCGCGCCTTCATCATGCGCGGCCAGAATGGTGGCGCCAGCGACAATACCGATGTGGTGCGCGACATGCTGAAGCTGCGCGCCGAGAAGGCGAGGCTGCTCGGCTATGAGTCTTTCGCGGCGCTTAAGCTCGACGACACGATGGCGAAGACGCCGAAGGCGGTGCACAACCTGCTCGATCCGGTTTGGGAAAAGGCGCTGGAAAAGGCGGCCGCCGATCAGAAGCAGCTGGAGCGGCTGGCCACCGAAGCCGGCAGCAACGAAAAATTCGCGGCATGGGACTGGCGCTTCTACCAGGAGAAGCTGCGCGCCGAGAAATTCGCCTTCGACGAGGCCGAGCTGAAGCCCTACCTGCAGCTCGAGCGCGTGATCGACGCCTGCTTCGACGTCGCGACCAAGCTGTTCGGCATCAGCTTCGAAGAGAAGAAGGGCATTGCCGCCTGGCATCCCGACGCGCGCGTCTTCGTGGTCAAGAACGCGGACGGCAGCGAGCGCGGCCTGTTTCTGGCGGATTACTTCGCGCGACCCTCGAAACGCTCCGGCGCCTGGATGAGCGCGCTGAAATCCGGCTACAAACTTGGGAAAGGCGCGAAGCCCGTCATCTACAACATCATGAACTTCGCCAAGCCGCCGGCCGGCGAGCAGGCCCTTCTCTCCGTCGACGAAGCAAAGACCCTGTTTCACGAATTCGGCCATGCGCTACATGGCATGCTGACCGACGTCACGTGGCCGTCGGTCTCCGGCACCTCGGTCAGCCGCGACTTCGTCGAACTGCCCTCGCAGCTCTATGAGCATTGGCTGACGGTGCCGGCGGTGCTGGAAAAGCATGCGCTGCACGTCAAGACCGGCAAGCCGATGCCGAAGGACCTGCTGGACAAGATGCTCGCCGCCCGCACCTTCGGCGCCGGCTTCGCCACGGTCGAGTTCACCGCCTCGGCGCTGATCGACATGGCTTATCACGCAAGGCCGGACGCGCCGGCCGAGCCGCTTCCGTTCGAGGCCGAAACGCTGGAAAAGCTGCATATGCCCAACACCATCGCCATGCGTCATCGCACCCCGCATTTCGGTCATATCTTCGCCGGCGAAGGTTATTCAGCCGGCTACTATTCCTACATGTGGTCGGAGGTGCTGGACGCCGACGCCTTTTCCGCCTTCGAGGAAACAGGCGATCCTTTCAACCCGGAACTGGCCGAGCGGCTGAGGAAGAACATCTACGCCGCCGGCGGAGCGAAGGATCCGGAAGAGCTTTACACGGCCTTCCGCGGCAAGATGCCTTCGCCCGAGGCGATGATGGTGAAAAGAGGGTTGGTGTAGCGCGCCCCTCCCTTCTCCCCATGTGGGAGAAGGTGGATCGGCGCGGAGCGCCGAGACGGATGAGGGGTGTTCCAGCGGAGTGAGACGTCAGCATTCCTTGGAGCACCCCTCATCCGTCGCCTGCGGCGATACCTTCTCCCACAGGGGGAGAAGGAGGAGCCTCATCCTTCCACGGATCCTTCACCCTCGGCCATATCGGCCTCGTCAGCTTCCTGTAATCCGTCGCCGCCGGATTGCTGGGATAAGAACTCGGCGCCGCGACATAGATGATCTCGGCGGCGATCGGCGCGAAGCCGGCGTAGAAATGGTTGGTCGACTTGATCAGCAGGATGTCCTTCGACATCGGATCGACGCCGATATTGGAAAAGATGTCCGGCTCGAAGGTCTGCGTGCGGTTGGTGTTGAGGATGACGTCGACCTCGGTGCCGTCGATGCGAATCACCGCAGCCGGCCCGAGCGTCACCCGGCTCGGCCCGAAGCTTTGCCAGCCCTCGCTGACGGCCTTGAGCACCGTGACGCGCGCGTCGATCGGCTCGCCGGCCTGCGGTCCGGCCTTGCCGCCGAAGCGCAGGTCGATGACGGCGCCCTCGCCAGCCGCCTGGCAGAAGGTCACCGCGATCGGATCCCAGATCGTGGCGACGCCGACTCTGTCGATCCCGCGCGCCAGCAACTCGGAGAGCACGATGGTGCCATCGCCCGGCACGCCGCCGCCCGGATTGTCCCAGATATCGGCGATCACCACAGGCTTGTCCTTCTGTGCCGCACGCACGGCAAGCGCCCGCTCGATGCCGGCGGAGGCGGAGAGCATCGTCATCGCCGTCTTTTCGCGCAACGCATAGAGCTCGCGTCCCAGCGTCTCGGCGAGTTGGTCGCCTTTTTCCTTGTCGTTGTCGGTGACGACCAGGATGCGCGTGCCCATCTCCGGCACGTCGGCGGCCATGAAA
Source organism: Mesorhizobium sp. WSM3866 (assembly GCF_002294795.1). Taxonomy (NCBI): domain Bacteria; kingdom Pseudomonadati; phylum Pseudomonadota; class Alphaproteobacteria; order Hyphomicrobiales; family Phyllobacteriaceae; genus Mesorhizobium; species Mesorhizobium sp. WSM3866. Next base: position 309,480 of record NZ_NSGC01000002.1, on the reverse strand, counting down.
CCGTGGATGACCGAGACCGACAGCACACCGTCCTTGCCGTGCAGCGCTTTGATCTTATCGACGAACGAGCGCATCGGCTCGCGGCTGGTCGGCAGCACCTGGATCATGCGGCAGTCGAAGGTCGAGATCACCGGCTTGATTTCGCCCCGCGCCGCGGCAAGGCCGAGCTCGACCACATGCTCGCCGCGCTCGTAGAAATCGGTGTGCGGGAATTCGAGGAAATAGGCCATGATGTCGGAGGCCGCGACGCGCTTGGGCGTCAGATGGCTGTGCGGATCGAATTCCGAGGCGATCACCACCTTCGGCCCGACGATTGCGCGCACACGCTCCAGCAGGTCGCCCTCGCAGTCGTCATAACCCTGCGCCACCATAGCGCCATGCAGGCCGAGGATCACTGCATCGACCGGCAGGGCAGCCTTGAGCTGGTCGAGGATCTCGTCGCGCAGCGCCTCAAAAGTCTGCCGCTGCACCAGGCCGCCGGGCTCCGCCCAGGTGGCGGTGCCTTCGGTGACGGTCAGGTCTTCGCTCGTCGCGCGCCGGCGCAGCGCCACTATCGGCGAGGAGCACAGCGTCGGCGTCTCCGGATGTTTTCCCGGGCCGGCATAGAAGGCCATCTCGAACGAGGCCCTGTCGGTCGGCACCGGCGAGAAGGTGTTGGTTTCCGTCGCCAGGGAGGCGGTGAAGATGCGCATCAAAACTCCGTGGACTATTTGTTTTTCGCAATTCCGGAGGGAAAACCGCTGCACAGTTTTCCTGGAATTGCCGGGATTGCTATTTCACCGCTCCTAATGCCAGCCCGCGGACCAGGTAGCGCTGCAGCCAGATGAAGAGGATCGCCACCGGCAGCGTCGCCAGCAGCGTGGCCGCCATGACATGGTGCCATTCGATCGTGTAGCGGCCGGCGACCAGCGAGAAAACCTGGATCGGGAGCGTGTAGCTTTCCTGGCTGCGCAGCATGGTGAGCGCCACGACGAACTCGTTCCAGGCGTTGATGAAGGTGAAGATCGCCGTCACAGCGATTGCCGGCAGGCAAAGCGGCAGGAACACTTTGCGCAGCGTCAGCCAGCGGCCGGCGCCTTCCATCCAGGCGGCCTCCTCGAGGTCGCGCGGAATGGTGTCGAAATAGCTCTGCAGCATCCAGACGGTGAAGGCGACGTTGAAGGCCATGTAGATGAAGCCGAGTGCCGTCGTGCTCTCGACCAGCCCCCAGGCGGCCATCAGCCTGAACAGGCCAAGCACCAGCACGATCGGCGAGATCATCTGCGAGATCAGCAGGAACTGGCGGAAGGCGCCATAACCGGCAAAGCGGAAGCGCGACATGGTATAGGCCGCCGGCACCGAGATCAGGATGGCGCCGATCGTCGCCAGCGCCGAGACATAGAGCGAGTTGAGAAGCGCCTGGCCGAAGCCGGTCGCCACCCACATGTCGGCGAAATTCGACCAGCGGAATTCGCTCGGCCACCATGTTGGCGTCAGCACTTCGGTCCGCGGCTTGACCGCGGTGAGGAACATCACCGCGAAGGGGAAGATCGTCACCACGATCAATGGCGCAAGCAGCAGCCAGGCGATGATCGAGCGTTTCAGCTTGCCGTTTCTCATGCGCGTTGCTCCCGCATGGCGAGCCGCACATAGATCATGGTGAAGATGAGCAGGATGACGAACATCACCAGCGACACCGCCGAAGCCTCGCCCAGCTTGCCGATGCGGAAGGCGAGCTTGTAGAGATGGGTGACCAATATGTCGGTGGAGTTCGCCGGTCCCCCTTGAGTCATCACCCAGATGATCGGGAAGGAGTTGAAGACGTAGATCGTGTTGAGCACGATCGCGATGTTGATGAACGGTTTTAGGAGCGGAAAGGTGATCTCGCGGAACTGCTGTAAGGGGGTCGCGCCCTCCAGCGCCGCGGCTTCGTAGAGATCGTCGGGGATCGACGACAGGCCGCCGAGGAAGATCGTGGTGGTGAACGGCACCGTCACCAGTATGCCGATCAGCACCTGCATCGGGAAGGCGGTCTCGGCGCTCGCCAGCCACTGGATGTTCTGGCTGATCAGGCCGAGCTTCATCAGCCCCGAGTTTAGCATGCCGCTTTCGCCGTTGAGCGCCCAGCGCCATACCACCGCCGTCATGGTGAGCGACACCGCCCAGGGCAGCATGATGATGACGCGGGCCAGCCCACGGCCGTAGAAGTCGGTATTGAGGATGATCGCCACCGGGATCGACAAGAGCAGCGCCCCGCCGACCACCAGCACGGTCCATAGGCCGGTGCGCCACAGGGCGGCGACAAAATCGGGATCGGCAGCAAGCGCCCGGAAATTGGCCAGGCCGCTGAAGTCGCGCAGCTGGCCAAAGCGATTCACGTCATGCGTCGAGATCTGCACGAGATCCCAGACGGGCCAGAAGATCACCACCGCCGCCAGCAAAAGGCTGGGAAGCGTCAGCAGATAGGGCACGATACGGCTTTGCATCGGCTGGCTTGCACCGCGTTGCGGGTAGATGGCAGTGGCATTGGTGCTCAAGGCACGTCCCCGCATTGGAATTTCGCTGGCCTGCCGGCTTGGCTGTCGTTCTTCCTGGGCAATTGCTTCAGGATTTGCATTCCTCGCCGGCGTTTGAGCCGACATCGATGATTGTCCTTGTCTGAACCGATTGCCCGGTCGTTCTTCCGCAATCCGACAGAAAACCGCGCCCGTTTTCCTGCGATTGCCAAGCCGGAGAGATGTGGCGCGCCCCGACGGGGTGGGGCGCGCCACGGGCGCAGGGAGATACGCCCTATTTCTTCAGTACGCCGTTGGCCTTGTCTGCCGCCTCCTTCAAAGCGACCTCCGGCTCGGCGCTGCCGAGATAGATCTTCTGCATGGCGTCGGAAGTGATCTGGGCGATTTCTTCCCAGCCCGGGATGACCGGCGCGAAGCGAGCGTCGGGCAACAGCGCGGTGAAGGCGGCGAGGTCGGCATTGTTGACGTAATAGTCCATCTTCGCCTCTTCCTTGTTCACGGGCAGGAAGCCTTCGCCTTGCGTGAACTTGGCGCGCTGCTCCTTGGTGAACAGGAAGTCGAGCAGCTTCCAGGCCTCGTCCTTGTTCTTGGAGTTCTTGAACATGATTATGGAATCGGTGACGCCATAGGTGCCGCGCGCGCCGGTCGGCCCGGCCGGAATGGCGGCGACGCCGTATTTCAGGCTCGGTGCCTCTTCCTTGATCTGGTTGGAGAGGAATGGCGCGGTGATCATCATGCCGACCTTGCCCTGCTTGAACAGGTTCTGCACGTCCTCGCGGTTGTTGGAGGTCACGCCAGGCTCGGTCAGGCCCTCGTCGATCATCGACTTGTAAAGCTTGGCCGCTTCAAGCGCCCCCGGCGTGCTCAGGCCCGACGTGCCGTCCTTGTTGAGGATCTCGGTGCCGAATGACCACATCGCGTAGTAGTAATAGACGTCCGTCTCGATCTCCTTGCCTTGCAGGCCGTAGCCGAAGGCGCCGACCGCCTTGATCTTGCGCGCGTCCTCCTGCAACTCGGTCCAGGTTGCCGGCGGCTTGGCTATGCCGGCCTTCTCGAACAGCTCCTTGTTGTAATACATGGCACGCGCCGAGGCGGCGATCGGCAGGCCATAGGTATGGCCGTTCATGATCGAGGGCTGCAGGAAGGTATCTATGAAGCGGTCCTTGAACTCGGGCTTGATGTAGCTGTCGAGCGGCTCGGCGACGTCTTGCTGCACGAAGTCGATCAGCCAGCGCGTGCCGATGATCGACAGATCGGCATTGGTGCCGGCAGTGATGTCGGTGGTCAGCTTCTGCAAGAGCACGTCCCACGGCACCACTTCATATTTGATGGTAATGCCGGGATTGGCCGCCTCGAACTCCTTCTTCACCTCTTCGAAATAGGGGCCGGTCTTGGCGCTGTATTCGGCGACGGTGACGCGCACCTCGCCCGCATCGGCCGGCGCGGCAAGCGCCAGCATGCTCATTCCGGCCAACAGGCCGACAGTCCATTTCGCAAGGCTCATCTGATCTCCTCCCATGATGCGCATTCGCGCCTGGCCCGGCGGGCACAGGATTATGTTACTTTCCTACATTATCGATGGTTTTCGGGGAAGCAAGCAGTTTATCATGTTGCTTAATTACATTTCGTTGAGTAGCGTTCTCTTCCTGTCGGAAGTGGCGAGGAGCACTGATCGTGGTGTCGCAGGGCGATTTCGAGGGCAAGACAATTGTCGTCACCGGCGCCGGCGGCGGTCTTGGCTCGGCGATCGTGGCGCTGATGGCCGAGCGCGGCGGCCGCATCGTCGGCTGCGACCAGTCGGCCGAGGCGCTGACCAGCCCGCACATCGCCTCGTGTCACGTTTTCAACCTGCTCGACCGCACCTCGATCGAAGCGGCGATCTCAAGCCTGCTCGACAAGGACGGCGTGCCGGATATCCTTGTCAACAATGCCGGCTGGACGCGCGCCGAGACGCTGAAAGCGTTGACGCCGGAGAGAATAGAACAGGAGCTCGATCTCAACCTCGCCGGTGTGATGAGTTTCGCCGATCCGCTGGTCAAGGCGATGGCCGCGCGCGGCTCGGGCAGCGTCGTCTTCATCTCCTCGGTCAACGCCATCGCGCATTTCGGCAATCCGGCCTATGCCGCCGCCAAGGCCGGCATCAACGCCTACGCCAAGTCGATCGCCGTCGAGCTTGGCCGCAGCGGCGTGCGCGCCAACGTCGTCTGCCCTGGCTCGATCCGCACTGCCGCCTGGGATCATCGCCTGGCTAAGGATCCCGAGATCCTCGGCCGGCTGAAGCGGCTCTATCCGCTCGGCCGCATCGTGAATGCGTCGGAAGTGGCCGAGGCCGTGGCTTTCCTTGCCTCCGACCGCGCATCCGGCATAACGGGCGCCGTGGTGCCGGTGGACGCCGGACTGACAGCCGGCTACCTGCCTTTCATCGACGACATTTTGGGAGCGTGACCATGACCGATGTCCAGTTTCGCAACCTGTCGAAATCCTTCGGCCAGCATAAAATCCTCGAGGACATCAACCTCGATATCAAAAGCGGCGAGTTCGTCGTGCTGGTTGGTCCGTCCGGCTGCGGTAAGTCCACGCTCCTGCGCATGCTGGCCGGGCTGGAGACGATCTCCTCCGGTGATCTCGTGATCGGCGGCACCCGTGCCAACGACCTGCCGCCGCAGAAGCGCAACATCGCCATGGTCTTCCAGTCCTATGCCCTGTTCCCGCATCTGAGGGCCGCCGACAATATCGGCTTCGGCCCGAAGATCCGCGGCGAGACGCGTGCCGCGATCGACGACAAGGTGAAGAAAGCGTCCGGCGTGCTCAACCTCTTCTCCTATCTCGACCGCTATCCCAGACAGTTGTCCGGCGGCCAGCGTCAGCGCGTCGCCATGGGCCGCGCCATCGTGCGTGAGCCCTCCGTCTTTCTGTTCGATGAGCCGCTCTCCAATCTCGACGCGCAGTTGCGCGTGCAGATGCGCACCGAGATCAAGGCGCTGCACCAGCGGCTGAAATCGACCATCGTCTACGTCACCCACGACCAGATCGAGGCCATGACCATGGCCGACCGCATCGTCGTGATGGATCGTGGCCGCATCCAACAGGTCGGACAGCCGCTCGAACTCTACGACCGGCCGGCCAACAAGTTCGTCGCCGGCTTCATCGGCTCGCCGTCGATGAGTTTTGTTTCCGGCGCGCTGAAGACCGCCGACGCCAAGTCCTGGTTCGAGACCAAAGGCGGCGGCCGGCTGGCGCTTGCCGGCAAGACAGCGTCCGGCGGCGACACGGTCGAGGCGGGCATCCGCCCCGAGCATTTCATCATCGGCGCGCGTGACGATGCCATCGCCATCGACGTCGACGTGGTCGAGCCGACCGGCTCAGAGACCCATGTCTATGGCTCGATCGGCGACGACACGGTACGCGCCGTGTTCCGCGACCGGCTGCAGGTGAAGCCGGGTGACCGGCTGCCAGTGAGCGTCGACCCGCGCAACATCCATCTCTTCGACAAGGCGACGGGCCTGCCGCTGTGAGATGAAAGGATGAAGACCCCGGCCGACATCATCACCCGCCTGCAACTGATGTCGCAGGACGGCACCAAATCGGACCGCCGGCTGGCCGGCTTGGTGCTTTCCGATCTCGATTTCGCCTCCAAGGCGGCGATTTCGGAGATTGCCGCGCGTGTCGGCGTCAGCGAGCCGACCGTCACCCGCTTCTGCCGCAATCTCGGCTGCGAGGGCCTGCGCGATTTCAAATTCTATTTGGCGCAGGCGATCGCCATCGGCGGTCAGTACCTGTCGCCGGAACCGCTCAGCCGCGACGCGCGGGAGCAGCGCATCGCTTCCGCCATTACCGAGGCAGCGGTCGCCGCCATCCAGCGGGCCAGCGAAAATCTCGACATGACGACGCTGATGGCTGTCGGCGCCCGCATCGCCGGTTCCGGCAATGTGCTGTGCATCGGCTCCGGCGGCATCTCCTCGATGATGGCGACGGAGATGCAAAATCGGCTGTTCCGGCTGGGCCTCTCGGCGCTCGCCCAGGTCGACGGCCAGTTACAGCGCATGTATGCGGCGGTCGCGACACCGGAGACGACGCTGGTCGCCTTCTCGGTCTCGGGCTATGCCCGCTCGGTCATCGAGGCGGTCGAGGTCGCGCAGCAATATGGGGCAGCCACCGTCGCCATCACCGCGCCCGATTCGGCTTTGGCCAAGGTCGCCGACACGGTCATCCAGCTGCAGTCTTTCGAGGACGGCAATATCTACAAGCCGACCTCGTCGCGCTACGCGCTGCTTGCCATTCTCGACATGATCGCCACCACGGTGGCGGAATCGCGCGGGCCGAAGGTGCTGGAGAACCTGCGCCGCATCAAGCAGAGCGTGAACACGCTGAAGGTCGACGATCCGAAGCTGCCGCTGGGAGATTGAAGCGCCGGCGCTGAACTGCCGATCTCCCCCGAGTAGGAACCCAAGCGGGGGGAATGTCCGGCAGGACAGAGGCGGGCGCCGGCCCGCCCTGCCTCTCAAGTTTGGATTACCCGGAACGCGCCTCGACGCGCTTCGCCAGCTCAGCCGCATCACCCCAGATCCGCAGCGTCTTAAGCCGGAACGTGCCTCCGGCCACCACCGAAACCGCCGATCCCGGCACGCCAAGCGCCTTCGCCACCATCCGCTCCAGCGCCGTATTGGCGGCGCCGTTCTCCGGCACCGCGCGCACACGCGGCTTGAGATGGCTGCGCCCGTCGGCGGCCATCTCAATGCCTTCGATCCGATCCACTGCCGCCTTCGGCGTCAGCCGCACGAAAAGGTCGATGCCGTCGTCGCGCGGACGGAACGGCGAGGCCATGGATCGGCCTTAAGCGACCCAGGAGAAGACGGTGGTGATCAAAAACTGGCGGATGAAGAAGATGATCAAAAGAAGAATGATCGGCGAGATGTCGATGCCGCCAAGATCGGGCATGTAGCGGCGGATCGGCCGCAGCGCCGGCTCGGTCAGACGGTAAAGCATATTGCCGACGGTGCCGACAAACTGGTTGCGCGAGTTGACGACGTTGAAGGCATAGAGCCAGGAAAAGATCGCCGAGGCGATGATGATCCACCAGTAGATATCAAGCGCCATGACGATGGTTTGAATAAGGGCGATCATGCCGGTCTCCAAATTGTCGCCGACATGTAGCCATTGCGCGCGGAACCGGCAAGGCCCGGCCGTTTCGGCGCTCGATGCCGGGCAGCCGTTTCGCCTTGACATCAAACCGCCGCGACCGATACAAGCCGATCCGCTGGAACGGGGCTGTAGCTCAGCTGGGAGAGCGCATCGTTCGCAATGATGAGGTCAGGGGTTCGATCCCCCTCAGCTCCACCAGCCGAAAGCAGGGCGGGCTCTGGGCCCGCCAGTCGCTCAATCATCCCAATCGTCCCAATTGTCTTCATCCTGCCGCGGATAGCTGGGGATGACGCGGACAATCGGCCGCTGGCGCTCGTAGCGCCAGTAATACTCGTCCGACGGCTGCGGCTCGTAGGTGCGATAGATCGGCCGGTAGTGCCGCTCGCGCTTCCAATGCTTGTGCTTCTTGTGCGGGCGCACGCAATAGCCGTCTTCGGTCAGGTACGCGCATGTCACATGCGCCTGCTGCACGAGGCCGTCTCCAGCCGGGATACCGATCATCGGCGCCGCCTGAACCGCGGGCGCCAGCGCCAGCATGGTGCCGGCAAGAGTAAGGACGGACAATTTCATCGACCTCTCCATCGTCTCGAATTGGGCGGCCGAAAGACCTTCGGATTCAGGACGATTTGCGGCGACCAGCATCACTTTTCTTTCCCGCCGCACATATGAGCGTCAGATCATGTTTCCACTAGCATCCTGCGTCCTGCACGCCGGCCTGCTCTGTTTCCAGGTCACGAATTGGCAACGAGAAGCCATCTTCCGCGTCATTCCCACGAAACAGACGGGGCGCATTGGGTTGGGCGTCCCGCCGCCGACGTATCCGCCATCCCAACGGAGGAAGTATCAATGTCAGTGGTGGGAATCCTGCTCCATCTCGGCCGTGCCATCATCCATGCGCACAACAACGCCAAGGTCAGGAACCTGATGGACGCCTCGCCGCCCGAAACCCGCAGAGACATGGGCCGGCAAATTTCACCCGGCGCCTCCGAAAAAGAGCCCGGCGCCATTCATCCCGGCGGACGCTAAGACAGCTCCAGGATAAGTGCGAATTGGACGCTCCGCGTGGCCGGTATTGCCCGATCATCTGGAGACCGCCGTCGCTTTGCGATTGCGCTGTCGCGCATAGGCCACGCAGGCGTCCACCGTGCTGACGCAGAGCGCATCGATGCTGTTGGGCAAATTGTTATCGCCGGCATAGGTCACTTCCGCGACACGGCCGCCGAGCATGCGAATCTGCGTGTTGCAATAGCCGCCGGGCGCGACGTTGACGGACCCTCCAACCGCGGGGATAGCGCCCAGGGCCATGGTCGGCACCGCGATGTTGAGATTGCCGCGCTGCACGCTGCGCTGATAGGTCCAGATCTGGCCGGAAGGTCCCACATCGGCGGTCGCGGTCGGAAAGCCGGCGCACATGCGGACATCGGCCTCGCTGAGGCCGACCATTTCCCTGCGGGCGGCGGCCGTGGTGGCATCCTCTTTCGCGACCCGCGACGTATCGTCGGGGATGACGCAGGACGACAGGATGGAGATGCCTGCCGCAACAAGGGCAAGTTTTCGAATGCGCAAAGTTGTCATGCCGTCGGTCGGAGTTGCGTGCCGCCCCAGCGCCTCTTGCCTACCTAGGCAAGCGGGCAAGGGCGTCAACCCGTCGAGGTCCGCGAATTCCCGTCAAAGGCGAGGGCGCCTATCGCTCTACGTGTTCACGTCACCCGCAAATAGCTCGTCATGCCCGTCTTCTGGTGCTCGATGATGTGGCAGTGGAGCAGCCAGTCGCCGGGGTTGTCGGCGACGAAGCTCAGCTGCACCTTCTCGTCGGGCTGGATGAGATAGGTGTCGGAGATAAGCGGCTGGACCGCGCGCGTCGAGGACGACAGCACCTTGAAGCTCATGCCGTGCAGGTGGATCGGGTGCACGTGCGGCGTCAGGTTTTCCATGTCGATGATGTAGCTTTGGCCGAGTTTCAGCTCGGCCAGCGGCGCGGTCGGGTCCGGCGTGTCGCCCGGCCACGGCACTTTGTTGATCGCCCAGAAACTATAGCCGAGCGACCCACAGATGCTGTCGGCCGCGACATTTTCGGCCGTGGCGCTCAGCGCCAGCGGAATGCGCCTCGCGGCGGCGACGTCCACCTCCGCCACCGGATTGGGCTCGAGCGGGCCGAGATCGCGAAGATCGCGCCTGAGCGATTGGCCGACCGCACGCAGCGTCGCCAGAACTTTTGGCTTCGTGCCCCTGACATCCCGCAGGCTGACGATCGCGCCTTCGTCGTCGGGCATGCGGATGGCAAGCTCCAGCCGCTGTCCGGCCCGAGCTGCAGGGCGTCGGGCGCAAAGCGCTGCGGCACCGGATTGCCGTCGAGCGCGATGACGGCGGCCTCGGCGCCGTCGACGCGGAAGCCATAGATGCGCGTGACGTCGGTGATGGCGGCCCGCAGCCGCACCAGCCCGCCGGCCGGCGCGTCATATTGCGGCTGGTCGAGCCAGTTGGCCGTGCGCACCGTGCCATAGGTGCCGCTGCGCGCCGCATCGCGCGGCCGGAACTGCGCGATGAACTGGCCGTCATCGCCGAGGCGCCAGTCGCGCAGATTGAGCGCCACTTCGGCATCGAAGGCAGGATCGTTCGGGTTTTCCACCACGATGACGCCGGTCAGCCCATGGCCCATCTGTTCCAGCGTATTGCAATGCGGGTGATACCAGAAGGTGCCGGCGTCTGGCGGCGCGAAGGCGTAGTCGAAATGATCGCCCTGATACACATAGGGCTGGATCATGAACGGCACGCCGTCCATCTTGTTGGGAACGCGGATGCCATGCCAATGGATGGTCGTCGGGTCGTCGATGCCGTTGACGAGCCGCGCAGCGAATGGCTTGCCTTTCTTCATCCTGATGACCGGCGGCGGGCCGGCCTCGCCATAGGTCAGGACATTCTTCGTTGGCGCGCCGGCCATCAACTGCGCTGCTATGCCTGCCGTCTTCAAGATCAGCGGTTCGGGTTTCGCCGCCGCCCAGCCGGCGAACTTGCCGGCGGTCGAGAGGCCGATGCCGGCCGCGCCGGCCGCCGCGGCGCCCTGCAGGAGTCTGCGGCGTGTGAAGACCGACATTGAGAATCCGGAATGGGTGAGTGGCGGCTTCAGGCTCTACCATCATTCGCGTACATCCCGAAACGGACAGATCGCCGCTCCCGAAAGCCAATCGAATGCCAGGCTGAATGCGGCAGGCCGTGATCCTGATCAATCTCCGACGGCGGCGAAATGTCCGCCGCCGAAATCCTTGAGCACCAGTTTCGGCACGCTCTCGCCGATCCGCCGCGTCGCGCTTGGAATTTCGCGGTCGAGACGGGCAAAGCGTGTCCGGCGCAATGACGGATCGGGAACAGGCACGGCCTCGATCAGCCGCCGCGTATAGGGATGGCGCGGATTGGAGAACACCTGGTCGCGACTGCCGATCTCGACGATCTGGCCGAGATACATGACGGCGACACGATCCGAGACGTTTTCGACCACCGCCATGTCGTGCGAGATGAACAGATAGGCGACGCCGAATTCGCGCTGCAGCTCCTTCAAGAGATCGAGCACGCGCGCTTGCACCGAAACGTCGAGCGCCGAAACGCTCTCGTCGGCGATGATCAGCTTCGGCCTCAGCGCCAGCGCCCGCGCGATGCAGATGCGTTGGCGTTGGCCGCCCGAGAATTCATGCGGATAAAGCTCCATCTGCTCAGACGAGAGACCGACCCGCTCGAACAGCGCTGCCACGCGCTCCCGCCGTTCTTCCTTCGAGCCGATGCCATGGATCAGCAGCGGCTCCGCCACCAGCTCGCCGACGCGCATGCGCGGGTCGAGCGAGGCATAAGGGTCCTGGAAGACCATCTGCACGTCTCGTCGCACCGCCTTGCGCTCGTCGCGCCCGAGGCGGGACAATTCGCGTCCGCCGATCGTCACGCCGCCGCTATAAGGAACGAGGCCGGCCAGCGCCTTGGCGGTGGTCGACTTGCCGCAGCCGGATTCGCCGACCAGCGCCAGCGTCTCGTTCGGCGCGATCGAGAAGCTAATGCCTTCGACGGCATGCACCCTTCGGTTGACGCGGCCGAAGAAGCCACCGCGCAGGTCGAAGCGGACATGCAGGTCTTTCACGACCGCCACCTTGTCTTGCATTGCCGCCACGTCGGACTCGCCGGAAGCCCGGGGGCGCGCGCCGGAGCCGATGCGCGGAACGGCGGCAAGGAGCTCGCGCGTATACGCGGCTTGCGGCCTGACAAAAATAGCCGATGTCGTCCCCTCTTCGACCATGCGGCCGTTGCGCATGACGATCACCCGATCGGCCATTTCGGCCACGACGCCCATGTCGTGGGTGATCAGGATCACGCTGGTGCCGTGCTGGCGCTGCAGGTCGCGCAGCAGTTCCAGCACCTCGCCCTGCACGGTCACGTCGAGCGCCGTCGTCGGCTCGTCGGCGATCAGCACGGCGGGTTCGAGCGCCAGCGCCATCGCGATCATCACCCGCTGGCGCATGCCGCCGGACAGCTCGTGCGGAAATTGTTTCAGCCGGCTTTCGGCCTCGGAGATGCGCACCGCCTTTAGCGCCGCGACCGCGCGCAGCTTGGCCTCCGTGTGGGATACACCGGTATGCGCCTCGATCGACTCGGTGAGCTGCCGGCCGATCGACAGCACCGGATTGAGCGAGGTCATCGGCTCCTGGAAGATCATGGCGATGCGGTCGCCACGGATGTCGCGCATGCGCCGTTCGTCGAGCACCGTCAGCTCGACGGCACTGCCATCCTTATCGCGAAGCCGGATCGTGCCGGCGGCGATGCGGCCGGCCGGCTGCGGCAGCAATTGCATGATTGCCAGCGCGGTCATCGACTTGCCGGAGCCGGACTCGCCGGCGATGCACAGCGTCTCGCCGCGTTTGAGAGACAGCGACAGGCCGGATACCACCTCGCGCTCGCCATCCTCGCCGCGCACGCTGACGCTGAGGCCGGCGATTTCCAGCACCGCCTCGCCGGCCAGCGCTGATGGAACTTCGCGAACGCTTTGCGTCATTGCTCTCCCCGAGCAAGTCGGAGCGCCGGTCCCCACCCGGACCTTTGGTCCGACCTCCCGACGAGGGGGAGGTAGGGCGCTGGCGTTTTACCCTCCCTCTTGTGGGAAGGGTCGCTGCGAAGCAGCGGGGCGGGGGTGGGGCGCCGACCTCTCATTCAAACACGCAGCGCGGGAAGTAGAACGACACCACCCAGTTCGGCATGTCGACGATCTCGCTGATCCTGAGATCGCCGCAGACCGAGACCAGCATATAGGCGTCGACCGGGTCGAGCTTGTATCGGCCGGCCAGCAGGTCGACCATCTGACTGACCGCCTGCTTGGCGCCGGTCATCAGGTCGGGCCCGATCCCGGTCGTCACCTCATAACCTTTGGCGTCGAGATGCCGCGTCACCGGGCCCGGCGTGGTGAAGCGCGGCGTCTTCAGCCGCGCGTCCTTCACCAGGTCGAGCTTGAGCACGACGTCCATCGGACTCTCGATCGCAGTGCCGCACACTTCGCCGTCGCCCTGCGCGGCATGCGTGTCGCCGACCGAAAACAGCGCGCCTGCCACTTCCACCGGCAGATAGAGAATGGTGCCGGCGGCAAGGTCCCTTATGTCGAGATTGCCGCCGACGCGCCGCGGCGGCACCACCGAATGGTGGCCCATCTCGCCCGGCGCGTTGCCGATCGTGCCGGCAAACGGCTTCAGCGGCACGCGGCCTTGTCTGCCGAACAGCGCCGGCTCGAGCGAGCCGGGGTCATATTTCCAGATGTTGAGTGCCGGCTCCTTGAAGTCGTCGGCAAGCAGACCGAAGCCCGGAATGTTCGCCGTCCAGCCGAAGCCGGACGGCTTGAACATTTCGATCGTCACCTTCAGCGCGTCGCCGGGCTCGGCGCCCTCGACGAAGATCGGCCCGGTCACCGGGTTGATCATGCCGAAATCGAGATTGGCGATATCGCCGACGGTGCTGTCGGCCTTGAGCTGCCCGCCGGAAGAATCCAGGCACTGGAACTCGATCGTCGAGCCAGGTGCCACGCGCTCGGCCGGGGCAAAGGAATTGTCCCAGCCGAAGTGGTGATGGCGCCCGTGGATGGTGTAGTCGCAGTTACTGCACATCTTTCACATACACATTGTCGTAGTTGATCGGGATATGGACCGGGTCGACATAGAGATTGTCGGCGCCGCCCATGCGGGCCGACTTCAGCGTGAAGCGCTGCTCGTTGAAGACCGGCGCCCAGGGCGCGTCCTCCATGATCTTGTCGTAGATCGCGCTCCACATCTTCTCGCGATCCGCGGACTTTGCCGGATCGACGACCGAATCGGCTTCGGCCGCCTTGGCGTCGAGATCCTTGTTGCAGTACCACGCCCAATTCCAGCCGCCCGGCACCGCGCCGGCGCAGCCGAGGATCGGTCCGTAGAAGTTGGACGGATCCGGGAAATCGGCGATCCAGGCCATGCCGCCCGACCAGATCATCGGCGCGCCGGACTTGTCGCCGCCGGCGGCAATCACGTTGGCCTGGGCGAGCGATTGGATGCTGGCCTTGATGCCGATGGCCGCCAGATCCTGCTGGATCGCCTGCGCGATACGCGGATTGGGGTCGGTGTTCATGGCGAACAACTGCGTTTCGAAGCCATCGGGGTGGCCGGCCTCGGCAAGCAGGGCCTTGGCCTTGGCGACGTCATAGGGGTAGCCCTTGAAAGCTTTGTCGTAACCGGGCATCGACGGCGGCAGCGGCTGATTGGCCGGCACCGCGCGGTTGTTGATCATCTGAACGATGCGGTCCTTGTTGATCGCCGTGTTCACCGCCTGGCGCACCTTCACATTGTCGAAGGGCGGCATGGTGGTGTTCATGGTGATGTAGCCGGTGTGCAATTGCCCGCCCACCACGACGCGGGCCTTCTGCTCCGGATCGTTCATCACCTCCTGGAACTTGGCCGGCGGAATGCCGTCGCCGGGCACGTCGATCTCGCCCTTCTGCAGGCGCAGCAGCGCCACGATCGGCTCCTGGCCGATCTCGAAGGTGATCTTGTCGAGATGCGGCAGGCCCTTGTGCCAGTAGTCGGGGTTGCGCTCGAAGACGATGCGCTGGCCGAGCGTCCATTCGGCAAGCTTGAAGGCGCCGGTGCCGACCGGATGCTTGCCGAAGTCGGCGCCGTATTTCTCGACCTCCTCCTTCGGCACCACATGCGAGAAATTGATCGCCATGACATGCAGGAAGGTGGCGTCCGGGCGGGTCAGCTCGAATTTGATCGTATAGGGATCGACCGCGGTGACGCCGGAGAGGCTGTTCGCTTTGCCGGCGGCGACCTCGTCATAGCCTTTGATCGAGCCGAAGAAGCCGGCGCCCGGGCTCTGCGTCTTCGGATTGGTGACGCGGTCGAGCGAGTATTTAACGTCGTCGGCCGTCATCTCCCGGCCATTGTGGAACTTCACGCCGTGGCGCAGCTTGAAGGTGAAGGTCTTGCCGTCCGGCGAGATCTCGTAGCTTTCGGCAAGGTCGGGCTTCAGCTTGGTGGTGCCGGGCTCATAGTCCATGAGGCCATCGAACAAGCTCTTGATCATCGACCAGTTCTGCCAGTCGTAGCCGATCGCCGGATCGAGCGTCGCGACATCGTCCTTGTAGGTGATGGTGATGGCGCCGCCCTGCTTGGCGTTAGGGTCGATCGCGTCGTCGGCGCGCGCGCTTGCCATGCCGAGCATCAGCGCAAGCGCCGAGGCCGCCACGGTGGATGCCAGAAATCGTCTCATGTCACTGTTCCCTTTCTCTGGTTGTTGCCTTGTTCATCTGAGTTTAATTCGGGGGTCGATGAAGGGCGCGATGACGTCGGCCAGCAGGTTGCCGAGCACGATGGCGAAGGCCGAGACCAGGGTGACGCCCATGATGATCGGGATGTCGACGCGCTGGATGGCCTGCCAGGCGAGCTGGCCGATGCCGGGCCAGCCGAAGACGCTTTCGACCACCACGATGCCGCCCATGAAGACGCCGATGTCGATGCCGATCATGGCGACCACCGGCAGGATGGCGTTGGGCAGCGCATGGCGGAACAGGATGGCGCCGCGCGCCAGGCCCTTGGCGCGGGCGGTGCGCATATAGTCCTGGCGCAGAACGTCGATCATCGACGAGCGCATCATGCGCGCATACCAGCCGGCGCCGAGTATGCCCATGGTCAGCGAGGGCAGCACAAGATGCCGCCAACTGCCGTAGCCGCCGATCGGGAACCAGCCGAGCCGGACGGCGAAGACATAGAGCAGGAGCAGGCCGACGACGAATTGCGGCGCCGAGACGCCGACGAAGGAGGCGACCATCAAGGTCTGATCGGTGGAGGTGCCGCGCTTGACGGCGGCGATCAGGCCCATGGTAAGGCCGATCGCGAGCTCGCACAGGATGGCGCCGACCATCAGAAGCAGGCTCGCCGGCAGCCGCGAGACGATGAGCTCGGTGACTTCCGAGCGCTGGATGTAGGAGCGGCCGAGATCGCCGCTGAGCAGCCTTGTGAGATAGTGCCAGTACTGGACGATGAAGGGCTGGTCGAGGCCGAGCTGCCTGCGGATGTTTTCAACCGTGTCGGGCGTCGCGCTGCGGCCGGCGATCTGGCGCACTGGATCAGCCGGCAGCAGATAGAGCAGCGCGAAGGTGATCAGCGAGACGCCGAGCAGGATGAGCAGCGACTGGATGAGACGTCGGCCGAGATAGGCGATCATGCCCGCCCCCTCTGCGTCGGGTCGAGGATGTCGCGCAGCGCGTCGCCGATCAGGTTGAAGGCAAGCGCAAGCGCCAGGATCGCGGCGCCGGGGAAGAACACCAGCCAGGGCGCCGCCTGGAAATAGGTCTGGTTCTCGAAGATGATGTTGCCCCAGGAGGCCGTCGGCGGCTGCACGCCGATGCCGAGATAGCTGAGCGTGGCTTCGAGCAGCACCGTGGTCGAGATGCCGAGCGTGCCCCAGACGATGATGGTCGGCAGCAGATGCGGCAGGATATGGCGCAACAGGATGCGCGGCGCGCTCGCCCCTATCGTGCGCTCGGCATCGATGAACTCGCGCTCCGACAGCGACGAGGTTTCGGTGTAGATGACGCGCGCGGTCTGCACCCAGTTGACCAGCGCGATCACCATGGCAACGATCCAAAGGCTCGGCTCGAACACCGCCGCCAGGCAGATGGCGAGAAGCAGTGCCGGGAAGGCCATCATCAGGTCGGTGAAGCGCATCAGCGCGCTGCCGATCCAGCCGCGGAAATAACCGGCCGTGACGCCGACCAGCGTACCGATCAGAAGCGCCACGCCGTTGGCGACGATGCCGATGATCAGCGAGGTGCGGGCGCCGAACAGGATGCGGGTCAACAGGTCGCGGCCGAGCAGGTCGGTGCCCAGCCAGAACTTGGCGTTCGGCGGCAAGGGCGAACCTTCCAGCGTCAGTCCGTCGAACATCTGCTCGTTGGGATCGTAGCCGGTCAGCCACGGCGCCAGGATGGCGCCAGCAAGCACGATGGCGACGATGAAGAGTCCGAGCAGCGCCAGCGGCCGCTTGAGCAGCCGGCGCCAGACGCCGGCGCGCGGCTTGACCGGCATTTGGCCCGGCGCCGGGAGATCAGGCGCGATGGGATTGGTCACCGCCATCCTCGTTTTCCGTCATCGCCACGATCCGCCGGGCCGCTTCCTCGACGCTGATCTGCCAGCTCATCGCCAGCGACCGCAACTGCGCATAGGCGCGATCGTCGTCGCTGCCTTTCGACAGCGCCGCGACCGCGCGCACGATGGTCTGGCGCTCGCCGACGCGCTGGCGCAGCGACGCGATCTCGTCGGCCAGCCGTTTCCCCGCCTCGAAGCTTTGCCGGGCGATCAGCAGCGCGCTGTACACGCCCGCATTGCCGACCGGTTTCAACAATTGCGCGTCGGCTTTTTGCGACAGCGCCCATTCGATGCGGCCCGGCGCTTCCGAACCGATCAGCGCCACCAGGGGCATCGGCGCCTCGCCCGGCTGCCACGGGAACTGCTCGTCGAAGCCGAGATCGGCGTCGAAGAAGACGAAATCCGCGGCAAGCGCCTCTGCCGGCAATTGCGGCCAGCATTCGACCGCCTCAAGGCCGATCGCCGACAGCTGCCTGGTGATCGCCTGCACCGTCGCGTGCGGGCGATGCAGCACGAAGGCCCGCGCGCCGCCGAGATTGGGGATGCGTGCGGACCGGCTCACGACACCACCCTGAGCCGCGGACGGCCGAAGGTCTTCGCCGGGTCGTAACGCGACAGATAGGGATCGGGCGCCACCTCTTCCTCGCGGCTGACGACCTCGAAAAATCCATCGGCGATGCGCCCGATGATCACCGGCAGGGTTGCATGCTGCGTGTGCGGATCGATTGCGATAGGCCCCAGGCGGGTCGTGAAGCGGCGCCCGGCGAAGGCTTTTGAGAACGCCGCCGGGCCGGCGTCGGGATCGCCGGAGAGCACGTCCGCCATCACTTGCACCGATGCATAGGCGGACGCCTCGAAGGACGAGGCGAAGGCAGCCGGGCGCGGCGCGAAATAGGGTCCGGCCGACAAATGGCCCCTGCCCGTTTCGCCGATCGCCGGCAACTCGCCCTCGGTGAGATTGCAGGATATAACCGGGCAGGCATCGGCCTTGAAGGCCGCATTCTCGCGTCCCAAGTCGCGATATGCCGCCAGGAAGGCATAGGACGAGGTGCCGATGAGGTTGTTGAGGATGAAATTCGGCCGCGTGGCGCGGATTTCATCGATCAGGCGCGAAACGTCGGTTTCGCCGATGCGCAGGTAGCGCTCGCCGAGCACCTTGCCCGCAGCGTCGGCGATCAGGTCGCGCGCGACGCGGTTCATCTCCCAGCCCCAGATATAGTTCGAGCCGAGCAGGAAGCCGTTGGCGCCGAAACGCGGCGCTACATGAGCCATCAGCGGAACCAGATGCTGGTTCGGACAGGCATGCATGTAGACGACATGCTCGTTGGCCTCGAACCCCTCATAGGGGCAGGCATACCAGAGCATGCCGCCCGCCTTCTCCAGCACAGGGATCGTCTCCTTGCGGCTCCAGGAGGTAATGCAGCCGATCACGTGGCGGGCGCTGCTGGTCCGGAAGATATCCTCGCAAAATGAGGCGTAGCGGTCGGCATTGCTTTGCGGATCGCGTTCGACCGGCACCAGCTCGATCCCGCAGCTTCGGTCGGCATTGATGTCGGCGATCGCCCGCATCGCGCCCGTACGGCACGCGTCCGAGACGAGCTGGTAGCTGCCGGATCGCGAATAGAGGACGCCGATCTCGATACGCCGTTTCAAGCAATGCCCCAAAAATGAAAAAGCCCCGCAGCCGCCGCCGACAGGCGAGGCATACGAGGCATTCTTGCCGTCCGGCGACCGAGGCCGATATGTTCGCAGCTACCCTATTCCCTACCGCCCGCCAGTCAAGCCTCAAAGTTGCATGGCGCGGCGGGGCATCTAATCGCGCAGGCTGAAGACGAAAGGCGCGGTGCGGGTGACGTGGGCGCCGAGTTCGGCCGGCGGCGCCGGCACCGACGCGCCCTGCAACACGCCGAGCGCGGCGCGATCGAGATCCGGATCGCCCGAGGATTGCGCCAGCCGGGCAGAGACCACCCTGCCGGAGACGTCTACCGTGAAGGTTACGGTAGGCGTGCCCTCGACGCGCCTGGAGCGCGCCGCGCTCGGATAGCGGGTATGCCGCCTGATCCATGCCGCCAAGTTGGAATTCCAGCGCGACGGGCTGACGCTCGATCGCGACACCGAGTCGGAGGATTGCGGCGCGGCGGCCTTCGCGCCTGCGTTGGCATCGATGCCGGCCATCGTCACGGCCTTTGGCGGCGCGGCCTTTGCCCTTTTCCTCTGGTTCGGCTTTTCGACCGGCTTCTTTTCCACTTTTTTCCTCGCCTCGACGGGCTGGCTTGCCTTCGGCTGCGCCTCGAAAGGCTTTGGCTGCGGCAGCGGAACGACGACGTCGGGAGTAGCTGTCTCGACAGGGTCGGGCACGACCTCGTCCAGCGGCGGCCGCTCGCTGAGCGCAGCTGCTGTCTCCGCCGGTTCGGCCTCCGCCGCCTTGTCGGAAACGACCGGCGGCTCGGCGACCGGCTCGACCCTTTTCACGACCGGCGCCGGATCGGTCACCGGTTTCACTTCGGCGGGCTTTTCCGTCTCCTCCGCCGCATCTGGCTGGTCCGGCGCGACCGTGTCCAGCATGGCCGCCTCTTCCGGCACGGCAGGCGTCGTCGGCAGCGGCGCCATTTCGACAGCCAGCGCCGGCGGCGGGCCGCCGTCCGGCACCTCGGTAAAGCTCAGATTCTGCACCGCATAAGCGACCGCGACATGTGCGGCGAAAATAACCGTGGCCGCGCTTGCCCACAGACCGGCTTCGCGGAAGCCGAAGCGTGGCTGGGTGGACAAGGCGGCGATCGCTTGCGTCATTGCGCCGCGCTTCCGCTTGTCGCCGGCGCGGAGATGGCGGCCGCAGCCCCGGTGCCGGACGCCGTCTCCAGCCCGACCAGCGCGATCTTGAGGTAGCCCGCAGCGCGCAGCAGGTTCATTACCTCCATCAGCTCGCCATAGCCCACCGTCTCGTCGGCGCGCAGGAAGATGCGGGTCTGCTTGTCGCCCTTGGTGCGGCTGTGGAGCACGGTGGCGAAGCTCGGTCGCGGCACAGCCTCATTGCCGATCGCCAGAGAAAGATCGCTTTTCAGCGTCAGGAACAGCGGTGTCTCCGGCCGTGGCGCCGGCGTCGCCGTCGACCCGGGCAGGTCGACATTGACGTCGACGGTCGCAAGCGGAGCCGCGATCATGAAGATGATCAAAAGCACCAGGATGACGTCGATGAACGGGGTGACGTTGATCTCGTGGCTTTCCTCGAGATCGTCGCCGGCCGTCTCGCGAATCCGCGCCGCCATTGGCCGCTCACTCCGCTGCCAACGCGGTTGCCGGCGGCACCGTGCGAAAATCGAGGTCGCGGCTGACCAGCCGCTCGACGCCTGCCGAGGCGTCGGCGAGGATCTGCCTGTAGCCGGCTATCGATCGCGCGAAGACGTTGTAGATCACCACCGCCGGGATCGCAGCCACCAGACCCATTGCCGTGGCGAGCAGGGCTTCGGCGATGCCCGGCGCCACCACCGCAAGATTGGTGGTCTGCGCCTGCGAGATGCCGATGAAGGCATTCATGATGCCCCAGACGGTGCCGAACAGGCCGACGAAGGGCGCCGTGGAGCCGATGGTGGCGAGCAGGCCGGTGCCGCGCGACATGCGCCGGGACGCTGCCGCCTCGATGCGCGACAGCCGCGAGGTGACGCGCTCCTTCAGGCCGTCGCCCGAGATGTGATCCAACGCGCCGGCCGAGAGCGCGCGCTCTTCCTCCGCCGCCCGCACCAGCAGCGCGCCCGGGCCGCCGCTGTGGCCGAGCGCGCGGCCGGCCTGCATCAGCGTCGCGGCATTGCCGATCGCGTTCGCCGCGCGCCGCGCCTTGAGCTTGCCGCCGAGGATCTCCAGCGACTTGGCGAGCCAGATCGTCCAGGTGACCAGAGAAGCGAGAGCAAGTCCGACCATCACCGCCTTCACCACGATGTCGGCATTCATGAACATGCCCCAGGGCGACAGGTCATGCGGCAGCGTCAGCGCAATGGCGGAAGTCTCTTCGCCCCCGGCAGTGCCCGGCGCCGGCTGAACGCGCGGTTCGGTCGGTGCGGCAGCGGTTGGTGCCTCCGTCGCCGGGGGCTGTGCCGCGGCCGGGGCCTGAGCTGCCTGCACGGCTGCCGGAGCTGTTATGGGCTGCTGAGCGGGCGCTTGTGCGGCCGGTGCCGCGGGTGCCGGCTGCTCCTGCGCCAGCGCGACGTCGGGAAGAAAGGAGCCGGCCGCAAGAATGGCGAACGCGGCCAGCACCACAAAAAGACTGTTCCGGGACAAGGCTAGTCCTCGCTTCATCATTGCACGCCAATGCCGTCTGACTAGAAAACATGAGTTAGCGAGTCAACTATTAAGATGTCCATCACCATCAAATATCCGGGTCGCGCGCCGGTAGCCGGGGACGCCGTGAGGTCTGGACTGCGACGCCGTCGCTGGGCCACCATGTCAGCCACAACCGAGGCAGCAGGCGATGATCAAGGCGACCCCGTTCGACTTCCCCTATGACGGAAGGCTGGTGCCGCAAGACACCGCCCTGCTCGTGATCGACCTGCAGGCGGATTTCCTGTCGCCGACAGGCTATTTCGCCAGGAAAGGCTATGACCCTTCGCCGCTGCGGGCCATTCTGCCGACGGTGAATCGGCTCATTGCGGCCGCGCGCGCCGCCGGCCTCGCAATCGTCCATACGAGGCAAGGCTACCGCGCCGACATGGCCGATATGACGGCTTACGAAAAATGGCGCCGCAAGCGGGCGGGACTGGACGGCACCGATATCCTGCTGCGCTCCAGCCCAGGCTTCCAGATCGTCGCCGACATAGAAGTCAGGCCCGAGGACATCATTGTCGACAAGACCTGTAACGGCGCCTTCACCTATACGGATCTGGAACTGGTGCTGAGGGCGCGCGGCATCACCCATCTGATGTTCACCGGCTGCACGACCGATGTCTGCGTTCACACGACGCTGCGCGAGGCCTGCGACCGCAATTTCCAATGCCTGACGATTGCGGACGCCTGCGCCAGCGGCGACGGCCGGGCGCACGAAGCCGCGCTGCATATGGTGACGGTCGAGGACGGCGTCTTCGGCGCGCTGGCGAGCTCGGAGGCGGTCATCGCCGCGCTGTCGCGGATCGCAGAAGAACGGGATTGATATCGGGATTTCGGGATCGCAGAATCCGCCGGTCACAAATCTTTTTGCGTGCACCGTTCCGTTCCCGGCATCGCTTTCGTCTTCACGGTTAGCCGCCGCCGCCAAGACAGACGGAGCCAAGCCATGTCGACCGCAGTGACCTTGATCAATGTCTTCACTATGTCCCGTCTTGATGAAACCGGCAGCCGCAGCGGCCGATCTCACCTCGCTCCGCGATTTCACCGAAGGTGTGCCCCGGTGAACGAGCGCGACGCGAACGTTCCTGGCGCCAGGGTGTCGGCGTCGCACCGAGCCAGCGAATTCGCGATCAGCGTGACCGTCTCGCGATCCGCGCGATCTCGCTGGGACGGTCGATACCGCCGATCATGAATTCCTCGATGCCTAGCGCGGCATAGGGCAACAGCGAGAGCGCAAGCCGCGCCGGCGGCCCCGCGACCTCGACCGCCTTGTGGTCGGAGGCGCCGGACCAGCCTTCGGGGCGAATGCGGACGGGAAGCGCGAAGCGCTCCACCTCAGATTTTTGGACGGCGGGGCCGTAGGGCCCCCGGCTCTGTCAGGGGATGATCCCAAGCACCACCGCGCCGGTGAACACGAATGCCAGCGCGAAAACGAGATAGGCGAAGGTTCCGCCATAGGCGGGCCTCCAGCTCTGGTCGGCGGTCAGCCTCTGGCCCTTGCGCTGAGCATTCTGCATGTAGGTCATGGTCGAACCTCCGTCTCGGGCCATTAATCTATAAAGATAGTAGACTTTGTCGAGTGCTATTTTTCGCCGGTTTTTGGAAGGACGTCCTCGGAAACGGCAACTTGAGGGGCGTTTATTCTCAGCCGAGATCGAAAAACGTGCGGGGATGCGCCACCGGAGGATCCGACAAAATGCCTGTAGCTCCGGCTTTTCGGCGGCAAACGGCCTCGTTCAAGCGCTTGGCTATTCGGTACGCGAGGGGATAGCATCAAAATAGTCTCACAGGACTCAGGGAGAAAAACATGGGTGGAAGGCTGGCGGGCAAGGTCGCCATAATCTCGGGCGGCGCGACGGGCATGGGTGGAGCGGCTTCCGAGCTGTTTGCCGCCGAAGGCGCCAAGGTTGCGATCATCGACCGCAATGGCGGGGCCGCCGGCAAGACCGCCGTGGCGATCCGCGCGCGCGGCCATGTCGCGGAACATTTCGTAGCCGACGTTTCCGACGAGGCGCAGGTCGAGGCGGCGGCGAAGGCGGCCGCGGAAAAATTCGGGCCGGTGACCGTGCTGTTCAACCACGCCGGCACCATCGTGATTAAACCCTTCTTGGAGACGACCCTGCAGGAATGGGACTGGCTGCACGCCGTCAATGTGCGCTCGATGTTCCTGATGACGCGCGCGGTGCTGCCGGGCATGATCGCCGCCGGCGGCGGCTCGATCGTCTGCACCTCGTCGATCTCGGCGGTGGCAGCGACGCCGAACGAAGTGCTCTATGACACCACTAAAGGCGCCTGCCACATGTTCGCGCGTGCCATCGCGGTGGAGTTCCGCGATCGCAACATCCGCTGCAATGCCATCTGTCCCGGCTTCATCCGCACGCCGCACGGAATGCGCGAGGTCGCCGACCTCGGGAAGCTCGGCGTCGATGTTTCCGATGCCGCCATGGCCGCGCAACAGGGCCGCATCGGCGAGCCGGAGGAAGTGGCCAAGGCGGCGCTGTTCCTGGCGAGCGACGAATCGAGCTTCGTCAACGGCGCGCATCTGTTCGTCGACAACGCCTTCACGGCGATCTGAGGCGTCCCAAGCTGGGCGCCCTTCCTCTACCCCGTCGATCGGGGGAGAGGTGTCGAGCGCAGCTCGACGGAGTGGGGGGTCGACCCTTGGCGGTGCAGGAAGGTTCTTGCACCTTGATCCGTTGGGGGAACCACCTTGCAACCGTCGAGGAAAGAATCTACCTACCGTTCCTCGCGTCGAAACGGCTTCAGCAGCGCCGAAGGCGCGACCGCGTTGCGCGAAATGAAGGCCATGGCGACGATGGTGAAGATGAAGGGCAGCATCAGGAAGGCTTCGTAAGGGATGTGCCCGAGGCCGCTGGCCTGCATCCTGAGCTGCAGCGCGTCGACGAAGGCAAAGAGCAATGCCGCGCCCGCCGAACGCCACGGGTCCCAGCGGCCGAACACCACCAGCGCGATCGCCACCCAGCCGCGCCCCGACACCACGCCGAAGGTGAAGGCGTTGAACTGCGCCATGGTGAGAAAGGCGCCGGCAAGACCCATCAGCGCGCCGCCGAGGATCACGGCCTGGAAGCGCGTGGCGATCACGCTGACGCCGGCGGAATCCGCCGCGCGCGGGTTCTCGCCGACCATGCGCACCGACAGCCCCCAGGGCGTGCGGTAGAGCACGAAGGCGGCAAACGGAACGGCGATGATCGCGAGATAAACCAGCGTGAACTGGTTGAACACCGCCGGCCCCAGGATCGGAATGTCCGACAGCAGGGGGATCGGCGCCGGCTGAAAGCCCTTGATGCTGGGCGGCACCGATTGCTGGCCGAAGATCAGCCGGTAGAGGAAATAGGCGAGCCCAGAGCAGAACAGCGTCACTCCGATGCCGCAGACATGCTGGCTGAGGCCCAAGACCACCGTGAACAGCCCATGCACCGCGCCCACCGCCGCCCCGACAAGCACGGCCACCAGCATGCCCAGCCACAGGCTGCCGCTCAGGCTCGCGGCGGTGAAGCCGGCCATGGCCGCCAACAGCATGATGCCTTCAATGCCGAGATTGAGCACGCCCGCCCGCTCGGAAAACATCTCGCCTAGCGTGGCGAAGGCGAGCGGTGTGGCGATACGGATGATGGCGGCGAGAAAGCCGACCTGAAAAATCTGCTCTAACACCGCGCTCATGCGGACGCCCCCACGCGGCGGATGCGATAGGCGGTGAAGAGCAGCGCCACCAGCATCGCAAGCAGCGCTGTACCTTGGATGACCTCACTGAGGAAGGCCGGCACGCCGGTCGCGCGCGACATCGCCTCGGCGCCGGTCATGACCGCGGCAAGGAAGATCGCGGCCGGCACGACGCCGAGCGGATTGAGCCGGGCGAGCATGGCGACGACGATGCCGGAATAGCCGTAGCCCGGCGAGATGTCGCTCATCACCTGGAAGTGGACGCCACCAACCTCGCCGACGCCGGCCAGTCCGGCCAGCGCGCCGGAAAGCAGCGCGGTGGAGAGCAGCACGCGCTGGGTATTGATGCCGCCATAGCGGGCCGCCTCCGCATTCTCGCCGGTGACGCGGATGCGGAAGCCGAGCGTGGTGCGCGCGATCAGGAACCAGCAGACGGGCGCTGCGATCAGCGCCACGACGACGCCGATATGCAGCCTTGTGCCTTCGATCAGCACCGGGAAATTGGCGGAATCCTCGATTGGCGGCGAGATCGGATAGCCGGAAAAGGTGTCCTTCCACGGCCCCTCGATCAGCGCCATCAGCGCGTAATAGATGACCGAGTTGAGCAGCAGCGAGCTGACCACGTCGTCGACCTTGAATTTGACGCGCAACGTCGCCGGCACCAGCGCGACGAGGGCGCCGGCCGCCGCGCCGGCCAGCGCCATCAGCAGGATGGCGAGCGGTCCCGGCATCGGGATGGCGCCTACGGCACAACTCGCAACCGCGCCGGCGAGCAGCTGGCCCTCGGCGCCGATGTTCCAGAATTTGGCGCGGAAGGCGATCGCCACCGCAAGGCCGGTGAAGATCATCGGCGCGGCGCGCACCAGCGTCTCGGTGATGGCGTAGCTGTCGCCGAGCGAGGCCGAGAGCATCACGCCATAGGCCTCGATGACACCGGCGCCGGCGACGGCGATGAGACCGCTGCACAAAACCAGCGCGACGGCGATGGCGAGTAGCGGCAGTGCGAGATTGAACCAGGCCGGCGTCGAGCTGCGGACTTCGAGACGGAACATCAGGCGTGCTCCCGAGGCAATTCCATAGCTCTACGCCCTCCCCTCCGCGCCGGTCATCAGCAGCCCAAGCCTCGCGACGGTGGCCTCCGGGCCGGAAAGCGTGCCGGCGATGCGACCCTCATACATCACCGTGATGCGGTCGCAGAGCATCAGCAATTCCTCGAGATCCTCGCCAATCACGATGATCCCGCAACCCTTCGCCCGCATGGCCAGGAATTTTTCGTGAATGAACCGTGCAGCGCCGATGTCGAGGCCGCGCGTCGGCTGCGAAACGATCAGCACCTTCGGGTCGAAGGCGAGCTCGCGCGCCAAAAGCGCCTTCTGCAGATTGCCGCCGGAAAGCGCGCCGGCGCGCGTCATGGGGCCGGGACAGCGTATGTCATAGGCCTTGATCTGCGCCTCCGCGAAGGCGCGGATCGCCGCCGGATCGAGCAGCCCCTTGCGGCTGAAAGCCTCGGTGCCGATGCGCGGCAGCACCATGGAGTCGGCTAAAGGCAGGTTGGTGACCAGTCCGGTCGTCATCCGGTCCTCCGGAATGCGGCCGAGGCCGAGCGCCTGCAGCTCGCGCGGCGAAAATTGCGCAACTGCTTTGCCGGCTATCGTCATCGAACCGGCACTCGGCGACAGCATGCCGGAGATCACATCAGCCAGCGCCCGCTGGCCATTGCCGGAGACGCCGGCAACGCCGAGGATCTCACCGGCGCGGACGAAGAGCGAGACCTCGCGTAGCGGCGTGCCGCCATGGCTTGAGGTGGAGATGCCGTCGAGCGTCAGCACGGGCGCGCCCGGCGTCGAAACCTCCTTGATCGGCGGCATGATTTCGTGGCCGCACATCAGCTTGGCCATCTCGGCCGAGGTGGTTCCTGCCGGATGATCGACGCGGCCGGCGACCTTGCCATGCCGAAGCACGACGCAACGATGCGTGAGCGCCCTGACTTCGTTGAGCTTGTGCGAGATGAAGATGATGCCGAGCCCTTGCGCCGCCATCGAGCGCAGCGCGGCGAAGAGGCCATCGACCTCGCTGGGCGCCAGCACCGCCGTCGGCTCGTCGAGGATCAGGAGCCTGGCGCCGCGAAACAGCGCCTTGATGATTTCCAGCCGCTGCTGCTCGCCGATCGAGAGCGCCGAGACCGGCAGGCCGGGATCGAGATGTAAGCCATGTTGGCGGCCGATCTCCTTCAGCCGCGCCAGCCCGCCCGTGCGGTCGATGCGGCCGGACTTGCCGGCAATGCCGATCAAGAGGTTTTCCAGCACCGTCAGCCGCGGCGCCAGATGAAAATGCTGATGCACCATGCCGATGCCGGCCGCGAGTGCATCGGCCGAATTGTGGATGGCGACCGGCCTGCCCTCGACCAGGATCTCGCCCGCATCCGGCGCATAAGCGCCGAACAGCACGTTCATGAGCGTCGTCTTGCCGGCGCCGTTCTCGCCGAGCAGGCCAAGGATCTCGCCGGGGGCGACGCTGAGATCTACGCCCTCGTTCGCCTTGACGGCGCCGAAGCTCTTGGTGATGCCGCGCATTTCGATCAGTGGGACGGGCAAGGATGCTCCTAATATCCCTCCCCCTCGAGGGGAGGGTGGCCTGCAGGGCCGGGTGGGGTCGCCCGCGACGCGCTCCATCTTCAGTCGTCAAGGTCGAGCGGTTGAGACGACCCCTCCCGCCTCGCTTCGCTCGGCACCCCTCCCCGCAAGGGGGAGGGTACTGGTCAATCCGACACCGGCGTGTTCTCGTCGACGTCGACGCGGAAATTGCCTTCCAGGATCTCGGCTCTCTTCTTGGCGACCAGGTCCTTGACCTCGGCCGGCAGCGTCTTCTCGAACTTGTGATAGGGGGCGAGATCGGAGCCGCCCTTGGCCATGCGCGAGAAGTCGCCATAGTCCTGCGCGGTGAAGACGCCCGCCTTGACCAGCTTGATCGCCTGCTCGACCGTCGGATACATATTCCATACCGGGCCGGTGATCACCGTGTCGGGTCCGAGGCTCGACTGATCGGACATGTTGGAGATGGCGTAGATCTTCTTTTCGACCGCCGCTTCGATGACGCCGAAACGCTCGGCATAGATGACGTCGACGCCGGCATCGATCTGCGCGATCGCGGCCTCCTTGGCCTTCGGCGGATCGAAGAAGGAGCCGATGAAGGCGACCTTCCGCTTGATGTTTGGATTGACCTCCTTGGCGCCGGCGAAGAAGGCGTTGACCAGCCGGTTCACTTCCGGAATGCCCATTGCCGCGACAGCGCCGATCGTGCCCGACTTCGACATCTTGCCGGCGATCAGCCCGGAGAGATAGGCCGGCTCGTGGATCCAGTTGTCGAAGACGCCGAAATTGGGTTCCGCAGGCCCGGCGCCGGAGCCGAACAGCCAGGCCGTCTTCGGGAACTGTTTTGCCGTGCGCCGCGATTCGCGCTCGGCGGCGAAGGCGTCGCCCAGCACCAACTGGTAGCCGCCTTGCGCATATTCGCGCATCACACGGCTGAAGTCGGCGGTCTGCACCTTCTCCGACCATTTGTATTCGATGCCCAGCTCCTTCTCGGCCTTCTGCAGGGCGACATGGATCTGGTTGTCCCAGGGCTCCTCGATCGGCGTCGCGAAGATCGCCGCCACCTTCAGCTTCTTGTCCTTGGCGAAGGCCACGCCGGGCAGCGCCGCCGCGGTCAGCCCGAGGGCGCCGAGTTCCAGCACATTGCGCCGCGACAGGCCGGCGCGTTGCCTTTTGCGATGATCGTTTTCCATTGAAATCCCCTCTGCTCGACGACCGTGTCGAGCCGGCCGTTCAAAACATGTCAGACGGGAGGACTATGGAACGACGCCCGACCTTTGTCCACATGGTCAAATTTGGCTGGAGAGACCCCGCAGAGCGACCCCCTCCTCGCGACTTGTCACCGCACAGCCTTCTCGCCACCCGCCGCCGTGATCACCCCGACGATGATCAGCCCGGTCAGCACCAGCCGCACGCCGGCGCTGACGCCGAAGGTGTTGAGCATGGTGAGCAAAAGCACCAGGAACAGGCCGGCGCCCCAGACGCCGGGCACGTTGGCCTTGCCGCCGGCGACCGAGGTGCCGCCGATGACGACGACCGCGATGGAGGCGAGCAGATATTCATTGCCGATATCGACATTGGCGCCGCGGAAATAGCCGGCAAGCAGCGCGCCGTCGATGCCGCCCAGCGCGCCGCACAGCGTGTAGGTGAGGAAGCGGATGCGGCCGACATTGACGCCGGCGAGCCAGGCGGCACGGATGTTCTGCCCGATCGCCAGCACCGAGCGGCCATAGATCATGCGCTGCAGCGCCAGCGCCGCGGCGACGGTGAAGACCACCGTCAGCATCGCCAGCACCGGGATCCCCAGCACCTGC
The DNA here is from genome assembly GCF_002294795.1 of Mesorhizobium sp. WSM3866. Taxonomy (NCBI): domain Bacteria; kingdom Pseudomonadati; phylum Pseudomonadota; class Alphaproteobacteria; order Hyphomicrobiales; family Phyllobacteriaceae; genus Mesorhizobium; species Mesorhizobium sp. WSM3866. The sequence goes on along the minus strand of NZ_NSGC01000002.1, from coordinate 279,805 downwards.
CAGTTGGTAAAATCGGCAAAGCCCGGCGGCGGCTTGATCTGCAGGCCGCGCCCGTAGCTGATGTCGACCGACTGGATGATGAAGCTCGCCGACAGCGTCGCGATGATCGGCGGAATCCTGAGCGCCCAGATCAGCAGATAGTTGATGGCGCCGATCGCCGCGCCGCAGGCGAGCGCCGCCAACAGCCCGACGACGATTATCGAATCGCTGCCGCCCATAACCTTCATCGCCACCGCGCTCGCCAGTCCGATATTGGCGGGCAGCGACAGGTCGACATTGCCGGGGCCGAGCGTGATGACGAACATCTGGCCGACGCCGACGATGACGGTGAAGACGGCAAGCGAAAGTGCCGCCGTGACCATGCCGCCGGCGCCATAGCCGCCGGTGAAGGCGACGGTTGCCACCCACACGAGAACGGCGCCGACGAAGGACCAGAGCCAGGGTTTTTCAAGCAGCATCCGGACCGAGGTCATCGTTCACCTCTCCCTGCGGCTGATCAGCACCCGGGCCGCCAGCACGATGATTAGGATCGCGCCATTGGCGGCCACTTGCCAATCGGGCGGGATGTGCATGAAGGTCAAGAGCGGCGAGGCGGCCAAAGCCAGCGTCAGCGCGCCGATGACCGCGCCGATCGGCGACACCCGGCCGCCGACGAACTCGCCGCCGCCAAGGATGACGCCGGCAATCGAAAGCAGCGTGTAACCGTTGCCGATATTGGCGTCGGCCGAAGTGGTGATGCCGATCAGCGCCATGCCGGAAAGCACGCCGAACAGGCCGGTCAACGCGAAGAGCACGATCTTTGTCTTGAGCAGCGACCAGCCGGCGCGCCTGAGCGCCGCGGCATTGCCGCCGGAACCGCGCAGGATGACGCCATATGAAGTGCGCATCAGGCCAAAATGCACGATCGCCGCGATGAGCAATGCCGCCAGTATAGGGAACGGGATATAGGGCGGCTTGAAAGACATGATCGCCAGCAGCCAGTCCGGAGCCTTGCCGCCCGGCTTCGGCAGGATGAGGATGGCCAGCCCCTGCCAGACGAAGCTCATGCCGAGCGTCACCACGATCGAGGGCAGGTTGCGCAGATGGATCAGCGCGCCGAGCAGCGCGTAGACGCCGATTGAACCGAGCAGCACAGCGACACCGATGAGCGGCGCATCCCTGAGCCAGGTGGCGGTGACGCAGCCGACAAAGCCGACGAAAGTGCCGATCGACAGATCGAGCTCATTGCCGGCGATGACGAACATCTGCGCGATCGTCGCCAGCGCGATCGGGATCGCCAGGTTCAGCATCAGGTTGAAGCCGAAATAGCTGATGGCGCGCGGGTTGAGCCAGGCGATGGCCATCAACACCAGCGCCAGCGACAGCGCCGGCAGCAGGCTGCGCAGCATGCGTGCGCGGGCCGCGCTGCCGCGGGAGGATTTGGGGAGCGTGCCGGGAGCGATCGCCGTCATCTCAGGCCGTGTCGCCGAACGAGGACTGGATGATCTTCTCCTCCGTCAGTTCGTCGCGCCCAAGATTGGCGACGATGCGGCCGTTCTTGAAGACATAGACATGGTCGCAATTGTCGAGCTCTTCGGTTTCGGTCGTGTACCAGAGGAAGGTGCGGCCCTTTCCGGCCTCCTCGCGCACGAGGTCGTAGACTTCGAGCTTGGTGCCGATGTCGACGCCGCGCATCGGATCGTCCATCAGCACGATCTCGGCATCGGAGCCGAGCGCGCGCGCAAACAGCGCCTTCTGCTGATTGCCGCCCGACAGCGAATAGATGTTGTTGTTCATGTCCGGCGTGCGGATGCCGATCTTCTTCTTCCAGAATTCGGCCAGCTCCGCCTCGCGCTGCGGCGAGATCAGCAGGCCGTCGCGCAGGCGCTGAAGCGAGCGGATGCCGACGTTCTGGGCGATCGACCATTGGGCGAAGATGCCGTCCGCCTGGCGGTCGCCGGCGACCAGCGCCACCGGCGCCGTCACTTCGATGCCGGCCCTGGCGCGCGAGGCGGCCGAGAAGATCGCGAGCAGCAGGTCCGTCTGGCCATGCCCCGCGAGTCCGGCAAGGCCGATGATCTCGCCCGCCCGGGCGACAAGCTCCTTGCCATCCTGCTGCCGCGCCGGGCGCGCCCGCACCCTGAGAGCCCCAACCGCGACCTTGCGGGTCTCGGCGGCGGCCTTCTGATGTTCCCCGGCGCCGCCCATCGCGGCGACCAGCTTGTCCCGGTCGAACGCGCTTGCGGCGTCGGCGGCGACCACCTTGCCGTCGCGCATCACCACGATGCGGTCGGCATTCTGCAGCACCTCGCCCAGCACATGGGAGATCAGGATGCAGCTGCCGCCCGCGGCGACGAAGCGGCGCACGAATGAAAGCAGCTGGCCGGCCGTGTGCGCATCGAGCGACGAGGTCGGCTCGTCGAGGATGACCAGATGCAGCGGCTCGCGGGTCAGCGTGAAGGCGCGCGCCACCTCGACCATCTGGCGGCGTCCGATCGACAGATCGCCGGCAATGTCGTCCGCCGCGATGCCGTGGTCGGGAAAGATCTCGTCGAGTTTGGCCTGGATGAGATCGGCGGCCTTGCGCCGCCAGCCGAGCCCGCTGAGCGAGGGATGGTTGATGCGCGTGTTCTCGGCGACGCTGAGGTTTGGGCAGAGCGACAGCTCCTGGAACACGCAGCGTATGCCGAGCTCGAGCGCGCGCGCCACGGAATAGCTCGCTTCCTGATTGCCGCGCACCGCGATCTGCCCGCCATCGGGCCGCAGCGTGCCCGCAACCATATGCATCAGCGTCGACTTGCCGGCGCCGTTGTGCCCGACCAGCCCGACGCATTCGCCGGCGCCGACATGGAAGTCGACGCCGTTGAGCGCGCGGACGGCGCCGAAGTGCTTTTCGGCGCCGTCCAGCCTGACGATGTCTGCAATAGCCTGGAGCATCCTCAACGATATCCGGTCGGCGATGCGGCTGGCAACGTCGCGCCGCTATTGCTTGATGTTGGCCTTGATGGCCGCGATCGCGTCTTCCTGGGTGTATTCGTGGGTAGCGACGCCGCCTTCCTTGATCTTCGGCAGCGCGGCCTCGAAATTGTCCTGGGTGAAGGCGAGATACGGCACCAGCAGATCGTGCGGCACGTCCTTGCGGCCGTCGAGCACCTGCTGCGCCACCCAGAAGGCGAGCGTCGACACGCCGGGCGCGATCGAGGCCGACCAGGTCTGGTAGCCGTCCTTGTCCTTCTGCTCCTTCCACCACTTCAGCTCGTCCTGACGGTTGCCCATGATGATGGTCGGACGCGGCTTGCCGGCGGCGGCGAACGCTTGCGCGGCGCCGTAGCCGTCGCCGCCCTGGTCGACGACGCCGACGATCTCCGGCAGCGACGGCAGGATGGTCGCCACCGCCTTCTGCGCCGTGGTCTGGTCCCAGTCGCCGGTCACGGAGCCGACGATCTTGAACTCGGGATGGGCGGCGACGCCTTCGAGGATACCGGCATGGATGGCATCGTCGATCGAGGTGCCTGCCAGCCCGCGGATTTCCAGCAAATTGCCGCCCTTCGGCTGGAACTTGGCCATCTGCTCGACTTCCTGCCTACCCATGTCCTTGAAGTCGACGACGACGCGGTAGGCGCAAGGCTCGGTCACGATGCCGTCGAAGGAAACGACGACGATGCCGGCGTCGCAGGCCTGCTTGATGGCGCCGTTCAGCGCATCCGGCGAGGCGGCGTTGATGACGATGGCGTCATAGCCCTGCAGGATCAGGTTCTGCACCTGCGCGGCTTGCGTCGGCACTTCCTTGTCGGCGGTGGTGAAGACATCCGCCGCCGCCACCACCTTGTCCTCGACCGCTTTCTTGGTGACGATGGCGTAGCTGTCGAGCATCGCCTGGCGCCACGAATTGCCGGCATAATTGTTGGAGAAGGCGATCTTCTTGCCGCTCGTGTCGGCAAGCGCGGTGCCCGAGGCGAGCATGGCTGCAAAGGCGCTCAAGACCAGTAGTTTCTTCATGTCATTATCCTCCCAGATGTGTTGACTGCTGCACTTCCCACCGGCCCCTGCGGGCCGGCTTCACTCCCATCCGATCTGAGCGCGAACGGTCCCGCTCAAAACAGCCTCAATCCCGGCACCCGTACCCTCAGCCGGTAGAGCGACGTCGACGCGGCGATGTAGAGGCTCCGCAGGTCCTCGTCGCCGAAGGTGAAATTGGCACAATCTTCCGGCGTCGCGATGACGCCGAGGAGATCGCCCGACGCGTCAAAGACATGGATGCCGCCCGGGCCGGTGCAATAGAGGTTGCCGCGGCTGTCGATCTTCATCCCATCCGGCGCGCCTGGCGCATCGCCCTCGGTCACAGCCCATACGGCGCCGCCATTGAGGTCACCATTGGATTCGACGCCGAACACACGGATGTGGCCACGCGTGGTATCGTTGACGAAGAGCCGCGATTCATCGAGCGAGAAGCAGAGCCCGTTGGGCTGCGCGAAATCGTCGGCAAGCAACGTCAGCCCGGCGCCGTCGCCGTCGATCCGGTAGACACCCTGGTAGGACAGTTCCTGCGGCCTCGGCACGCCGTAAAATTCCGCTCGGCCGTAGGTCGGATCGGTGAAATAGATCGAGCCTCCAGTAGCAACGACAATGTCGTTCGGGCTGTTGAGCTGCTTGCCCTGGTAATGGCTGGCGAGAACGGTCGTGGTGCCGCCCGGCTCGGCGCGGGTAACGCGGCTGCTGGCGTGCTCGCAGGTCACCAGCCGCCCCTGCCGGTCGAGCGTGTTGCCGTTGGCCATGTGGCTCGGGTCGCGGAACGCCGCGATTTCGCCGGAAGCGCTGCGCCGGTACATGCGGCTTTGCGGAATATCGGAAAAGACCAGCCATTTCTCATAGGGATGCCACACCGGACCTTCGATGAAGCCGTAGCCGGTGGCGAGCCGCTCCATCGCCGCATTGCCGACGACGTCATCAAAGCCGGACTGACGGGCGCGCGCCGGGATCGACATCACGGGCTCTTGGGTTCCCGCACCGGCTTGCCGGCGACGAACCAGTCGCTGCCCGGCACGTCCTCGATCACCACCCAGATCGCGTCCATGGGCAATCCGGCGACCTCGCTGATCGCCTCGGTGACCCGGCGAGAGATCTCGTTCTTGCCCTTTTGCGAATGACCCTCGAGTATCCGTATGCTGACGAACGGCATGAGCGCTTCCCCGTGATTTTTGTTTTTGTAGGACAAAAGCTAGTCGGGACGCGGACCGGGCGATAGCGGTCTAAGCGCAGCACCGACTGTGGTTTTGCACAGTCGGCGCCGGCATCCGCGGCTGCAGACAGGAGAACCATTGATGGCGGAGAGATGCGGCAGGCCGATCGTACGGATTGCGGAGCTGGAGATCGATGCCTTCCAGCTCGACAGCTTCAGGGCCTTGCTCGCCGAAGAGATCGAGGCCTCGGTGCAGAACGAGCCCGGCGTGTTGTTCCTGCACGCGGTCTCGATAAAAGGTTCGCCCGAAACGGTGCGCGTCATCGAATGCTACGTCGATCATTCCGCCTACCACGCCCACCTGACCGCGCCGCACTTTCTCAAATACAAGCCGCGGACGGCTGATATGGTCAGGTCGCTTCGATTGATCGAGACCGAGCCGATCGTTCTGAGGGCCAAGAGCAATCAGCATTCAAGCTGAGCCTGTTGACCCATCGCGGGGCTTACTGCTCCTGCAACGGCGTTGCCTGCGCGAGCCAGGCGTCGAGCTGCTCCTGCTCGCGCCGCAGCGCATCGATGTTGATCAGGCCGCGCGCCATGGCCAGATAGATCGCGCGGGTGCGCGAATTGAACACCGACGCCTCGCCAACGCCTTCCTCCGGCGGCACTATTCCGAGCTTCTCATAGACATGCTTGATGCGGCTCTGCGCGCCGCGGATCGACAGGCCGCGCCGCGCCGCGATCGCTCGGTCGGTGAGGCCGAGCGCGATGTCGATCAGGCTTTCATATTCGCCGTCGGTGATGCCCTCGAACCGGTCCTGGACGCGGTGCTGGATGCCGCGGATCTCGCGGTCGATGATGCAATGCCCCTCGCGGAACACGCCCCGCAGCGCCGAGCGCATGCCTTCTTCCGTCGCCGATTTCAGCACATAGCCATAGACCGACCCCGGCGGCACGATGCGCGCCACGCCGCGCACATAGGCCTCGTCGGCGAAGTTGGACCAGAACAGGATATGCGTGCCGGCGCGCTGGCTCCAGATGGCGCGCGCCACCTCGATTCCGGTCGCCTTGGGCAGTTGCAGGTCGAGCACGACATGCGGCGGCTGCCGTTCCGCCGCAAGATTGATGGCGTCCTCGCCGTCGCCGGCTTCGATCACCTCGACATCGCCGGGCCACAATTGCTCGACGGTCCGCCGCGCGAAGGTGCGGTGCAGCCCGTCATTTTCGGCGATCATGACCAGCATCAGACTGCCTCCGCCACCGGCTGAGCTTGGGTTATCGCGGTGCCGCACGCCGCCGCCTCGGCCTCGGCGGACTCGCGATCGATCTCGATCACGACCCTGGTGCCGCCCTTGCGGTCGGCCGGCTCGAAACGCAGCCGCGCCCCGACAAGGGCCGCTCGCGTGTGCATGTGGCCGATGCCGCCTTGAGCGGCGGGATCGATCGCGCCGCAGCCATGCCCGTCGTCGGTGACGGTCACGTTGAATGTGGTTGCCGTCGACGCCAGCTGCACCTCGATGCGGCTTGGCGCGGCATGACGGACCGCATTGTTGATGGCTTCCTGCACGATGCGATAGAGCGCGGTGCGAAGCGTTTCCGACAGGCCGTCGGCGCTGCCGTCGCTGGTGTCGGCGATGCGCACCGCGATCGGCGGCTTGGCCCTGGCAACGCTGCGGTTGAGATGTGCCTCGACCGCGTCGCGCAGCCCGAACAGTTCCAGGACGCTCGGCCGCATGTCGTCGACGATGTGGCGCAGCTCCGCGAGGCAGCCCGCCACCTCCTGCTCGAGATCGGCAAGCTGGGCCGTCCGCGCCACGCCCCGGCTGCGGAAAGCTGAAACCTGTCGTGCTATGCGGGCCAGGTCGGCGAGCGTCTGGTCGTGCAGGTCCATGGCCATGCGGCGCCGCTCGCGCTCCATGCCCTCGGTCAGTTGCGAGGCGCCGACTCTCAGCAGTTCCGCCCGGTTGCGCGCCTCGCTTTCGGCGAGCATGGCGCGGCGCGCTTCCTCTGTCTGGATCAGCGCGAACATATAGGGCCCGATGAGGTCGGCGCATTGCTGAGCGACCTCGACGTCCTCTTGCGAGTAGCAGCCGGCCTTGTGCCGGCTGATGTTGAGCGCGCCGATCACGCTGCCGCGTGCCCGCAGCGGCACGATGATGCGGCTGCGCAGCTTGGCGGCGAAGATCGGTCCGTCGAACGCTCCCTCGAAGTGGAATCGGTCGTCGAGAAGCGCGTTGTCGGTCAGAAGATAAGGCGTGTCGCCCCACAGCACGCGCCGGATCGGGCTGCCCTCGACCGGATGCTGCGCCAGATCGCTCCAGCTGGTATGGAAGCCGGCCTCGTAGCAGGCATGCATGCGCCCATCGAGCGACAACACCGCCAGATCGATATGGTCGTGCGGGATGAGCGTGCCGATTTCGATCGCTGTCGCCCGGAACGCTGAGCCCGGATCGATATGGCCGGCGAGCGCCCGCGAGATCGCGAGCAGCCGATCGATCAGCTGGGGAGATACCTCCGACATGTCTCCTCCCTGTCCCCCTGATGAATGCCGTGGAACGACAGCCAAGCCGCGCCGCGCGGCCTCGATCCTGTTTTCCGCAGTTCCTCCCTGCCCGAGAAATAGTGAGCGCTTGACGGCGCCGCTGTCAACGATGGGTCAAGCGACCCGAGCCCGATCAACTTCGGGTGCGGCGATTGAAAAGCCGCCGGCTCCTGGTCTAGGAACGGCCGCAGGAGGCCAATTGATGGCAGTGACGCCGACCGTTGCTCAGGGCGCCCCGGGAATTCCCGCGCGCTGGACGTCAAGCGCCAAGAGCGGCGTCGGCACCGGGCTTTCAGCGAACAGCCCGCTTTGGTTCACCATCAGTCACGGCATATTGAACGAGGTCTATTATCCCCGCCTCGACAGCGGCTGCACGCGCGACCTGGGGCTGATCATAACCGGTCCCGATGGCTATTTCTCGGAAGAGAAACGCGATGCCGCCCACCTTGTCGAGCCATTCGAAGCCGGCGTCCCCGGCTATCGCCTGGTCAACACGGCGGTCAATGGCTCCTATCGGATTGAAAAGCGCATTGTTACGGATTCGAAACGGCCCGTTCTGCTGCAGGAAATCACATTCGCGGCGCTCAAAGGCTCAGCCTCGGACTACCAGGTTTACGCGCTGCTCGCGCCGCATCTCGTCAATTGCGGCATGGGCAACACCGCCTGGCTCGGCGAGCACAAGGGGCAGCGTATCCTCTTTGCGTCAGGCCGCGGCGTCTCGCTCGCGCTTGCCGCCTCGCTGCCCTGGGGCGCCTGCTCGGCCGGCTATGTCGGTTTCTCGGACGGCTGGCAGCAGCTGCGGAATGGCGGCGCGCTCGATCCTGCCGCTGAGCGCGCGGAGGATGGCAATGTGGCGCTGACCGGCGAGATCGGCTTCTCGACAGGCAAGGGCACCGCATTGCTGGCGCTCGGCTTCGGCGCCTCGCCGGAAGAGGCGGCGGAGGCCGCGCTGGCCAGCCTGAAGGACGGTTTCGATGCGGCCGCCGAAACCTATGCCGCCAGCTGGCGGAATTTCCAGTCCGGCCTGGAGAAGCTCGACAGGCAAGCCGCCTCCGGCCTGAACACCTACCGCGTCAGTACCGCGCTGCTTGCCTCGCATCTGTCGATCGCCAGACCTGGAGCCGCAGTCGCCAGTCTTTCGATCCCCTGGGGCTTCAGCAAGGGCGACGACGATCTCGGCGGCTACCATCTGGTCTGGCCGCGCGACCTGGTCGAAACGGCGGGCGGCTTCCTTGCAGCCGGCGACGCCAGGCAGGCGCTCGATATCCTCACCTATCTCCGCTCGATCCAACAGCCGGACGGTCACTGGCCGCAGAACTGCTGGGCGAGCGGCACGCCCTACTGGCTTGGCATCCAGATGGACGAATGCGCCTTTCCGCTGCTGCTTGCCGACGCGCTCCGCCGCGCCGGTCATCTGCCGCGCGGGAAGCTCGACGATTTCCTAGCCATGATCGAAAGCGCGGCTTCCTATGTGGTGCGCAACGGCCCGGTCACCGGCGAGGACCGCTGGGAAGAGGACGCCGGCTACAGCCCGTTCACGCTGGCCGTCGAGATCGCGGCGCTGCTTGCGGCGGCTGACATGCTGGATGCTTGCGGCGAAAATGAACCGGCAAACTATCTGCGCGAGACGGCCGATTGCTGGAACGACCAGATCGAGCGCTGGACCTATGTCACCGGCACCGAACTCTGCGCCAGGGAGGGCGTCGACGGCTACTATGTCCGCATCGCACCGCCCGACGGTGCTGGCGCCGCTTCGCCGAAGCACGGTTTCGTGCCGATCAAGAACCGCCCGCCCGGCGATAGCCATCGGCCGGCCGAGGCCATCATAAGTCCCGACGCGCTGGCGCTGGTCCGCTTCGGGCTGAGAGCCGCCGGCGATATGCGGATCGTCAACACCGTCAAAGCCATCGACGCGCTTCTGCGCTGCGAGTTGCCGCAAGGCCCGCTCTGGTACCGCTATTCCGGTGACGGCTATGGCGAGCATGAGGACGGCTCGCCCTTCGACGGCACCGGCCGGGGCCGGCCCTGGCCGCTGCTCGCCGGCGAGCGCGCGCATTACGAGCTGGCCGCGGGGCGACCCGGCAAAGCGGCCGAGCTGCTCGAAACCTTCGAGCGCTCTGCCGGTGCAGGCGGCCTGCTGCCGGAGCAGGTGTGGGACAGACCCGACCTGCCGGAGCGCGAATTACGGCTCGGCGCGCCATCGGGCAGCGCCATGCCGCTGGTCTGGGCGCATGCCGAGCATATCAAGCTGCTGCGCTCGCTGCGCGACGGCAAGGTCTTCGACATGCCGCCGCAGGGCGTCGAGCGCTACATCGAGCGCAAAACCGTGTCGCCGTTCAGGACATGGCGCTTCACCAACAAGATCCGCTCGCTTCCCGCCGGCAAGCTCCTGCGCGTGGAACTTGCGGCGCGCGGCGTGGTTCACTGGAGTAGCGACAAGTGGCTGACGGTGCGCGACGACAACACGGTGGAGAACGCCTTCGGCGTCCACCTGGTTGACCTGGATGTCGCCGACCTGCAGCCGGGATCGACGGTCGTCTTCACATTTTTCTGGCCCGAAGCGAGCCGTTGGGAGAATGTCGACTTCACCGTCGGCATCGATCCTTCGGATAGCCAGTAAGGTTCTTTCCTCAAGCTATTGGGATAACACCATGCAGATCGGAATGATGGGACTGGGCAGGATGGGCGCCAACATGGTGCGCCGCCTGATGCGCGACGGCCACGAATGCGTCGTCTACGACATCAATTCGGCAAGTGTCGCCGGCATGGTCAAGGACGGCGCCATCGGCGCCGCCTCGCTGGAGGAGTTCGTCGCCAAGCTCGCCAAGCCGCGATGCGCCTGGCTGATGCTGCCGGCGGCGATCACCGGCAGGATCGTCGACCAGGTTGCGGCGCTGATGGAGCCGGGCGATATCATCATCGACGGCGGCAATTCCTATTATCACGATGCCGTCGACCAGGCGGCGAAGCTGGCGACCAAGGGCATAAATTTCGTCGATGTCGGCACCAGCGGCGGCGTCTGGGGGCTGGAGCGCGGCTACTGCCTGATGATCGGCGGCCCCGACGACGCCGTGAAACACCTGGATTCGGTCTTCGCCACGCTGGCGCCGGGCGCCGACCCGGGCTCCAATCCGCCGAAGGACGCCGGAACCGCGCCTTACGGTTATCTGCATTGCGGGCCGAGCGGCGCCGGCCATTTCGTCAAGATGGTTCATAACGGCATCGAATACGGCGTCATGGCCGCTTACGCCGAGGGCATCAACATCCTGAAATCGGCCAATGCCGGCAAGCGCGCCCGCACGGCGGACGCCGAAACCAGCCCGCTCGAAAGCCCGCAATACTATCAGTTCGACATCGACCTGCCCGCCGTGGCCGAGGTCTGGCGCCACGGCAGCGTCATCGGCTCCTGGCTGCTCGATCTCACCGCCGGCGCGCTGAAGAACGATCCGTCGCTCGCCCAGTTCGGCGGCCGCGTCTCCGATTCCGGCGAAGGCCGCTGGACCTTGAAGGCCGCGATCGACACCGGCGTTCCGGCGCCGGTGCTCTCCTCGGCGCTGTTCGACCGCTTCTCCTCGCAAGGCGAATCCGCCTTCGCCGACAAGCTCTTGTCCGCCATGCGCTACGCTTTCGGCGGCCATGTCGAAAAGCCGAAGGCGTGAGAGCGGGAGTGACGGGATGAGCCAGGAGAGGTCCGACACGCTGGTGCTTTTCGGGGCAACCGGCGATCTTGCGCACAAGAAGATATTTCCGGCGCTCTATCACATGGTCGCCAAAGGAACGCTGAGCGAGCCGGTGATCGGCGTCGCTTTCGATCCTTGGGATCTTGGCAAGCTGGTGGACCGTGCCCGCGACGGCATCGTCAATGCGCTGGGCGCCGTCGACGACACGGTGTTCGCCAAGCTCGCCTCGCTGCTGCGCTATGTCAGCGGCGACTATCGCGACCCGGCGACATTCGAGAGATTGAAGACGGCGCTCGGCTCGGCGCAGCGGCCGCTGCATTACATGGCAGTGCCGCCCACCATGTTCGAAACCGTCGTCCAGGGGCTCGAACAATCCGGCACCGCGCGGGGCGCCAGATTGATGGTCGAAAAGCCTTTCGGCCACGATTTGCAGTCGGCCCGCTGGCTGAACCGCGTGTTGCACCTGGTGTTCGACGAACAGTCCATCTTCCGCATCGACCACTATCTCGGCAAGGAAGCGATCCAGAACCTGCTCTATTTCCGTTTCGCCAACGCTTTCCTCGAGCCGATCTGGAACCGCAACTTCGTCGAGAGCGTGCAGATAACCATGGCCGAGGATTTCGGCATCGAAGGCCGCGGCAAATTCTATGACGACGTCGGCTGCATCCGCGACGTCATCGAGAACCATCTGCTCAACATCCTGCTGTTGCTCGCCATGGAGCCGCCGGTCGGCCGCTCTGCCGACGATTTGATCGACGAGAAGGTGCAGGTGCTGCGCGCCATCCGCACCTTGACCAAGGACGATGTCGTGCGCGGCCAGTTCGACGGCTATCTGGCCGAACCGGGCGTGCGGCCGAACTCGCCGGTCGAGACCTTCGCCGCCGTACGCTTCTTCGTCGACACCTGGCGCTGGCAGGACGTGCCCTTCTTCATCCGCGCCGGCAAGAACATGCCAGTGCATGCGACCGAAGTGATCGTGCGGCTGAAGCGCCCGCCGCTCGACGTCTTCGATCCGATCAAGCCGGGCGACGCCAACTATGTCCGTTTCCGTATCGATCCGCAGGTGGCGATCTCGATCGGCGCCCAGCGCAAGGTAGCCGGCGACGACATGATCGGCGAGCAGGTGGAACTGACCGCGCTCGACGACACCAAGGGCGATATGCCGCCCTATGAGCGGCTGATCGGCGACGCGATGAACGGCAACGGCCAGCTCTTCACGCGCCAGGACGCGGCCGAGCTTGCGTGGCGGATCGTCGGACCGGTGCTTGGCGACACCACGCCGCCTCCGATTTACGCGCCGAAGACCTGGGGGCCGGCCGACGCCATGAACGGCTTCGGCCCGCCCAATGGCTGGATCAATCCGACGAAATAGCTTCTCGGGGGACCGGATGGCGAAAGCAGCAAAACGGGCTTCGACGAAGGACGGGCAGGTCGTCCTCACCATCGACGTCGGCGGATCGCGTGTGAAAATTCTCACCAGCGCCGGCGGCGAGATGCGCCGCACCGATTCCGGGCCGGGCCTGACACCTGAGCAGATGGTGGCTTCGGTGAAGAAGCTGGCCGAGGGCCTGGATTACGACGTCATTTCGATGGGCTACCCTGGCCCGGTCAGGGACAACAAGCCTTCGCTCGACCCCTTCAATCTCGGCAAGGGCTGGAACGGCTATGATTTCGCCGCCGCCTTCGGCAAGCCGGTCAAAGTCGTCAACGACGCGCTCCTGCAGGCGATCGGCAGCTATGACGGCGGCCGTATGCTGTTCCTCGGCCTCGGCACCGGCCTGGGCGCCGCCATGATCCTCGACAATGTCGGGCAGCCGATGGAGCTTGCTCATCTTCCTTACAAGAAGGGCGGCAGCTTCGAGGACTATGTCGGCGAGCGCGGCCTGGAAAAGCACGGCAAGAAAAAATGGCGCAGATACGTTTTCGATGTCGTAAACAGGCTTCGCGCCGCCTTGCAGCCGGACTATGTGGTCATCGGCGGCGGCAATGTCGACAAGCTCGATGAATTGCCTGCAAAATCCAGGCGCGGCGACAACACACGTGCCTTCGAAGGCGGGTTTCGACTGTGGCGCGATAAGGCGCTGATCGTCTGATATTTTTACTTTTCAGTATAGTCGTTCAAAATAACGTGTAGTCGCACGACCTGTCGTTGCGCCGCGCAGATTTGCCGACTAGGAATCCGCCGGCCTGCCGCACATGCGCCCGCCTCGGCGCGCCAAGAGCGCGGCAGCGCGCTGATTTTTCATCCCGATTTGCGGCCGTGCGGCATAGAGGAGGACTGACGTGGACGAGGAAACCAATACAGCCAAGGAAGATGTCGACCTGCTCGAGCTCACCGCCCACATCGTGTCGGCCTATGTCGCCAAGAACCGGCTGCCTGCTTCGGGCCTGGGCGAACTCATCGCCAATGTCGCCTCCTCGATCGGCGCGCTGAACCAGCCGCCGACTCCGCCGGCACCGCCGCCCGTTCCTGCCGTCAATCCCCGGCGCTCGGTGACGCCGGACTACATCATCTGCCTCGAGGACGGCAAGAAGTTCAAATCGCTGAAGCGTCATATCGGCGTGCATTTCGGGCTGAGCCCGGAAGCCTACCGGACCAAATGGGGCCTGCCGGCAGACTACCCGATGGTCGCGCCTAACTACGCGGCATCGCGCTCCGAGCTCGCCAAGTCGATCGGCCTCGGCCGCAAGGCCGAAGCCGAGCCGGAGAAGCCGGCAAAGGCCAGGAAGGTAAAGGCCCCCGCCTAGTCGATCTTGGCCCTGTGCCAACGGTTTGAAGAAGCCTGTCAAGAAATCCGCCTTGGCAGGCTTCCTGCTTTTGGCTTGGATAAGACAAGCGAAGGCTGTTCGGGTGAGCCATGAACTATGCGAGGATGGTGATCGAGAAAGAAGCGCCGGAGGAATACGGCTACGACCGGATCCGCTTCAATCTCTCCGAAAGCTCGATCGCCGACCAGAAGCTTGCCGATATCGGCCTCTCGCTGCCCGACCTCACCTTGTTCTACGGCGAGCATCGCGGCGACAAGGAATTGCGCGCGCTGATCGCCGGGCAGGACAAAGGGCTCTCCCCGGACGACGTGCTGGTTACCGCCGGCGCTGCCGGCGCGCTGTTCATCATTGCCACCTCGCTGCTTTCGGCCGATGACCATCTCGTCGTCGTGCGGCCGAACTATGCCACCAATATCGAGACGCCCAAGGCGATCGGCTGCGCGATCAGCTATGTCGATCTCGACTTCGACGAGGGCTTCGCCGTGGATGTCGCGCGGGTCGCGGCGGCGGTGCGGCCGAACACCAGGCTGATCAGCGTCACCTGCCCGCACAACCCGACCGGCACGATGATGACCGGCGCCGATCTCGACGCGTTGGTCGCGCTTGCCGAAAGCCGCCGCTGCCGGCTTCTGGTCGACGAAACCTATCGCGATCTGTCCTATGGCGAGCGCCTGCCCTCCGCGGCATCGCTCAGTCCAAGCGCGATCAGCGTCTGTTCCCTTTCGAAAGCATTCGGCATTCCGGGCATCCGCATCGGCTGGCTGGTCAGCAAGGACCACGCTCTGCAAGAGACGTTCCTCGCCGCCAAGGAGCAGATCGGCATCTGCGGCAGTGTCATCGACGAGGCGATTGCACGCTTCATGATCGAGCGGCGCGATGCCTTCCTTGCATCGTTGTTGCCGGAGATGGCCAAGCGCCGCGATATCGTCCAGGCTTGGATCGACGGCGAGCCGCTGGTCGACTGGGTGCGTCCGCAAGGCGGTGTGGTCGGCTTCCCGCGGCTGAATGTCGATGCAGGTTTCGACCTCGACCGGTTCTACTTGCGGCTCCTGGAAGAACACGGCACTTATGTCGGCCCCGGCCACTGGTTCGAGATGCCGAAGCGCTTCTTCCGCGTCGGCTTCGGCTGGCCGAAGGAGGCGGAATTGCGCGGCGGGTTGCAAGCGATTTCCGCCGCGCTGAGAGACTGAGCCTCTTTCCACCGTGAACGACAATCCGAAGATCCTTCATGCCGCGCCGATTTTTTGCGCGCGCGTCGAGGCGAACTGGGCTAAAGGTCTCCGGCCGGAACAGCGCCCACCGTGGAAGTGCCCCGCCGGTCGATGTCACAACGGGGCCCTCGAATCATGACCGCCGAAGCAACTTCACCTGAACAGCGCTACGCCGCCTTCCGGCACCGGCCGTATCTCAGCTACTGGACGGCGCGCTTCCTCACCACTTTCGCCACCCAGATCGTCTCCGTCGCCGTCGGCTGGCAGATCTACGACCTGACGCGCAATCCCTTCGACCTCGGCATCGTCGGCATCGTCCAGTTCCTGCCGTCGCTGCTCTTGGTGCTTGTCACCGGCGTCGTCGCCGACCGCTTCGGCCGCCGCCTGATCATGACATTGGCGTCGTTCGTCGAGGCCGGCTGTGCGCTCACTCTGTTGTTGCTGACGCTGCGCGGCCTTGGCGGCCCGCTGCCGATCTTCGTCGTGCTCGCCATGTTCGGCATCGCCCGCGCCTTCTACGGGCCGGCCTCGTCCTCGCTGGTCGCCAATCTGGTGCCGCCACAGGATTTCGCCAACGCCATTGCCTGGAATTCGTCCGCCTGGCAGACGGCAACCATCGTCGGCCCGGTCGCCGGCGGCCTGCTCTACGGCCTTTCGGCGGAGATCGCCTACGCTACTGCGGCGATCCTGATGCTTGTCGCCGCGCTGCTCGTCTTCACCATCCCCAAGCCCGCGCAGCAGACGGCTACCGACAAGCCGACGATGCAGACCCTGTTTGCCGGCTTTCGTTACATCTGGGGCGAGAAGATCGTGCTCGGCGCGATCTCGCTCGACCTGTTCGCGGTGCTGCTCTCCGGCGCCTCGGCGCTGCTGCCGGTCTATGCCCGCGACATTCTGGAGCTTGGGCCCTGGGGCCTCGGCCTGCTGCGCTCGGCGCCTGGCATCGGCGCCATCGCCGTGGCCGTCTGGCTCGCCGGCCATCCGATCCGCGACCATGCCGGCAAGATCATGCTCGGTTTCGTCGCCTTGTTCGGCGCCTTCACCGTCCTGTTCGGCGTCTCGACCATCACCTGGCTGTCGATCGTGGCGCTCGCCATGCTCGGAGCCACCGACATGTTCAGCGTCTATATCCGCGAGACGCTGATCCAGCTCTGGACGCCCGACGAGGTGCGCGGCCGCGTCAACGCCGTCAACCAGGTCTTCGTCGGCGCTTCCAATGAGGTTGGCGAGTTCCGCGCCGGCACCATGGCGGCGCTGATCGGCACCGTGCCGGCGGTGGTGATCGGCGGCATCGGCGCCATCGCGGTTGCCGGGATCTGGGCTTGGTTGTTCCCTGCGCTGCGGCAGGTGCGGCATTTGAATAGCAGGAACTAATTGCCGGCGCAGCAACTTGACGGCCGGACTAGAAGAGAGCAGCGGCTTCCCTCTGCAATTGCGGCAAAATCTATCCGACGGCCGGCTTGCCGAAGAGCAGGCTCAAAAATTCGCCGAGCCAGCGCTTGAGGTGCATGTCCCAGATCAGCCGGCCGCCGAGATGATCGCGGCCGGGCTGCGCGCCCGGCAGCTCGAAGCGATGCGCGCCGCGCACCACCCAGCGCTGCATCATCACCCTGGTTAGCTCGCCATGGAACTGGATGCCCCAGGCATTCTCGCCATACCGGAAAGCCTGGTTGGGATAGGTTTCGGCCGTGGCGAGCAGCGTCGCGTCCTTCGGCAGGGAAAAGCCCTCGCGGTGGAATTGGTAGACCATCTCCGGCCAGTGCAGCAGTTTCTTGCCGGCGTCGGTCGCCTTCAGCGGATACCAGCCGATCTCGACCAGTCCTTCGCCATGACCCTCGACCCTGCCGCCAAGATGCCTGGCGAGCATTTGCGCGCCGAGGCAGATCCCAAGAAAAGGCCGGTTTTCCTTGAGCGGGATTTCGAGCCACTCGGTCTCACGCCGGACGAACTCGTCCTGGTCGTTGGCGCTCATCGGCCCGCCGAAGATCACCGCCCCGGCGTGGCCGTCCAAAGTGCAGGGAAGCTCTTCGCCAAGCGGCGGCCGGCGAATGTCGAGATCGAAACCTTCTTCCAGAAGCATATGGCCGACGCGGCCGGGGCTCGAAGTCTCCTGATGCAGCACGATCAGGATTTTTGGTCTCGGCCTGGGTCTGGGTGGCATGGAAGAAGAAAGGTCCAGCTATTCGTCGCTCGATGTGCCCCGAGCGCCCGGGGCTTCGGCCGCCGCCTTGCGGCGCGCCTCGATGCGGTCGTGGCGCTCGACACCGATCAGTTCGGCGACGCGCCAGACGGTGTTGTCCTCGAGCTCGTGCAGCTCGCCGTCGGCGTAGACGATCTCCCACATCAGGCCGATGAAGGCCTTGCGCGCCTCGGCATCCAGATGGCGCTTGAGCACGCTCGTGAAGGCATAGAGGTCGATCGCCTCGTTATCGGCACGCTCGCCGGCGGCGGCCAGCGCGTCGAGCTCGTCGCCGCTGATCGAATAGGTCTCGGCCAGGATCTCCTTGAAGCGCTCCCACTCGATATCCTGGCGCACGCCGTCGGCGTTCATCACGTGATAGAGCAGCGCCGAGGCCGCGACGCGCGGATCGTCCGCGCTTGGCTTGCTCGCGCCCGCAGCAGGCAAATCCCTCAGGAAGGACAATACGCGTTCGAACATCGATGCTTTTTCCCTGTCCGCCAAGCCGAGCCTCAAAACAAACGAAACCGGCGCGGCGATTTTTCCGCCTCGTCTTCCGGCGTCACGCCGGGATCATCCGGCAAGCGCGGCAACTCCGGCGCCTGCTCGACCACCGTGTCATCGGCGGCGGCGACCGCGGTTTCCCTCTCGATGCCGTTCGGCGCCTCGGCGGCCGCCTTCTCGGCCGAACTATCGGGCTCAAGGTCGATCGCTCTCTCGTCAGCCGGCAAAGCGGGCGCCGATGCAGCGATCGCGGGAACCGCCTCCTCAACCTCGCTGTCGATTAGTTGCCCGAGCCGCTCCATCGGCGCGCGCCAAGTGAACGCGTCGAGCTTGCCGGTGATCGGCGATACCGGCGCCCAGCGCTCCGAGACGACACCGTCCGCCACCCAGGCCGGATCGCGCGGCGCGCGCACAGCCTTGGACAGCAGCTGCCGCACCTTGCCCTGGTCGCCGCTTTCGGCCTCCTCGATGTCGGCCAGCAACAGATAGGCGCCTTCGCGGCGATCAATGCGGATGGCGGATTCCGCCTCGCGCCTGGCGGTGGCGAAATCCTGCGCGTCGAGCGCGGCGCGCGCCACCGCCATCGACGATTCGGCATGGTTCTTCTTCAATTGCTGCAGCTTTTTCGCCCGGTTGAGGCGATCGAGCACGGCATCGCCCGGCCTCGCATGGATGTAGAGCTCGGCGATGTCCGGATGCGGTTCGGCCCGCCAAGCGGTCTCCAGGATCTTGGAACCCTTGCGCACATCGTTGTGCTTAATCAGCAGGTTGGCCGCGATCACCGCGGCCGGCGCGAAATTGGGCGCCAGCTTGTTGGCTTCGAGCGCCGCGGTCCGGGCAGCGTTCGGATCGCTGTCGACCAGCGCCTGCGCCTTGGCGGTGAGCAGCACGGCGCGGCGGCGGTTGGCGGCATCGCGTTCGATTTGCCTTGTCGATTTCTGCGCCTCGACCAGCTTCAACGCGCCGTCCCAGTCGCCGCGCTCGGTCAGCTCTTCAAGCGTCGATTCCGCCGCCCAGGCAAGCTGCGGTGCCACAGCTGCGGCACGACCGGCATAGTGGCGCGCGGCGTTGCGGTCGCCCAGTCGCTCAGCTTCGAGATAGAGCCCGCGCAGGCCGAGCAGTCGCATCTCCGGATCATCGAGCATGCGCTCGAACTTTTCCCGCGCGCCGTCATGGTCGCCTTCGAGCAGCGAGGCCTGCGCATCGAGCAGGTTGATCAGCGGCTCCTGGTCGGAACTGATCAACTTGGCCGCCTCCTTGGTCTTCTTACGCGCCAGCGCGCCGTCGCCGGCGCCGGCCGCGATCATCCCCGTCGACAGCGCCTGGTAGCCGCGATCGCGGCGGCGGACCCGGAAATAGCGCGAGATCGCATAGGGGCTGTTCCACAGCGACTTGATCAGCCACCAGACGATCATCACCGCTGCGACCACGGCGACGATCGCCACCGCCGCCACCATCAGCGTGACCTGGTACTGGTAACCGTTGAAGGTGATGATCATCTCGCCCGGACGGTCGGCCAGCCAGGCAAAGCCGAGCCCCAGCGCGAACACGACGGCGAGGAAGGCGAGGATGCGGATCATCTGACGGTCCTCATGCCTTGGTCGCGCCGGCAATCAGCGCTTCGATCTGCTTTTCGACTTCGAGCCGCGCCTTCAGTTTGCTGGCGAAGTCGGCGCCGGCCGCCTTCGACGCATCGGGCAGGGTATCGTATTCGGCGAGCGCCTTGGCATAGTCGCCCTGGTTGACTGCCACTTCAATGCGCGCGACCGTTTCCGGCACTCCCTTGCCTTCGACGGCGCCGACCGGCCGCACCTGCACCAGCGATTTCGCGCTCGACACCAGGCTTTGGAAGAAGCCGGCATTCTGGTCGACCGGCGTTGCCGCTTCGATCATGGCGTTGGCGGCGGCTTCGGCCCCGGAAGCGATGGTGGCTCGCGTGGGCACGCCTTTTTCCGCATAGCCGCGCAGAACGCCAAGCTCCGGCGAGTCAGGCGCAATGGCGGCGAACGTGTCGAGCTCGGTCGCGAACGGCGCACCGCGATCGAGCGCCGCCTTCAGCGCCGAAGCGGCAATCGCCAACGCGATCTTCGGCTGCGAGGCCTGCGCGTCGACCTTGCCGGAGAGCTGCTGCACCGACTGTTCCAGCGCCGCGATCCGGCTGTCCGCCGCCTTCGCCGCGTCGCCCGCCGATTTCACAAGCGCGTCGAGCCCGGCGAGCTTCTCGTTGAGCGGGGCGACATCGACCGGTGCAGCATTTCCGGCCTTCTGCAGGTCGGCGACCGACGTCTCGACCTGGCCGACCTTGTCGGTGAGCGCCTTGAGCGCGGCGCCGTCGTCGCCCTGGCCGGGCGAGGATTTCAGCGCCGCGAGGTCCGACTTCACCTGGTCGAGCGCCGAGGACAGGCCGTCGACCTTGGCCGAAGCGCCGGTATCGGCCGCCTCCTTAAGTGCCGCGATTTGGCTTCTCAGCGAAGCGATCTCGCCGGTGACGCCGTCGGGCGAGGGCCCGCCGACCGAAGTCGGAGAACCGAGCAGCCCTACCGCTTGCAGAAGACCGGCGCCGGCAAGCGCGACAACGCCGCCGATCACGCCGGCAGCAATCATGTTGACGCCTGAGCGCCTGGCGGCCGGGAAGTCGCGATCGTCGCTTCGGGTTTCGCTCGGCTTCGACGCCGAGGCGGCAGAATTGGTCTTGGCTGCCGACGCATCCTCGAAACTGTAGCCGAAGCTTTTTGGTTCGCTCTTCGGAGCCTCATCCGTGCCCGGATAGGATGCTTGCGCCCCATCCTTGTTGGTTCCAGCCTGGTCAGCTCCGCCCCGCGCCGCGTCGGTGTGTTCCCACGGCTCGATGTCGGCCTGTTCGGCATGGATCGGCTCTTCGGGAGCTTCCGGCTGCGAAGCAGCAGCCCCTTCCTCTGCCTTCGCCTCGTCGGTTCGTTCCGTGTTGGTATCGGTATTGGCGGCATCCTCGTCGGTGATTCGCGAGACGGCGCCGGGTTCGAGTTCGATGGTCACCGGCTCGCGGCGGCTCTTCGAATGTCGCACCTTAGGCGTCTTGACCATGCTTGGGCTCCGCAAATTGGCTTGAGGATGGTTCGAAGGGTCTAGAGCTCAAGGATGCTCTACCACATCACCAAGCGGTGAAAAGGGGCGGTGTGATGACGCGGCTCAGCCCGGTAGCGACAAAAGCTGGAACAGCGCGTCCTCGTCGGATTTAGAGGCAATGCGAACCTTTTGCCCGCCAACCCCGTCCAATTCTTTGGCGATTCTTACGGACAGGGCCAAAAACTCCGCCCGTTCAAAGAGATGCCGCAGTGCTGGGCGCATGGCCAGGCCAATCATCACGGGTGCCGCCTTGGCCGAATAGAGCAGCACTGCCTCGACCGGCGTGCCCGACAATCGGGCAACGACGGCATCGTCGCCATAATCGAATTCGATGGTGTCGTAGGTCTCGACAGGCCGGACACGCACCCGGGCTGCCGCCAGCCGTTCTTCGAACACCGGAAAGCGCACCCGGCCACAAAGATAAACCATCTCCTTGCCCGTAAGTTCGGCGGTTATCTGGCCGGCCAGTGCTTCGGCATCGCCTGGGCCTTCAAAGACGGACGTAAATCCAGCCGCACGGCAGGCTTCCGCCGTCCTTGTCCCGACCGCATGGCAAGGCAGCGCGGCAAGCGCGGCGACCAGTTCCTTGGGCGCATAGCGCACCGCACTGGCGCTGGTGACGGCAACCGCGGCAGCAGCGGGAAAGACGCTTGCCTCGACCGGCAACGCCACTGTTTCCGTCAGTGGCAGCAGGACGGGCTGGAACCCCTGGGCCAGAAGCCGCCGGGCCGTGCGGGAGGCGCCCGGTTCCGGCCTCGTCACCAGGACGCGGACCATGTCAGGCCCAGCCGTCGAAGAATTTTGCGCCGGCCTTGGCGCGAACGGCCCGCGCGGCTTCCGCGCCGATATTCGCCGCGTCCCGGGCCGGGCCATCCAAATTGATCTCATGCGACTCGGTGCCGTCGGGCGAGATGATAAGCCCAGCGAAAGACAGGTATTCGTCCGAGACGATCGCATGGCCGGCGATCGGCGTGCGGCAGGAGCCGTCGAGCGCAGCAAGAAAGGCGCGCTCACAAGCCAGCGCCTGGCCGGTCGGCATGTCGTGAATAGCCGCCAGCATATTTTCGACCACGCCGTCGCCGATGCGGCTTTCGATGCCGATCGCCCCCTGCCCCGGCGCCGCCGGAAAGACATCCAGCGGCATCAGATCGGTGATCACGCTCTCGAGCCCGAGCCGCTTCAGCCCCGCATAGGCGAGGATGGTGCCTTCGGCCACGCCCTCATCCAGCTTGCGCAGCCTGGTCTGCACATTGCCGCGGAACATCACCACATTGAGGTCCGGCCGCATCCGGCGGAGCAGCGCCTGGCGCCGGAGCGACGACGAGCCGATCGTGGCGCCATGCGGCAGATCGGCGATCCGCTTCGCGGTCTTGCCGATGAAGGCGTCGCGCGCGTCCTCGCGCGGCAGGAAGACGGAAAGCTCCAGCCCGTTGGGCAGCACCGTCGGCATGTCCTTCGAGGAATGCACGGCGATATCGATGCGGCGATCGAGCAGCGCTTCCTCGATCTCCTTGGTGAACAGGCCTTTGCCGCCCGCTTCCGACAACGGCCGGTCCTGAATGCGGTCGCCGCTGGTCGAGATCGGCACAATTTCGAAGGCCTGCTCGGGCAGGCCATGCGCCTGCATGAGCCGCGCCCGCGTTTCATGCGCCTGGGCGAGCGCCAGCGGGCTGCCGCGTGTTCCGATTTTCAAGGTTGTTTGCATGGCGCGCGGTCCGTGATAACCCCCGAGGCGATTCCGAGGTCTGCCGAGATTCAGGTCAGGCCGAGCCGAAAATGGCGGATTTCGAGAACCGGAGCGGAGCGTACTTTTGGGTACGTGAGCGCCGGAAGCGCAGAAAACCGCCATTCGCAGGCCGGCACCACCTGACTATCGACAGACCTCCTATATAGGAAAGGTCGGAGACACAATCTTCGAGGACAGCGACGAATTGATCCGCGTTCTGGGCATTGAGACAAGCTGCGATGAGACGGCCGCCAGCGTGGTGGCGCTGGACGGCGACTCCGCGCCCGAAATCCTCTCCAATGTCGTCTTGAGCCAGATCGAGGAGCATGCCGCCTTCGGCGGCGTCGTGCCCGAGATTGCCGCGCGCGCCCATGTCGAGGCGCTGGATGGGATCGTCGAGGCAGCGCTGACCGATTCGGCCGTATCGCTCGATGAGGTCGACGCCGTCGCCGCGACTGCCGGGCCGGGGCTGGTCGGCGGGCTGATCGTTGGTCTGATGACTGCCAAGGCGATTGCCGCCGCTGCGAATAAGCCGCTGATCGCCATCAACCACCTCGAAGGTCACGCGCTGACTGCCCGGCTGACCGAGGGGCTCGACTTTCCCTATCTGCTCCTGCTGGTCTCCGGCGGCCACACCCAGATCGTCGCTGTACGCGGCGTCGGCGACTACCAGCGCTGGGCAACGACCATCGACGATGCGCTGGGCGAAGCCTTCGACAAGACGGCCAAGATGCTTGGCCTGCCCTATCCGGGCGGGCCCAACGTAGAAAAGACAGCGGCCAGCGGCGATGCGAGCCGCTTTGCCTTCCCGCGTCCGATGAAAGGGTCGGCGCAGCCGGATTTCTCCTTCTCCGGCCTGAAGACGGCTGTGCGCCAGGCGGCAACGGCAATCGCGCCGCTCAGCGACCAGGACGTCGCCGACATCTGCGCCTCCTTCCAGGCTGCGGTGGCCGATGCGCTGGGCGACCGTGTCGCGCGGGCGCTCGCCCGTTTCCGCAAGGAATTTCCCGAGACGGCAAAGCCGGCGCTGGTCGTCGCCGGCGGCGTCGCCGCCAACCGCACGATCAAGGCGACGTTGGAGGCGCGCTGTTCCAAGGCCGGCTTCGCATTCGTCGCGCCGCCGCAAAAGCTTTGCACCGACAATGCCGCGATGATCGCCTGGGCGGGCATCGAGCGGCTGCGCGCCGGGATGGTCGACGCGAGCGCCGCCGACTTCGTGCCGCGCTCGCGCTGGCCGCTGGACAGTGTTTCCGCTCCCTTGGTCGGCTCGGGCCGTCGCGGGGCAAAGGCATGACTGACGCGGTCACGAACGGCGCACAGGCCAAGGCGCCCAGCGGCTGGCGCGTAGCGGTGCTTGGCGGCGGCGCCTGGGGCACGGCGCTGGCGCTCGCCATGCTGCGCGCCGGCCATTTTGTCCGCCTCTATGCCCGCGATCCCGACACCGTCGCAGCGATCGACCGTGGCGAAAACCCGCACTATCTGCCCGGCATCGCGATCGAGCCCGGCATCGTCGCCACCAGCGATATCGCTGCTGCGCTCGACGGTGCGAATTGCGTGCTGGCGGTAACGCCGGCGCAATCGCTGCGCGCGGTTCTGGCCGCTGCCGCCGGCCATGTGCCATCCGGCGTGCCGCTGGTCCTCTGCGCCAAGGGGATCGAGCGAGACACCGGGGCGCTGCTGTCCTCGATCGTCGAGGAAAACCTGCCCGACAACCCGGTCGCGGCACTTTCCGGCCCGAGCTTCGCCAACGATGTCGCGCGCGGCCTGCCGACGGCCGTGGTGGTGGCCGGCCGCGACGGAGAACTGGCGGCCGATCTCGCCGCCCGCTTCTCGGCCGAGAACCTGCGCTGCTATTCCAGCGACGATCTCATCGGCGTCGAGATCGGCGGCGCGCTGAAGAACGTCTTCGCCATTGCTGCCGGCGCCGTCACCGGAGCCAAGCTTGGCGCCAGCGCCCAGGCCGCCATGGTGACGCGCGGCTTCGTCGAGCTGCGCCGCATCGGCGCCGCCTTCGGCGCCAGGCCGGAGACGCTGATGGGGCTCTCCGGCCTCGGCGACCTGCTGCTCACCTGTTCCTCGGCGCAGTCGCGCAACTTCGCCTATGGCCTGACGCTCGGTCAAGGCAAGGAGCTCACCGGCCTGCCGCTCGCCGAAGGTGTGCCGACGGCCGCCATTGCCGCCCGCATAGCCGCCGAGCACGGCATCGAGGCGCCGATCATTGCCGCGGTCGCCGCTATCCTCGATGGCAAGGTGACCATCGGCCAGGCGGTGACGGCGCTGATGACGCGGCCGCTCAAAACCGAAACCGACATCTGAAGCCTCGGAGTTGAAACATGCTGTTTGCATTGATTTGCAAGGACAAGCCCGGCAGCTTGCAGCTGCGCGCCGACACAAGGCCGGCGCATGCGGCGTTCCTGGAAGGCCTGATCAGCGAAGGAAGACTTGCCTTTGCAGGTCCCTTCCTCGACGCTGCCGGCAAGCCTGACGGAAGCCTGGTGATGATCGAGGCGCCCGACATGGCCGGCGCGCAAGCCCTGGCGGCCGCCGACCCTTATGCCAAGGCCGGCCTGTTCGAAAGCGTCGAAATCCGTCCATGGAACTGGGTCTTCCAGAAGCCTGCCGCCGCGTGACCGGTCGCTGGCGCTCCCGCTCCCCGCGAGTACGGGGAAAGGATAAGGAAGAGCGCCAAGGCTTCAATCGTAGCGAACCGACAATGGCAAGGGAACAACTGAGATGAACTACTGGCTGTTCAAGTCCGAACCTTCGGTCTTCTCCTTCGAGGCGCTGAAGGCGAAGGGCAAGGCCGGCACGCAGTGGGACGGCGTGCGCAACTACGCCGCGCGCAACAACATGAAAGCCATGCAGATCGGCGATCTCGGTTTTTTCTACCATTCCAATGAAGGCCTCGACATCGTCGGCATCGCCGAGGTCTGCGCGCTTGCCCACCCCGACTCCACCACCGACGATCCACGCTGGGAATGCGTCGACATCCGCGCCTGCGAGGACGTGCCGAAGCCGGTGACGCTGGAACAGGTCAAGGCCAATCCGAAGCTGGCCGACATGGCGCTGGTGCGGCTTGGCCGGCTTTCCGTGCAGCCGGTGACGCCGGCAGAGTGGAAAGAAGTCTGCCGCATGGCCGGCCTCGACCCGGCGCCGTGACCAGACTCACCCCCAAAAACGCAAGGACATTCATCCTCGACAATACGGCGCTGATGGCGCCGCCGCATGTGCCGGAAGTGCTGCTGCACCTGGCTGACGAGGCGCACGACCTCTGGCTGCGCACCGAGGAGGAGCTGGCCGAGATCGGCCTGCCGCCGCCCTTCTGGGCTTTCGCCTGGGCCGGCGGCCAGGGCCTTGCCCGCTATGTGCTCGACCATCCGGCGACGGTGCAGGACAAACGCGTGCTCGACTTCGCTTCCGGCTCCGGCGTGGTCGCCATCGCTGCCTTGAAGGCCGGCGCGGCTGAAGTGACCGCGGCCGATATCGATCCCTTTTGCGCGACGGTTATCGCCCTCAACCTGGAAGCCAATGGCGTGAAGGCCGATTTCCTGGATGCGGACTCCATCGGCACGGATGACGGCTGGGACGTCGTCTTGGCCGGCGATGTCTTCTACGACAAGCCTTTGGCGGAGAGGCTGACGCCGTGGTTCACGAGCCTCAAGGCGCGCGGCGCCGACATCCTCGTCGGCGATCCCGGGCGCGCCTATCTGCCGAAGACCGGACTGCAATCGCTCGCCGTCTACCAGGTGCCGGTGACGCGCGTGCTGGAGGATGCCGAGGTCAAGCGCACGACCGTGTGGCGATGGGTTTCCGCCGCTTCGGCTTGACGCAGCCGGCGAACAGGGATTCCATCGCTCATCTTTCGGGAGGGGATTCTATGGATTTCTCAACGGTGAACTGGCTGGCAGTGATCGCCGCAGCCGTCGTGGCGTGGCTGTTCGGTGCCGCCTGGTACATGGGCCTGAGCAGGCCCTGGCTGAAGGCGGCAAAGCTCGATCCGGCGACGATGAAGCGCTCGGCCGTTCCGTTCATCGTCAGCTTCGTCGCCGAGCTCGTCATGGCGCTGGTCATGACGCTGGTGGTCGGCGCGATGACCGGCGGCGAGCCCAACCCGCTCGCCGGCGTGATCTTCGGCTTTGTGCTCTGGTTTGGCTTCGTCGCCACCACGCTGTCGGTCAACCACCGCTATCAGGGCTTTGGCTGGGACCTCACGCTGATCGATGCCGGCCATTGGCTCGGCGTGCTGCTCATCATCGGCGCCGTGATCGGTTGGTTCGGCGCGCCGGCCGCGCCGGCAGGCTAGGGCACTTCCAGGAAAAGTGTGAAACGGTTCCGTCGGAATTGCGCCCAATAAACAGAGAGAGCGGTCCGGAGTGTCGCTAACCCGCGTCTGCGTCTTTCGTGACTTCGTCGAGAAGCCATTCGCGGAAGGCGACGATGCGCGCGTCGTCCTTCATCGCTTCCGGATAAACCAGGAAATAGGCGAACTCCGGCGCGACCTTGATGCCGAGTTCGAAGGGCCGGATCAGCCGCCCTTGCGAAAGGTCGTTGGCCACCATGGCGAAGTCGGCAAGCGCCACCGCATTGCCGTCGAGCGCCGCCTGCGCGGCGTCGGCCGAGGACCCGAAGACAAGGGTGCGGCTGTCGTCGAAATCTTCGACCCCTGCCGCGTGCATCCACATGCTCCAGTTCGGCCAAGTGACGCCCTGCCGTGACCATTCGATATGCGCCAGCGTATGGTGGAAGAGATCGCGCGGCTCCTTCAGCGGCGGGCCTGAGGCGAGCAGCGCCGGGCTGCAGACGGGGATGATGATGTTCTCGAACAGCCGGTGCGCGCAGAGCCCGGGATATTTACCGGTACCGAAACGAATGCCGATATCGACATCGTCCCGCTCGAAATCCCTGACTTCATAGGTAATGTCGAAGCGCAACTCGACGCCCGGCTTTTGCCGGCGGAAACCGTCGACGCGCCGCATCAGCCACTTGGTTGCGAACTGCGCGTCGAGCGTCGCTTTCAGCAGCGCCGTGCCTCTCGCCATCTTGCGCGCGCGGGTAACGGCGCGGCCAAGCAGGTCGAGCGCATCGACCGAGGCTTCGAACAGAACGTTTCCCGCTTCGGTCAGCCGCATGGTGCGGCTGGTGCGCGTGAACAGCACGAGGTCGAGCTGATCCTCTATTTCCTTGATCTGGTGGCTGACCGCCGCCGGCGTCAGGCCAAGCTCGTCCGCGGCACGGGTAAAATTGAGGTGCCTCGCCGCTGCCTCGAACGTCCTCAACGCACGCGTTCCGGGCAGCAAGCGGGCCATCCCTATCTCCAAAAAAAACTTGATAATCGGACAAGAACTACTCGTTCCCCGTTTGTTTTTCAATCCGGCAAGATGGCTGCATCGATAAACCATCAAACCGGATTTGATATCCGGAGAACACGGATAGCGCCATGACCGAGATCGTCCTGAAGTCCCACGCCGCTCCGAAATCCAACTCCGGCATCACGCTTTGGCTGCGTTCGGCATTCGAGTGGCTGCGCCAGGCCGGGGTCGCCGCTCGGCTTCCCGACGAATCCGTCGAGGATCTCTCCGACCGTCAGCTGCGCGACATCGGCGTCGAGCGCAGGGACGTCGCAAAGGCGATGAACCGGGAGCTTGGCCGGATCGGATTGCTGGATACCGGCTGGCAGCCTAAGCGGCACTGAGGGAATAGGGGAGTAGGCAGACAATCTCGCTTCGGTGGACGTGCGTCCTCCGTGACATATCCTACTCCCCTACTCCCCTACTCCCCTACCTCACCACCTTCACCACGGTCCGGTCCGACAGCAGCGGCAGCAGCCTCGCCATGGTGCGCGCCGTCACCGCGACGCAGCCTTGCGTCGGCGTGAAGCCGGGACGCGCCAGATGGAAGAAGATCGCGCTGCCGCACCCGCGCCGGCGCGGCACGATGTTCCAGTCCAGCACCAGGCACACATCGTAGAGCCGGTCGGCGCGCCGCATCCGTTCATGGCTGGCGCCGTAAGGGATCTTCACCGGCCGATTGTAGTTGCGGTCGTCCGGCACCTCGCACCAGCCGAGATCCGGGCCGATCGGCGCCATCGCCAGCCCCGTCCGGCGGCCGCCGGGAAACTGGTCGTTGCGGAAATAGCCTGACAATATCCGCATCGCAGCCAGTGGCGTCGCGCCGTCGCCCTCACGCTTGCTGGCGGAAATGCCGCCGCGCCCGAGGGCGCAGGGAAACACCGTTTGGCCGGCTTGCAGCAATCCCTGCGCAGGGTTGCCGGGCCTCGCACGCACAACCAGGACATGCAGCCCCTTCGGCAAAAATTCGCCTGCCGCATTGCGCGCGCGTTTTTTCTTGTATGATTGTCTCACGGAACAAATCACTGTGAACGACTGTTGCGCCGGTGAGCTTCCGCATAAATGGGGGGAGGTCAACTGAATATTCTTTTTAAAACAACGGATTGATCATGACATCACGCACCATTCTGATCGTTGACGACGACGACGACCTGCGAGCCACCCTCGTCGAGCAACTGGCGCTTTACGAGGAATTCGACGTCCAGCAGGAAGCCACTGCCGCAAAAGGCGTCGCCACGGCGCGCGGCGGCCTTGTCGATCTGCTCATCATGGACGTCGGCCTGCCAGACATGGACGGTCGCGAGGCGGTGAAGATCCTGCGCAAGGGCGGCTATAAGGCCCCGATCATCATGCTGACCGGCCACGACACCGATTCCGACACCATTCTGGGGCTCGAGGCCGGCGCCAACGATTACGTCACCAAGCCTTTCCGCTTCGCGGTGCTCTTGGCGCGCATCCGTGCGCAGTTGCGCCAGCACGAGCAGAGCGAGGACGCCACCTTCTCGGTCGGCCCCTACACCTTCAAGCCCAGCCAGAAGCTTTTGATCGATCCGCGCGGCGCCAAGGTGCGGCTGACCGAAAAGGAAGCCTCGATCATCAAATATCTCTATCGCGCCGACCAGAAGGTGGTAACGCGCGACGTGCTCTTGGAAGAAGTGTGGGGTTACAATTCCGGCGTCACCACCCACACGCTGGAAACCCATGTCTACCGGCTGCGCCAGAAGATTGAGCGCGATCCTTCCAATGCCGAAATTCTTGTGACAGAAAGCGGCGGCTACAAGCTGGTTCCTTAAACATTTCATGATCTAGAGCGATTCCAGGAAAAGTGTGAAAGCGGTTTTCCGATCGGAATTGCGTCGAACCAAACAGATAGGCGGTCGGGCGGGATTGCCTCGGGTACGATCCTGATGCTGGAGGGTGATGGATCGGCTCGCTGCACGCATCGCACGATGCGTGATTGAAAGTTGGAGTGCGCGCTCCCGCAAGGAGACGGCGCTCCAAAGGAGGGACTGGACTGACCGCTCGGGGACACAGCTAGCATGGCGCTGGATGACGACATCCGCATCCTGTCCGCCGTGAAGCTTTTTCAGGGCTTCACGCAGGAACAGTTGCGCCTGCTGGCCTTCGGCGCCGAGACCACTTTTCTGCAGGCCGACCACAAGCTCTACCGCGAGGATGACGTGGCCGACTCGGCCTATATCGTCGTCAGCGGGCGCATAGTCCTCTATCGCGAGCAAGGCACCGGCGAACGCGTCCCGATCGGCACGGCAGGCCCCGGCGCCATGCTCAGCGAACTGGCCCTTATCGCCGACACCAACCGGCTGACCAGCGCCTCGGCCGCGATCGATTCGGAAGTTATCCGCTTGAGCCGAAAGATGTTTCGCCGCATCCTCGAGGAATATCCGGAGCTCGCGGTGCAGCTGCATGAGCGCATCCTGGAGGAATTCCAAGAGATGATCGCCCGCATCGAGGAGCTCGCGCCACGGTTTACGGAATAGACGCGCCGCAGCGTCTCTGCCGATTGATAGCGCTCAATCCAATTCAAACTTCGCGATGACCGGCACATGGTCCGACGGCTTCTCCCAGCCGCGCGCCGCCTTGACAATCTCGTAACCGGCAAAGCTCGGCACCAGATTGGCGGACGACCAGATATGGTCGAGCCGCCGGCCGCGGTCCGATGCTTGCCAGTCCTTCGCGCGGTAGCTCCACCAGGTGTAGAGCTTTTGCTCGGCCGGCACGTTGAGCCGCATCAGGTCAACCCAGCCGCCGGCCCGCCGCATCGCCTCGAAGTTTTCGGTCTCGACCGGCGTGTGGCTGACGACGTTGAGCAATTGCTTGTGCGACCACACGTCATGCTCCTGCGGCGCGATGTTGAGGTCGCCCACCAGGATCGAGGCATCGTGCTCGCTCGCCGGCACGCTGTTCATCTCATAGACGAAATCGAGCTTGTGGCGGAATTTCCGGTTGATGTCCGGGTCGGGCTCATCGCCGCCGGCCGGAACGTAGAAATTGTGCAGCAGAATCGACCTGCCGCCGGCCTGGACCCTGACCGAGAGATGCCGGCTGTCGTCGATCTCGCAGAAACGCCGCTTCTCGACCAGCGCGATCGGCCGGCGCGCCACCGTCGCCACGCCGTGATAGCCTTTCTGGCCGTGGAACAGGATGTGCTGGTATCCGGCCTTGCGGAAAGCCTTTTCCGGAAACAGCTCGTCCGGGACCTTGGTTTCCTGCAGGCAGAGCACGTCCGGCGCGTGCTCCTTGAGCAGCCGCTCGACGATCGGCATGCGCAGACGCACCGAGTTGATGTTCCAGGTGGCTATGGTGAAGGGCATTCAGGCAGGTCCGGCAAAAGATCGCCGATCTACTGCCAGCCACGCGCCATAAAGACAAGCCGGCCCGCGCTGCAAGCCGGCCCTGCCCTGAATATGGGCGGACCTACCGCGTCTTGGTATTGAGCTCGCGGTTCGCCGTATAATCGATCGCGAAGGTGCCGTCCGGAATGGAGACGCCTTCCTTGACGTTGAAGATCATCACCGTTGTGTCCTTGCCCTGCGCGTCGGTGATCGTCCACTGGCGCAGTTCATAGGTCTTCGGATCAAACATCATGGTGATCTTGGCGTTGCCGAACACCGACTTGTCGGAGAGTTGGATGGTGGTGAGGTCGTCTTCTTCCTTGACGGCCTTCACGCGCCCGCCCGAGAGATCGATCCGGTCGTCGAGCAAAAGCTTCAAGGGCGTCTTCGACAGCGGATAGAGGTCGGAGGTGTTCAGCTTCTTGTTGAGGATGACGACCGACTTGCCGTCCGAGATCACCCGGAAATTCGACGATCCGTCATAGTTGAAACGGATTTTGCCGGGACGTTCGAGGAAGAACTTGCCGCCGGTCTGCTCGCCCTTCGGGCCGAACTGCACGAATTCGCCGCTCATCGATTTGACCGAGGAAAAATGGTCGGCGATCTTTTGCGCCGCCGGCGGAACGGCGGCCTGAGCCAAGGCCAGAAGTTGGAAGCCCGGCACGACATTGATGGCGGCGGCGCCAGCGAGCACCAGGCCAAGGCCGAGCAGCTGTCGGCGGGTCGGAGCGAAATCTGTCTGGGTCTTCATGCCGGTCACTTCCTGTGATTTGCCTTGGTCGCAGTCTCTGGACCGCCAGTTGGGCCTAAGTTTGGCGGGTCGCACGGCGCTTGGTCGCATCAACGCGCCAGAGGGTTCAAAGTTGCCGGCCGCCTCCCGTGGACGTCGCCGGGCTAGAACTTATCGTCCTCGGTGGGAACGAGAATCTCGCGTTTGCCGGCGTGGTTGGCCGGGCCGACGATGCCTTCCTTCTCCATCTTTTCGATGATTGACGCCGCGCGGTTGTAGCCGATGCCCAGCCGGCGCTGGATGTAGCTGGTCGAGGCCTTGCCGTCGCGCAGCACCACGGCCACCGCCTGATCGTAGGGATCATCGGAATCCTCGAAATTGCCGCCCCCGCCGCCGCCGCCGGAACCGCCCCGGCCCGAGGCGCCGTCCTCGTCGTCTTCCTCGTCATCCTCGGTGATGGCGTCGAGATACTCCGGCACGCCCTGCAGTTTGAGATGGCCGACGATCCGTTCGACCTCGTCGTCCGAGACGAAGGGACCGTGGACACGCTGGATGCGGCCGCCGCCCGCCATGTAGAGCATGTCGCCCATGCCAAGCAGCTGCTCGGCGCCCTGCTCGCCCAGGATGGTGCGGCTGTCGATCTTCGACGTTACCTGGAATGAGATGCGGGTGGGGAAATTGGCCTTGATGGTGCCGGTGATGACGTCGACCGACGGGCGCTGCGTCGCCATGATGACATGGATGCCGGCGGCGCGCGCCATCTGCGCCAGGCGCTGCACCGCGCCTTCGATGTCCTTGCCGGCCACCATCATCAGGTCGGCCATTTCGTCGATGATGACGACGATATAGGGCATCGGCTCGAGGTCGAGATCCTCGGTCTCGTAGATCGCCTCGCCCGTCTGGCGGTCGAAGCCGGTCTGCACGGTGCGCGAGATTTTCTCACCCTTCTTCTCGGCCTGGCTGACGCGTGCGTTGAAGCCGTCGATATTGCGCACGCCGACCTTGGACATCTTGCGGTAGCGGTCCTCCATCTCGCGCACAGTCCATTTCAGCGCCACCACGGCCTTCTTCGGATCCGTGACGACGGGCGTGAGCAGATGCGGGATGCCGTCATAGACCGAGAGCTCGAGCATCTTCGGATCGATCATGATCAGCCGACATTCCTGCGGGGTGAGCCGGTAGAGCAGCGACAGGATCATGGTGTTGATGGCGACCGACTTGCCCGAGCCGGTGGTGCCGGCGACCAGCACATGCGGCATCTTGGCGATGTCGACGATGACCGCCTCGCCGTTGATGGTCTTGCCGAGCGCCAAGGCGAGCTTCGCCTTGGTGGTTTCGAAGTCGCGGCTCGCCATGATCTCGCGCAGATAGACTGTCTCGCGCTTGGCATTCGGCAGTTCGATGCCGATGGCGTTGCGGCCGGGCACGACGGCGACGCGGCAGGCGATCGCGCTCATCGAGCGGGCGATGTCGTCGGAGAGGCCGATGACGCGCGAGGATTTGATACCGGGCGCAGGTTCCAGCTCATAGAGCGTGACGACCGGACCCGGGCGGACATGGATGATCTCGCCCTTGACGCCGAAATCCTCGAGCACGCCTTCGAGCAGCCTTGCGTTCTGCTCCAGCGCGTCCTTCGACAGGCTCGGGTCTTTCGCGACGTTCTTCGGTTCGGACAGGAAATGCAGCGACGGCATCTCGAACGTGCCGGAGCCGATGAGCGAGGTCTGCGCCTCGCGCTGAACGCGTGCGCCTTGCACCGGGCGCGGCGCAGGCGCCTCCACGCGCGTCGCCGCGTCCGAGCGGAAGTTGCGCACATTGGCGCGGCGCTGGACCGGCTCCTCGTCGTCGAAGTCGTCGAGATCGGCCTCTTCGTCGTCGAAGACATTGTCGTCCACGGGATCGACCGAAGCGCTGCGGTCGTTGACCATTGCGGCGAAGAATTCCGGCTCGACACGGGCGCGGCCGCCGGGGCTCATCCTGGATTCGGCGTACTCGGCCGATTCGACCCGTTCGGCGGCGCGGCGCCAGGCGCTGGCCCGCGGCTCAATCTGAGGCTCGAACTCGTCACGCTCCTGCCTGCGGCGCGCGGCACGCCGATGCATCCATGCACGGAAGGACAGCCACCAATGGGTGATGGCGCCGAGCGCAAGAATGCCTTCGTCGCCCTCGTCTTCATCCTCATCGAAGAGCAGATCGTCCTGCTCGCGCGGTTCCGGCTCGGCGGCGCGCTCCATGACGGCAAAGCCGTTCTTGCGCGCGATCAGCGCCGAGCCATAGGCGAACAGCCAGAGCGCCGGCGTCGCGAGCACAACGGCGATGATGGTGGCGAAAAGGCCCTTCGGATAGCCGCCGACGGCGATGCCCGGGATCTTCAGCACCATATCGCCGAACACGCCGCCGAGACCGGTCGGCAGCGGCCAGGTGTTGGGCGGCGTCACGCAGCCGACGATCGCCGCGGCAAGCAGCGCGAAGCCGGACCAGGCAAGCCCGCGCTTGCCCAGCCTGTCGATGCCGCGGGCGGAGAAGAGCAGAAAACCCCAGATCACCGCCGGCACCAGCCCAGCGACGGCGGCAAGGCCGAAGAACTGCATGGCAAGGTCGGAAAACACCGCGCCCGCATAGCCCATGGCGTTGGTGACGAGATTGTTGGTGGCGTGCGAGAAGCTCGGATCGGCGACGTTCCAGGTAGCGAGGCTGGCGACGCCGAAAGCGGTGAACACGAACATCCCGGCGCCGACCAGGCGCCCAACCTGCCGCCGCGCGAACGCCTGGATGCCGTGCCCCGTATCGGTCAGCGCGAGCGGTGCTGAAGCGCCTGAACGCATGCCTCTTCCCCGTGTGTCGATGCCTGGCCGGATGCGTGGCGCATGCCGGGAGATTCGTCTCCCAGACTATCGGCGGGAAGGTTAAGGGCGCATTAACCATGGCCTTTTACCGAGATGCTCCCCGGAAAGGAAATGGCGGGCCCATGAAGCCCGCCATCTCTCATTGGCAAAGACGAAACGGTCAGGCCCGTAAGGACCCGACCTGCCGCAAATCACTTATGGCCGGCGTACTGCATCAGGTTGGCGCAGAATTCGGCATGCGGCTTGCTCATCGCCGCGTCCTGGCACTCCTTCATCATCGCGTCCTGCTTGTCTTTTGCCGTCGTCGCCCAGGCGGCCTTGAAATCGGCCTCGGACTTCATGGTCTTCATGCTGGAATCGGTGAAGAACGGGGCCATATTGTCAGGCGAGTCGAGCGCGCCAGCAAGTGCAACACCGCTGACCATCGACAGAGCCATTGCTCCCTGGAAGATATTCTTGCAGTTCATTGGTCGGTTCCTTCCCTGATGTTTGGCGACACCACGATGGCGGTCGCAATCCCAGTACGGAACCGGAAGGGCGGACGTTTCACACATTCGCGATCAAGTGAATGTGATCGAAACGCTCAATGCTCATATCCGAGAAAAAAGGAGGCCCGGAAGATCTTCCGGGCCTCAAGGCGTGAGCCCCTTTCGAGAGCATCACGACGGGATCTTGGGAGTAAATCGGGAAAGCCGCGCCGCGGCTTTCCTTGATGTCAGGACCGGCGGGAGAAGGATCCGCCGGCCCTGGCAGGGTCGGCCTTACGGCACGACTTCGCCGTGCTGGGTGACGTCGAGACCCTCGACCTCTTCCTGGGTGCTCGGACGCAGGCCGACCAGCGCCTTGACGATGTAGAGGATCACCAAGGTGGCGACCGCCGTCCATACGATGGTGACAGCGACGCCGTATGCCTGCTTGGCGAGCGAGGCGCCCGACGACAGGCTGTTGATCGCCGGATCGGCGAGCACACCGGTCAGCAGTGCGCCGACGATGCCGCCGACGCCGTGGACGCCGAAGGCGTCGAGTGAATCGTCATAGCCCATGGCGTGCTTGAGCTTGACCGCCGACAGGTAGCAGACGACGCCGGCGATGATGCCGACGAAGAAGGCGCCGGTCGGGTTGACGAAGCCGGAAGCAGGCGTCACCGCGACAAGGCCCGCGACGGCGCCCGAGATGATGCCGAGCACCGAAGGCTTCTTGGCGACGATCCATTCGGCGAACATCCAGGCCAGCGCCGCCGCTGCGGTGGCGACCTGCGTGTTCAACATCGCAGCGCCGGCGAGGCCGTCGGCGGCCAGTTCCGAACCGGCGTTGAAGCCGAACCAGCCGACCCACAGCAGCGAGGCGCCGATCACCGAATAGACCAGGTTGTGCGGCGCCATGTTGGTGGTGCCGTAGCCCTCGCGCTTGCCGAGAACGAGCGCGCAGACCAGGCCCGCGACACCGGCATTGATATGGACGACCGTGCCGCCGGCGAAATCGAGCACCCCGGCGGTGGCGAGGAAGCCGCCGCCCCATACCCAGTGCGCGACCGGCGCGTAGACGACCAGCAGCCACAGCGCCATGAAGATGAGCAGCGCCGAGAACTTCAAGCGTTCGGCGAAGGCGCCGGCGATCAGCGCCGGGGTGATGATGGCGAAGGTCATCTGGAACATCGAGAAGACGAATTCAGGGATGTTCGCCACACCGGGCGCCCACAGCGAGGAAGTGGTGATGCCGTGGTGGAAGAATTTCGAGGCACCGCCGATAAACTTGTTCATGCCGCCGCCGTCGGAGAAGGCCAGCGAGTAGCCGAACATGAACCACAGCACCGTCACCAGGCAGGTGATGGCGAAGCTCTGCATGATGGTGGCGAGCACGTTCTTCTTGCGCACCATGCCGCCGTAAAACAGCGCCAGGCCCGGGATGGTCATCATCAGCACCAGCGCCGTCGAGGTCAGCATCCAGGCGGTGTTGCCGGTGTCGAGCGCGGGCGCCGGGGCGGCCGGCGCTGCGGCGGTGGCTGCCGGAGCGGCCTCCTGCGCGAAGGCGGCGGCGGTGCTGAACGCTACGAGAGCGAGCGCAGCGGCCGCGCGTCCCGTCGTCTTCAAGGGGGAAGGAATATTCATTGAACTCTCCGTTGGAATAGCTGGTCGCCGCTCAGAGCGCGTCGGTGTCTGTTTCGCCGGTGCGGATGCGCACCGCCTGGTCGATGCCGAAGACGAAGATCTTGCCGTCGCCGATCTGGCCGGTCTTGGCGGCGGAGCTGATGGCTTCGACGGCCTTGTCGACCATGTCGGCGCCGACGGCGACCTCGATCTTGATTTTGGGCAGGAAGCTGACCGCGTATTCGGCGCCGCGATAGATTTCCGTATGTCCCTTCTGACGCCCGTAGCCTTTGACTTCGGTGACGGTCAGGCCCTGGATGCCGACGGCGGTGAGCGCTTCGCGCACCTCGTCGAGCTTGAACGGCTTGATGATTGCCATCACGATTTTCATAAGGTTTCACCCTTTGCTGTTGCGGTCCCCCGCGTTTGCACACCTTCACCGATCCCGAGGAGAGCCGGAGAGTGCAGGACAGGATTCAAGCTCCGTGCCAATTGCCGAAGCAGGACATTAACCTGTTGTAAACAAACGGGATCCGCAGCCCTTGCTCAACAAACGGGCGCAGTGCCGCAATGGCTCATGATTAAAAAATAGGCAAAATTTGGAAAATGCCTGCTTTCTAGGCTTGCCTCGAAGCCGGCTCAGCGTTTCAGCCGGATGAGGCCTTCCTGCGCGACCGAGGCGATCAGCGTTCCGTCGCGCGCGAACAGCGATCCGCGGGTGAAACCGCGCGAGCCTTGCGTGGAGGGGCTGTCCTGCGTGTAGAGGATCCAGTCGTCCAGCGAATGACTGCGGTGGAACCACATGGCATGGTCGAGGCTGGCCGCCTGGATGTCGCGATCGAAGATGGCGCGGCCATGCGCGAAGGTCGAGGTGTCGAGCAGCGTCATGTCGGAGAGATAGGCAAGCACCGCCGCCTGCGTGGCGCGGTCTTCCGGCACCGGGCCCGTGGTGCGGATCCAGATATTCTGCTCCGGCTCCAGCTTTTCGCGGCTGGTATAGTGCTTGAGCATTACCGGCTTCATCTCGATCGGCCGGTCGCGCTCCCAGTAGCGCTTGATGCCTTCCGGCACCGCCTCGCCGAACTTGCCGAGCAGCTCGCGCTGCGACAGAAGCGTGTCGGGCGCCGGCACGTTGCGCGGCATCGGCAGCTGATGCTCCAGCCCGACCTCGTCCTGCTGGAACGAGGCTTCCAGCGAGAAGATCGCCTGCCCATGCTGGATCGCCACCACCCGGCGCGTGGTGAAAGAGCCGCCGTCGCGGATGCGGTCGACCTCATAGACGATCGGAACCTTGGTGTCGCCGGGCCGCATGAAATAGCCGTGCAGCGAATGCACATGGCGCCCGGGCTCGACAGTGCGCTGGGCGGCGACCAGCGCCTGAGCGATCGTCTGGCCGCCGAACACGCGCTGCCAGTCGAGCTTGGGGCTGCGACCACGATACAGGTTGTGTTCGAGCTGCTCGAGGTCGAGAATGTCGAGAAGCTCGTCCATGGCCGCCGTCATGTTCCACCTCCCTTGAAGATGTGTCATGGCGGTTTCGGACAGGAGAGCCGGGCAGTCAAGCTGCAACGGCCGCCGCGGTGGCCGTAGGTCGCGAAAGGAAAGTGCCATGGTCGACCGCAAGGCGGATGCAGCGGACAAAAGCTCGGTGGACGTGCTGGTGGCGGGCGCCGGCTATGTCGGCCTTGCCGCGGCCGTGTCGCTGAAGCAGGCGCGACCGAGCCTTGCCGTCGCCATTGTCGATGCCGCGCCTGCCGGCGTC
Source organism: Mesorhizobium sp. WSM3866 (assembly GCF_002294795.1). Taxonomy (NCBI): domain Bacteria; kingdom Pseudomonadati; phylum Pseudomonadota; class Alphaproteobacteria; order Hyphomicrobiales; family Phyllobacteriaceae; genus Mesorhizobium; species Mesorhizobium sp. WSM3866. Next base: position 240,805 of record NZ_NSGC01000002.1, on the reverse strand, counting down.
TGGCAGAAGGACGGCCGCGCCTCGGCGATCGCCGCAGCAGCCTGCCGCATGCTGGAGCAGCTCGGCGTCTGGGACGAGATCGCGCCCGAGGCGCAGGCGATCACCGAGATGATCATCACCGATTCGCGTGCCGCCGATCCGGTGCGGCCGGTGTTTTTGACCTTCGACGGCGAGGTGGCGCCCGGCGAACCCTTCGCCCATATGGTGGCCAACCGGGTCCTAAACGGCGCGCTGCGCCGCCGCGCCGAAAAACTCGGCATCGACGTCATCGAAGGCATGGCCGTCAGCGCCTTCGACACGAACGGCGCCGGCATCACCGTGCATCTGGCCGACGGCGCCGCGCTTAAGGCCTGCCTGCTCGTCGCCGCTGACGGCGTCAATTCGAAGCTGCGCGACATGGCCGGCATCAAGACGGTGAAATGGGAATACGGCCAGTCCGGTATCGTCTGCACGGTCGCGCATGAGCGCCCGCACAATGGCCGCGCCGAGGAACATTTTTTGCCCGCCGGCCCCTTCGCCACCTTGCCGCTGAAGCCTGAGGAGGACGGCACCAATCGCTCCTCGATCGTCTGGGTCGAGCGCACGGAAGACGCGCAGAAGCTGGTCGAGGGCGACGAATTCGTCTTCGAGCATGAGCTGGAGCAGCGCTTTGGGCTGAAGCTCGGCGAGATCCGCGTCGCCGACAAGCCGCGCGCCTGGCCGCTCGGCCTGATCCTTGCGCGCGCCTTCGTCGCACCGCGCATCGCGCTCGCCGGCGATGCGGCGCACGGCATCCATCCGATCGCCGGTCAGGGCCTCAATCTCGGCTTCAAGGATGTCGCAGCACTTGCCGAAGTGGTGGTCGAGGCCGACCGGCTCGGCCAGGATATCGGCGCGCTCGACGTGCTCGAGCGCTACCAGCAATGGCGCCGCTTCGACACGCTGCAGATGGGCGTCACCACCGACGTGCTGAACCGCCTGTTTTCCAACGACATCGGCCCGCTGCGCGCCGTGCGCGACCTCGGCCTCGGCCTCGTCGAGCGCATGCCGAAGCTCAAGGACTTCTTCATCCGTCAGGCGTCTGGCCTGTCAGGCGACACGCCGCGGCTATTGAAGGGCGAAGCGATCTAGCGCCTAGCAATTGGCCGGTGCCTACGCGACGTCGTCATCCACGGGCGGAGCGGGAGCGAAGCGGACGCCAAGACCCGAGGATCCATGCGGTGACCTTGGTCGAAGAATGCCGCCGAGCAGAATTCTGCACCGCTGCAACGCTTATAGGTAACGGAATGGATTCTATGGTCTGCGCCGCGTCGCTTCGCTCCTTGCTCCGCCATAGAATGACGATGCGAGAAGCGTTTCGGCCAATCACGAAGGTAGGCGATCCGGCCGCCACTGCTTCAGCTTAATTGACCTCAAAACCCAGCTTCTGCCGCAGCCTCACCATCCGCTGATCGGCGATGCGCAGGCGGTGCTCGCCGCCCTGTGCCACCCGGTTCAGCATGCTGAGCAGATCGTCCCGTTCGTGCGGCTCGAGGCGCTCGCGCAGGAACGGCGCCAGCTTGTCGATGACGATCGTGGTGTCGTCGACCTGCGCGGCCGCCCATTTGGCGTAGACGACGGCCTCGTCGGTTTTCTTAGGGTTGTCGGCAATCTGCGCGATCACCTCACGGATGACGGCTTCGCGCTGCGGCAGGATCGGGCCATGTTCCGAAACGATCGCGGTGATCAGCGTCGCGGCGGCCACGACCGGATCGTCGATCGCCGTCAGCGGCGAAAGTGCCGCCTGTTTGCGCAGCTTCTTGCGGCGGATATTGCCCTGCACGCGGCCGATAACGTCGGCGACCTCGCTGGCCGCCTCGTTCATCGCCTTCAGCCGGTACCACCAGATGGCCGCCACGCCGAGCAGGCCAAGCATAGCGAGCAGAAAAGGCATGCCGAATTCCCCCGAAACCGCGGCAACGATAGAAGAAGTACAGCATCGCTTCAACTCGCGACAATTGCGGCGATGAACAAACCGCTAATAGCTCCGGGTCATGACCCCGGTATGTCGTAGACAGCCCTGACCTCGACGGTGCCGAGCTCGGCCAGCGGAATGCCGTCTGCGATCGCCATCGCCTCGTCAAGATCCGCGGCCTCGACCAGGACGAAGCCGAGCAGCTGTTCTTTCGTCTCGGCGAACGGCCCGTCGGTAACCAGCCGCTTGCCCTTGCGACGCCTGAGCGACTTCGACATCTTCACCGGCTGCAGCGCCTGCGCGATGATCAGCTTGCCTTGTCGATCGAGTTCCCTGTCATAGGCGAGCGAATCGGCGTCGAGCTTGGCGGATCGTTCCGGCGTGAGCGCGAAGAGGTCCTTTTCCTCGCCGTAGACCAGCAGGACATATTTCATTGTCAGTTCCCTTCCTGCGATGAACCATAGGAGGCGACCGCGATGCTGTCAGCCTTGCTTCTGGCCGCCGCATGATCGAGCAGGCATGCCGCAATCCCGATTATGGCCACGGCCGCCGCCAGCCGGCCGAGGCCGAAGGCCGGGGGATCCAGCCAGAACTCTTCCGGTCGCTGCACCCTTCCGCCGGGGCGCCTCCAAAGTCCGAAAAACAGATTGTCCATCTTCAACCTCCTTCGGCCCCGAACTTCGTGGCCGCCCCCAGGACGGTCCGGCCGCCGGGAAGTCGACATTCTGCACGCGCTTTTTTTGAGAATTTTTTCGCGGGCGTCGACCCAATCGCGCCATGGTCTTCCGGCGCGCTCGCGCTATAGTTCAGCGGAACGCCGGCGCCCGCCGGCGCGAACCCCGACAAGCCAGGAGGACTTCATGGACCGCACCGCAAACGCCGTCTGGAAAGGCAATCTTAAAGAGGGCAAGGGCACGCTGGAGACGCAGAGCGGGACTCTGAAGGGCATACCCTATTCCTTCAAGGCGCGCTTCGAGGATGAGAGCGGCAAATCCGGCACCAATCCGGAAGAGCTGATCGCCGCCGCCCATGCCGGATGCTACGCCATGCAGCTGTCGCATTTCCTCGCCGAGAACGGCACCCCGGCCACCGCGCTCGACTCCAAGGCTGTTGTGACACTGGTGCCCGGCACCGGCATAACCGGCAGCGCCATCACCTTGGTCGGCACGGTCCCGGGCATCGATGCGGCAAAGTTCCAGGAACTGGCCGAGAAGGCCAAGGCCGAGTGCCCGGTCTCAAAGGCGCTCGGCGCCATCAAAGTCTCGCTGGACGCCAGGCTGGGCTGACGTAGGCTGCGCGGGGCAGGGATCCGTCGCGCCCCCCTCTGTCCTGCCGGACATCTCCCCCACGAGGGGGGAGATCGGATATTCGCGCCGGCTTTCGCCAGTCACCGACGCCGCGAGCGAGGCGCTGGAACTGCCAATCTCCCCCCTTGTGGGGGAGATGTCCGGCAGGACAGAGGGGGGCGCTGTCCCGCCATCATCTCACGCTAGCCGCCCAGCGCCTCGATCTTCGCCCGCAACGAAGCAACCTCTTCCTCCAGAGCCCGCACCCGCGCTTCGAGATCGGAAGCGTCGGAGGACGCCGGCGGTTCCCATGGCGCTGCGGCCGCTGATACTTCCACCGGACCGCTGAGCAGATGCACATACCGCTCCTCGCGCTGTCCGGGCGCACGTTCGAGCAGCAGAATGAGCGGTGGCCGGCGGCCGATGAGGAGGTCGAGATTGTCGCGAAGCTCTTCGATCGACCCGAAGCGCGCCATGCGCTCAGAACGGGCGAGCAGCTCATGCGCCGTCTGTGCGCCGCGCAGGAGCAGCAGACCGACGATCGCGATCTGCGGCGTGGTCAGCGAAAAGCGCTGCGCCATCAGATGTTCGTAGCGCTCGACCCGCGAAGCAAAAGCCTGGCGCACCAGACCCTTCTGTTCGAGCGAGCTGAGCGCGCGCCTAACGTCGGTCAGCTCCAGCGCCATCACCGGCTCGCGCGCCGTCTTCTGGTTGGCCGCGGCATGCGCACCGTTCAGCGTCAGCGGATAGACGTCCGGCGTCAGCTCCTTCTTCTCGATCAGCGAGCCCAGCACGCGGGCTTCGACGGAAGAGAGGACGGGGAGATCGGTCATTGGGTTTGGCTTTTCGATAAGGTCGGTTCTCCGGGTACCGATTTTGACAGAAATCGGATCGCCGCGACAAGGCAGAACCTTCGGAACGTCGGCGGGACAGCGCCCCCTCTGTCCTGCCGGACATCTCCCCCACTTGGGGGGAGATCAGCAGCTTCGCCGACGGCGCTCATCCTTCAACGTTGGCGATTGGCGAAAGCCGCGATGACAGCCAATCTCCCCACCCGTGGGGGAGATGGCCGGCAGGCCAGAGGGGGACGCGAAGAATCGCTGCGTACGAACTTGAGCCGCTAAACTCTAGACGCGCCGCTCCACCATCATCTTCTTGATCTCCGCGATCGCCTTCGCCGGATTGAGCCCCTTCGGGCAAGTTTGCGCGCAGTTCATGATGGTGTGACAGCGATAGAGCCGGAACGGATCCTCGAGGTTATCGAGCCGCTCGCCGGTCGCCTCATCGCGGGAATCGATCAGCCAGCGATAGGCCTGCAGCAGCGTTGCCGGGCCGAGATAGCGCTCGCCGTTCCACCAGTAGCTCGGGCACGAGGTCGAGCAGCAGGCGCACAGGATGCACTCATAGAGCCCATCGAGCTTCTCGCGGTCTTCATGGCTTTGCAGCCATTCCTTGGCGGGCGTCGGCGAGACCGTCTTCAGCCAGGGCTCGATCGAGGCATGCTGGGCATAGAAGTTGGTGAGGTCGGGCACGAGGTCTTTGATCACCGGCATATGCGGCAGCGGATAGATCTTCACCGCGCCGGAAATGTCTTCGGCGCCCTTGGTGCAGGCGAGCGTGTTCGAGCCGTCGATGTTCATGGCGCAGGACCCGCAAATGCCTTCGCGGCAGGAGCGGCGCAGCGTCAGCGTCGGGTCGATCTTGTTCTTGATCCACAGCAGCGCGTCGAGCACCATCGGGCCGCAATCGTCCATGTCGACGAAATAAGTGTCCATGCGCGGATTCTCGTCGTCGTCCGGCGACCAGCGGTAGATGCGGTATTCGCGCAGATTGGTGGCGCCCTCCGGCTTCGGCCAGGTCTTGCCCTGCTGGACTTTCGAATTCTTGGGTAGCGTGAGTTCGACCATTACCTGCGGTCCTTTCGGATGACGAGCTTCAGCCCGGACCAGATATCGTTGACGGCCGCGACCTTGACGTCGACAAGGTCGCGCTTGAGCGCCTCGGCGCGGATGACGTCCTCGGTGACGTCGGTCGGCACGTTCGAAGCCTTCTTCGGCCAGGAGACCCAGACCATGCCGTCGCGCTTGATCGCCGTCTCGATGCCGGCCAGGCCGTCCTCGATCTCGGCGCGCTGCCGGGTGAAAGCGTGCACGGCATCGTATTTCCGGTTGCCCGAGATCGCCGACCAGTAGGGCAGCCGATCGACCTCGGCAAACCCGACGGCTCCAGCCAACTCGTCGAGCTCGGGCGGCAGCGCGATGAAGGCGGCGACCATGCCGTCCTTCAGGCCGAGCTTGGCCGCAAGGGGCGTGCCGGAATATCCCGCGGCCGCCAATGCCATGTCAGTAGACCCTGGCCTTTGGCGCGATCTTGGCCAGGCTGATGCCGCCGTCCTTTTCCGCCAGCAGCGGGTCGGTGTGCACCGGGCGGTAGGAAAGCGTCACCTTGCCGTCCTCGCCGACGTGGGCCAGCGTGTGCTTGCGCCAGTTGGCGTCGTCGCGCGCCGAGAAATCCTCTCGCGCATGCGCGCCGCGGCTCTCCTTGCGCGCCTCGGCGCCGTAGACCGTGGCGATGGCATTGACCATCAGGTTTTCGAGCTCCAGCGTCTCGACCAGGTCCGAGTTCCAGATCATCGAGCGGTCGAAGACCTTGACGTCCTTGAGCTCGCTCCAGATCTGCGAAACGCGCTTGCAGCCATTTTCCAGCGATTCCTGCGTGCGGAACACCGCCGCGTCTTCCTGCATCGCCCGCTGCATCTTTTCGCGCAGCGCCGCGGTCGGGGTCGAGCCGCTGGCGTGGCGCAGCTTGTCGAAGCGATCCATGATCTTGTCGACCGATTCCTGATTGGGCGACGCAATCGCCGACTTGCGATCGATCACCTGGCCGGCGCGGATTGCGGCCGCGCGGCCGAACACGACCAGATCGATCAGCGAGTTGGAGCCGAGCCGGTTGGCGCCATGCACGGAGGCGCAGCCGGCTTCGCCCACCGCCATCAGGCCGGGCGACACGCGGTCGGGGTTGTCGAAGCTCGGGTTGAGCGCCTCGCCCCAATAATTGGTCGGCACGCCGCCCATATTGTAGTGGACCGTCGGCAGCACCGGGATCGGCTCCTTGGTCAGGTCGACGCCGGCGAAGATCTTGGCCGATTCCGAGATGCCCGGCAGCCGCTCGTGCAGCACCGCCGGATCGAGATGGTCGAGATGCAGGAAGATGTGGTCCTTGTTCTTGCCGACGCCGCGGCCCTCGCGGATCTCCAGCGTCATGCAGCGCGAGACCACGTCGCGCGAGGCGAGGTCCTTGGCCGACGGCGCGTAGCGCTCCATGAAGCGCTCACCCTCGGAATTGACGAGATAGCCGCCCTCGCCGCGCGCGCCTTCGGTGATCAGGCAGCCGGCGCCGTAGATGCCGGTCGGATGGAACTGCACGAACTCCATGTCCTGCAGCGGCAGCCCGGCCCGCGCGGCCATGCCGCCGCCGTCGCCGGTGCAGGTATGCGCCGAGGTGGCGGAGAAATAGGCGCGGCCATAGCCGCCGGTCGCCAGCACCACCATCTTTGCCGAGAAGCGGTGGATGGTGCCGTCGTCGAGGTTCCACGCCACCACGCCGGTGCATGTGCCGCCCGGCTCCATGATCAGGTCGAGCGCGAAATACTCGATGAAGAACTGCGCGTTGTTCTTCAGCGACTGGCCGTAGAGCGTATGCAGGATGGCGTGCCCGGTGCGGTCGGCGGCGGCGCAGGTGCGCTGAACCGGCGGGCCGTCGCCATAATTCATCATGTGGCCGCCGAACGGCCGCTGATAGATCTTGCCCTCTTCGGTGCGCGAGAATGGCACGCCGTAATGCTCGAGCTCATAGACGGCGGCCGGCGCCTCGCGCACCATGTATTCCATGGCGTCGACGTCGCCCAGCCAGTCTGAGCCCTTGACGGTGTCGTACATGTGCCATTGCCAGGAATCGGGGCCCATGTTGGAGAGCGAGGCGGCGATGCCGCCTTGCGCCGCGACCGTGTGCGAGCGCGTCGGGAACACCTTGGTGATGCAGGCGGTGCGTAGCCCCTGCTCGGCCATGCCGAGCGTGGCGCGCAACCCGGCACCGCCGGCGCCGACGATCACCACATCGAATTTGTGATCGACAAAGGTGTAGGCCGAAGCCGTGCTGGCTGTGTTTGCGTTGGCCAAGACGTCAGCCTCCGAATGCGAGTTTGAGCAGAGCGAAGAGTGAGGCGACGCCGACTGCTATTGAGAAGAATGTGTTGAGGGCGATCAGCGCCAGCTTCATGCCCTCGCCATGCACATAGTCCTCGATGATGACCTGCATGCCGATCCGCATGTGGTAGAGCGCGGAAATCAGCACCAACGACAGCACCAGCGCCACGAAGGGGTTCGCGAGCGACGCCCGCACTTCAGCATAGCCGTGGCCGTTGAGGGCGATCAGGAAGCCGACGAAGAACAGGATGAGCGGGATATTGGCCACCGCCGTCAGCCGCTGGCGCCAGAAATGGCCGGTACCCTCACGGGCCGAACCAAGGCCGCGAACCCTCCCGAGCGGCGTGCGCATGTCCGAATTCTTTGCGGTCATCAGAGTGCCCCCCGCGCCATGTAGCCCGCGATCCAGATCAGCAGCGTCAGCACGATCGAGCCGGCGAGCGTTGCCCATGCGATCCTCGAGGCGGTGTGTTTTTCGAGCCCGGCGCCGGTGTCCCAGACGAGATGGCGCAACCCGCCCAGCATGTGGTGCATCAGCGCCCAGGTGTAGCCGAACAGGACCAGTCGGCCGAGCCAGGAGCCGAAGGCCCAGTTGACCCAGTCGAACGCAGCCTGCGAACTCGACGCAGCGATCAACCAGGCCGCCACCAGGAGCGTACCGAAATAGAGCGCGCCGCCGGTGATGCGATGGATGATCGACATCGTCATCGTGATCGGGGGCCTGTAAATCGTCAGGTGCGGCGAAAGCGGCCGTTCACGTCTGGCAATTGCGCGGGTGGCTGGTGATTTGCTCATGGCTCCCCCAGATCGGCGTTCCTGAGCCGCGAAGGATGCGGCTTTTGCCGCCACGACATAGGGCCTCGGATAGCGGGTTTCTAATGCGCTTTTTGCACCGCGTCAAAGCCGGAAAATCGTTTTGGAAACGTCATTTAGTCTGACAAAACGGGGAAATTCAGCTTCAATCGATTAGCGGCCGATCTGCAGCCGGCGCAACGTCGCTGCAGTGCAATAAGATCCGTTATCTTTTGCAGCTCTGCGGCGTGGACCCCTTTTTCATCACCAGCGCCTCGCGACCGTCGATCACGATTGCGTCATGTGTCGCCGCTTCCTGGTAGCGGCTGGTCTGGTTGGCGGGCGACGCTGGAAACACTTCGGCCGAGCCATCCGGCCCGAGCACGCGCAGCGAAGAGCCGAGATTTTGGATGGTGATCATGCCGCCATCGCCGCATCTGTAGGTGGCCGTTCCGACGCCGGCTCGCGGCATGGTCAAGTCGGTGGTGATTTTGGTTGCGGGTGGCGAAGCTGTTGCCGATGTCTTGGGCGCTGCGGCAGCTCCGGCCCCGGGAGCGACGGGTTGGCTGGTTGGAACGGGCGAGACTGTTGGCGATAAAGTATTCGCCGCCTTCGGCACGCCGTCCTGCGGCACGCAGGCCGCAGCCGCAAGAAGCAGCGGAACAACGAGCGACACCCAAATCGCGCGGCCAAACATCATGTGCTGCCCCTTTCGCGCGCGGCACGCTAGCCACGCAATGCGCCAAGATCAAGCTCGCCTGGGCCGGGGCGGGGCGATGGACGGAGTGGTGCCAAGGCGCCGAAATTAACCATGTTCATTAAGTTCCCCTCCTGAAGCCTGTCTGCCCCTTAACAAAGGTTAAGAAAGGGTTAATTTCCGATTCGCACGACGTTTGCAGGGCGATCCCGAGGGTCGCACCGTCCAAGGGAGAGCGACATGCGTTCGAATTCAGTGCGGGCAGGCCTGGCGGTCGCGACGCTGGCTGCACTTGCCACCGCCGTTGCTGTGCCGGCCGAAGCCGGCCTGCGCCATCATGACCGCGTCTATGCCGATTCCTTCGGCAATCTCGTCATCGACAGCGCCGCCGGCTACAAGCGCATCATCGTCGGCGAGGGCCGGCACGCCAAGCAGCTCTCGAACTTCACCGGCGCCGGCCAGCCAGATGTCATCTACGATTCCGACGCTGCCGGCGCCCCGGGCTGCTACCAGCCGCCGGTCTTCATCAAGGGCCGTTCCTATATGTACGGCCTCTCCGACGGCGAGATGCCCAACCTCAGCCCCTGCCGCTGACCGCCGGGAACTGCCGGCGCGCGGTCCCGAGCGAGACGCGCACGCAGTCGCGGCCGGCATTCTTGGCCGCGTAAAGCGCTTCGTCGGCGCGCCGCAGCAGATCTGGAAAATCCTCATCCGTGGCAAGCTCGGCGACGCCGAAGCTCGCGCTGCAGCGATGATCGGCGGGCAGGCCTTCGATCGGCAGCCCGCCAAACGCGCTGCGCGCGCCTTCCGCGAACAATCGCGCGGCAGCAAGGTTGGTACCGGGCAGGATGATGGCGAATTCCTCGCCGCCGATGCGGCCGGCGACGTGATGCTCGGCCGCCGCCTCGCGCAGCAGGCCTGCGAAGGTCTCGATGACACGATCGCCGCAGGCATGCCCGTAGCTGTCGTTGATCCTCTTGAAGTGATCGAGGTCGGCGATGACCAGCGCCACCGGTACGCCCCGGCGCACCGCATCGCGCAACGCCAACTCGGCATGGCGTTCGAAACCGCCGCGGTTGAGGAGCCGCGACAGCGTGTCCGTCTCCGATTTCGACATCGCCTCGGCCAGCACGTCGCGCACCAGGATGGCGAGCGCGAGCAGCGCCAGCGCCAGACCGAACACGGTGCCAAGCGACTGCGACACCAGTGCATAACCCGTCTGCACATAGGATTGCGGATTGGCGCCCCAGCCGCCCAGCGCGCCGGCGATGAAAGGCTTTGATGCGAACTGCAGGGCGCTTGCCGCGAGCACGAGCATCAGGAGGTGATCGAGCCGCTCGAGCCGCTGCCTGGAGGACAGCACGATGCCAAGCGCGGTGCACTGCATGGCCGCATAAGGAAGCTGATAGGCCAACATGCGGGTGAGCGAGTATCGCGGCAGGTCCTGCACCAGATAGACGGCGGCCGAGGCCACGGCCAGGAAGACCAGCATCGGCGCCCAGGGCGGCGTCACGCCATATTTGTGGGCAAGCCCGCCGTTGAAAGCGATGGTTGCGCCGAGGAAGACAGCGAAGGCCATGACAACCGGCAGCTGGGCATCGGCAAAAGCGGGGATACTGAACTCGATGGCAAAATAGGCCATGCCGAGCAAATAGCCGAAAGCCAGCCAGCGCGCCGACACACGCCCGACGTCGTGGACGGCGATCGCCGCGAAGGCCGCGGCCAACAGCCCGGCGACGAGCAGATTGATCACCAGGATGAAATCAGCGCTGCCCATGTTCCCTTCGAAGCCCCCCGGGCAGAAAACCATCGACGGGCGAAAAACACGTTAACGTCCGTCGCCTTCGGGCAGTGATGTTGGCTGTTGTCAGGTGCTCTGGAGCCTGCGATTTTCAGCCGACGCTCACCGCTTCGGGCACGAAGGCGGTTTCGGGGCGCTCGTAGGAAAGGCGGACGCTGTCGCGGCCATTCCTCTTGGCCTTGTAGAGCGCCTCGTCGGCGCGCCGCATCAGCGGCGCCAGCCCTTCCGCGCCGCTGCGGGCCGCAACGCCGAAGCTCGCTGTCACCCTGGTGCCGGGCGGCAGGCCGTCGACGGCCCCGGCCGAATAGAAAGTGCGGATCGCTTCGGCGAAAAGGCGCGCCGCGGCGAGATCGCTGAGCGGCAGGAGCACGGCGAACTCTTCGCCGCCGATGCGGCCCGCAGCCCCGCGCGCGCCCGTGGCAAAGCGCAGCTTGGCAGCGAAGTCGGCAATCACTCGGTCGCCCGCCTCATGTCCGTGCTGGTCATTGAGCGCCTTGAAGTGATCGAGGTCGGCAAGCACCAGCGCGACGGGAAACCCGGCCTTGGCGCATTGATCGAGCAGCAGTGCTGCCCGGTCTTCGAAGCCGCGGCGGTTGAGAAGACCGGACAACGGGTCGGTGTGCGTCTCGGCCTTCAGTGCCTTCAGCACGTCGAGGGCGGCCGCCGTGAACAGGCAGAGCGCGATCAGAAGCGACAAAAGCGCGTGCGAGAGCAGCGCCGTCGTCCAGTAGGACGAGCCGTAGAAGCCGTCATAGCTTGGGAACGGTCCATGCGCGATGACGACGATCAGGGTACGGGCGGTGAAATTCAGCGCGGAAAGCAGGGCCAGCGCGACCAGGATTTTCTCAGGGCCATTGTTGCGCACTGTCCTGAGCTCGGCGGCGACGAGCAGGCTCAGGCCGCCGAAGCCGAAATTCATGCTGAGCACGCGCCAGGTAAGATCCGGCTCGACGAACATGAACCATGCGAAGGCGGCGAGCCCGCCGCCGGCCATGAGCCCGATGCCGAAATAAGGCACGCGCCGGCCGTAGCGGGCGATGATCGCGCCGGAAAGGCAGCAGGCGGCTATCGTGAAACATATGTTGGAGATCAGCTTGGTCGCCACGATGCCGAGCGGCAGCGTGAAATATTGCAGCAGGAAACCCGACGCCGACAGGCAGTAGCTCGCCGCCAGCACCGCCAGATACGGACGATGGCGCTGGTAGAACCACAGCACGAGGAACGCAGCGCCGAGCGCCAGCGCTATCGTCGGATTGAGCAGCGCTATGAGCAGACCGGTGTCCAACGGACCGTGACTTCCCCAAGTTACCCAAGGTGAGATGCTAGTCGGGAAGCACAAACAAGCGGTTAAGCGACGGCTTGGAACAGCTCCGGGAGACCGGCGTTCTCAACACAAAACAGGAGAACGCCGATGGCCGGTACAATCACCCTGACCGAGCACGATGCGATCCGTTCCTGGGCGGCGGCGCGCGCCGGATTTCCGGCCATTGTCGACATTTCGCCCGAGGCCGGCACGCAACCCATGCTGCGCCTGGTTTTTGGCCAGAACGCCTATGAGGACGACGACCGCCCGGAGCGGCCTCCCAACGCCGGCGGCTACGAGCTGGTCGAATGGGACGAGTGGTTCAAGATTTTCGACGAGCAGCAACTGGCGCTGATCGTCGCTGCCGACGAGCCTGGCCGACGTGAGGAGTTCCACGAGATTATCCGGCTCGGCGACCGCTGAGCGACAAAAGGCCCGGAACGCGGTGCGCTCCGGGCCTTTGATCGCGTCCGCGGCAGGCCGTTACTTCCAGTCGCGGATATCGACGAAATGGCCGGCGATTGCCGCCGCCGCCGCCATGGCCGGCGAGACAAGATGGGTGCGGCCCTTAAAACCCTGCCGGCCCTCGAAATTGCGGTTCGAAGTCGAGGCGCAGCGCTCATGCGGCTTCAGCCGGTCGTCGTTCATCGCCAGGCACATCGAGCAGCCGGGCTCGCGCCAGTCGAAGCCCGCGGCGACGAAGATCTTGTCGAGCCCTTCGGCTTCGGCCTGCTCCTTCACCAGGCCGGAGCCCGGCACGATCATGGCGTTCACGCGCGGATTGACCTTCTTGCCCTCGACAACCTTGGCGGCGGCGCGCAGGTCCTCGATGCGGCCATTGGTGCAGGACCCGATGAAGACGCGGTCGAGCGTGATGTCGGTGATCTTGGTTCCGGGCGTCAGCCCCATATAGTCGAGCGCGCGCAGCTTCGAGGAACGCTTGTTCTCGTCGGCGATGTCGGCCGGATTCGGCACGAAACCCTGCACCGAGACGACATCCTCGGGCGAGGAGCCCCAGGAGACGATCGGCGGCAGTTTTTGCGCATCGAGCACGACCACCTTGTCGAAATGCGCACCTTCGTCGGAATGCAGCGTCTTCCAGTAGGCAAGCGCGGCGTCCCAGGCGGCGCCCTTCGGCGCGCGCGGCTTGTCCTTCACATAGGCGAAGGTGGTCTCGTCCGGCGCGATCAAGCCGGCGCGCGCACCGCCTTCGATCGACATGTTGCAGATCGTCATGCGACCTTCCATCGACAGCGAGCGGATCGCCTCGCCCGCATATTCGATGACGTAGCCGGTGCCGCCGGCAGTGCCGATCTCGCCGATGATGGCGAGGATGATGTCCTTGGCGGTGACGCCTTCCGGAAGCTGGCCGTCAACGCGCACCAGCATGTTCTTGGCCTTGCGCTGGATCAAAGTTTGCGTCGCCAGCACATGCTCGACTTCCGAAGTGCCGATGCCGTGCGCCAGCGCGCCGAACGCACCGTGCGTGGAGGTGTGGCTGTCGCCGCAGACAATGGTCATGCCGGGCAGCGTGAAGCCTTGCTCCGGCCCGATGATGTGGACGATGCCCTGGCGGACGTCGTTCTCCGAATAATATTCGATGCCGAAATCCTTGGCATTCTTGGCCAGCGCCTCGACCTGGATGCGGCTTTCCTCGTTCTTGATGCCGAACTTGCGCTCGGGCGAGGTCGGCACGTTGTGGTCGACCACGGCGAGCGTCTTCTCAGGATGGCGAACGTCTCGGCCGCTCATGCGCAGGCCTTCGAAGGCCTGCGGGCTGGTGACCTCGTGGACGAGGTGGCGGTCGATATAGAGCAGGCAGGTGCCGTCGTCCTGGCGGTCGACGACATGGTCGTCGAATATCTTGTCGTAGAGGGTGCGCGGTGCGCTCATGTGCGTAAATCCGTCGATATGAGAATGGCAAAAGCTGGCGCCGGGGCTTCCGACCGGCGAAGCGACCGGATCGGTCGCCTCAGCTAAGTCGGCTGGTGAGCGCGCCGCAGACGCGCGCGGCAAATCGCGACGGCAGGCGCTTCCTGTCCTGCAGCACGAAACCCTTATAGGCCGGATCGCTGAAAAGCTCTTCCATGGCGCTGCTCATATCAACGTTTTGGCTTTTCGGCAATTGCGGTAGCTTTGCCTTCTCCCCTTGTGGGAGAAGGGGAAGCCGCGCTCACAGCACCTCGAATACGAAAGTCTTCACCAGCGCGTCCGGGTCGCCGATCGCATAGCAGCGAAACCACGGACTTTCCTCGGCCAGCCGCCATTTCCTTGCCTGCCTGAGATCGTCGAACACCGCCTGGAAGCCACCGCTCTCAAAAACCTGGTCGCGCACTGTGAAGATGGCGTGGCCGCCGCTCTTCGTGATGCGCACGAGTTCGTGCAGGCCCTCGGCCGGCGCGTGGCCGATGGTGAAGACGCCGGTCGAGAAGAAGGCGCGGAAATGACTGTCGGGCCAGGGCAGCGGACCGCCGAGCATCGCCTTCTTCAGCTCGCCATAGGCATTGCGGCTGCCTGCGATCTTCAGCATTTCGTCTGAAAGGTCGAGACCGCAGATGTCGCCATAGCCCAGCGCTTTCAATGACGGCCCGGACAGGCCGGTGCCGCAGCCGGCGTCGAGCAGCGGGCCTTCGCCCGCCGGCACATGCCGCGCCACCCAGGCGGTGATAAGGAAGGGCAGCAGATAGCCGAGCGAGGCGGTCTCGCCGTCATAGGTCGCCGCCCATTCGGCATAGGCCTTGGCGAGCGCCTCCGGCGTCTCGGCCGAATAGACGGAATCCAGCGCCGCATTGGGCTTGTCGAAATTCATGGGTCAGCTCCTGGACGTTACTAACCCAGGAAGCGTAGCGCGCTCTTGGCCCGGGGGCTATTGCTCATGCTGCCGTCGCAGCCGTTTCTCGAGCGCCCGCAGCGCCAGCGACAGGCCGACCGTCAAGATCAGATAGATATAGGCGACGATCGAATAGGTCTCGAAGAAGCGGAACGAGCCGGCGGCATAGACCTTGCCGATCTGCGTGATGTCGGCAACGCCCAGCACCGAGACCAGCGAGGAGTCCTTGACCATGGCGACGAAATCGTTGCCGAGCGGCGGCAGGATGGTGCGGATCGCCTGCGGAAAGACAATCAGCCGGAAGCGCTGCACGCGCGTCAGCCCGAGCGCCTTTGCCGCCTCGATCTGACCCTTCTCGACCGACAGGATGCCGGCCCGGAACACTTCCGAGATGAAGGCCGAATAGCCGATGGTCAGAGCCATGATGGCGCGCCACAGAAGCGAGATGTCGCGCACCAGGAGCTCGCCGATCCAGCCGGCGCTCTGCAGCGGCGCCGTCAGCGCGTTCCACGCCGCGACGAATGCCGGCGCCCCGGCAAAAGCGATCCAGAACAGCAGCACCAGGATCGGCACGCCGCGGATGATCTCGACATAGAAGCGCGCGATCTGGCGCAGCCATTGCGACCCCGACAAGGCCATCAGCGCGATGCCGAGTCCAAGCGCCGAGGCCAGCGCGAAGCCGACCACGGTGACGAAGACGGTGATGCCGATGCCCTTGGCGACGGTGGCGAAGACCTCAGCGTAAAGGTCGCTGGCGGCGATGGCCAGCGCCGCGGCGAGCGCCAGGACGGCCGCTGCGGCCAGCCACCAGGGGAATTCGGATTTGGCGGTGGACGTCGTGGCGGTCATCAGGATGTGCCGCCAGCATCGTTGCGAAGGCCGCGTTCCGGCACAGCCCCCTCTGCGCTGCCGGGCATCTCCCCCGCAGGACGGAAGATCAGCAGCTTTGTCGCCGGCGCTCTTCTTGCAACGTCGGCGATTTGCGAAAGCGAAGGCGACAGCCAATCTCCCCCCTTGCGGGGGAGATGTCCGGTAGGACAGAGGGGGGTGGGAAGGAATGAGACTTTCGCGGTTTTCCGCCCGCCGCCGTCGCCGATCAATCGCAGCAAAGGAGCCTACTGCCCCATCTTGTAGTCGAGGAACCACTTCTTGTTCAGCGCATCGAGCGTGCCATCGGCCTTGAGCGCGGCGATCGCGGCGTTGACCGGCTTCACCAGGTCGGAGCCCTTGGGGAAGATGAAGCCGAAATCCTCACTGCCGAGCGGCCCGCCGATCAGCTTCAGCTTGCCCTCGGAGGCGTCGACATAGCCCTTGCCGGCGGTGCCGTCCGTCAGCACCACGTCGACATCGCCGGACTTCAGCGCCTGCACGCTGGCGCCGAAGGTCTCGAACAATTTTATGCGCGGGTTCTGCTCATTGCCGTCGAGCACGCTGTAGACGGCGGTGTAGAAGGGCGTCGTGCCGGCTTGCGCGCCGATCAGCCCGTCCTTGAAGGCGGCAAAGCTCTTGGCGTCGGTGAAGCGGCTCTCGTCGCCGCGCACCAGCATGAACTGTTCCGATCGCATGTAAGGGTCCGAGAAGTCGACCTTCGCCTTGCGCTCGTCCTTGATGGTGATGCCGGTCATGCCGATATTGTACTGGTTGTCGGAAACGGCCTGGATCATCGCGTCCCAGGAGGTGTTCTGGTACTCAACCTTGAAATTCAGCCGCTTGGCGATCTCATCCATCGCGTCATATTCCCAGCCGATCTGCTTGCCGGTCTTCTTGTCGATGAACTGCAGCGGCGGGTAAGCGTTTTCGGTCACCACCACGACCTTTCTGCCGCCGAGATCGGGCAGCGTGTCGGCGAGCGCCGCAGCGGGCGCGAGAAGGCAGGCCAATAGGCCGGCCAGCAGCAGTTTCGACTTGATCATGACGAACTCCCGAACGTGACTGGCGGCGCTACGCTCGCCCCAAGAGAAAAACCGGCGCCGACTTTAGCTTTCCGCAAGCGCCTTGCAAGCCGATCCGCTGCACCGATGAGCGCCAAAGCGGATTCCCATGCTCTGATCGGCACGCTTCCCGAACCCAGCCTGCGACGGACCATCCGCGCAATCCGCAACCGCTTCGCGCAACCCGGCGACCAGCCGGGTCAGCGTGCCATGCAGGGCTTTCAGCTCGGCGCGTTCCGGCGGCATGCTGCAGGCAAGCGCCGCTTGCACATCCAAACGAAAAAGGCGGCCGAAGCCGCCTTTCCAAAACAATCTGCGGAAGCGCCTTATTCGGCCGACGCAGACTCCGCAGCCTTCTTGTCGGCGGCGTCCTGCGCGGCTTTCTCAGCAGCCAGCGCCTCGGCGGCGGCGACCTTCTCGGCCTCGATGCGGGCGCGTTCGGCGTTCAGCGCATCACGCTCTTCATCGTTCAGCTTGCGGGCGCGCACGCCGGTGTTTTCCGAAATGCGGGCCGACTTGCCGCGACGGCCGCGCAGGTAATAGAGCTTGGCGCGGCGCACCTTGCCACGGCGCACGATCTCGACGCCTTCGACCATCGGCGAGTAGACCGGGAACACGCGCTCGACGCCTTCGCCGTAGGAAATCTTGCGGACGGTGAAATTCTCCTGGAAGCCGGAGCCGGAACGGGCGATGACGACGCCCTCATAGGCCTGGACGCGGGTGCGGCTGCCTTCGGTGACGCGCACCTGGACGCGCACGGTGTCGCCAGGCTGGAATTCGGGCAGCTTGCGCTTGGCTTCGATCTTGGCGGCCTGCTCGGCCTCGAGCTGACGGATGAGATCCATCTCAAATATCCACTTCTTGTTCTTCCGACAGCCAGAGCGTCCTCGACTTGCCTTGCAGTTCCAATGACCGCTCGGCTATGTCCTTTGCCCAGACATTCAAATCGGGGGCATCGGACAGGGACGGCTACACCGCCATTTGTTGACGGGTCCGGAAGATCGTTCTTCCGGTTCGGGCGGCGACATACAGCTATTTCGGCGCTTTGTCACGCCTTTGACGCCTAATTTTTGAAAACTATGGCCCCATCATATTGCCTCCGTGCCGGGTTGCGCGCGCCATGCAAGCTTTCTAAGTCGGAGAAAGCTATTTCCCAGGCCTCCCTCGATGACATTCTTCGATGCCGTCCTGCTCTTCTTAGCAGGCTTTGTCTCGGGCGCGGTGAACGCCGTCGCCGGCGGCGGCACTTTCGTCACCTTCGGTGCCATGACGCTGGTCGGCCTGCCGCCGATCGTCGCCAACGCAACGTCCTCGGTGACACAGTTTCCGGGCTACATCACCTCGACGCTCGCCTATATCAACGACATCAGGCATTTCTGGCGCCAAGCGCTTGTGCTCTGCGTGATATCCGGCTTTGGCGCGCTGGCCGGTTCGCTCATTCTGCTGGCGCTCTCCAACACGTCCTTCCGCGCGCTTGTGCCCTGGCTGCTGATCGCCGCGACCGCCCTGTTCGCGGCCGGTCCGTGGCTGAAGCCGGCGGCCGGACCGGAGCACCAGGCCTCGCTCGGCTCGCTCGCCGGATCGCTGGCGCAATTGCTGACCTCGGTCTATGGCGGTTTCTTCGGCGCCGGAATGGGCGTGATGATGCTTGCCACCCTCGGCCTGACGCAGGCCGGCGACTACCACAAGCTCAATGCGTTGAAGAACATGCTGGCGGTGGTCATCGCGGCGATCGCCATCCTGGTTTTCGTTTCGGGCGGCGTCGTCGCCTGGCCGCAGGCGATCGTCATGATCCCCGGCGGGGCGCTGGGCGGCTATGCCGGGGTGTGGATCGCCAGGCGCGTGCCGCAAGGTGTCGTGCGCGGCTTCGTCGTCGCCGTCGGCCTGTTTCTGGCCTTTTATTACTTTACCAGGGGCTGAGCACCGGCCAGCAGATCGGGCCGGCGCTCCCGCGTCAGCTTCTCAGCCTCGGCGCGACGCCACGCGGCGATCTTCTTGTGATTGCCGGAGGTCAGCACTTCGGGGATTTGCCTGCCCTCGAACTCCTGCGGCCGCGTGTAATGCGGATGCTCGAGCACGCCGTTCTCAAAGCTTTCTTCCTCGCCCGAGACGGCGTTGCCCATCACCCCGGGTAGCAGCCGCACCACCGCATCGAGCAGCACAAGTGCGGCCGGCTCTCCGCCCGAAAGGATGAAATCGCCGATCGAGACTTCTTCCAGGCCGCGCGCCTCGATCAGCCGCTGGTCGACGCCCTCGAAGCGGCCGCACAGGATGACGGCACCCGGCCCGGCGGCGAGCTCGCGCACCCTGGCCTGCGTCAGCGGCTTTCCACGCGGGCTCATCAGCAACCTTGGACGTTCATCGCCCTGCGGCGAAACGTGATCGATGGCCCTGGCCAGCACGTCGGCGCGCATCACCATGCCGGCGCCGCCGCCGGCCGGCGTATCGTCGACGGTGCGATGCCGGTCAGTGGCGAAATCGCGGATCTGGATCGCTTCCAGCGACCAGGTGCCGGCTTCCAGCGCCCGGCCGGCGAGCGAAAGCCCAAGCGCACCCGGAAACATCTCCGGATAGAGAGTCAGCACCGAGGCGGCAAAGCTCACCGGTTGCCCCCGGCGTCCTTCGGTCCGCGCGGCCGGCCCTTCGGGTCGAAACCGGGCCGCCCGGCGGCTTCGCTATCCTCGTCCTCGACCAGCCCCGCCGCCAGGGGATCGACCTGAACGAAGCCGTCGGCGATCGACACATGCGGCACCGCGGCTTGCGTGAACGGGATCAGCACACCCTTGCGGCCCGCGAGCGTGACGTCGAGTATGTCGCCGCCGCCGAAATTATGCACGGCGACGACCCTGCCGATGACGCCGGTATCGTCCCTCACCTCAAGGCCGATGAGGTCGGCATGGTAGAACTCGTCCTCCTCGCCGTCGTCCGGCAGCACCGAACGGTCGACGAACAGCTCCGTGCCGGCAAGCGCCTCGGCCGTGTTGCGGTCGCTGACGCCCTTGAAGCGCACCACCACGACCGTGCCGGCCGGCCGGATGTCGAGGATCTGGAAGGCTCGGCCATCCTTGGCATGCAGCGGCCCGTAGTCGGCCAGCGCCAGCGGATCGCCGGTGAAGGTTTTCACCCGCAACTCGCCCTTGATGCCGTGCGCGGCGCCGATCACGGCCATCTGTACAGGGTTCTCGAGCTTCGACATCGGCATCACTTCCTTTGCCCTGCTCTAACCCTCTGAAGCCGCCATTTCAATGATCGGCTCTTCACCGCTTCCTAACCTGACTGCCCGAAAATGCCGGCATGCAGGAATTCCTCATCCCGGCAAAACCCGACCTCCAGGCGGCGCGCGAGAGCTGGCTCAAGATGCTGGCGCGCGAGCGCCGGCTGTCGCCCGAAACGGTCGAAGCCTATGAGCGCGACACGCGCCAGTTCCTGCATTTCCTGACCGGGCATTGCGGCGGCCCGCCAGGCATCTCCGATATCGCCGACCTGCGGCCGGCCGACCTGCGCGGCTTCCTCGCCGCGCGCCGCAACGGCGGCGCCGGCGCCCGCACGCTCGGCCGCGGCCTGGCCGGCGTCCGTTCGCTGCTGCGCTTTCTCGAAAAGCGCGGCCTCGTCAACGCGGCGGGTGCGGCCGCTCTGCGCGCGCCGCGTCAGCCGAAATCGCTGCCGAAACCGCTGACGGCGAGCGATGCCAAGCAGGTCGTGACTGTCGAGGGCCAACTGGCGGAAGAACCCTGGATCGCCGCCCGCAACGCCGCCGTGCTGACGCTGCTCTACGGCTCCGGGCTGCGCATCTCGGAAGCGCTGGGCCTGACCGGGGCCGATCTCGCCACCGAGGCCGACACGGTCCTGCGCATCACCGGCAAGGGCGGCAAGACAAGGCTGGTGCCGGTGCTGCCGGTGGCGCTCAGGGCGGTCGCCGAATACCAGCGGCTGTGTCCCTTCCACATCGATCCGAAAGAGCTGCTGTTCCGCGGCGCTCGCGGCGGCCCGCTCAATCCGGCCATCGTCCAGCGCGAGATGGCGAAGCTGCGCTCGGCCCTCAACCTGCCGGAAACCGCGACGCCGCATGCCTTGCGCCATTCCTTCGCCACGCATCTGCTCGGCCGTGGCGGCGACCTGCGCACCATCCAGGAACTGCTCGGTCATGCCAGCCTGTCGACCACCCAGGTCTATACCGGCGTCGATACGGCAAGGCTGCTCGACATCTACGACCGGGCGCATCCAAGGGCGTGAAGCGTTTGACGGAGCCACCCTGCCCTCCTCGTCCAAGGCGAAGCAACGAGCGGAGCGAACCCCTGAAATCGTAGGTCGAAACCGGCGGCTGTCGAGCAGCTGCAGGTAGCCTGACCCAACCTTGACATTCTTCGAAAGTCGGCCGCCCGTTTCCCGACGGCCGCCTCTCGAATACCCTAGGTCAGCGCATCACATAGACGATGCGCCGTGTGCCCGGATCGACCAGCGCCGGCTGGTTGTTCACATAGACATAGCGGTAGTTGTAATCCGGGATCTCGCGCAGCTCGACCGTGTCGGGCAGCACCGCGCCGGTCACCACTTCGCCCTCGAGATAGACCGGTTCGACCCGGTGCGTGGTGACATAGGTGCCGACCTCGGCCGGCGGCCTGGCGATCGGCTCGATGGCGTCATCGCCGGAAACGATGGCGCCGGTGTAGGTGTCAGTGGTGTAGATATCATCGGTCGGCGGAGCCACGACGGCAATGCCGGCATCGGCCGGCCGGCGCGTCACCACAACACGGCTGCCGCCGAATTCGGCAGTCACATAGTCGGAATAAACCCAACCTTTGCCGCCGGCTTCGGCGATGGTGCACCATTTACTGCCTTCGATGCAGCCTCTGAGCGTCGCCGACTGGCCGGCAGCCAGCACGCCGATAACGGGATATTGCGGGCCAGGGCCGGCGCGGACATTCAGATCCGTCACTGCCGACACGGGCGTGTCGGCAAGCGCCGCGCCCGACATGGCAAGCAGCGCACCGGCAAGTGCCGGAAACAATAGACTTTTCATGATTTCTCTCCGTTCTCAACGCTCCCTCGGGCTCGAAAACGAACCAGAACCTTATGCGTTCCGGCTAAAGTGCCGTCGCCTGCTCACGAATTGTTCCATTTGTTTTGGGCAGGTCGGTCAAAAGCTGGTGAACGAAGGCCAGTTTTTGCGCCGTCACCTCCGAAATGACGAAGGGATAAAGGTCGGGCAGACCCATGCAGCGGTTGATCGAATTGGAGGCCTCCGACAGCACCAGCCAGCGGCCGAGGATCCTTTCGAACGGTTCCGGCGCCGGATCGGGTTCGGCGGGCTCCCGCAGCGGATCTCCCCCTGTATCGCCAGGCGGCAGGTTGTTGGCTTCCACCGTCTCCAGCCGGCCGAGCGGAAAATTCAGCGCATGCACCATCTCCAGCGTGTCCGTGATGTGCAGGTGGTGCGCCCAGGTCTCGGCCCAGTCTTCCCAGGGGTGGGACGCCGCATAGGCCGAGATGTGGCGCTGCTCCCAGTCCGGCGGCGCGCCCTTGGCGTAGTGGGCCTTCAGCGCTTGCTCGTAGTCAACCCGCTCGTCGCCGAACAGAGCGCGAAAGCTCGAAAGTCGCTCGGGATCGTCGCGGATCAGCCGGTCCCAGTAATAATGGCCGAGCTCGTGGCGGAAGTGACCGAGCAAGGTGCGGTAGTTCTCGCCCATCTCGACGCGCCGCCGCTCGCGCTCGGCGGAATCGGCCTCGGCGACGTTGAGGGTGATCCTGCCGTTGTCGTGGCCGGTCAGGATGCGCTCGCCGCCTGGTCCGCCGCCGATCGGATCGGCGAGGAAGTCGAAAGCGAGCCCGGCCTCGTCCTGCGGTCCGACCTTGGGCGCGACCGGCAAGCCGAAGGCAAGCAGCGAATAGACGGCGCGTTTCTTGGCCGCCTCGACGCGGATCCAGCGCCGGCGGTTGCCCTCCACCGAAAGGTCGGGGATCAATTGGTTGAGCGCGCAAGCGCGGCAGAAGATCCTGCCCGGCTCGGCCCGCCAGTTGCAGGCGCACTCGTCGGCATTTCCGCATGGAACGGCGTCGCCGCCGCAAAGCACGAAACACGCCCGCTCCGGATCGTAAAGCACCAGGCTTGAACAGTTCAGGCATTGCGCGTTCTCGAAATAGAGACGGTGGCCGCAATGAGGGCAGTCGAACAGCTTCATCGGTCATCGAACCGCGGGAAAAAGGTCAACGAAGTTGGGCAACGCCCAAACGCCCGTCGCCGGCCGTCGTTCCGTTTCTATTTCGTCGCGAGCAGGGCGACGCCCCGCCTGGCCACGCTTTCGCCTGACAATGTCGCGCCGTAACAAAGCCTGGGTGAGCGGTCCGGCGACATGCGCGCCGGCGAAGAAGATCTTCTCCGCTACCGCCTGCATCAGTGTGGCGCGCGCTTCGGAACAGCCGGGATGGGCAGCCGCATAGGCGAGCCTGCGCCAATGATCACAAATATCGACGTCTTCCCTCAAGACACGCCACAATAAATCCTTGCGCCATAATTTATGCTTGATCGTGGGCAAATTCCCCGGCATTCGCCAGCTTCAAGCGCCGCGCAGCCCGCGCGGGCGGTGACAACCGGGCGCTTCACTGGCAGATTTGCAGCCGGGACGTGATTCAGGCAACCAGGAGAACGATATGGCATTTTTTGCCAAGGGAAGGATTTTCATGGCCGCCGTTGTGGCGGCTTTCGGGCTGGCGACAGGCGCGCAGGCCGCGGCCAGCTGCGGCAAGAACGGCGCCGGCTTCGACGCATGGAAACAGCAATTTGCCGCGGAAGCACAAGCCGAGGGCGTGGGCCAGAGGGGTCTGTCCGCGTTGGCCGGCGCGACTTACGCGACAAGGACGATCGCTGCCGACCGCGCGATCCACAAGGCTTTCAGCGGCTCGGTGGAAGCGTTCATGCAGCGTCGTGGCGGGGCCGCGATTATTTCCAAGGGCCGTGCGTTGAAGAAGCAGAACGCGGCGATGTTCGACAGGATCGAACAGACTTACGGCGTGCCGCCGGGCGTCCTGCTTGCGATCTGGGGCATGGAGACTGGCTTCGGCGCGTCGATGGGCAACCAGAACACGGTCTCCGCCATTCTGACGCTGGCCTATGATTGCCGCCGCCCGGACTATTTCACCCCCCATGCCATCGCCGCCCTGAAGCTGGTCGATCGCGGCGCGCTGACCGCCTCCTCGGTCGGCGCCATGCATGGCGAGATCGGCCATACGCAGTTCCTGCCCGGAAATGTTCTGAAGTATGGCGTCGGCAACGGAAATCTGCGCGACAGGAACACCGCGCTGGCTTCCACCGCCAACTTCCTCAAAGCCCATGGCTGGCAGGCCGGCGCGGGATATGAGGCGAATATGGGCGCCATCGCCGGCTGGAATTCGGCAAGCGTCTACCAGCAGGCCATCGCCCGCATCGCCGAGGCGATCGACGCCAACTGATGCAATATCTCCATTCCAACGAGAAGCCCGGCCTGCGCCGGGCTTTTTGTTACGGAGCAAGGATCAAAACCCAACCACCCGGAACGACCAGGTTCGATCTCATCACCTAACTCTCAATCGTTCGCGTAGCCGCTCAATGGACATTTCCGGGAAACGGGAATCTGGAAGGTACCGGTAGTGCCGTTGCAGGTACGGAATTTGGGGTTCCGCGGCGCTGAAGGAGCCGCCTTTGGCCTGTCCTCGATCACCGTCGGGACTCCGGCAGCTTGCGAGTAGCTGCCGCCTAAGGGGCATTTCTCGGAAGCGGCAACCTCGAAGGAGCCGGTGATAACATTTGAGCAGGTACGGAATTTAGAGTTCCGCGGCGCCGTTGTGGCCGCAGCAGCCGCCTTGGACTTGCCCTTGATGACCAACCAGATTTCGGTCGGTTGGTCGAGCTGCAGCCTGTTTATGTCGGAGTAGCTGATGCGGCCGCTGCGTATCCCCTCGGCTATGCGCTGGCAGAACAAGGCCGGCATGCGCTCCTGCGAGACGCCCATGAAGGAGGCGATTTCGTGCTTGAACGTGATGCTCCATAGATGGACAGCGGAGATGCACCCGTCCAAATTAGCCGCAGACGCCTGCTTCGTGGCTGCTTGCGAGGACCCGCACGTCATCAAGGTCAACGCCGTCGCGACCAGAAAAGAAATACTACTTTTCACTGTCAAAACCCCCGCATCCCGCTGGCGAACTTAATTGGAGCGGCGGAAAGGTCAAACGATAATTTCTCTGAAGTAGTCTGAACTTTTCTTAGATCAGATACGCGAAATAAAACCCGGCATCCCCGCCGGGTTTTTCCCGCTCATCTCAACTTTCGACGTTCGGAAATCATGTTTCGCGGTTCCTTGCCGCCAGCGTCCGCAACCGCAGCGCATTGAGACGGATGAAGCCGGCGGCGTCCTTCTGGTCGTAGGCGCCGCGATCATCCTCGAAGGTGACCAGCGCATCGGAATAGAGCGTCTTCTTCGACTTGCGGCCGGTGACGATGACATTGCCCTTGTAGAGCTTCAGCCGCACCGCGCCTTCGACGTCTTCCTGGCTCTTGTCGATCATTGCCTGCAGCATCACGCGCTCGGGCGAGAACCAGAAGCCGTTGTAGATCAGCTCGGCATAGCGCGGCATGAACTCGTCCTTGAGGTGCCCGGCACCGCGGTCGAGCGTGATCGATTCGATCGCCCGGTGGGCGGCGATCAGGATGGTGCCGCCGGGGGTTTCGTAGACGCCGCGCGACTTCATGCCGACGAAACGGTTTTCGACAAGGTCTAGGCGACCGATGCCGTTGTCGCGGCCGAGGTCGTTGAGCGCCGCCAGCATGGTAGCCGGCGACAGCTTCTTGCCGTTGAGCGCGATCGGATCGCCCTTCAGGAACTCGATCTCGATCTCGGTGACGACGTCCGGCGCGTCCATCGGCGAGACGGTGCGCTGGTGGACGAATTCCGGCGGTTCGCTCCACGGATCCTCGAGCACCTTGCCTTCCGAGGAGGAATGCAAAAGGTTGGCGTCGACCGAGAACGGCGCATCGCCGCGCTTGTCCTTCGGCACCGGGATCTGGTGCTGCTCGGCGAAGTTGATGAGATCGGTGCGCGACTTGAACGACCAGTCCCGCCACGGCGCGATGACTTTGATGTCGGGGTTCAGCGCGTAAGCCGAAAGTTCGAAGCGGACCTGGTCGTTGCCCTTGCCGGTGGCGCCATGCGCGATGGCGTCGGCACCGGTTTCTTTGGCGATCTCGACCAGGTGCTTGGAGATCAGCGGCCGGGCGATCGAAGTGCCGAGCAGATATGTACCTTCATAGACGGCGTTGGCGCGGAACATCGGGAAGACGAAGTCCGAAACGAATTCCTCGCGCACGTCGACGATGCGGATGTCCTTGATGCCCATCATCTCGGCCTTGCGGCGCGCCGGCTCCAGCTCGCCGCCCTGGCCGAGATCGGCGGTGAAGGTGACGACTTCGGCGCCGAGCTCGGTCTGCAGCCATTTCAAGATGATGGAGGTGTCGAGGCCGCCGGAATAGGCGAGCACGACTTTCTTGACGTCTTTGGTCTTGGACATTTTGGCGGTTCCGCGGGAAGATGGCTTCGCGGGCGAGGTATCACGGCCGTTCCGGGCGGCGCAAGAGACGAACAGATGCCCGCCGATGGCACAGGCTGGGCCAGATGTTTGCCTGGGCAGACGCTGGCGACGCAAAAATCGCCGCGTTATAGAGCTGCGCGATCCACTCCGAGGCGACCCATGTCCTTCATTCCCGACACTTCGACGCTCATCCAGTTCGCCATCGCCACGGTCATCCTGGCGATCACGCCGGGACCCGACATGACGCTGTTCGTGTCGCGCACGCTGAGCCAGGGCCGCGCCACCGGCTTCGCCTCGATGGCAGGCGCGCTATGCGGCACGTTGGTCCACACCACGCTGGTGGTGGTCGGCGTCTCGGCGCTGATCGTGGCCTCTCCCATGGCTTTCTTTGCGCTGAAGATTTTCGGCGCCGGCTATCTGGTGTTTTTAGCCTGGCAGGCGGTGGCCAAAGGCTCGGCCTTTTCGCCGGAGAAGAAGACGGGACCGCAAATCTCGCTGTTCCGCAGCTGGGCGGCCGGGCTCGGGGTCAATCTCCTCAACCCGAAGATCATCCTGTTCTTCATGACGTTCCTGCCGCAATTCGTCTCCGCGCATGACCCGAACGCACCCGGCAAGCTGTTCTTCCTCGGCATCACATTCATCGTGCTGTCGATCCCGGTGACGGCGCCGATGGTGCTCGCGGCGGAGAAATTCGCGGCGGCGATGAAGGCGAGCCCGCGCGTCACGCGCGTGGTCGATTATCTGTTCGGCGGCGTGTTCTCGGCCTTCGCGCTCAAGATCCTGACGGCACAGGCGAAGTAAAGCCCGCGCCGAGCTCAGGGCTCCAGATCGGGCAGCGCCTCGCGGCGCCAGCTTCCGGCCCAGCGGCCGGCAGAGAGCCAATAGAAGATGCCGCCGACCATGCCGCTGCCGATCAGCGCGAGCCTGACATTGTTGTCGGCGACATCGAAATCGCCGTCGCCGATGTTATGCGCGAAGCCGAGGAAGACGACGGCGATGACGGCGCCGCCCAGCGCATAGAACAGCCAGTCGCGGCGGCCGAGCACTTCCGCGATCAGGATGACGATCGCTGCCGGCATGAAGCCGAAATAGGCGACGAACAGTGCCAGGAAAGGCACCGAAAAATAGAGCGCGGGCGCGATCGTCGGATTTCCGGGCTCCGGCGCATCGCCGAAATAGCCGAGGAACAGCACGTTGAGGAAAGCGCTCGCCGCCAGCGAGGCGATCACATAGCCGATCAGGATGGCGGCGAAGCGGACGAGATAGGCGATGATACGCCTCACGCCTCGCCGTGTCCCGCGATCATCATCGCTTCAAGCGCCAGCCGGTCCACCTTGCGCATGCGTTCCGATTCCGACTTGAGCTGGCCGCATGCGGCGAGAATGTCGCGGCCACGCGGCGTGCGGATCGGTGAGGCATAGCCGGCACTGTTGATGTAGTCGGCGAACTTCTCGATCGTCTCCCAGTCCGAGCACTGGTAGTTGGTGCCGGGCCACGGGTTGAACGGGATCAGGTTGATCTTGGCCGGAATGCCCTTGAGCAGCTTGACCAGCGCCTTGGCGTCCTCGAGGGAATCGTTGACGTCCTTCAGCATCACATATTCGAAGGTGATGCGGCGGGCGTTGGAGAGACCCGGATAGGCGCGGCAGGCAGCGATCAGCTCCTTCAGCGGATACTTCTTGTTGATCGGCACCAGCAGGTCGCGCAGGTCGTCATTGGTGGCATGCAGCGAGATCGCCAGCATAACGCCGATCTCCTCGCCGGTGCGGGCAATCTCCGGCACGACCCCCGAGGTCGACAGCGTGATGCGTCTTTTCGATAGGGAAAGTCCGTCGCCGTCGGAAGCGATCAGCAGCGCCTTCTTCACCGCCTCGAAATTGTAGAGCGGCTCGCCCATGCCCATCATGACGATGTTGGATACCTTGCGGCCCTCGGCCGGCACGATGGCGCCGTCCGGCGTGTCGCGGTCGGGGAAGTCACCGAGGCGGTCGCGCGCGGTAAGCAGCTGCGCCAGGATCTCTTCCGTCGTCAGGTTGCGCACCAGCTTCTGCGTGCCGGTGTGGCAGAAGGAGCAGGTCAGCGTGCAGCCGACCTGCGAGGAGATGCAGAGCGTGCCGCGGCCTTCCTCCGGAATATAAACGGTCTCGATCTCGACCGGACGGCCGGCGCCGCGCGGCGGAAAGCGAAACAGCCATTTGCGCGTGCCGTCGGAAGAGATCTGCTCCTCGACGATCTCGGGCCGCGCGACGGTGAAATGCTTGTCGAGCTCGGCGCGCAGATCCTTGGAGATGTTGAACATATGGGCGAAGTCGGAGACCCCGCGCACATACATCCAGTGCCAGAGCTGCTGGGCGCGCATCTTCGCCTGGCGCTCCG
Organism: Mesorhizobium sp. WSM3866; assembly: GCF_002294795.1. Lineage (NCBI taxonomy): Bacteria > Pseudomonadati > Pseudomonadota > Alphaproteobacteria > Hyphomicrobiales > Phyllobacteriaceae > Mesorhizobium > Mesorhizobium sp. WSM3866. Next base: position 212,093 of record NZ_NSGC01000002.1, on the reverse strand, counting down.
GCACGATGCCGGCCTCAACCAGAGCGGCGCCAAGCTCGCCACGCGTCAGGCCGATCAGCGACGGCTTTTCGGCCGGCGTGGCGCGGGCGCGCAAGGCGTCGCGGGCGTCTTCGGCGGTCAGATCGAATGAAAGGGTCATGGTTGCGCCAATATAAGCGGTTTGCGGCCGATTTCAGCATCGTGCCTGAAATGAAACGCGCGCATAGCACAGCTTGCGACCGGAGTCATGTCGGCGGCACAGGCGGCCGGTGTCGCTATTCCCGCCCCGGCTGAGATCACATATTCGTGTTGACGTAACAGCTCGAAGCGCACCCGCGAACCTGAAAGGGGCGACCATGCCCTTGCAGAAATGGGAGTACGCGGAATGCATTCGATCAAGCTTGTTGCCATCGCCGGTCTCGCAAGCCTTTTTGCCTCGCAGGCGTTTGCCGAGGATACGATGGGCACGATGACCATGATGAAGGGTGGGCAAATGACGGCGATCATGCCCGACGGCCATATGGGCACCATGATGCCTGACGCCAAGATGAGCGCCGAAATGATGAAGATGGCGAAGCCGATCAAGCATTGCATGATGATAATCACCGACGCCAAAGGCAAAGCCTACATGATCGATACGTCGACCAAGAAGGCCCAGGCCGAATGTGAAAAGATGGCGATGTGAGAATGGTGGGACTCGCCAGCCCTGCTGCCCGCCGGCGCAGGCCGGCGGGATATCCAAACCGCGGTCCTGCCCTGGCTCCTCGATCTCCGATTTTCGTCGCTCGCCTCGACCTGACCTGACCTCGCAGGCTTGATCCTCCCTCTCAGTGTGCTAGGGGCGGGTCATCACCCAGAGGACAGGCATGGCCGGCATATCGCGTAGATACCCGATGCTGCGGCGCTCGCAGGCTATGTGGGCGTCGCGCCGCGTCTGGCAGCCGCGCCTTGTGTTCTGGGCGGGCGCCATCTCGATCGGCTTGATCAGCGTGCTGTTCGCCCTGCTGGCCGACCGGGCGCAGGCGCTGTTCCACGTCGTCACCGGCGGCGATAGCGGCAGCTGGCGCTTTTATCTGCCGCTGGTCATGACGCCCGCGGGCTTCGTGATTTGCGCGTGGCTTGCCCATTCCTTCTTTCCGGGATCGCAAGGCAGCGGCATTCCGCAGGCGATCGCCGCCCGTCACCTGCGCGATGACGAGGATCGCGGCCATCTTCTTTCGCTGCGCCTGGCAGCGGGCAAGGTTGCGCTTACCGTCATCGGTCTCGCCTGCGGCGGATCGATCGGCCGCGAGGGCCCGACGGTGCAGGTCGGCGCCTCACTCATGCTTCAGGCGGCGCGCTGGGGCGGCATGGCGCAGGCGCGCGGCCTGATCCTGGCCGGCTCGGCTGCCGGCGTCGCCGCCGCCTTCAACACGCCGCTCGCCGGCATCGTCTTCGCCATCGAGGAGATGGGTCGCGCCTATGAGTCGCGCACCAACGGGCTGGTGCTGACGGCGGTGATCCTCGCCGGCCTCGCCTCGCTCGGCCTGCTCGGCAACTACACCTATTTCGGCGTCGCCAGGGACACGGTGGCCTTCGCCACCGACTGGCCGCTGGTGATTGCCTGCGGCGTCATCGGCGGCGGCTTCGGCGCGCTGTTTTCGCTGTTGGCGCTGAGGATCACGCGGCGCGTCCGACGCTGGAATGGCCTGCAGCCATTGTGGCGCGCGCTGCTCGTGGCAGGCATCTGCGGCCTGGCGGTTGCCGCGATCGGTCTCGTCTCGGGCGGCCTTACCTTCGGAACCGGCTACGCTCAGGCCCGCGGCGCCGTCGAAGGCGCGCCGCTACCGGCGTTCTTCTTCCTGGAAAAATTCGCCGCCGGCGTGCTGTCGATGGTGTCGGGCATTCCGGGCGGCATCTTCGCGCCGTCGCTGGCGGTGGGCGCCGGCCTCGGCAGCACGCTTGGCCTGGCGTTCGGCGCAGGCACAGGCCTCGCCGCGCTGCTCGGCATGGCCGGCTATTTCGCCGGCGTCGTGCAGGCGCCGATGACGGCCTTCGTCATCATCCTCGAAATGACCGGCAACCACGACAACGTCATCGCGCTGATGTGCGCGGCGATGCTGGGCTACGGCACGGCGCGGCTGATTTCCAACGAGCCGCTCTATCACGCGCTGTCACGCGTGTTCATCGCCGAGGCGATCAGGCGGCGCAGGGCCGTCGAGCAGCAAGGCTGAATGGCGAGCTTGGCGCTGTCGCCTTAGTCGCTTGTCCCTGGCCGCATTTGCGGAACACGGACTTCGATATTGCTATCCTCCGCCAAGGGAGCCTCAGCCTATTTGCACTTGGCGATCGAGGCCAGCGCGGCCGAGATGCCCTTCAGCGAAAAGACGTAGGAAGTCGGGTTGCCGCGGCCGGACTTCGCCTGCACCTTCATGTCGGTGCCCGTCTTCATGGCGGCGATCAGCACCGGCTCTTCAGCGGCGTTCTCGACCCAGGCCGACTTGCCGCGGGTGAACATCGAGAAGGACTTCTTGTCGATGGTGACGGTGGCCTTGGAGCCTTCCTGGAAGTTGTAGCCGGCGATGAACTGCGGCTCATAGGACACCTGCTGCCCGGGCCGCTGGCTGACGAAGAAGAACATGTCGCCATGGTCGAGCTTCGGCGGCTGCTTGTCGGTCGGCACCGTGAGCACATAACAGACCTTGCCGCCTGCCGACTGATAGCTGTAGGTGCCCCAGGCGTTGTGCTGGCCGATCTTGGTCGCCTGCTGCGCCAGCGCCGGCGCCGCGAAGGCGGCCGCCAGGACCAGGCTGGAAACTGTAGCAATCAATCCGCGCATCGTTCTTCCCGTATTCCGAAATGGTGCGGAGGCGGGCCGCATGGCGTCCTGCCGTCGCTTCATTTTGATTTAATCAGGGTTACCAAACGGTGAATTTTTCCCAACAAAAGGAACTCACCCCAGGAAACCGCCGCCATTCGCGCCGCCGCTTCCACGCGGCGGTCGCGATGTCCCGGCGCGAACTTGGAGGGCACGAAAGCGGCAAGAGTTTGTCTTTTCGCGCGGGCGGTTTCGCGGTTTCGTTGTGGCGAAAAAGTCAGCCAGGATCAACCTTTGTCGGCGAGGGCGTCCCTGGCGGCCTGCCGGTGCGCCGGGGTGATATGGGCGCTGACGGCGGTGATTGCCGCGGTGAGCACGGCAAGGTCATCGGTGAACCCGAGACCGAGCACGAAGTCGGGGATGAAATCCACCGGCAGCACGAAATAGCCGAGCGCGGCAAGCAGGGTACCCTTGGTGCGTAGCGGCGTGTCCTTGTCCATGGCACAATAGTAGGCGGCGACCACCTCTTCCATGAACGGGATCTGCCGGGCAGCCTTCTTGGCGGTGCGCCAGAACTTCTCGCGCACCTCGCCTTCGCCGGCGAGCCTGTCGCCGAAGCCAAAGAAATCGAAACGGGATTCCTGCGCCATCAATCTCTCCTCGGCCACGCGCCAGCTTGCGTTGCGGCCACCGCGGAAGATGTGGTGAAAGCGGCACCGCCCTGCAAGGTCTCCACCGTTGCCAGCCCGGCAAATCGGAATCGGACTTATCGGCAGTCGTCAGCCGAAATAGCGGTTCATCCGCTTCGCCAGTTCGATGTCGAGCGCCGTGACGCCGCCGGCGTCATGCGTGTTCAGCGTGACGTCGACGGTCTTGTAGACGTTCGACCAATCGGGGTGGTGGTCCATCTTCTCGGCGGCCAGCGCCACGCGGGTCATGAAGGCGAAGGCCTCGGAGAAGTTCTTGAAGCCGAAGCTGCGCTTGATGGAGGCGCCGTCGGCCGCCAGCGACCAGCCTTCGAGTTCCGCCAGCGCTGCGGTAATCGCTTCCTTGTTGAGTTTTTCCCTGGTCATGTCGGGTTCCCGTGCTATTCGGAGGTAATCCAACCATAGCGCCGGATCGATGAGCGCAAAGCCCATAAAATCCATTCTGTTCGTCTGCCTCGGTAACATCTGCCGCTCGCCCTTGGCCGAAGGCATCTTCCGCGCCGTGTGGACCGAGCGCGGGAAAGGCCGGGCCATCCTTCTCGATTCGGCCGCGACCAGCGGCTGGGAGGTCGGCTCCGCGCCCGATCCGCGTTCGATCGCGGTAGCCACAAGGCACGGCATCGACATTTCCGCGCAAAAGGCGCGCAAAATAGCGCTGGACGATTTCTCGCGCTTCGACGTGATTCTCGGCATGGACCGGACGAATGTGCGCGATCTGAAGGCGTTAGCGCCGCAGGCCGCGCGCGACCGCATCCATCTCTTTCTGGAGTTTGCAAGCGGTATCGCGCGCGATGTGCCGGACCCCTATTACGAAGACCAGCAGGCCTTCGTTTCGGTCTACCGCATGATCCGCGAGGCGTCGGAGGCGCTGGCGAAGCGGCTGGAAGCGAGCGGATCGGCGCCAACCAGCGGCCAGGCTTCCTCGACGATGTAGGGGCCGCCGCCGACCGAATCGCGCGACGACATCAAGACGAAGCGGCCGACCCGGAAGGGCAGCGTGGAAAAGTTGCCGCGCGCCGACAGATATTGCGCGACGTCCGCCGGGCTCGAATTGCGCAGGCGCGCGAGCGTCACATGCGGCGAGAATTTGCGCGGATCGGCCGGCAGGCCGAGCCGCTGGCAGATGCGGTCGATCTCGCCCTGCAGCGCCACCAGGTCCGGCGAGGCGGACACGCCGGCCCATACGGCGTGCGGCTTCTTGCCGCCGAAAGCGCCCACGCCGGAGAGCGCCAGGGGGAAGGAGGGACGGTTGACGCGATCGAGCGCATTGGCGATGTCGTCGGCGATATGGCCCTCCACATCGCCGATGAAGCGCAGCGTCAGATGATAGTTTTCGACGTCGATCCAGCGGGCTCCGGGCAGGCCGCCCCGGAGCAGCGAGAGTGAAAGCGCGGCATCACGCGGAATTTCGAGGGCGGTGAAAAGACGTGGCATGGGAAGCCTCCTGTCCTCGAATCGAAACTCTCGCCCCTAGCGAATCATCGATAGCCATGCGGGGCAAGCGGTTTGTTGTCCACAAGCTTTCCCCTGGGGAAACGGTGGCGTTTTGGTCCCATCACGCGCCGCCCTTGGCGGCGATGGCTTTTTCCACGACCGGTAGAATGCCTTTGACCATGACGTCTATTCCCTTCGGGTTGGGATGAAGACCGTCCTCCAGCTGCATGGCCGGGTGGCCGGCGACCCCGTCAAGAAAAAACGGATAGAGCGGAACGGCGTATTTCGCGGCAAGCTTCGGGTAGATGGCGTCGAAGGCCTTCTGGTACTCGGCGCCCAGATTGGGCGCTGCAAGCATGCCTGCCAGGAGCACCGGGATGTTCCGCTGCTTCAACTTGGCCAACATAGCGTCGAGATTTTTCTCGGCGATCTCGGGCGACACGCCGCGCAGCATGTCGTTGGCGCCGAGCTCGAGGATGACGAGCCCGGTGCCGTCGGGCACCGACCAGTCGAGCCGCGCGAGGCCGCCGCTTGTGGTGTCGCCGGAAACCCCGGCATTGCCGACGGCGACGTCGAGGCCTTTTGCCTTCAAGGCCGCCTGCAATTTATCGGTGAAGCCCTCATCGGGACCAAGGCTGAACCCCGCCATCAGGCTGTCGCCGAAGCCGACGATCTTGAACGTATCGGCGCGCGCCGGCGAAATAGCGCCGCAAACCGCCAGGAGAAGAGTGAGGGCTGCGGCAGCTGAGTGTTTGAAAGCCATGCGGCGAGCCCCATATGACCGACACGATTCATGCAAAGGAGACATTTTTTGCCTCCTTCTTCCACCATATAGGGCGCATTCATTGTGACAGAAGCCGTCATCGCATTGAGGGATGTCTCGCTGACGCTCGGCGAGGGCGCCTCCTCCGTCCATGTGCTGAAGGGCGTCAGCCTCGATGTGGCCGCCGGCGAAGCCACCGGCATCGTCGGCCCGTCGGGATCCGGCAAGTCCACCTTGCTGATGGTTCTGGCCGGGCTGGAAAGGGTCGATTCGGGCATGGTGCGGATCGCCGGCGAATTGCTCAACGGCAAAAGCGAGGACCAGATTGCTTCGTTTCGAGGGCGAAACATCGGCATTGTCTTCCAGTCCTTCCACCTCATCCCCAACATGACGGCGCTCGAGAATGTCGCGGTGCCGCTGGAGCTCGCTGGGCACAACGACCCGTTCGGCGTGGCCGCGCAGGAACTCGCGGCGGTCGGCTTGAGCGACCGCGTGACGCACTATCCGGGAGAGCTTTCGGGCGGCGAGCAGCAGCGCGTGGCGATCGCCAGGGCGCTGGCGCCCTCGCCGCGCATCCTCATTGCCGACGAGCCGACCGGCAACCTCGACCAGGCGACGGGAAAGCAGATCGCCGACCTCCTCTTCGCCAAGGCGGCCGAGCGCGGCATGACGCTGGTGCTGGTCACGCATGATCCGGCGCTTGCGGGCCGCTGCTCGCGTCAGGTGTCGATGCGCTCGGGACGCATCGAGGACGCGCCAAGACAGGCTAGGGTGCCGGCCTGATGCGGACTTTGAGGCTGGCCCTCCGCTTCTCGCTGCGCGAGATGCGCGGCGGCCTGTCCGGCTTCATGATCTTCCTCGCCTGCATCGCGCTTGGCGTCGCGGCGATCGGCGGCGTCAATTCGGTGGCGCAGGCGATTACCGCCGGCGTCGCCAACCAGGGCCAGACGCTGCTCGGCGGCGACCTGCGCTTCCAGATCAACCAGCGCAGCGCTTCGGACGCCGAGCTCGGCTTCATCAAGAGCCTCGGCACGGTCTCGCTGAATTCCGGCATGCGCTCGATGGCGCGGCTCGAGGACGGCTCCGACCAGGCGCTGGTCGAAGCCAAGGCGGTCGACGACGCCTATCCGCTTTACGGCACGCTGGAGACCGATCCGCCGCTGCCCAGCAATGAATTGTTCGGCGAAAGATCCGGCATCTTCGGCGCCGCCGCGCCCGCTCTCTTGTTCGATCGCCTCAATCTGCATATCGGCGACCGATTGAAGCTTGGCGGCGCAACGTTCGAGCTGAGGGCCCGATTGGTCAGCGAACCCGACGCGATTTCCGACGGTTTCGGCTTCGCGCCGCGGCGGCTGATGATTTCGCACGACGGGCTGGTCGCGTCAGGGCTGGTTCAGCCCGGCAGCCTGGTCGAGAACGCCTATAAGATCCGACTGCCCGATGGCGCGAGCGAGGCGCGGATCAAAGGCATACAAGCCGAAGCGGCGAAGGATTTTCCGCAGGCCGGCTGGTCGATTCGCACGCGCAGCAACGCAGCACCGGCGCTTTCCGCCAACATCCAGCGCTTCTCGCAGTTCCTGACGCTGGTCGGGCTGACGGCGCTTGTGGTCGGCGGCGTCGGCGTGGCGAATGCGGTCCGCGCCTATCTCGACGGCAAGCGCGGCGTCATCGCCACCTTCAAGAGCCTCGGCGCCTCCGGGGGCTTCGTCTTCGCCATCTATCTCGTGCAGATCCTTTTGATTGCCGGCCTCGGCATCGTGCTCGGCCTGATCCTGGGTGCGGCAATGCCGTTCGTGGCGAGCGCGCTCCTGCAGTCGGTCATTCCGGTGCCGGCGCAAGGCGGCTTTTATCCCGGCGCGCTTGCGATCGCGGCCCTGTTCGGCCTTTTGGTGACGCTGGCCTTCGCGCTGCTGCCGCTCGGCCGCGCCCGCGACGTGCCGGCAACGGCGCTGTTTCGCGAAATGGGGTTCGAAAGCCGCGGCCTGCCGCGCCTGCCCTATGTCGGCGCCGCGCTGACGATCGTGCTTGCGCTGGCGGCGCTCGCCATCCTTTCCGCCGACGATCGGCGCATCGCCTCGATCTTCGTCGGCGCCACCGTCTTTGCCTTCCTGGTGCTGCGGCTGGTGGCGGCGCTGGTCCAATGGCTGGCCCGGCGAAGCCCGCGGCTGCGGTCGGTCTCTCTCAGGCTGGCGCTCGGCAATATCCATCGGCCCGGCGCGCTCACGCCATCGGTGGTGCTGTCGCTCGGGCTCGGCCTGACGCTGCTGGTGACGCTGGCGCTGATCGACGGGAATCTCAGACGCCAGATCTCCGGCAGCCTGCCGGAGCGGGCGCCGAACTTCTTCTTCGTCGACATCCAGAGCAGCGATGTCGATGCCTTTGCCGGCCTGGTCGAAAAGGAAGCGCCGCAAGGGATGCTGGTCAAGGTGCCGATGCTGCGCGGCCGCATCATGGCGCTCAACGGCATCGCCGTCGACAAGGTGAAGGTCCCGGCCGACGGCGCCTGGGTGCTGCGCGGCGACCGCGGGCTGACCTATGACGCAAAGCAGCCGGAAAACGCTACCCTGACCGAAGGCAAATGGTGGCCGCAGGACTATTCCGGCGAGCCGCTGGTGTCGTTCTCGGCCGAGGAAGGCAAAGCGATCGGGCTGAAGCTCGGCGACACGGTCACGGTCAACGTGCTCGGCCGCAACGTGACGGCAAGAATAGCCAGCTTCCGCCAGGTCGAGTGGGAAACCATGGGTATCAATTTCGTCATGATCTTCTCGCCCAATACGTTCGCCGGCGCGCCGCATGGCTGGCTGGCGACGCTGACCGACAGAAAGGCCACCACGGCCGACGACGCGCGGCTGCTCAACGCTGTCACCCGCGCCTTTCCGGCAGTGACGACGGTGAGGGTCAAGGACGCGCTCGACATCGTCAACCGGCTGGTCGCACAGCTGGGCACTGCGATCCGCGCCGCAGCCGGCGTGGCGCTGATCGCCTCCGTGCTGGTGCTCTCCGGGGCTTTGGCCGCCGGCAACCGGGCGCGCATCCACGACGCGGTGGTGCTGAAGACGCTCGGCGCGACAAGGAGGACGCTGATTGCGGCCTTCTCGCTGGAATATGTGCTGATCGGTCTTGCGACCGCGCTGTTCGCGCTTGCCGCGGGCGGCGTCGCGGCATGGTTCGTGGTGGCCCGCATCATGACGCTGCCGTCGCACTTCATGCCGGAAGTTGCGGTGGCGACGATCCTCGTCTCGCTCGCCGTCACCGTCGGCATCGGCCTTGCCGGCACCTGGCGGGTGCTTGGCCACAAGGCGGCGCCGGTGCTGCGCGAGCTTTGATCCGGCAGCGCGGTAGTGCATCAGATGCACTACCGGCAGCGCCCTTCGATGGCCTGTCTGCGTTAAATCTTGGTAAGAATGCCGGCGGGAAAAGGCTGAAAATCGGGCTTTTGCCTTCTCACGAAGCGTTACCGCTCGTTACCGTCTTGTTCTTGAGGTCGAGAGCGCTCATATTTCGCGCTAGGCATGCTGGAGTCCCGCCAGCGGCGCCTGGTCCAAGGAGGTCGCTCCAAGGACCTGTCACCGGACGGGGCAGAAGCAATAGAGGATTTCCAATGGCTGATCCCATTCGCAACTACCAGACGTCCGCCGCCTCCGGCGCGCGCGTCGATATCGATCAGGGCCTGCGGGCCTATATGATCAAAGTCTATAACCTGATGGGGCTTGGCCTGCTCATCACAGGCATTGCCGCCTGGGGCGCATTCCAGCTGGCCGTCACCGGCGACGGCCAGCTCACCGCCTTCGGCCAGCTCATCTATGCTAGCGCGTTCCGCTGGGTCGTTATCCTGGCGCCTCTCGCTGCCGTGATGTTCCTGTCCTTCAGGATCCAAGCGATGAGCGTGGCTGCGGCGCAGACCACATTCTGGGTTTATGCCGGCCTTGTCGGCCTGTCGCTGTCGACGATCTTCCTCGTCTACACCGGCACCAGCATCACCCAGACCTTCTTCGCCACGGCCGCGGCCTTCGGCGGCCTGTCGCTCTACGGCTACACGACCAGGCGCGACCTGAGCGCGTTCGGCTCGTTCCTGATCATGGGCGTGATCGGGCTGCTGATCGCGATGGTCATCAACATCTTCCTGGCGTCGTCGGCGCTGGCCTTCGCCATTTCGGCGATCGGCGTGCTGGTGTTCGCGGGTCTGACCGCCTACGACACGCAGCGCATCAAGGAGATGTATTTCGAGGGTGACGTCGCGGATGTCGCCGGCCGCAAGGCGATCATGGGCGCGCTGCAACTCTATCTCGACTTCATCAACCTGTTCATGTTCCTGCTGCAGTTCATGGGCGACCGCCGCTAAACGGTAGCCGTCCGGCTGGACCATAGACTTCGGAAAGGGCGGCCCAACGGCCGCCCTTTCCTTTTGTGCGCTCCTCTGCTGTTATTGAAGCAACAGGACGAACTGCACAATTTATGAGCAATCTCGCGATCAGAGCCGCTACTGCGGCCGACCTCGACCGAATAACCGAAATCTATGCGGACGCGGTCACGCACGGCACCGCAAGCTACGAACTGGAGCCGCCCAGCCGCGCCGAAATGGGCGATCGATTCGACAGTTTGGCACGAGGCGGCTTTCCCTATCTTGTGGCTGAAAGGGACGGCGTCGTGCTCGGCTACGCCTATGCCGGACCGTTCCGGCCCCGGCCCGCCTATCGCTTCACCGTCGAGGACTCGGTCTATGTGGCGCCCGAGGCCAAGGGCCAGGGCATCGGTCGCCTGCTGATGCTGGCGCTCATCGAGGCGGCGCGCCTGGCCGGCTTTCGCCAGATCGTCGCGGTGATCGGCGACGGCCATGCCGACAGCGCCTCGGTGCGCCTGCACGAGAAGCTCGGCTTTCGTCACTCCGGGCGCCTGGAAGGCTCGGGCTACAAGCATGGGCGCTGGCTGGACACCGTGTTCATGCAGCTGCCGCTCAACGGCGGCGCGGAAGTGCCGCCGGATCCGGAGTCACTGCCGGAGCGGAGATTTCGCGGCAAATTGGACAGTTAAGCTTCGACTAGCTTCAGCTTGGGATCGAAGACGCCGAGCACGCGGCCGAGTTCCTGGCCGCGCTTGAGGATGCGCCCGCCGGCGGCGATGACGGCGAAGGCGCCCTGTCGGCGCGCCAGTTTCGGGTCCTTGACGATCTGGAACAGCGGCACTTCGCTGGCGCGGCGGAAGACCGAAAAGACAGCGCGATCGGAAAGATGGTCGATCGCATAGTCGCGCCATTCATTGGCCGCCACCATGCGTCCGTAAAGCCTTAGGATCTGGTCGAGCTCGCGCCGGTCGAAGCGCACCGGCTGGTCGAGGCGTGCGCTGCGCGCCTCATGCAGCGGGATCAGTATTCCGGATGCTTCCCCATCCTCCGTCCCGCTGCTGTGATCGGTCATGCCGCGATCCTTCGATTGAATCTTGCGCCGGCCAAGGTTCGCGCTTTCCCGGCGGAATTGCAAGGGCCGGCGAAGCAGGCTTGCGGTCCGCCGTTTCCGAAAGGTCCAGTCACGTTTGCAAAACGCGTGTTGGAATTGGTGATGCTCTGCCACATTGTCGCCACAAATTATCCGCGCTCATGCCCCAATGTCCGACGAGTTTACCCGCGTTGCCTGAGACGGTTCGGTCCGGCACCGGCTCGTAAACCCCAAGCCCCCCGCCCACGGGTCAGCGTCGGATCGAACCAACCTCGGTTTTTCCTTGGAAAAATCAGGTGCGACGATCCCAAAACCTGAATAACCGGCGTCAGAAGCAAGCTGACGCCGGTTTTTTCATGCCTGTCCGCTCTGGCCCGCCGGCCCCTGTCTCGCGGCCAGGCGGGCGTCATCACAATGCACGATCAGGGAATGAGAGCTGGAACCGCTGCGCTGGATGAGCGACCAGTCCTAAGGAGCGCATACAGGATCTCATCGCGCCAGATGCCGCCGACACGCAGATGGTCACGCAGTAGGCCTTCGCGCCCGAATCCGAGTTTCTCGACCAATTTGCGCGACGGGGTGTTGTTGGGATCGATGAACGCCTGGAGACGGTGCAGGCCGAGATGGTCGAAACAGAAGTCGAGCATCGCCGAGACAGCCTCGGTGGCCATGCCCCGGCTCTGATATGCGGGGTTGATGAAATAGCCGATGGCCGCACGCTTGTTGCGGATGTGGCCATCGTGATAGCTGACGAGGCCGAGGCAGCGGTCAGTCTCAATGTCGGCGACCGCCCAGTGCCGATGGTAGGACGGGGTGCAGGCGACATATCTGAGCACGGTGCGCTCGGTCTCGGTCCGCTTGGTGTGGACTGGTGCGTTCCAAAACCGCATCGCCTCCGGGTCGGCAAAGCATTCGTGCATCGCATCCGTGTCCTCAGCCCTGAACTGACGCAGGCGTAGCCGCGTCGTCAGGAGAATCGGGTGCGGCTCGGGTCGCTTTGCCATGGATGCTCTGCTTCGTGGGCCCCGGCCGGCTTTCGTCGGCGATCAGGTTTTGTCAGCGGAGCCGTCAGAGCCGGTCAGGCTTGCGGATGAGCGCGGCGCCGAGAATCGGTCCCGGGACGCCGTCCTTGCCGACGGACTGCAGCAGCACGGCACAGCCGCCCTTCTTCGCAATCTCCGTCATCGGCAGCTCGTAACGCTGCGCCTTGCCGTTCCACATGCCGGCGATCTGGATGTCGGAAACGGCGTTCCAATAGGTCATGTTGCGGCCGCTGTTTTCGCCCTGGCCGATCTTCACCATCTGCGGCGGATCGAAATAGACGATCACCACATGGGCGTCGGTCGGCCCATTGCCGGCATCGCCGGCGTCAATCATGACCCGATCGCTGGTGCGGCTCACCTTGATGCCGACCCGCATGCCCTCGCCGGCCCTGTCCATGCGGGCCAGCGCGCCGTCTATCTCCTTGCGGTTGGCGCCGTTGACATGGCTGCGGCCGTTGATGACGGCTTGCGGGGTGTAGACCGAACGGCTGCCGAAGGCGCGCATATAGTCATACTGCCGCTCGGTGTTCTCTTTGTTGCTCAGCGTGTCCTGCCAGCCCAGGTAGTCCCAGTAATTGACGTGATAAGCGAGCGCGACGACATTTTCCTTCGCCGCCAGCTCGGCAAAGAATTCATCGGCCGGCGGACAGGAGCTGCAGCCCTGGCTGGTGAACAACTCGACGACGCCCAAAGGCTTTTCAGTCTGCGGCTTGCCGGTCGCGACTTTCTCAAGCTCGGCTGCTGAGGCCACGCGGCTCAACGCCGTGAGGACCAGCGCAACTGCCGTAAGCCGCAATGGTCCTCGCAATGCCATGACCGTTCCAATTCCCGCCGGTCACGCCGGCCTTGTTCTGGTTGCTAAAATATGTGGCAGAACGGACAGTCAACGGGAAGTCACGTTGCGGTGAAATTTTGTCGCCGCGACCGCAGGTAAGGCGGCGACAGGAGGGGCCGCTGCATTTTTCGACCCGGTTCGATTTCGGGACCGCATCGCCGCGTTGGGGTAAGTTTGCTGCTGCCGGAGGATTTCTATTGCGCGCCAATCGGACTTGGACTTTGAGCCGGGCGGAGAATGCTTGGCCTGCCGCAGTTTAACTAGGACGTCAGTAGGCACCAGGCAGTGGGAAAATCTCCCCCTGCCTATGCCTACCGCCTATTCCCTGTCGCTACGCAGCCAAATCGCGCAGCACGTATTGCAGGATGCCGCCGTTCTTGAAGTAGTCGAGTTCGTCCAGCGTATCGATGCGACAGATGATCGGCACGTTCTTCAGCGTACCGTCGCCATAGGTGACCTTGGCCGTCATCTTCTGGCGCGGCTTGATGGCATCCAGGCCGTCGATCTCGACCAGCTCGTCGCCCTTGAGGTTGAGGGAAGCCCATGAGGTGCCGTCCTCGAAGACGAAGGGGATGACCCCCATGCCGACCAGGTTCGAGCGGTGGATGCGCTCGAAGGACTGGGCGATGACGGCGCGGACACCAAGGAGGTTGGTTCCCTTGGCTGCCCAATCGCGCGAGGAGCCGTTGCCATATTCGACGCCGGCGAAGATGACTAGCGGCACGCCTTCCTTCTTGTATTCCATGGCCGCGTCGTAGATCGACATCTCCTCCTTCGAAGGATAGTGGATCGTGTAGCCGCCTTCGCGGCCGTTCTCGCCCAGCATGTGGTTGCGGATGCGGATGTTGGCGAAGGTGCCGCGCATCATCACCTCATGGTTGCCGCGCCGCGTGCCGTACTGGTTGAAGTCGGCGACGCCGACGCCGTGCTCGGTGAGGTACTTGCCTGCCGGCGAAGCCGCCTTGATCGAGCCGGCCGGCGAGATGTGGTCGGTGGTGATCTTGTCGCCGAAGAGACCAAGCACGCGCGCGCCCTTGATGTCGCCGACCTTGCCGAAGGCGCGGCCCATGCCGGCGAAATAAGGCGGGTTCTGCACATAGGTCGAATGATCGTCCCAGGCATAGGTCTGGCCTTCCGGCGCCTTCACCTTCTGCCAATATTCGTCGCCCTTGAAGACGTCGGCATATTTGCGGGCGAAAAGCTCGCGCGTGACGTTCTTCTCGATGAACTCCTGGATCTCGGCCGAGGTCGGCCAGATGTCCTTGAGATAGACCGGCTTGCCGTCGCTGCCCTCGCCGAGCGGCTCGGTGGTGAGGTCCTTGGTGACGGTGCCGGCCAGCGCATGCGCCACCACCAGCGGCGGCGAGGCGAGATAGTTCGCCTGGACGTCCGGAGAAACCCGGCCTTCGAAGTTGCGGTTGCCGGACAACACCGCGGCAGCAATCAGGCCTTTGTCGTTGATGGTCTTGGAGATCGGCGCCGGCAGTGGGCCGGAATTGCCGATGCAGGTGGTGCAGCCGAAGCCGACCAGGTTGAAGCCGATCTGGTCGAGTTCCTTCTGCAGGCCGGATTTCTCGAGATATTCGGCGACCACCTGGCTTCCGGGCGCCAGCGAGGTCTTCACCCACGGCTTCTGCTTCAGGCCGCGCCGGTTGGCATTGCGAGCCAACAGGCCGGCGCCGATCAAGACGCTTGGGTTGGAGGTGTTGGTGCACGAAGTGATGGCGGCGATCACGACGTCGCCATGGCCGAGATCGTGAGCGGTGCCTTCGACGGCGTAACGCTTCGAGATCTCGACGGCCTTTTTGTACTCGGTCTCCATCGCCTTGGCGAAGCCGGCGGGAATATCCTGCAGCGCGACGCGGCCTTCCGGGCGCTTCGGGCCGGCCATCGACGGCACGACGTCGCCGAGATCGAGCTCGAGCAGATCGGTAAAGACCGGATCGGCCGAGCCGGCGTCGCGCCACATGCCCTGCGCCTTGGAATAGGCCTCGACCAGCGCGATGCGGCTTTCCTCGCGGCCGGACATTGTCAGATAGCGGATGGTCTCGCTATCGACCGGGAAAAAGCCGCAGGTGGCGCCATATTCCGGCGCCATGTTGCCGATGGTGGCGCGGTCGGCCAGCGTCATGTTGGACAGGCCTGGGCCGAAGAACTCGACGAACTTGCCGACGACGCCCTTCTTGCGCAGCATCTGGGTGACGGTGAGCACGAGGTCGGTGGCGGTGACGCCTTCCTTGAGCCTGCCGGTGAGGCGGAAGCCGATCACCTCCGGCAGAAGCATGGAGACCGGCTGGCCAAGCATCGCGGCCTCGGCCTCGATGCCGCCGACGCCCCAGCCGAGCACGCCCAGGCCGTTGATCATGGTGGTGTGCGAATCGGTACCGACACAGGTGTCGGGATAGGCTGTGGTCTCGCCCTCTTCCGCGTTGGTCCACACCACCTGTCCCAGATATTCGAGATTGACCTGGTGGCAGATGCCGGTGCCCGGCGGCACGACGCGGAAGTTGCGGAAGGCCTGCTGGCCCCACTTCAGGAACTTGTAGCGCTCCTCGTTGCGCTCATATTCGAGCTCGACATTGCGGGCGAAGGCCATCGGCGTGCCGAATTCGTCGACGATGACGGAGTGGTCGATGACGAGATCCACAGGCACCAGCGGGTTGATCTTCTCCGGATCGCCGCCGAGCGCCCTGATGCCGTCGCGCATGGCCGCGAGATCGACAACGGCCGGAACGCCGGTGAAATCCTGCATCAGCACGCGCGCCGGGCGGTAGGCGATCTCGACGCCGGCAGTGCCCTTGTCGGTGAGCCATGCCGCGACCGCCTGGATGCTTTCCTTGGTGACCGAGCGGCCGTCTTCGTTGCGCAGCAGGTTCTCCAGCAGCACCTTCATCGAATAGGGCAGCTGGGCAATGCCGCCAAGGCCGTTTTTCTCCGCCTCTGCGAGGTCGAAATAGACATAGTCCGCGCCACCCACGGTCAGGGTGCGGCGGCAGTTGAAACTATCGAGGGATTTCGTCACGGCGATCCGTCCTTGTCTGTTCAGCCTGAAAGGGAACGGACGCCGTTGGCATGCAATCACGCGCAAAGGTGCGGGTACGGCCATTTCCGCTGTCCGCTCCCGAGCAACCCGAGCCGTTGAAGGCGGCGCGTGCGCTGGTTCGGCGCTAATTCTGTTCCCGCGCCGACCGCTGGCACGGATGAACCGCATATAGAGAATTTTCTGGAATAGTTCTAGACAGTCGAAAAGCAAATTTGTGCGATGCGGCGGCGGCCGCGAAACGGTGCTTTCGGGACGGGCAAGGATGCGGCTGATCGCCGAAAATCTGGGCGGCGAGCGCGGCGGCGAGACGGTTTTTTCCGGCATCGAATTCGCCCTCGACAGGGGCGAGGCACTCGTCGTCACCGGGCCGAACGGCGCCGGCAAATCGACCCTTTTGCGGGTCGTCGCCGGCTTGCTGCCGCCGGCCGAAGGCAAGGTGAAGGTCGAGGGCGGCGGCGACGAGTTTCCATCGGTCGATTCGGCCTCGCACTATCTCGGCCATCTCAATGCGATGAAGACCGCCCTCAGCGTCGAAGAAAACCTGGGCTTCTGGCGCGCCTTCCAGGGCGAGGCTGGTTTGAGCGTGGGGCAGGCGCTGGAGACGGTCGGCTTGGATGGGCTCGGGCACCTGCCGTTCGGCTACCTTTCGACCGGGCAAAGGCGGCGCGCGTCGATCGCGAAGCTCCTGGTCAGCCGCCGGCCGGTCTGGCTGCTCGACGAACCGACCGCAGGGCTGGACAAGGCTTCGGAGGAACGATTCGCGGGATTGATGAGAGGGCATTGCCGAGAGGGAGGCATCATCGTGGCGGCCACGCATTTGCCGCTCGGGCTCGAGGGAGCAAAGACGTTGAGGATGGGTGACTGATGTCGGCGCGAGGCACCCCTGGGCGAAGGCATATCAAGTCATGCTAGCCCTCTTCCTCCGCGATATCCGCCTCTCCATCCGCGCCGGCGGCGGCGCGCTGATCGGCGTCATCTTCTTCCTGGCGGTGATTGCCACGATCCCGTTCGGCGTCGGGCCCGACCTCAACCTGTTGTCGCGCATCGGTCCGGCGATCCTGTGGATCGCCGCCCTGCTCGCCTGCCTGCTTGGGCTCGATCGCCTCTTCCAGGCCGATCGGGAGGACGGCTCGCTCGATCTTCTGGTGCTCAACAGCGACCGTCAAATGCTGGCGTTGACGGTGCTGACCAAGTGCCTGGCGCATTGGGCGGGCAGCGTGCTGCCGCTGGTGATCGCGGCACCTCTGCTCGGCCTGTTCATGAACATGGAGCCGCTCGGTATCGGCGCGACGGCATTTACGCTTCTTGTCGGCACGCCGGCCATAACCTTCATCGGCGCCGCCGGCGCGGCCGTGGCAGTGGCGCTGCCGCGCGGCGGGCTCTTGATCTCCGTGCTGGTGCTGCCGCTCACCATTCCGGTGCTGATCTTCGGCGTCTCGGCGAGCTATGGCGCGGTGGCCGATCCCGCGCCGTTCCTGCAGCCCTTCCTCATTCTTGCCGCGCTGACGCTGTTTCTTGCCGTGGTCGGGCCGCTGGCGGCAGCGCTGGCGTTGCGACACGGGACGGATTGAGGCTCTGGGGCGTTTCTCAACTTTAGCGCCGCGCCTGATTGCGCGGCCTGTGACGCAGAGTTAAGGGAAGGCATGGTCGAACGGATTGGCATGGCAAGCGCGGAAGGTGCGCAGATGGAGCGGCTGGTATGAGCGCGCATGCTCTCTATGTCGCCGCCGCCTATGCCATCAGCGCGATCGTGCTCGTCGGGCTGATCGGCTGGATCCTGATTGACCGGCGGGCGCGCAAGCGTGAGCTCGCGGCGCTCGACGCGGCCGGCGTGCGGCGGCGCTCCGACAAAGTCGGGACGGCGAAGCCGTGAGCGCGGAAACCGGAGCTCCGGCGTCGCCCCGTCGCCGCCTGTTCGTGCTGCTTCCGCTGCTGGTTTTCCTGGGCTTGGCGGGGTTGTTCCTGTCGCAGCTTTTGTCCGGCCGCGACGAGTCTGAAATTCCCTCGGCCCTGATCGGCCTGCCGGCGCCGCAGACGAACCTGCCGCCGCTCGAAGGCTCGAACCTGCCGGGGCTGGACTCCAAATACTTCGCCGGCAAGGTGACGCTGGTCAACGTCTTCGCATCATGGTGCGCGCCGTGCCGGGAAGAGCATCCGGTGCTTTTGGCGCTGTCGCAGGACAAGCGGTTCACGCTTGCCGCGCTGAACTACAAGGACGAGCCGGCAAACGCCCGTCGCTTCCTTGGCGATCTCGGCAATCCCTACCAGGCGATCGGCGTCGATCCGGCCGGGCGCGCGGCGATCGACTGGGGCGTCTACGGCGTGCCGGAGACCTTCGTCATCGGCAAGGACGGCAAGATTGCCTACAAGCATGTCGGGCCGCTGACGCCGGAATCGGCGAAGGATTTGCTGTTGCCGCAGATCGAGAAGGCCCTGGCGGTTTCGGGTTAGGCGCCCCTTGCGTCGTCATTCCAGTGCGAGGCAAGGAGCGAAGCGACGCGGCGCAAAGGCCGGCTCGACAGGCCTCGGACTCAACCGTAAATCTGCTTGTGGATCTGGTAGAGCATCTCGGAGCGGTCGGCACGCAGATCGGCGAGATCGCGGCTCGACAGGTTCTCGATTTCTGCGACGAGACGATTGTAGTGGCGGCGCTTGGCGAGGTTGGTGCGAGCGCGGGTGACGAGGTTATCGAAGATCATGACGAGGTTCCTTCTGAGTTATTCCTCCCTGATCGATTGCGAGAATGACATAGGAATGGTGCATTGCAAAAGAAAGATGTTGCAATGCACCATTGCAAGCAGCGCATAGCCGGTTAATGGCGTCTTAGCCCCTCCACGCGTCAACATGCCGTGAGAGGCATCCGCGATCTTGCCTTCTCCGCTCTGTGCTGGCTTGATCGCGCGTCTTTTGATTGCCGGGAGGGAAAGCATGACGGCCGCTGACTATGAACTTCTCGATCCGCGTTTCTCGCGGCTGTTCAACGCCAATGAGCGGGTTGAGAAGCTGTTCACCGGGTGCCGGTGGGCGGAAGGCCCGGCCTGGTTCGCCGCCGGCCGCTACCTCGTCTGGTCCGACATCCCCAACAACCGCATGCTGCGCTACGACGAGACCGATGGCAGCGTCAGCGTCTTCCGCCAGCCGTCCGGCAATTCCAACGGCAATACCGTCGACCGGCAGGGCCGGCTGATCACCTGCGAGCATTCGGGCCGCCGCGTCAGCCGCACCGAGCATGACGGTTCGGTCACCACCATCGCCGACAAATGGCGCGGCAAGCGGCTCAACTCGCCCAACGACGTCGTCGTCCGTTCCGACGGCTCGATCTGGTTCACCGATCCCGCCTACGGCATCGACAGCGATTATGAAGGCGACCACGCCGAGAGCGAGATCGGCGCCTGCAATGTCTACCGCGTCGACCCCGGCACGGGCGACATCGATGCCGTCATCACCGACATGGTCAGGCCCAATGGGCTCGCCTTCTCGCTCGATGAAAGCCTGCTTTATGTCGCCGACACGGGCCGCACCCATGGCGCCAAGAACCCCGCGCATATCCGCGTCTTCAATGTCGGCAAGGCCGGCAAGAAGGTCTCGGGCGGCAAGGTCTTCGCCGACTGCACGGCCGGCCTGTTCGACGGCTTCCGGCTCGACGAAAGCGGGCGCATCTGGACGAGCGCCGCCGACGGCATCCATTGCTACGAGCCGGACGGCACGCTGATCGGCAAGATCAAAGTGCCGGAAGTCGTCGCCAACTGCGTCTTCGGCGGCGCCAAGCGCAACCGCCTCTACATCTGCGGCACCACCTCGCTCTATGTGGTCTGGCTGATGGTGAATGGGGCGAAGACCTATTGACCGGCATCGGCGTCAGCGGCCGCGGATAAAGCCGGCGAAAGCCCGAACCGCGTCGCGCATCGCCTGCCGACTGGTCGGCTCAGCCAGGATTTCTTCCACCTCCGACGGCTTCTTGCCGAGCAGCGCGAACTCCAGCGCGGTCTCTTCGTAAAGCGCGAAGGACATCGTGCGCATGATCTCGGCAAGGGCGGCGCGGGCAAAGAGCGAGCGCGGCGAGGCGTGCACCAGCAACGCCGGCTTGCCGACGGCGGCGTCGCGCGACACCAGCCAGTCGAGCCCGTTCTTCATGCCGCCCGGCACGCCATGGGCGTATTCGGGACAGGAGACGATGACGCCATCGGCGCGGGTGACGGCCTCGATCAGGTATCTTGCCTCACACGGCGTGCGCTCGCCCTCTTCATCCGGGTTGAAGATCGGCAAGCGGCCGAGCCCGTCATAGACGGTGACGCGGCAATCTGCAGGCACGTTGGCGGCAAGCGCCGCGACAAGGGCCGAATTCGTCGAGGCGGCGCGCAGGCTGCCGGATATGGCGAGGAGGTTCAGCAAGGGTGACGGGGGCGGTTCGGACGAATCGTGCCCGGGAGCCTACCACATGGTCTGCCGGTAATCGTCGTCCAGTTCGCGGTCGATCTCGCCGGCGCTCTCTGTAAGCGCCAGCTGGTCGCGGATGATCTGGCCGAGCGTCGGCAGGCTCGCGCGGTCATACCAGGTCTCCGGCTCCCACAGCTCGGAGCGCATAAAGGCCTTGGCGCAGTGCATGTAAGCGGCCTTGACCGTCACCACGATGACGCTCAGCGGCTCCTTGCCGTCGACGGCCAGGCGGGCGCGCAGTCCGGCGTCGATGGTTATGTGGGCTTCGCCGTTGACGCGCAGCGTCTCGTTCATGCCGGGAATGAGGAAGAGCAGCCCTACCGACGGGTAACGAACGATGTTTTCCAGCGTGTCCAGCCGGTTGTTGCCTGGACGGTCAGGGATGGCGATGGTGGAACTGTCGAGGATGGCGGTGAAGCCGGGCTTGTCGCCCTTCGGGGTCACGTCGGCATTGCCGGCGCCGTCGGAGGAGCCGATCAGCACGAATGGGCTCTTGCCGATGAAGGAACGGCAGTGGCCATCGAGCGCCTTGAGTTCCTTGCGGATCGACCCGTCGGTCGGCCGCGGCGTCTTGTAGATCGTCCTCAGCTCATCGCGCGTGGTGAGGAATTCCATGCCGCCCCCTCCCCGGAACCTGCTCTATTTACTCGCCTGCTCTTCCTTGGCTTTTTCCTCCAGCGAGTGGCGCATGATCAGCGGCATCTGGCTGAAGGTGAAGAGAAGCGTGATCGGCATGATGCCCCAGACCTTAAAGGTAACCCAGGCATCGGTTGAAAAATTCCGCCACACGACTTCATTGACGAGGGCCAGGAAGAGGAAGAACAGGCCCCAGCGGAAGGTGAGCTTGCGCCAGCCTTCGGCATCGAGGCTGAAAGCCGAGTCGAAGACATAGCCAAGCAGCGACTTGCCGAAGAAAAGACCGCCGAGCAGCACGCCGCCGAACAGCGTGTTGACGATGGTCGGCTTCATCTTGATGAAGACGTCGTCCTGCAAATAGAGCGTCAGCGCGCCGAAGATAAGGACGACGACGCCCGACACCAGCGGCATGATCGGCAAGGTGCGGGTGAGCAGCCACGAGGCGATCAGCGCCAACGCGGTGGCGGCCATGAACAGGCCGGTGGCGACGAAGATCGGGCCGCCGAGCTCGGCCAAGGCCGGAAATTTCTGCGCCAGCCATTCGCCGCGCGCATTGGCGAAGAAGAAGACCAGCAGCGGCCCGAGCTCGAGCACCAGCTTGAGCGGGGGGTTGATGCCCTCCTTCTTCTGTTTCTGCGGGTCGGACGGGTCGCGTTCGAGGATGTTCATGAAAGTCCTTGTTGTCCCGAAAGTCGGCGCTTTTGGGATCGTTCAAGCAACGCCGGCGATCGCTCTGGCGAATTCGCTGGCCGAGAAGGGTTCGAGGTCGTCGACCTGCTCGCCGACGCCGATAAAATAGACCGGCAATCCATGCTTGGCGGCGATCGCCACCAGAATACCGCCGCGCGCCGTGCCGTCCAGCTTGGTCATCACCAGGCCGTTGACGCCGGCGACGTTGCGGAAGATCTCGACCTGGCTGAGCGCATTCTGACCGGTGGTGGCGTCGACGGTCTGCAGCACGGTGTGCGGCGCCTCCGGATCGAGCTTGCCCAGCACGCGCACGATCTTTTCCAGCTCCGCCATCAGCTCGGTCTTGTTCTGCAGGCGGCCGGCCGTGTCGATGATCAGCACGTCGGAGCCTGCCTCCTTCGCCTTCTCGAAGGCATCGTAGGCGAGGCCGGCAGCGTCGGCGCCAAGCTTGGTGGCGATGACCGGCGACTTCGTGCGTTCGCCCCAGATCTTCAGCTGCTCGATGGCGGCCGCGCGGAACGTGTCGCCGGCCGCCAGCATGACCGAAAGCCCGCCTTCGGTCAGCTTGGCCGCCAGCTTGCCGATGGTCGTGGTCTTGCCGGTGCCGTTGACGCCGACGACCAGGATGACATGCGGCTTGTGGCTGAGATCGAGCTCGAGCGGCTTGGCGACCGGGGTCAGGACTTTTTCGACTTCCGCCGCCATCACGGCGCGGACCTCCGAGTCGGAAACGTCCTTGCCGTATCGGCTTGAGGCGAGAGAATCGGTGACGCGCAGCGCCGTCTCGACGCCAAGATCGGCGCGGATCAGCACGTCCTCCAGATCCTGCAGCGTGTCTTCGTCCAGCTTGCGCTTGGTGAAGACGCCGGCGATGTTGCCGGTGAGCTCGCGCGAGGAACGGGCAAGCCCGTCGCGCATGCGCTGGAACCAGGAGCGTCGCGGCGCCGGCTCCGGTGCCTTCTGCGGCTCGGCCTTCTGCTCGACCTTTTTGGCGACCGTCACCTTGCCGGCAGGGGGGGTCGGCGGCGGCGCGGGGACGGCTTCCGGCTCGGGCGCGATCTCGGCAAGGATCCGCCCCGGCTCGACCGGCGCAGCCTGGCGAATGGGAGGCAGGGCTTCCGCCGGCGGAGCCGGCTCCGGTGGCGGCAAATCCTCCGCAGGCTGACGCTGCGCCTCACCCTCATCCTCTCCCCGTGAAGAACGCGGAGAAGGGGGCGTCGGCGTTG
Source organism: Mesorhizobium sp. WSM3866 (assembly GCF_002294795.1). Taxonomy (NCBI): domain Bacteria; kingdom Pseudomonadati; phylum Pseudomonadota; class Alphaproteobacteria; order Hyphomicrobiales; family Phyllobacteriaceae; genus Mesorhizobium; species Mesorhizobium sp. WSM3866. The sequence continues at coordinate 189,071 of NZ_NSGC01000002.1, read as the reverse complement.
GCGCTTCTTCCTTCTGCCCGTCACTATACGGGGAGAAGGTGCCGGCAGGCGGATGAGACGCGGCGCCGACCTCTAAAGATGGCTCGATAGAAGGTGCCTCGCCCGGTGGAACTTCGATCGGCGCTGGCGCCTCGGCCGGGACTTCGCTGGGCGTCGTCGGCACTTCGACAGGCCCCGGCACCGGCTGCGGCTCCGGACGCGAAGGCTCGATCTCCGGCTCGGCCGGCGCGGGTGCAGGCACCTCCTGCGGTGCCGGCGCGGGCACCGGCTCAGGTGCAGGTTCGGGCGGAGCAGGCACTTCCTCGGGTGCAGGCGGCTGCGGCTGCTCCGGGGCGGGCCGCGGCTCTTCTTCCGGCTGGGGCTGCGGCAGCGGCTCCGGCTCGGATGGAACAACCGGCTCCGGTGCCGGCGGGATGACGGGCTCCGGCGCCGGCGGAATGTCCGGTGGGGGTTCGGTCTTCGGCTCCTCGGGAACCGGTTGTGGCGCAGGTCCTGCGTCCCCCTCGATGGGGGAGGTGCCGAGCGCGGCTCGAGGGTGATTGGCGACGGCGTCGGCGCTGCGGGACGCAGGCTCCTGCTCGGTTTCCGGTTTCAGCGCCTCGAGCGCGTCCCATTTGATCGGCGGCAGGGGCGCGGTCTCGTCGACGCGCTCCTCGACGACTTCCTTCTTGCCGAACGAAAATATCTTCTTGAAGAAACCAGCCATACGTCTTGCAGTCTCAGGCGGCTTGCGCGGCGAGCGGCGCCGCGATCAGCCGGGCGCCGTCATGGCCGGTGACAACCGCCTCGACGATCTCACCCGGCTGTCCAACGCCAATCGCGGCAAGCGTGAAACCTTCGGTGCGGCCGAGCCCGTCGCGCTCGATCAGGATCGACTGCCGCGTGCCTGCAAGGGCGGCCAGATGGCGGCGATAGGCGGCCTCGCCGGCGGCGCGCAGCCGTGCGGCGCGCTCTTTCACCACCTCGCGGCGCGGCTGCGGCATGCGCGCGGCGGGCGTGCCCTCGCGCGGGCTGAACGGGAAGACGTGAAGATGCGTCAGGCCGCATTCCTCGACGATTTTCTCCGAGTTTTTGAACATCGCCTCGGTCTCGGTCGGGAAGCCGGCGATGATGTCGGCTCCGAAGACGATGCCGGGACGGAGCTTCCGCACGTCCTCGCAGAAGCGGATCGACTGATCGCGCAAATGCCGCCGCTTCATGCGCTTCAGGATCATGTCGTCGCCCGATTGCAGCGACAGGTGCAAATGCGGCATCAGCCGAGGCTCGGTGGCAATCGCGTCGAGCAGCTCGTGGTCGGCTTCTATGGAATCGATCGACGACAGCCTCAGCCGCTTCACCTCGGGCACCTGGCGCAGGATCGTCTTCACCAGCTTCCCAAGTTTCGGGCTGCCCGGCAGGTCGGCGCCGAAGCTGGTCATGTCGACGCCGGTGAGCACGATCTCGGCATAGCCATTGGCTGCGAGACGCTTGACCTGCTCGACCACGGCGCCCATCGGCACCGAGCGCGAATTGCCGCGGCCGTAAGGAATGATGCAGAAGGTGCAGCGATGGTCGCAGCCATTCTGCACCTGCACGAAAGCGCGCGCCCGGCCCTCGATGGCGTCGACCATGTGGCTCGCCGTCTCGCGCACCGAGAAGATATCGTTGACGCGCGCCTTCTCGGTATCGTTGACGCCGAAGTCCGGCAGCGCGCGGTAGGAGTTCGCCTTGAGCTTCTCCTCATTGCCGAGCACCAGGTCTACCTCGTCCATGGCGACGAAATTCTGCGGCTCGGTCTGCGCGGCGCAGCCGGTGACGATGATGCGCGCTTCAGGGTTCTCGCGACGGGCCTTGCGGATCGCCTGCTTGGCCTGGCGCACGGCTTCGGCGGTGACGGCGCAGGTGTTGAAGATGACGGCGCCGCCTTCCAGCGCGCCGAGGCCGGCGCTCTCGGCCTCGCGGCGCATCACCTCCGATTCATAGGTGTTGAGGCGGCAGCCGAACGTGACGACGTCGATACCGTTGCCGATAGGCCCTTCGGGCGCCGGGCCCTTTTGAAGAGCGGACATCAGGCGGCGCTTTCGGTGTCGCGGGCCCAGGCGCCGGTCGACGGGTCGAAGCTGCCGGAAAACTCCCATTCGGCCGCGCCGGTCAAAATGACGTGATCGTCGTCGCGCCACTCGACATTGAGCTCGCCGCCGCCGGGCGTGATCAGCGACACGCTGCGGCCGGTGCGCTTGGTGCGGGCGGCAGCCACCACGGCGGCGCAGGCCGCGGAGCCGCAGGCCTTGGTGAGACCCGCGCCGCGCTCCCAGGTGCGGATGATCATCATCTCGGGCGAGGTGACCTGGGCGATGGTGATGTTGGCGCGCTCGGGAAAGATCGGATGGTTCTCGAGCAGCGGACCGAATCGGTCGAGCTCGTAGGACCAGACGTCGCGATCAACCCAGAAGATCGCGTGCGGATTGCCCATCGAGACGACCGAAGGCGAATGCAGCACCGGCGCATCGATCGGGCCGATCTGCAGTTCGATCATGCGAGTGTCGCGGAACTCCTCGGCAAGCGGGATCTCCTGCCAGCCGAAACGCGGCTTGCCCATGTCGACCGAGATCGAGCCGTCGGCATGTTCCTGAGCATTGAGAATGCCGGCGCGGGTTTCGAAGGTGAAGGTCTTTTGGCCGGTCTCGGCCGCAAGCGCCTGCACGACGCAGCGCATGCCATTGCCGCAGGCCTGCGCACCGGTGCCGTCCGAATTCAAGATGTCGACGTAATAAGCAGTGCCGGTCGTGCGCGGATCATGGATCGCCATGATCTGATCGAACTTGGTCGCCGCGTCGGCATTGAGGGCAATCGCCGCGGCTGCCGTCACCTTGTCGGCACGGCCGCGCATATCGGCGACGATGATCTCGTTGCCGATGCCGTTCATCTTGGCGAATGGGGCAGTGCCTGCCATCTAACCGGTCGTTCCAATTCCGTTTGGCGCTATATGGCGGAAACGGGCGGGAATTACCAGTGCAACGCGACTCCCGGCCAGGACGCGGCTCTGGCCTGCCGCGGCGAATATGCGGGCTAAGTCACGGCGAAGACGCCGAGCACGATCAGCAGGAAGATGATCAGCACAATACCGATCAGGATGCGGGCACCTGTGGCGGCGGCGCCGGCCAGCGCGGGCATGCCAAGCAGGCTTGCCGCGGCGGCAACGATAAGAAGGATGATGATCCATTTGATCATGGAAGGCTCCGAGGCGGATTTGCGTTGTGCAACCAACGCGTTTGCCCGGGCTGGGTTCCTTAGCCAGGCGGCGGCACATCCCATGCTTCGCCCGGGCGCATGGCGCGAAAACGCTCCGGCGAAATGCCTTCGGCCGCCAATGCCTCGGCGAGCTTTTGCGCAGGCTCCTCGATCGGTTCGTCGGTGAGCTGAAAGGTGCCCCAGTGGCAGCCGGCAGCATGGACGGCGCCGCACAGCCTCATGCCCTGGACGGCTTCCGCCGGATTCTGGTGCTGCGGGGCCATGAACCAGCGCGGCTCATAGGCGCCGATCGGCAGGATGGCCAGCCGAAACCAGCCATGCTTTTCCGCCATTCGGCGGTAGTTGGTGCCGCCGTGGAAGCCCGTGTCGCCGGCGAAATAGACCTTGCCGCCCGCCGTATCGATGACGAATCCCGCCCAAAGCGCCATGCGGCGGTCGCGCCCGCCACGCGCCGACCAGTGATGCACCGGCTCGATGTGGATGATGCCGTCGCTGGCGACTTCGACGCTGTCGCCCCAATCATGTACCGACACTCGCATGCCGGGCACGGCAGTGCCGATGATCGCATCGTTGCCGAGCGGCGTGATCACCATCGGGTCGTGGCTTTGCTTTAGCCGCTTGAGGGTCGCGAGGTCGAGATGGTCGTAGTGGTTGTGACTGAGCAGCACCAGGTCGATCGGCGGCAAGTCGCAAAAGGCGATGCCCGGCGCGTTGACCCGCTTCGGTCCGGCGAAGCCGAAAGGCGAGGCACGCTCGGACCAAACCGGGTCGGTCAGGATATTCAGGCCGGCTGTCTGGATGAGCAGCGAGGCGTGACCCACCATGGTGAGCCGAAGCGCGGCGCCTTCGATCCGTTGTTCGGGCTTCGCCTGGGGATATGGGCTCGGCCAGGCCGCCGGCCATTTCGAGCGCCCACCGCTCAATTGCCATTTCAGCAAATCGGTGAAGCGCGCCGGCGGCCTGCCCTCGGGATTGAAAAAGAGGCTACCGTCGAAATGATCGCTGAGTGGGCCGCTATAGTAGCGGTTGGCTGCTCTTGTTCTTGCGGCCATCGTTTCTCCGCCCACTCCCTGTCGCTTGTCCTGAAATAAGGACGCCGCCGCCTGGCGCAAGCATTTTGCTGGGGAATGCCAAGGGCCAACGGTCGGCTTCGACTAGGATCGACGATGTGTGGAGGGACAGCACCGTGGCGAAGAAGCGGACCGGGACACCGTGGATGAAGGCCGAGGATTTCGGCCGCTCGCTGTCGCATGGGCTGGGCGTCAACTTGCTTGTCACCGACATGGCGGCGATGGAGGCTTTCTGCCGCGATGTGCTAGGCGCGCGCATCATCTATGCCGACGAGGATTTCGCGGCCATCGAGCTGCTCGGCTCGATCTTCATGCTGCATGCCGACCATTCCTATCTCGACAATCCGATAACCGGCGTCTTCGCCGGAGCCGAAACGCGTGGCGCCGGCATCGAGCTGCGCCTCTATGGCGCCGATCCGGATGCGGTCGAAAAAAAGGCCGCAGCACTCGGCCACATCGTGCTGGCCGGCTCGATCGACAAGCCGCATGGCTTGCGCGAATGCTATATCGTTGGTCCGGACGGGTATGTCTTCGTGCCCAGCGCGCGGCTGCGAGCCTGAAACTTCAATACGTTAGGGTCCAACTTCTCGATTGGGGCCGCGGTGAGCAAGGCCGTCGCGACAAATTTGCAACACCAGCTCCGAAAACCCTATTTTAACCATATCGGGTTGAAATTCTGCCACCTTCGCCATCTTGGTGAAGCGAGTGTTTACGCGGACGGCGCCCCCCACCGGATCCGACGGAGGTTGGAATGATTTTTTCGAAGACTGGCCTTTTGGCCGTATCGCTGGCCGCGCTCGTTGCGAGCGGCTGCTCGACCTCGCGCTTCTCATCGATGGACGATCAGCAGCCGGCGCCGCTCACGCCGGCGCCCTCCGGCACGGTGACGCAGAACCAGCTGCCGCCGCCGGCTGCTCCGGGCACCACCGACCCGTCGCAATTCCCCACCGCGCCGAAGAACAGTCAGATGGCTTCGCTGCCGCCGGACGGTTCGGCGCCCACGGGCGCCGCGGACCTGACCGCGGCCAGCGTCGCCGGCGTCTGGAATGTCAGTGTCTCCGGCCAGAGCTGCAAAGTGGCGACGCCGCAGACCAAGTTCGGCGCCGGCTACCGCGCCGGTCCGCTGCATTGCCCGGCTCCGATCGACGGCATCAAGTCGTGGAATGTCGCCGGCAAGCAGCTGACGCTCTACGACGAAAACGGCGGCACGCTGGCCAGGCTCTATTCCTCCGGCGGCGAAAAGTTCGACGGCCAGACTTCCAACGGCCAGCCGATCTCGCTTACAAGGTAGGGCGGACCCTCCCCTATTGTTTCACGCAGTTTCGGATGGCAAGCCGCTTTCCGAAATTGCCCGAGAACGACGTGACCTATGCACCTGCGTGACGGCCTTCAGACGCATGCGACCGTCAGGCAGCGCTACGACCATCTGGTCGAAACCGGCGTGGTCGAACGCGATCCGGCGCAGGAGCGCGTCGTCGCCGCGCTCGACCGGCTGACCGACGAGATCTCCGCAAAAAGGCTGGCGCAGAAATCGAGCGCGCTGGGCTGGCTGTTCGCGCGCAGCAACAAGCCGCGCGAGGCCGTCAAGGGCCTTTACATCCATGGCGGCGTCGGGCGCGGCAAGACGATGCTGATGGACATGTTCTTCGATCTCCTGCCGGTCAGGCGAAAGCGCCGCGTCCATTTCAACGATTTCATGGCCGACGTGCAGGACCGCATCCAAAAACACCGGGCGGCGCGCAAGAACGGCGATGTCAAGGAAGACGATCCGGTCCCGCCGGTGGCGCGGGCGCTGGCCGAGGAGGCCTGGGTGCTGTGCTTCGACGAGTTTTCGGTCACCGACATTGCCGATGCCATGATCCTGTCGCGCCTGTTCTCGGCGCTGTTTTCCAAAGGCGTCGTGCTGGTCGCCACCTCCAACGTCGCGCCTCATGACCTTTATCGAGACGGCCTCAACCGGCAGCTTTTCCTGCCCTTCATCGGCCTGCTCGAACGTCATGCGCATGTGCTGACGCTGGATGCCGAAAAGGACTACCGGCAGGAAAAGCTCAACCGCTTGCCGATCTATGTCACGCCCGCCGACGCCGCGGCCGACCGCGCGCTCGACGACGCTTGGAAGACGATGACACATGGCAGGCCGACCGAGGCGATGACGCTGACGCTCAAAGGGCGTCAGCTCGTGGTCCCGCGCGCTGCCGGCGATGCCGCCCGTTTCTCCTTCGCCGATCTCTGCGAAAAGCCGCTCGGCGCGCGCGACTATCTGGCCATCGCCGACCGCTTCTCGACCGTCTTCATCGACCATGTGCCGGTGCTCGGGGAAGGCAAGCGCAACGAAGCCAAGCGTTTTATTCTGCTCATCGACACGCTCTACGACCACCACATGCGGCTGGTGATGAGCGCCGCGGCTCCCCCCGAAGGGCTCTACACCGCCAGGCGCGGCACGGAAGTCTTCGAATTCGAGCGCACCGCCTCGCGGCTGATCGAAATGCAGAGCCGCGACTGGCTGGAAGGCTGGGCGGAGAGGCGGCAAGTCGGGGCAGAGCCCGCGGAGGCGCGGCAGGCGTGAACGTAGCCGCCTGGAGTCGTCATCCTTAGACAGAGCGGCGCGAAGCGATAAGCGCTTCGTCGCTTGAATGCGCACCTCCCAAACCGCTCGGCCGCCCCACTTGCCTGTCCGCCCGTCCTAAAATCACAACGGCGTCATCGCCGGGATGAAGGCCTTCTGATTTCATCGTTTATTGTATAAATTCTGTTCAGTTACCTTCGAAAATTTTGACGTTTACGTAATTCCCAATGCATCTAACCGATTGAAAACACTGGGTGCAAAATAACCGTTTGAATTTTCTCCATGCCGGAGCTATTGGGTTCGGCGAAATCCCGCGGTTTCCCGCATTCCTTCCGGCCCCCGGCCCCCGTCACGGCACCGTCACAGACAAAGGGAAAACATCCTGACATGGCACGCAACAAGATAGCGCTCATCGGCTCGGGCATGATCGGCGGCACGCTCGCCCATATGATCGGCCTGAAGGATCTCGGCGACGTGGTGCTATTCGACATCGCCGAGGGCATTCCGCAGGGCAAGGGTCTCGACATCGCCCAGTCCTCGCCGGTCGACGGATTCGACTCCAGACTGACAGGCGTCAACGACTATGCCGGCATCGAGGGCGCGGATGTCTGCATCGTCACCGCCGGCGTGCCGCGCAAGCCCGGCATGAGCCGCGACGATCTTCTCGGCATCAATCTCAAGGTCATGGAACAGGTCGGCGCGGGTCTCAAGAAATACGCGCCGAAGGCGTTCGTCATCTGCATCACCAACCCGCTCGATGCCATGGTCTGGGCGCTGCAGAAGTTTTCGGGCCTGCCGACCAGCCATGTCATCGGCATGGCCGGCGTGCTGGACAGCGCCCGCTTCCGCTACTTCCTGGCGGAAGAGTTCAAGGTCTCGGTCGAGGACGTCACCGCCTTCGTGCTCGGCGGCCATGGCGATTCGATGGTACCGATGATCCGCTATTCGACCGTGTCGGGCATCCCGCTGCCCGACCTCGTCAAGATGGGCTGGACCTCCAAGGAGAAGCTCGACCAGATCGTGCAGCGCACTCGCGACGGCGGCGCCGAGATCGTCGGACTCTTGAAGACCGGCTCAGCCTATTACGCGCCGGCGGCCTCGGCCATCGCCATGGCCGAATCGTACCTGAAAGACAAGAAGCGCGTGCTGCCCTGCGCGGCGCACCTGTCCGGCCAGTACGGCGTCAAGGGGACCTATGTCGGCGTCCCCGTGGTGATCGGCGCCGGCGGTGTCGAGCGCGTCATCGAGATCGACCTCTCCAAGGCCGAGCAGAAGATGTTCGACAATTCGGTGGCGGCCGTGCAGGGCCTCACCGAGGCCTGCACCAAGATCGCCCCGCATCTCGCCGGCAAGTAATCGTCCTTCTCCGGAGACCAAGCGCATGAACATCCATGAATATCAGGCCAAGGCGCTGCTGAAGTCGTTCGGCGCGCCCGTCGCAAGCGGCGTTCCGGTGTTCAAGGCAAGCGAGGCGGAAGCCGCCGCCAAGACGCTGCCCGGCCCGCTCTATGTGGTGAAGAGCCAGATCCATGCCGGCGGCCGCGGCAAGGGCAAGTTCAAGGAACTGCCAGCCGACGCCAAGGGCGGCGTTCGGCTGGCGAAGTCGGCGGCGGAAGTGATCGCCAACGCCAATGAGATGCTCGGTCATACGCTGGTCACCAAGCAGACCGGACCCGCCGGCAAGCAGGTCAATCGCCTCTATATCGAGGACGGCGCCGATATCGACCGTGAGCTCTATCTGTCGATCCTGGTCGACCGTTCGGTCGGGCGCATCGCCTTCGTCGTCTCGACCGAGGGCGGCATGGATATCGAGGCGGTGGCGCATGACACGCCGGAGAAGATCCTCACCGTCGCCATCGATCCGGAAAAGGGCGTGACGGCCGATGATGTGAAGAAGCTCAACGCCGCGCTGAAGCTGGACGGCGATGCGGCGCAAGACGGCGACACGCTGTTCCCGCTGCTCTACAGGGCCTTCGTCGAGAAGGACATGAGCCTGCTCGAGGTCAATCCGCTGATCGTCATGAAGAACGGCCGGCTGCGCGTGCTGGACGCCAAGGTGTCGTTCGACAACAACGCTCTCTTCCGCCATCCCGACGTGATGGAGCTGCGCGACACCACCGAAGAGGACGAGAAGGAGATCGAGGCGTCGAAATACGACCTCGCCTATGTCGCGCTCGAGGGCAATATCGGTTGCATGGTCAACGGCGCCGGCCTCGCCATGGCGACGATGGACATCATCAAGCTCTACGGCGCCGAGCCGGCCAACTTCCTCGATGTCGGCGGCGGAGCCTCGAAGGAGAAAGTGACGGCGGCCTTCAAGATCATCACCAAGGATCCGGCGGTCGAAGGCATCCTGATCAACATCTTCGGCGGCATCATGAAGTGCGATGTCATCGCCGAGGGCGTGATCGCCGCGGTCAAGGAAGTCGGGCTGAAGGTGCCGCTGGTCGTGCGGCTGGAAGGCACCAATGCCGAGCTCGGCAAGAAGATCATCAATGACAGCGGCTTGAACGTCGTCTCGGCAGACGACCTCGACGACGCGGCCAAGAAGATCGTCAAGGCGGTGAAGGGCTAAAGCGGATGCCTCCGCGCAAGATAAACCTGGTCGAGGCGGCGGATGCGAAGATCGCCAAGGTCTTCGATCCGCACATCGCCGGCGACGTCAATGACAGCCAGGCCAAGGTCGCCAAGTTCGGCGAGGTTTTCGACTGGCACGCGCATGATGACGAGGACGAGGCCTTCCTCGTGCTGCGCGGCAAGATCGCCATCGATTTCCGCGATGGACCGGTCGAGCTCGGCGAGGGCGATTTCATTGTCGTGCCGCGCGGCGTCGAGCATCGGCCGCGTTCGCTGACTATCGAGCCCGTGGTGCTTATGTTCGAGCCGGCGACCACCCTCAACACCGGCAATGCCCAAAGCGACCTCACCGTCACCGATCTGAAGCGGCTCTGAGCCATGAACGCGACGCCTTTCTCATCCCTCTCGGCCGATCACCAGCGCCTGCAGGCGCTGGTCGGCGCGTGGCGTGGCGAGGAAGATGTCGCGGCGACGCAATGGACCGATGCCGGCGCCGCGACTTCGGAAGTGCTTGCGGACGCGCAGTTCGGCGGCCAGTTCGTGGTCCAGCGCTACCGCCAGCGCCGCGACGGCACGATCTCGTTCGGCGCGCATAATGTGTTCGGCTTCGATCAGCCGAACGACGTCGTCACCATGCATCAGTTCGACTCGATGGGTTTCGTGCCGGTCACACCGGCTACGGGCACATGGAACGGCAACGAGCTTGTGCTGGAACGGTCGTCGCCGCGCGGCTCGGCTCGCGTGACTTACAGCTTTGACGGCACTGATACTTACCGCATGCGATTGCACTTCAAGCCCGCCGGCAGCGACGCCTGGCAAGACATGGTGAGCGGCCTCTACCGGCGCGTTTCGCCTTCCTCGATCAACGGTTTTTAGAAAAGGGGCGCGATGTCCATTCTCGTCGACAAGAATACCAAGGTGCTGGTGCAGGGCCTGACCGGCAAGACCGGCACCTTCCATACCGAGCAGGCGCTGGCCTATCACGCCACCAAGATGGTTGGCGGCGTCCATCCGAAGAAGGGCGGCGAGACCTGGACCGGCGCGAAGGGAGAGACCCTGCCGATCTTCGCCACCGTCGCCGAGGGCAAGGAGAAGACCGGCGCCACCGCCTCCGTCATCTATGTGCCGCCGGCAGGCGCGGGCGAAGCGATCATCGAGGCGATCGAGGCCGAGATCCCGCTGATCGTCTGCATCACCGAGGGCATCCCGGTTATGGACATGGTCAAGGTCAAGGCGCGGCTCGACCGCTCCTCCTCGCGGCTGATCGGCCCGAACTGCCCGGGAGTTTTGACCCCCGACGAATGCAAGATCGGCATCATGCCCGGCAACATCTTCCGCAAGGGCTCGGTCGGCGTTGTTTCCCGCTCGGGAACGCTTACCTATGAAGCGGTCTTCCAGACCAGCAATGTCGGCCTCGGCCAGACCACTGCTGTCGGCATCGGCGGCGACCCGGTCAAGGGCACCGAGTTCATCGACGTGCTCGAGATGTTCCTCGCCGACGACGAGACCAAGTCGATCATCATGATCGGCGAGATCGGCGGCTCGGCCGAGGAAGACGCCGCGCAGTTCTTGAAGGACGAGGCAAAGCGCGGCCGCAAGAAACCGATGGCGGGCTTCATTGCCGGGCGCACGGCGCCCGCCGGCCGCACCATGGGCCATGCGGGCGCGGTGATCTCCGGCGGCAAGGGCGGCGCGGAAGACAAGATCGCGGCGATGGAATCGGCCGGCATCAAGGTTTCGCCGTCACCGGCGCGGCTCGGCACGACGCTGGTCGAGGCGATCAAAGGTTAAGGGCGTAGGGAGTAAGCGAATAGGGCAGCAGGGAAAGATCAGCGGCAAAAATGCCCTACTCCCCTACTGCCTTACTCCCCTACTCCCTTCCATAAAAGGAGACGGAGCCAGGCTCCGCAGACGAAAATGGCAAGACAAGATCAGGCCAACGACCAATTCTCGCTCACCTCGTTCCTTTATGGCGGCAATGCCGACTATATCGACGCGCTCTATGCCGCCTATGAGGACAACCCCGGCTCCGTCGATCCGGAATGGCAGGACTTCTTCGCCGCGCTGAAGGACGACGCGGGCGACGTGCGCAAGAACGCCAAGGGCGCTTCCTGGGCGAAGCCGTCCTGGCCGATGCAGGCCAATGGTGAGCTGGTTTCGGCGCTCGACGGCAATTGGGGCCTGGTCGAAAAGCACATCGAAAAGAAGGTGAAGGAAAAGGCGGTCGTCAACGGCGCGGCCCTTTCCGATGCGGACGTTCACCAGGCGACGCGCGATTCCGTGCGTGCCATCATGATGATCCGCGCCTTTCGCATGCGCGGCCACCTGCACGCCAATCTCGACCCGCTGGGCATCGCCAAGCCGCTTGAGGACTATAACGAGCTGTCGCCGGAGAATTACGGCTTCACCGAAGCCGACTACGACCGGCCGATCTTCCTCGACAATGTGCTGGGGCTCGAGTTCGGCACCATCCGGCAGATGCTGGATATCCTCACCCGCACCTATTGCTCGACGCTTGGCGTCGAGTTCATGCACATCTCCGACCCCGAGGAGAAGGCCTGGATCCAGGCGCGCATCGAGGGCGCCGACAAGGAGATCACCTTCACCGCCACCGGCAAGAAGGCGATCCTGTCGAAGCTGGTCGAGGCCGAAGGCTTCGAGCAATTTATCGACGTCAAGTACAAGGGCACCAAGCGCTTCGGCCTCGACGGCGGCGAGTCGCTGATCCCGGCGCTGGAGCAGATCATCAAGCGCGGCGGCCAGCTCGGCCTGAAGGAGGCCGTGCTCGGCATGGCCCATCGCGGCCGCCTCAACGTGCTTTCGCAGGTCATGGCCAAGCCGCACCGCGCCATCTTCCATGAGTTCAAGGGCGGCTCGGCCGCTCCCGACGATGTCGAGGGCTCGGGCGACGTGAAGTACCATCTCGGCGCCTCCTCGGACCGCGAGTTCGACGGCAACAAGGTGCACCTGTCGCTGACCGCCAACCCCTCGCATCTGGAAATCGTCGACCCGGTCGTGATGGGCAAAGCGCGCGCCAAGCAGGACCAGCTCGCTGGCCGCGAGCGCGGCGAGATCGTGCCGCTGTCCGAGCGCGCCAAGGTGATGCCGCTGCTGCTGCATGGCGACGCGGCGTTCGCCGGCCAGGGCGTGATCGCGGAGATGTTCGGGCTCTCCGGCCTGCGCGGCCACCGCGTCGCCGGCACGCTGCATTTCATCATCAACAACCAGATCGGCTTCACCACCAATCCGCGCTTCTCGCGTTCGTCGCCCTATCCGTCGGATGTGGCGAAGATGATTGAGGCGCCGATCTTCCACGTCAACGGCGACGATCCGGAAGCGGTGGTGCATGCCGCGAAGGTGGCGACGGAATTCCGCATGAAGTTCCACAAGCCGGTGGTGGTGGACATGTTCTGCTACCGCCGCTTCGGCCACAATGAAGGCGACGAGCCGTCCTTCACGCAGCCGATCATGTACCGCAACATCCGCAGCCATAAGACGGTTGTGCAGGTCTATGCCGACCGGCTGATCGCCGAGGGTCACATCACCCAGGCCGAGGTCGACAAGATGCGGGCCGACTGGCGCGCGCATCTGGAACAGGAGTGGGAAGTCGGCCAGTCCTACAAGCCGAACAAGGCCGACTGGCTTGACGGCGCCTGGTCCGGCCTGCGCACGGCCGACAACCAGGACGAACAGCGGCGCGGCAAGACCGCGGTGCCGGTCCGCACGCTGAAGGAAATCGGCAAGAAGCTGACCGAGGTGCCGAAGGATTTCGAGGCGCACAAGACGATCCTGCGCTTCCTCGAGAACCGCCGCCAGGCGATCGAGTCCGGCGACGGCATCGACTGGTCGACCGCCGAGGCGCTGGCCTTCGGCGCCATCCTGCTCGACGGCAATCCGATCCGGCTCTCCGGCCAGGATTCGGAGCGCGGCACCTTCTCGCAGCGCCATTCCGTGCTCTACGACCAGCGTGACGAGACGCGCTACATTCCACTCAACAATCTATCTGCGGCCCAGGCCGGCTACGAAGTCATCAACTCGATGCTCTCGGAAGAGGCGGTGCTCGGCTTCGAATATGGCTACAGCCTCGCCGAGCCCAAGGCGCTGACGCTTTGGGAAGCGCAGTTCGGCGATTTCGCCAACGGCGCCCAGGTGGTGTTCGACCAGTTCATCTCGTCCGGCGAGCGCAAGTGGCTGAGAATGTCGGGCCTCGTCTGCCTCCTGCCGCACGGCTATGAAGGCCAGGGGCCGGAGCATTCCTCGGCCCGCCTCGAACGCTTCCTGCAGCTCTGCGCCGAGGACAACATGCAGGTGGCGAACGTCACGACGCCGGCTAACTATTTCCACATCCTGCGCCGGCAACTGAAGCGCGACTTCCGCAAGCCGCTGATCCTGATGACGCCGAAGTCGCTGCTGCGCCACAAGCGGGCGGTGTCGACGCTGTCGGAGATGGCGGGCGAAAGCTCGTTCCACCGCCTGTTGTGGGACGATGCGCAGCTCTTGGCCGACCAGCCGATCAAGCTAGTGAAGGATTCCAAGATCCGCCGTGTCGTGCTCTGCTCCGGCAAGGTCTATTACGACCTCTATGAGGAGCGCGAGAAGCGCGGCATCAACGACATCTATCTGCTGCGCGTCGAGCAGCTCTACCCGTTCCCGGCCAAGGCGCTGATCACCGAGCTGTCGCGTTTCCGCAACGCCGAGATGGTGTGGTGCCAGGAGGAGCCCAAGAACATGGGCGCCTGGTCGTTCATCGATCCTTATCTCGAATGGGTGCTGGCGCATATCGACGCCAAGCATCAGCGGGTGCGCTATACCGGCCGGCCGGCCTCGGCCTCGCCGGCCACCGGGCTGATGTCGAAGCATCTCAGCCAGCTTTCCGCCCTGCTCGACGACGCGCTGGGCGAATAAGCAGACCGGGACCAAACAGACCTCAAGAAGACAAGAGAACGGACAGGCACAATGGCTACCGAAATCCGCGTCCCCACTCTCGGCGAATCCGTCACCGAGGCGACCGTCGGCAAGTGGTTCAAGAAGGTTGGCGACGCGATCGCCGCCGACGAACCGCTGGTCGAGCTCGAAACCGACAAGGTGACGGTGGAGGTGCCCGCCGCGGGCGCCGGGACGCTCTCCGAGATCACAGTCAAGGAAGGCGAGACGGTCAATGTCGGGGCACTGCTCGGCTCGATTTCGGCCGGCGGCGCGGCCGCCGCTCCCGCCACCAAGCCGCAGGCGGTGGCGCAGGCGTCCAGTCCGGACGCCGCATCCACGACCAAGCAGGCCGCCGCCGAAACCGCCAAGATGGCCGGCGACGCCGGCCCGGTCGAGCCGCGCACCATGCCGCCGGCGCCGGCCGCGGCCAAACTGATCGCCGAGCACAATCTCTCGGTCGAGCAACTGACGGGCTCCGGCAAGCGCGGCCAGGTGCTGAAGGGCGACGTCCTCGATGCCATCGCCAAGGGCGCGCCATCGCAGCCGGCCGAGACGCCGAAAGCGGCTCCTGCTCCTGCTCCCGCACCGGTCGCGGCCCGCGCGCCGTCGACGGCCGACGATGCTTCGCGCGAGGAGCGCGTGCGCATGACCAAGCTGCGCCAGACGATCGCGCGCCGGCTCAAGGAGGCGCAGTCGACGGCCGCCATGCTCACCACCTTCAACGAGGTCGACATGAGCGCGGTGATGGCGCTGAGGGCTAAGTATAAGGACGTGTTCGAGAAGAAGCATGGCGTGAAGCTCGGCTTCATGGGCTTCTTCACCAAGGCCGTCACCCATGCGCTGAAGGAGATCCCGGCGGTCAACGCAGAGATCGACGGCGCCGACATCATCTACAAGAACTTTGCCCATGTCGGCGTCGCCGTCGGCACCGACAAGGGCCTGGTGGTTCCGGTCGTGCGTGACGCCGACCAGATGTCGATCGCCGAGATCGAGAGGGAGATCGGCCGGCTGGGCCTCGCAGCGCGCGACGGCAAGCTTTCGGTCGCCGACATGCAGGGCGGCACGTTTACGATCTCCAACGGCGGCGTCTATGGATCGCTGATGTCGACGCCGATCCTCAATGCGCCGCAGTCCGGCATCCTCGGCATGCACAAGATCCAGGAGCGGCCGGTGGTGGTCGGCGGCCAGATCGTCATCCGGCCGATGATGTATCTGGCGCTGAGCTACGACCACCGCATCGTCGACGGCAAGGAAGCGGTGACCTTCCTGGTCCGCGTCAAGGAAAGCCTGGAGGATCCCGAGCGGCTGGTGCTCGATCTCTGAGGTGGAGCATGAAGGCTCGCGGGCGGGGCGGCGAGTGAAGGCCCGTTGGCTCAGCACCGCGAGGCCGGTCGCGCTTGCCGCCGGTGCGGCTCTCGTAGCAGCCGATGCCCAGGCCGCTTGCCCGATCCAGCTTGCCGCCTATGGCGAGGCGAAAAGCGGCGCCGAGATCGATTTCAGCGCGACGGGTACCTCGGCGACGATCGCCAACACATTCCGCATGATGCTCGACAACAATACCGTGCTCGATGGCATCGCCATGTGGACCGAGGGCTCGGCCGCGCGGCCGCACGGCTCGCTGATGTACAAATGCCCGACCGGCGACGTCACCGGCGAGGAGCTCGCCGCCTGCGCGGTCTGGGAAGGCGTGATCTATAGCGCCGATGAGAAGGGCGTCGTGGGTCTGCTACCGGCCGAGGGCTCGGATGCGCCGAAGAGCCTGATCTTTCCCGATCTCGGACCGTCGCTGGAAATGTCGGCCGCTTACGGTCCGGCGGGCTTCTCAAAAGTACCGTGGGACGTCTTTGCCCTGAAAGGCTGCCCGGAATGAATGCCGACAAGAAGACGCTGCTGGTCACCGGCGGCGGCCGTGGCATCGGCGCCGCCATATGCCGGCAGGCCAGCCGGGCCGGCTATGGGGTGGCGATCAACTATGTCTCCAACCGGGCCGCCGCCGATGCGCTCGTCGCCGAGCTCGAAACCGCGGGCGGCGAGGCCTTCGCGGTCCAGGGCGATGTCGGCAACGAGGCCGATGTGATGGCGATGTTCGAGGCGGTGGACCGGGCCTTCGGCCGGCTCGACGCCTTCGTCAACAATGCCGGCATCGTCGACGTCAAGTCGCGCGTCGATGAGATGAGCGCCGAGCGGGTCGAGCGCATGATGCGCATCAACGTCGTCGGCTCCTTCCTCTGCGCCCGCGAGGCTGTTAAGCGCATGTCGACCCGTCACGGCGGCAAGGGCGGCGCCATCGTCAATCTGTCCTCGGCGGCGGCAAGACTGGGCTCGCCCGGCGAATATGTCGACTACGCCGCTTCCAAGGGCGCGATCGACACGCTGACCGTTGGTCTGGCGCGCGAGGTGGCGCTGGAAGGCATCCGCGTCAATGCCGTCAGCCCAGGCATCACCGAAACCGACATCCATGCCTCCGGCGGCCAGCCGGAGCGCGTGGCGCGGATGCAGGATCTGCTGCCGCTGAAGCGCGCGGGCACGGCCGACGAGGTCGCGAGCGCGGTTCTCTACCTTTTGTCGGACGCGGCCTCCTATATAACGGGCGCGATCCTGAATGTGAGCGGCGGCCGCTGAAGGCCAGACCAGAAGGACACCATCATGGCTTATGACGTCGTAATCATCGGATCGGGACCGGGCGGCTATGTCTGCGCCATCAAGGCGGCACAGCTCGGCCTGAAGACAGCGGTGGTCGAGAAGAACGCCACCTTCGGCGGCACCTGCCTCAATATCGGCTGCATCCCGTCGAAAGCCCTGCTCCACGCCTCCGAGATGTTCGCCGAAGCCGGTCATGCCTTCGATATGCTCGGCATCGAGGTCGGCGCGCCAAAACTCAATCTGAAGAAGATGCTGGCGCACAAGGATGCGACCGTGGCCTCCAACGTCAACGGCGTCGCTTTTCTCTTCAAGAAGAACAAGATCGACTCGTTCCGCGGCACCGGCAAGGTGATCGGCGCCGGCAAGGTGTCGGTCACCGGCGAGGGCGGCAAGGTCGAGGAGATCGAGACCAAGAACATCGTCATCGCCACCGGTTCCGACGTCGCCGGCATTCCGGGTGTCAAGGTCGACTTCGACGAGAAGGTGATCGTGTCCTCGACCGGCGCGCTGTCGCTGGCCAAGGTGCCGGGCAGTCTTGTGGTGGTCGGCGGCGGCGTCATCGGGCTCGAGCTCGGCTCGGTCTGGGCCAGGCTCGGCGCCAAGGTCACGGTTGTCGAGTTCCTCGACACCATCCTCGGCGGCATGGATGGCGAGGTCTCGAAGCAATTCCAGCGGCTGCTGTCCAAGCAGGGCTTCGAGTTCAAGCTCGGCGCCAAGGTCACCGGCGTCGCCAAATCCAAGAAGGGCGCCAGCGTGACGTTCGAGCCGGTCAAGGGCGGCGCGGCGGAAACGATCGAGGCCGATGTCGTGCTGGTCGCGACCGGACGCCGCCCCTATGCCGACAGCCTTGGATTGAAAGAAGCCGGCGTCGAGATGGACGAGCGCGGCCGGGTCAAGTCCGACGGGCATCTGAGGACCAACGTGCCCGGCATCTATGCCATCGGCGACGTCATTGCCGGGCCGATGCTGGCGCACAAGGCCGAGGACGAGGGCGTGGCGGTAGCCGAGACGATCGCCGGCCAGGCCGGTCATGTGAACTACGACGTTATCCCGAGCGTCGTCTACACCAGTCCCGAAATCGCCTCGGTCGGCAAGACCGAAGAGGAGCTGAAAAAGGCCGGCATCGACTACAAGGTCGGCAAGTTCCCTTTCAGCGCCAATGGCCGCGCGCGGGCCATGCTGCACACCGACGGCTTCGTGAAGATCCTCGCCGACAAGGCGAGCGACCGCGTGCTCGGCGTTCATATCGTCGGCTTCGGCGCCGGCGAGATGATCCACGAGGCGGCGGTGCTGATGGAGTTCGGCGGCTCCTCGGAAGACCTCGCCCGCACCTGCCATGCCCACCCGACCATGTCGGAGGCGGTCAAGGAAGCGGCGCTGGCCACGTTCTTCAAGCCGATCCATATTTAGGTGCTCGTCACGGCCGGCGCCGAACGCCCGAGGATGGCAAAGGTGTAGTTAAACAAAAACGGCCCGCCTTTCGGCGGGCCGTTCGTCGTGGAGCTATAGCCTGATCACGGAGACGGCGCAGGTGCCGGAGCCGGGGCGGGCGTCGGAGTGGGCGCGGGTGCCGGGGCCGGCGTCGGAGCAGGAGCAGGCGTTGCGGGCGCAGGTTCAGGCGTTGCAGGCGCCGGGGCCGGCGTCGTCGCGGCCGGCGGCTCGGAAGTCGCGGGGACGTGCTCGCCACCGGTTCTGCCAAAAACATAATACGCAACAATGGCCAGGATAATGACAACTAGGGCGATCAGCCACCCGCTGCCGCCACCACCGCCCCTCGAGGGCGGCGTGCTCGACGGGGTGTAGGGGTCGTTAGGGTTCGCCATGAAACGTGTCCTCCTTGGAATGAAAGGCATCAAATAGCAGCCATCAACGCGCGGATCCCCTAATGGGTTTCACGCAGGCGGACGGAAAGCGCTGAAAAACCGGCATTTTCCGCTCCCCAGCCGCCAGACGACTCAGTTGACGGCGGTAACACTATACCCCGCTTTGCGGAAATCTTCGACCAGTCCGTCAGGGCCGGGCAGATGCAGCGCGCCGACCGCCATGAAGGCATTGCCCCTGGCCAGGATAGGCATGGCATGCGCGACCATGACCTTGTTGCGGCTGGTGATCATGGTCTGCTCAAAGGCGGCATAGCCGGCCTGGTCGTCCGCCGTGTCGGGCAGCACGGTGCGAAACAGCGGCCAGAACATGCCGACCTCGCCGCGTTGGTAGAGCACGATCATGGTTTCGTTGACGTCGTTCACCTTGTCGCCGAGCTTCAGCGTCTCGACCAACCCCTTCATGTGGTAGGCGAGCGGCAGCGAAGCCATGGCGCGCAACTGGTCGACGGCGGTTTCCAACCCCTCGACGTCCTTGCCGGACGCTTTGGCGTCGGCGGCCAGCTTGACGTCCAGCACCGGCGCGCCGGCGCTCTGGCGCGCCACCTCGCAGGCCGGGAGCGCCACCATGGCCGACAGGATCCACGGCTTCATCTTGGCCACCGTCAGAGGCGGAATGCCGCGTGCATCGAGCCCCTTGTTCAGTACTGCCGCATCCTCGGGCGACAGCAGCGAGGACAGCGTCGTGTTGTCCGTGAACATCATCAGGCCAGGCTCGGCGGCCATGGCGGCCATCATCTTGGCCTTGTCGAGGGCGTCGGTGGTTTCGATGATGATGGTGTCGGCGCCTTCATAGGCTTTTTGGGCCGCGGCAGGCAGCGTGGTGACGCGCGCGTCCGTCATGTGCATGGTGCCGAAGAGATAGGACGGCTCCTCGCCCGGTTTCTCGAGCTTCCACAACAGCCCCCGGCCGTTTGGAACGGCGGCGGCTTCGGTCTCGACCTTCTTGAAGGCGGCGGGATCGCTCTTTGCAAGACCCGCCAGCAGGTCGCTGCCGCTGCAGGCGGGCGCTTCGGCATGCGCGCGGCCGGCCAGCAGCAGCACGAGCAGGAACGAAAGGAAAAACAGCAGGTTGAGCGCTGCGAGCAGCTTCAACGAGACGAGGGCCGCGCGGTCGGCGATGGCGATAACGCGTTTCATTGGCAAGCTTCTTAAGCGCAAAAAGCGGCAAAACGGTTAATCGAGAGCCGAAATTGTTGTCGACCGGCTCGGATTCCCGGCGGCAGCGTTTAGACGGGTGGCCCTGCGCCGATGGAAGGCCGTGGCTGATCTGCCGCCAATTTCGATGATCCCCGCGGTCGAGCGGCCCAACTGGTTGCTGGATCTGACGGGAGAGATTGCGCCGAAAACGCCGATCCCCTAGATCATGCGACCGTAAAGCGCCCGGCAGGGGACCCCGTGTGATCATCGACAACGCCGCCTTCGAGCGCTACCGGCGCTCGCCGAACGAGAAAACCACCCTGCTCCGGCTCCTGCTCGGAACGGCGATCGTCGTTCTCTTCTGGCTCGCCGTGACGCTGGTCGTGCTCGTCGCCGGCACCGCCGCCTTCATCGTCTTGCGCCTCCCGGGCCCGGCGACCGGACAGCCGATCCAGGATTTCCTTGCCTCTCCCGCCGGCATCCTCACCGCGCTGGCGTCCTTTGCCGGCATCTGGATCGGTCTTTGGGCCGCGATGCGCTTCGTTCATGGCGAGCCGCTCTCGGCGCTGATCGGCCCAGACCGCCGCATCTCGCGCGGCGGGTTTCTCAAAGGCCTGGTCGCGGTTCTGACAACCTCCTTGTTCTCCGAGGTGCTGCTCTATTGGCTACAGCCGGAGATCGTCCGCGGATCGATCGCGTTCTCGTCCTGGCTGCTCTTGCTTCTCGCGATCGTGCCGCTCGCCTTTCTGCAGACCTCATCGGAGGAGGCTCTGTTCCGTGGCTATCTGCTGCGTGGCCTCGCCAGCCGCTTTGGCAGCCCGCTGATCTGGGCCGCGCTGCCGGGGCTTCTGTTCACCGCGTTGCATTGGAGCCCGGCCTCGACGCTTGCCATCAATGCCAGCGTGCTGGTCTCGATCGCCGCCTTCGCGCTGCTGCTGACGCTGCTGGTCTATGTGACCGGCAATCTCGGCGCTGCATTCGGCGCCCATCTCGGCAACAATCTGATCGGCTTCCTGCTGATCTCGCACCAGCAGAGCTACAATTCCTTCGCCCTGTTCAACGCCAAGCCGCTGGAAGGCCCCGGCTGGACCAATTGGGACGCCGTTCTCATCGCCGCGATCGGCATCGTAAGCACGCTGCTGACGATGCTCCTGCTTCTGCATCGCCGCTCACCCCTGAAGGTCGGGCCGGACGAGCCATGATCCAAAAAAGCGGAAACCGGTTTCTTGATCGGATCGTGGTCAGGCGGAAAACCGACGGGCTCGCCTGATGCGCATCACGCTGGTGGCGGAACGCACCATTCCCTGCAAAGGCTATGGCGGCACTGAGCGGCAGGTCGACTGGCTGGCAAAAGAGCTTTCGCGTCTCGGCCACAAGGTGGTCCTGATCGCCGGTCGCGGCTCGAGCCATCCGCTGTGCGAAGTGCGGCAGGCCTCTTCGGCCGCCGAATGCCGCGCTGCGATCCCGGCCGACACCGACATCGTGCATTTCAATGGCTGGTACATCGAGATTTCGCGACCGGCGCTCTATACGATGCACGGCTTCGACCCGGAATTCACGCAAAACAGGCCAAACTGGAACTTCGTCAGCGCCAGCCATGCGCGCAACCACGGGCGGGAAACCTTCGTCCACAACGGCTTTCCGGTCGACGCCTATCGGCTGTCCGCCCGCAAGACGGACAGGCTTCTGTTTCTGGCCGGCATCGCCCGCGCCGGCAAGAACCTCAACCGGGCTGTCGATCTCGCCCGTGCGTTCGATTTCCACCTCGATATCGCCGGCGGCTCGCGCTGGCAGCTCCTGCAGCGCACCAAGGTTCGCCGCCAGCGTGTCTTCTTCAAGAGCCTCGGCCGCCGCTTCCGCTACCACGGCGTCGTCGACGGCGACGAGAAGCTGCGCCTGCTGGGAGAAGCCAGAGCTTTTCTCAACCCGATCGCCTGGGAAGAGCCGTTCGGCATGGCGCCGGTCGAAGCGATGCTCTGCGGCACGCCCGTGTTGACGACACGGCGCGGCGCGCTGCCCGAAATCGTCGACGGCGCCACCGGACGCCTCTTCGACACCGATGCCGAGTTCGCGCAGGCCTTGGCCGACATCGCCGGCTTGTCCCCTGAGCAGTGCCGTGCATCCGCCGCCGCGCGATTTCCCATCGCCAAGACGGCAAACGGCTATCTCGATCTCTATACGCGCATCCTGGACGGCGAAAAGCTGCTCTGAACCGCCTTTGGGCGCGGTGTCTTGCTCTTCAAAACGACCCCAGCCTTGACTCCGCCGCCGATTTCCTGTCTAGACGCACACGAATTCCGCGACGAGACCCTCTCCGCGAAAGCCGACCAGGACGCCGAAGCCTCTTTGAGGCGAGAGCTGTAAACCGATCCTGGAGGCCAACACCCGGCAGCGCGATGCGCCCCCGGGTGCTTTTTGGCTTTGCGCTTTTGCTTGGCGACCCGGCGCGAACGCACTACCTCTCGGGTCGAATGAACCGAGATCGAAGGAAGCAAGATGTTTGAATCACTGCAGGAGCGCACAAGAGGCGTGGAGGGCCGCAGGCCCGACAGCGATCGGCATGAATCCAAGGCGCTCTCGCACGGCGGTCTGATCAATGTTTGAGTCCCTGCAAGAGCGCCTTGGCTCCATCCTGAACGGCCTGACCGGCCGCGGTGCGCTGTCGGAGGCGGACGTCTCTGCGGCGTTGCGCGAGGTGCGCCGGGCACTGCTTGAGGCCGATGTGGCGCTCGAGGTGGTTCGCTCTTTCACCGACAAGGTGCGCGAGAAGGCGGTCGGCGCCGCGGTGCTGAAGTCGATCAAGCCCGGACAGATGGTCGTCAAGATCGTCCATGACGAGCTGGTCGATATGCTCGGTGCCGAGGGCGTCGCTATCGACCTCAACGCGCCCGCGCCCGTCGTCGTCATGATGGTCGGCCTGCAGGGTTCCGGCAAGACGACGACCTCGGCCAAAATTGCCAAGCGGCTGACCGAGCGTCAGAACAAGAAAATCCTGATGGCCTCGCTCGACACGCGGCGTCCGGCCGCGCAGGAGCAGCTGCTCCAGCTCGGCGAGCAGACCAAGGTCGCCACGCTGCCGATCATCGCCGGCCAAAGCCCGGTCGATATCGCCAAGCGCGCCGTGCAGGCGGCAAAGCTCGGCGGCCACGACGTCGTCATCCTCGACACGGCCGGCCGCACCCATATCGACGAGCCGCTGATGGTCGAGATGGCCGACATCAAGAAGGTGTCGTCGCCGCACGAAATCCTGCTGGTCGCCGACTCGCTGACCGGCCAGGACGCCGTCAACCTAGCGAAAAGCTTCGACGAGCGCGTCGGCATCACCGGCCTGGTGCTGACCCGCATGGACGGCGACGGCCGTGGCGGCGCCGCGCTTTCGATGCGCGCCGTCACCGGCAAGCCGATCAAGCTGATCGGCACCGGCGAAAAGATGGACGGGCTGGAGGAATTCCACCCCAAGCGCATCGCCGACCGCATCCTCGGCATGGGCGACATCGTCTCGCTGGTCGAGAAGGCCGCCGAGACCATCGACGCCGAGCAGGCGGCGGCGATGGCCAAGAAGATGCAGTCAGGCAAGTTCGACCTGAACGACCTTGCCGCGCAGCTTCAGCAGATGTCGAAAATGGGCGGCATGGGCGGCATCATGGGCATGATGCCCGGCATGGGCAAGATGAAGGACCAGCTCGCCGCGGCCGGCTTCGACGACAAGATGTTCCGCCGGCAGCTCGCCATCATCTCCTCGATGACCAAGGCCGAGCGCGCCAACCCCGATATCTTGAAGCACTCGCGCAAGAAGCGCATCGCCGCCGGCTCCGGCACCGACGCGGCCGAGATCAACAAGCTCTTGAAGATGCATCGCGGCATGGCCGACATGATGAAGGCGATGGGCGGCAAGGGCAAAGGCGGCGGCATGATGCGCGGCATGATGGGCGGCCTTGCCTCGAAGATGGGCCTTGGCGGCATGATGCCCGGCGGCGGCATGCCCGACCTTTCCAAGATGGACCCGAAGCAGCTGGAGGCCTTGCAGAAGCAGGCCCAGGCTGCCGGTCTCGGCAAAGGCCTGCCGGGCGGGCTGCCCGGCGGACTTCCCGGCGGCGGGTTGCCGGGCCTGCCCGGCGGCATGAAACTGCCGGGCCTTCCCGGTCTCGGCGGGCTGCCTGGCCTTGGCAAGAAGAAGTGAGGGGCGATGAACGAGGAGAAGGACATGGCCGAGGCACGCGCCGTTCTGGCGGGCTACCGCGCTTCGATCGACAACATCGACGCCGCCCTCATTCATATGCTGGCTGAGCGCTTCCGCTGCACCAAGGCGGTCGGCGTGCTGAAGGCGGAGCATGGCCTGCCGCCGGCCGACCCGGCGCGCGAGCAGCAGCAGATCGCCCGCCTGCGCCAACTGGCGAAGGATGCGCATCTCGATCCGGATTTCGCGGAGAAATTTCTGAACTTCGTCATCCGCGAAGTTATCCGGCATCACGAACAGATCGCCGCTAACAACGGCGTGACGAAAACCGGCTGAAGCTGGTGCATGTCGCCCAACTGCGCAGCGGTCTTGGGATTACGACTTGCACAACGCCAAAGCCGCAACCCAATCAACGAACTCAGAGCTTGTTAGGAGATAAAGAATGGCACTGAAGATCAGACTGGCCCGTGCGGGCTCGAAGAAGCGTCCCTATTACCACGTCGTCGTCGCCGACGCCCGTTCGCCGCGCGACGGCCGTTTCATCGAGGCGCTCGGCTCGTGGAACCCGCTGCTGCCGAAGGACGGCGAACGCGTGAAGGTCGACGCCGACCGCGTCAAGCACTGGCTCTCGCACGGCGCCCAGCCGACCGACCGCGTGCTGCGCTTCCTCGACGAGGCCGGCATCGCCAAGCGTCCGGCCCGCTCGAACCCGAACAAGGCCCTGCCGGGCAAGAAGGCGCAGGAGCGCGCAGCCCTGCTGAAGAAGGCCCAGGAAGACGCCGCCGCTGCCGTTGCGGCCGCGTCCGCAGCACCCGCCGAGGCGGAAGCCGCGACCGCCGAGTAGTCTCGGCCCCCGGTCAAAACAGGTCAAAAGAACGGCGGGCCAACCCCGCCGTTCTTTTGGTCAGGCCTGTTGATACCTCAATATCCCGACGGGCAACGAGCAATATAAACGCGCCCGTAGCGGTCCCGATAACGGCACTTGCCGCTTTCGCTGGCACGGCCGATCAACGCGCCTGCCACGGCGCCGACAGCGCCACCGACCACTGCGCCCTCGACCGGGTCATTGGCGACGGCCGCTCCGACCGCAGCACCGCCCAAGCCGCCGATCGCCGCTCCTTTTTCCGTCTGCGAACAGGCGCCCAGCGCCACCGTCAGCACCAGAATGGTAATCGCTTTCTTCATTTCAGTTCCTCTCTCACGGGATCGCCGTCCTCGCCGCCAAGCTTTAACTCGCAAACGGCTAATTTGATCCCGAAGGGAACGAATATTGCTGTTTCGAAGGCAGGCGCGGGTTGCGCCAACCGGCCTCGACAGCATTGAGAGTGCTCACGAATTAGCGTTCGGTAACGCAGCTTGGCAACCCGGCTTCGAAGCCTTGCGGTCGCCGCAGCCGGTGGAATCACCAGAACGAACCGCCTCAGCGGCTGAACGGGATCAGCGCGCGCACTCTGGGGTCGCGCAGATAGAGCCCGCCCCACAGGACAACAGCGAGATAGACGCCGAAAAGCGTGTGCGAAAGCAGCGGGTTGCCGATGCGCACATGCGTGGAAATCGCGCCGCCCATATAGGCGGTGAGCAGGATGGCGCCGAGCACGGACGTGCGCGGCAGCGCATAAAGCACAGTCGAGATCAGGCCGACGATGCCGAGCAGCCGCGCGGTGTTTGGGTCATCCGGCCAGCCGAGCTGCGCCATCGTCTCGGTGACGATCTGCAGCGGCGGCAGCTTGATGACGCCGTCGAAGATCATGAAAAGGATGACAATGGCGCTAAGCGCGCGCCCGGTCCACAAGGCGCCGTTCGAGACGGGAGCGGTTTCTGAAATGCTCATTGGTGTTCCCTCCTTGGTTGGAGCCTGGCTGTTTTGCCAGTTTCGAGCCAAGGACGGCGGGCAGGGCGGCGATCCGACAAGGGCCGGTGCGCTTTTTTCGAACGCATGATTGAGTGAGAATGCATGACCGAAGGAGAGAGAATGACCGGCGAGACCAATCTCCAAAGACTACTGGCGTCGATGACGCCGAAACTGCTCCCCGATGTCCATGTTTTCGCGACGCTGGCGCCGGGTGTGGCCGTGCCGCACGGTCTTGATCCGGTCATGCAGTTTCGCGAGCGGGAAGGTCTGACGCTGATCGTGTCGGAGGACCAAGCGAAGCTAGCCGGCCTCGCCGGCACGTTCCCCTGCCGGATGATCACGCTCGACATCCATTCGTCGCTCGACGCCGTCGGCTTTCTGGCCGCGATCACGACGCGGCTCGCCGCTGCCGGCATGGGCGTCAATCCGGTCTCGGCCTTTTATCATGACCATCTCTTTGTCCCGGCGGAGCGGGCGGAAGAGGCGCTCGGCATCCTGCGGCAGCTGGCTGCGGAGAACAGTGGCTAGCGCCTCAGCACATGGAAGCAGCGGGCATCGCTCGTCACACCCATTGCGGCGCCACCCTCATCCTCCTGCCGCGACCTTTCCCGTGAACGGGGAAAAGAGAGCTATCGGCGGAAGGGCGCCCGCGACGCGCGGCCCGTGAGCGAGAACAAAACGGCCGAAGGCCGAGCCCGCGACCGCGGGCCGCCGGTCGTCCGGCGCCCTCGCGGAGGGCCAGCCGCGAAGCGGCGGTGCCGCCCGTGAGCGAAATTAAGCCGCCTTCTTCTTCGGCTGGATCAGGCCCCGCTCGACCAACAGCTCGGCGATCTGGACGGCGTTGAGCGCCGCGCCCTTGCGCAGATTGTCGGAGACGACCCACATCGACAGGCCGTTATCGACGGTCGAATCCTCGCGGATGCGCGAGATGAAGGTGGCGTCCTCGCCGGCCGACTCGAGCGGCGTGATGTAGCCGCCATTCTCGCGCTTGTCCAAGACCTGGCAGCCGGGAGCCTCGCGCAGGATCTCGCGCGCCTCGTCGGCGGTGATCGGCTTCTCGAACTCGATGTTGACGGCTTCCGAGTGGCCGATGAACACCGGCACGCGCACGCAGGTCGCCGTCAGCTTGATCTTGGGATCGAGCATCTTCTTGGTCTCGGCGACCATCTTCCACTCCTCCTTGGTGAAGCCGTCGTCGAGGAAGACGTCGATATGCGGGATGACGTTGAAGGCGATGCGCTTGGTGAACTTCTTGACGTCGACCTGGTCGGCGACGAAGACCGCGCGGGTCTGCGTGAACAGCTCGTCCATGCCTTCCTTGCCGGCGCCGGAGACCGACTGGTAGGTGGCGACGACGACGCGCTTGATGGTGGCGACATCGTGCAGCGGCTTCAGCGCCACGACGAGCTGCGCCGTCGAGCAGTTCGGATTGGCGATGATGTTCTTGCGCGAGAAGAGTTCGACCGCGTCCGGATTCACTTCCGGCACGATCAGCGGCACGTCAGGGTCGTAACGGAAGGCCGACGAATTATCGATGACGACGCAGCCCTGCTTGCCGATCTTGGGCGACCACTCCTTGGAGACATTGCCGCCGGCCGACATGACGCAGATGTCGGTGTCGGAAAAATCGTAGGTGTCGAGCGCCTTGACCTTCAGCGTGCGGTCGCCGAAGGACACTTCGGTGCCCTGGCTGCGGCGCGAGGCCAACGCCACCACTTCGCTCGCCGGGAAGCCGCGCTCGTCCAGAATGTTGAGCATTTCGCGGCCCACATTGCCCGTGGCGCCGACTACCGCAACCTTGAAACTCATCGAAATCTCCTGTCCCTCTCCGCTTGGTTGTTGGAGAAAACCCGCCGGCCTCATGCGGGTTCTGTCCCCCGGGCCGAACCCGGGAGAGGGTGGTTAGGCCAAGGGAATCACACCGTTTTGGTGGTGGTTTTGGCCGTAGTTTTGCGAGAACGGACGGACGCGTCAAAACGCCCGGCCCGATACTGTGCATCGTGGCTGGGGGCATCGAATGCCAGAAGAGCCAAATGGCCGCGCATTGAAGACGATCCCGTTCGCTGCCGGCTTTTACGCGCTTTGCGTAAAGAGTCAATTGGCGCAGGCTGCTGCCGCCTTGAGCCCGGCCTTTATCGCCGCCCAGCTTTCGGCAGGCGATGTCGGCCTGTGCTCTTCGGCGATACGGCCGGCCAGCAAATCGCGCCAGGCACCGTCGTCTGTCATCCGTCGGATTGCGCCATACCAGCCGATCTGATCGGTCGAATCGACCGCGGGCATCAGGCCGCCGGTCGCTTCGATCAGCGACGGCGTGGTCGAGACGATGACCGGGACCCCGAAATCCAGACACTCCGAAGCGGCATAGCCCCAGCCCTCGATATGCGAGGGGAAAACGCCGAAGGTGGTACTTCGATAATAGCCGATAAGCTCCTCGTCGCTGACAGGACCCGCGAAGACGATCTTTTCTTTCAGCCCCGGATGAGCCTTGAGATAGGCGCTGAGCTCCTCGACCATCCAGCCCCAGCGGCCGACGCAGACGAGCTTCGGCAACCGAACGCCTTCGTCGAGCGCCTGCTGCCAGATGCGGGCGAGCATGATGTGGTTCTTCCGGATCTCTATGGTCGAGCAATAGAGGACGAAGGGCTCGCCGGCCTCGAGCCGGGACGTCATCCTCAGCCGCGCGGCCTTATCATGCAGCAGGGACGGCATCGGGAAGCGATGGACGACCGGCAGATCTATTCCGGCCTTGCGCATGTGATCGCCTAGCATCGTCGCCGCGGTGTCGGAGGTGCAGAAGGCCGCCGCGCCGGACCGCACCAGCCGTTCGAGATTGGGCCCGAAGGCGGCCTGCCATCTGTTCTTTGCGACAAGGTCGGGCCGCATGGTCGGGATCATGTCGTGGCAAAGAAAGGCTATGTTGTCGGGGCCGGCGCAAACCGCCGCTAACTTTTCGCCGACCAGCAGCTGATTGCTGATCAGTACGGTTCGAGGCCCGACATCTTTCGTCGGCTGCGCCGCATCGCCCCGAAGCAAACCCGCCCGGAGACCGGCTCGCCTAGAGAAGCGATAGGCCCGCAGCAACAGCTTCGACACCGTGAAGGTGAAGCCGGAACGGCCGTTCGTCACCATTCCCGCAAGCTGGCGATCGGCTTCACTCTTGGCCATTGGATGGCGCCGCGCCGATTGGAACCCCTGTCGCAGCGCGGCAGCGGCTTGCAGTCGTGGCCGCTGCCGGAACGGCGCGATCTCGCTGACGCCCAACTGATCCATCTCGAATTTTTCGAGCGGCCGGAAACGATGGCTGGAGAAATCGAGCGTCACCACTTCGACATCCGGGTCGGGATCGGCGAGCGCTGCCCTGACCATGAAGTCTTCCAGCCGCTGGATGCCGGCCAGCGCGCCGCGCCAGGCGAGTAGGCCGGTCACGTCGATGCAGATTTTCCGTCTTTGGCCGCCGGGAGCGTCGGCCGCTTCTGGCAGCAGTATCGAGTCCTTCCGGGCCATTGCTTCGCGGTCTGTGAGGCGACTTGCGGCTTCTATCCCGATTTGCCGCCTCTAAGATAGCCGGCTGAACGCCATCGCTCTTGCCCGCCGGCCGGCGCTCATGTCAAATCGAGCAAAGGGAAAGAATTCGACGCTCGGGGGGATCTGATGCGCGGCGAAGTTCTTCACTATGACGAGCACCAGGGCTTCGGCTTCATCAGCGGCGCCGACGGCAGGCGCTACAGTTTCGCGCGCGAGGACCTGCGTCGCGAGACGACGCTTGCCAGGGGAGCCCAGGTCGAGTTCCAGCCGAATGGCGAACGTGCCGGCAATGTCTTCTCGGCCCGCGCCCGGATCATCGATCCGGCGGACAACGACGTTCCAGTTCCTGCCCGTCCGCTGCCGGGCAGCTCGCCTGCGGGGCAGCCGCATTTCGGCCGCAACGCCGAGGCCGGAACGGTGGAATCGACCGGCCTCTGGAGCTATTTCTGGCGTGGCGTGACGACGAACTACGTCAACTTCTCCGGCCGCTCCCGGCGCAAGGAGTTCTGGGGCTTTTGCCTGTTCTGGACGATCGGTCTAGTCGTCGCCATCGGCGTCGGCTTGTCCGCGGACCTGTCGCGCGGCGACCTCGAGGGCGGCGGCGATGAGCCGGTCGTCATGTTCGGCCTTCTCGGTCTTTACGTCCTGCTCACGTTCCTGCCGTGGGTCGCGCTCGTCGTGCGCCGCTTGCATGATCTCGGCCTGACCGGCTGGCTCGCCATCCTCTGCTTCGTGCCTTATCTCGGCTGGCTCGCCACCCTGGTCTTCGGCCTGATCCCGACCCAGGCCGGCGACAACAAGTGGGGGCCGGTGCCGACCGGAGTTAGATTCTGACGGCCGCCGTCCTTAGTGCCTCGCCCGACAGCCTGAGGAAGATCTTCTGGCCGTGGCGTTCGGCGCCGAGCCGCTCGTAGAAGCGCAGCGCACCCTCGTTCCAGTCCTCGGCGGTGAGGTCGATGCGGCCAATGCGCTTGTCGAGGCAATAGCCGGCGAGAAAGCCGATCAGCGCCTCACCCACTCCCGCGTTTCGTGCCTCTTGGCGTACGAACAGGTCTTTCAAGAACATCAGCCGGTCGAGATCAGTGCCCGGATGCGCGATCGCGACCGAGGCCAGGCCGGCCACCTCGCCACCGGCGAAGGCCAGCGCGAAATGCGGATAGGCCGGGCTTTCCTCGCCGAGCCACTGCTTTGCCATGGCCGTCGCCCGGGCATGGTCGAGCGGTGACTGCCGATAATGCGCCGCCATTGCGCAAAGCACGGTGGCGAGCGCCTCGGCGTCTTCGGTCGTCGCCCAGCGGACGTCGACCGCCGCCTCTGCCATGGGGATCAGCCCAGGAACTTGGCGATGATGGCGTCGCCCATCTCGGTGGTGCCGACCTCGGTCATGCCCTCGGACATGATGTCCTTGGTGCGCAGGCCGTCGTCGAGCACGGCGGCGATCGCCGCTTCGAGCTTGTCGGCTTCCACCGTCATGCCGAAGGAATAGCGCAGGCACATGGCGAAGGAGGCGATCATGGCGATCGGATTGGCGACGCCCTTGCCGGCGATGTCGGGCGCCGAGCCGTGCACCGGCTCGTAGAGCGCCTTGCGCTTCTTGGTCTTGACGTCCGGCGCGCCGAGCGAGGCCGACGGCAGCATGCCGATCGAGCCGGTGAGCATGGCGGCGATGTCCGAGAGCATGTCGCCGAACAGATTGTCGGTGACGATGACGTCGAACTGTTTTGGCCAGCGCACCAGCTGCATGCCGCCGGCGTCGGCCAGCATGTGGTCGAGCTTGACGTCGGCATATTTCGCCTGATGCGTCTGGGTGACCACCTCGTTCCACAGCACACCCGACTTCATGACGTTGCGCTTTTCCATCGAGGTGACATGGTTCTTGCGCGTGCGTGCCAGCTCGAAAGCGACGCCGGAGATACGCTCGATCTCGAACGTGTCGTAGACCTGGGTGTCGATGCCGCGCTTCTGGCCGTTGCCGAGGTCGATGATCTGCTTCGGCTCGCCGAAATAGACGCCGCCGGTGAGCTCGCGCACGATCAAGATGTCGAGGCCCTCGACCACCTCCTGCTTGAGCGAGGAGGAGGCGGCCAAAGCCGGATAGCAGATCGCCGGACGCAGGTTGGCGAACAGCTCCATGTCCTTGCGCAGGCGCAGCAGGCCGGCCTCGGGGCGCACCTCGTAGGGCACCTTGTCCCATTTCGGCCCGCCGACGGCGCCGAACAGCACGGCATCCGCAGCAACAGCCTTTTCCATGTCGGCATCGGAGATCGCCGCGCCATGCGCGTCGTAAGCGCATCCGCCGACCAGCCCCTCGTCGGTGGCAAATCCGCTGCCGAGCTTCGCGTTCATGGCCGCGATCAACTTCTTCACTTCGGCCATGGCCTCGGGGCCGATGCCGTCGCCGGCGAGCAGGAAGAGATTTTTCGAAGCCATGGAGAACCGTCCTGGGGAGAGAATTGAACCGCGGCCTTGCTAAACGCCGGGCGGGCTGTGCGCAAGGGGACGAGCCTCGAGTTCCTTCACACCCCCCTCTGCCCTGCCAGCATCTCGCAAGAGGCCGGTAGGCGCGCCATCACCGATGCGACAGGATATTCACCAGCCGCCCGAACGGATCGCGCACATAGAAGCGCCGCACGCCCCAGGGCTCGTCGGCCGGGCCGTATTCGACGGCAAAGCCAGCCTTGCGCATGCGGTCCAGCGCATCATCGACATCGTCGACCTCGATCGAGAGGTCCGGCACCGGCGTGCCCGACCCGCCTTGCGACATGAAGCTGATCTGGACGGCCATGGTCTGCTGGGAGCCGTACGTGGCAATCCAGCCCATATCCATGAGCTGATCGAGGCCAAGCACGCCCTGATAGAAGCGCTTTGCCGCCGCAATGTCGGGCGTTTCGATATTCGCGACGATGCGTCTGACCTTGACCATGGGCCGCTCCTCGCTCCACGCCGTCGTTGTGCCCAGCCGCTTCGCAGCCTGGGCGACAGGCATCAGACAGTGCGCCTGAGCGCCGTCACCTCGATCTCGATCTTCATCTCCGGCTTGTTGAGCTGGCAGACGATCATCGTCGCCGCCGGGCGGATGTCCCCGAACGCCTCGCCGAGTATCGGGAAGACCACGTCAACATAGGCCTGGTCGGTAATATAGTAATGCGCCCGCACCACATCGGCCATGTCGAAGCCGCCGTCGGCAAGGGCCTTGGCGATGGTGGCAAGACAATTGCGCGTCTGCGCCTCGACCGTGTCGGGCATCGTCATCGTGGCATAGTCGTAGCCGGTCGTTCCGGAGACGAAACACCAGTCGCCCTGCACCACCGCGCGCGAATAGCCGGCGGTTTTCTCGAAGGGGGAACCGGTGGAGATCAGCTTGCGCATGGGGGCCTCGCAGGATTTGTCCGGTCATTCTGAAACGCATCCACAGCCCAGTCGTGAGCCAGACAACGGGATGCTGGCGGGACAGAGGGGAGGCGCGAAGGACGCAACCTGGCAATTGACGCTCGGGCTAATTCCCCTTCGCGTCGTCATAGGCCTTCTTGATATCCACCGGCCAGTCCTTTACCGGCGGCCAGGCATCCGGCTCGCCATTTTGGCCGCGGCGGGCGAAATAGACCTTGTGCTTGACCGGGTCGACCGCCATGAAGCCGTCATTGCCGCCGCAGTCATGCGGCACGCAGCCGGTGGCATAGAAGGCGCCGGAAGCGGTCTTTTCGGTGCCGCCGCCGACCAGCAGGCTGGTCGCCATGTCGGGCATATTGTCGCCCAGCAGCGCCTGCGCCGCCTTGTAAACCGCTTCGTTATGGAACGCGTCGATGATGTTGTCGTATTTCGACGAATCGACGTCCTTCCAGTCGGTGCCGGGTTCCGGCGTGTAGGTCAGGTTTCCGGAGGTCGTCAGCCCTTCGGTCGGCGACCATTGCAAGGCCGGCTTGGTTCCTCCGGGCAGCAGGAAAGGCACAAAATAGATGGCGTCGTCGGAAACCGCGGCCGGCGGCGCGCCGCATTCGTCCTGCTCGACCGTCCTGGTCCGGATTTCGCCGTCCTTCGGTTTCCAGACGATGACCTTGGCCGGGCCGCACTGGTTGCCGCCGTCGCCGACATCGACCAGCGCCACGTTGATGTCACCGATCTTGACGATCCTGTCGAAGGAGACGTCGTAGTTGCTGGCCAGCTGCTTGCCGTCATAGGCCAGCACCTTCTCGCCGTCCTGCTCCGGCTGCGTGATGGTGAGCTGGCCGCCTTCGAACGGGATCGGCGCCTGTTTGTCAGCGTCGGCGGGAGCGGCGTCGGAAGTGCTCGATGCGCCTTGATCGGCCGCCCCTTGATTGGCGGCGGGCTGGTCGGAAGGCGCGGGCGCCTGCGGCGCCGTCTGGCTCTGCGCGGTCG
Organism: Mesorhizobium sp. WSM3866; assembly: GCF_002294795.1. Lineage (NCBI taxonomy): Bacteria > Pseudomonadati > Pseudomonadota > Alphaproteobacteria > Hyphomicrobiales > Phyllobacteriaceae > Mesorhizobium > Mesorhizobium sp. WSM3866. Next base: position 155,107 of record NZ_NSGC01000002.1, on the reverse strand, counting down.
CCCCGGACACCGCCAGAAGGATCGCCGCCAAGGCGCAGGCGCCGGCCAGAAGCGGGCGTGTCATGACTGTCCCTCCGTTCAGCCGCCACGGACCCGGCCGCTTGCGGCCGGGCTATCTATCACCGTGCCTCAGCCGTTCAGGCCCAGGGGCGCAGCTCGGCGTTCTTCTTCTCGAAGGACGCGATGGCGCCGGCCTTCTCCATGGTCAGTCCGATGTCGTCGAGGCCGTTCAAGAGGCAATGGCGCTTGAAGTCGTCGAGATCGAACTTGACCACGCCGCCATCCGGGCCGCGGATCTCCTTGGCTTCGAGGTCGATCGACAGCGTGGCGTTGGAACCTCGCGAGGCGTCGTCCATCAGCTTGTCCAGGTCTTCCGGGCTGACCGTGATCGGCAGGATGCCGTTCTTGAAGCAGTTGTTGTAGAAAATATCGGCGAACGACGTCGAGATGACGCAGCGAATGCCGAAATCGAGCAGCGCCCAGGGCGCGTGCTCGCGGCTCGAGCCGCAGCCGAAATTGTCGCCGGCGACCAGGATCTGCGCCTTGCGATAGGCCGGCTTGTTGAGAACGAAATCCGGGTTCTCCGAGCCGTCGTCCTTGTAGCGCATCTCGGCGAACAGGCCGGTGCCAAGCCCGGTGCGCTTGATCGTCTTCAGATAATCCTTCGGGATGATCATGTCGGTATCGACGTTGACGATCGGCATGGGCGCCGCGACGCCGGTGAGCTTGGTGAATTTGTCCATGGTACCTGCCCGTCTTCTTGGCTTGCGGGGAATTTTGCGGGACGGTTTACACAAAGCCGGCGGCAAATGAAAGGCAACTGTTCGTGCACTGCCCTTGGGCCAAAGGCGGGCAGGGTGGACGGAACTGGAACACCTCAAAAAACGGCTTCGAAATTCTGTGCAGCCGGTGCAGTCTGCGACCATGGCCCGTCCTTCCAAAGTCCTCTACGCCAGCGAGCCCGCCCTCAATGTCGCCGAATTCCGCCGCGTGCTGGTCGAATCCGGCCTCGGCGAAACGCGCCCGATCGATGACGAGGCGCGCCTGAAGACGATGCTCAGTAATGCCAACCTGGTGCTGACGGCGCGTCTCGACAGCGAGGGCAAGCCGCTTGTCGGCGTCGCGCGCGGGGTGACTGACTTCTCCTGGGTCTGCTATATCTCCGAGCTGGCCGTGTCCGCCTCGGCGCAAGGGCTCGGCATCGGCAAAGGCCTGATGGACGAGGCACGCCGCCAGCTCGGCACGTCCGTCGCCATCAGCCTGATCTCGATGCCCGACGCCGTCGGCTTCTACGAGTGCATCGGCATGACACGCATGACCGACGCCTTCTGGTTCTCCCGCAAGCGCTGACGCGCTGATGTCAACCGCTATTGACGCCAGCGCCCGAAAATCGAACGCAACGATATTCTCGGCGCAGGAGCCGGCGTAGGTCTCGCTGTCTGTGTCGGCGGCGTCGGCCGCCCCCCAGCAGTGCGGCCTACTACGTCACTGATCATCGCATCCAAGGCCTGGCTGACGTCAAACGGTTCGGTGACCCGGGCCGCCCTGACTTGCTGCTCAACCCAGTTTGAGCACCGAATCTTGCCCCTTTCGTCCACCAATTCTCCCTTAGTCTCGATTTGCAGAACATGTGAAGCTTGAAGACGGCCATCTTGACCGTTCGGTCATCCCAATTGGCGCTGATGCTCTGTGCGGCATGTTCGAGCAGAGTCTTTTTGATGAACTCGGCTTTATCGCGGGTCGAATCGGATTCGCCTTCGAACAGCAGGATGCCGAAATCCGACTTCAAAACGGCCGCCTTGACAGTGTCCGGCGCCGCCCAAAGTGCGGCAACCGTAACCGGATCGCGAAACAGCGCGACGTAATTACCCTTAATGTTGTGAGCAATGCCGGCCCGCGCCAAGAGTCGCTGGCACGTGTCGTCCTTGTATACAGCTAAAGGGAAAATGGACTGAAAGTCATAGTCGTAAATGAGAGGCATCCGATCCAACCTTTCATTGCAAGAACCATACCGTCTATTATTCAGAAGATGAATTCCAGTAGCAGTCGCAATGCATCGTCGGCAAGCAGGCCGGGGTGCCTGCACCGTCTTTCTCGTCGAATAAACTTTGCAGCTTGATATGCAACCAAATGGTTGCCTATTAAGGCCATGACCATGGATGCCTTCTTTCGCGCTTTGGCTGACCCGACCCGCCGGCAATTGCTGGACAGCCTCTATGCCAGGAACGGACAGACGCTGAACGCGCTCTGCGAGCACATGGACATGACGCGCCAGGCGGTGACCAAGCACCTGGCAATTCTCGAGGAGGCGAACCTTGTCGCCACCGTTCGCCGCGGCCGCGAGAAGGAGCATTACCTCAACCCCGTGCCGATCAACGAGATCGCCGAGCGCTGGATCGGCAAATTCGAGCGCCATCGGCTGGATGCCTTGAGCGACCTGAAGAAACGACTTGAAAGGGAAGAGCCGTGAGCGACAACACTTTCGTCTACGTCACCTACATCCGCACCACGCCCGAAAAGCTTTGGACGGCGCTGACCGATCCGGAGTTCAACCGGCAGTTCTTCCTCTGCTCCTACCAGGAGAGCGACTGGAAGGTGGGTTCGAGCTGGAAGCTGATCTTCCCGGACGGCCGCGTGGCCGACTCGGGCGAGATCCTCGAGATCGATCCGCCCCGGCGTCTGGTCATCAAATGGCGCAACGAATGGCTGCCCGAGGTGAAGGAAGACGGCTACACGCGCTGTACCTTCACCATCGAAAAGGACGGCGAGCTGATGAAGCTTGCCGTCACCCACGAGGCCGACGGCCCGCACCGGCTGATTCCGAACGTGTCCAAGGGCTGGCCGCTGGTGCTGGCGAGCCTCAAGAGCCTGCTGGAGACCGGCAAGGGTTTCGAGCGCCCGCCATCGAAGGGCTGAACCAGGTATTGAACGGCCGCGGAGGAGGTTGGCAATGATACTGCCGCATGGCTGGCCGCGCGCCATGGCGAACACCGAGACGGTCATGGCTTCGGCGGAACTTCCCGCTTCGCCGCAACAAGTCGTCACCGCGCTTCTCACCAGCGACGTCGAGCGCTGGTGGGGGTCGGCCGAGACCTACCGGATGATCGGCTGGGCCGCCGATCTGCGCGTCGGCGGATCGTGGCGCGTCATCGTGAGGACGGCCGACGGCAGGACCCTGCCCGCCAGCGGCAGCTTCCTCGAGATCGAGACGGGGGCGCAGGGTCGTGCAGACGAGGCGCTACGATTGGGATCACCCGACGCTCGGCCGTCACGAAACGACGGTTGCCTATCTGCTGGAACCGACCTCTGCCGGCACGCGGCTCACCGTCTGCCATGGCGGCTTCGCCGGCTTCCCGGACGCCGCGGCGGAGCACGCCGAAGGCTGGGCGCGCGTGCTCGGCTGGCTACAGGCACATCTGGGCTGCCGCCTCGCCGCCTGAGCCCCACCTTGACCTGCAGGCGCGCCTGTCCAGATTGTCGACATGGCCGAAAACAAACCTTTTGTCGGAACAGCCGGATGGACCATACCGGCAGCGCACAGGTCCTCTGTTCCGGCGACGGGCTCGCAATTGGAGCGTTACGCTTCGCGTCTTCCTGTCGTGGAGATCAACTCCTCCTTCTACAAACCGCATCAGCGCGAAACCTATGAGCGCTGGGCGTGCTCGGTCCCGGATCGTTTTCGGTTCTCCGTTAAAGTGCCCAAAGCCGCGACTCATGAGCGCCGCCTCATAGATTGCCATGATCTTCTGGATGCTTTCATGGGCGAGGTCGGAGGTCTCGGTGAGAAGCTGTCCGCCCTCTTGGTCCAGCTGCCACCCAGTCTGCAATTCGACAGGCAGATAGCCAAAAAGTTCTTCGCTTTGTTGCACGACAAGACCGACTGCCGCTTGGTCTGCGAACCGCGTCACGCCAGTTGGTTCGAGCCGGGAGCAGACGCTTTGCTGAGCCGCCTCCGCGTCGGGCGCGTGGCGGCGGACTCTGCCTCAGTTCCCCCCGCTTCCGCGCCCGGCGGCTGGCATGAGCTCGCCTATTTCCGCTTTCACGGCGCGCCGCATGTCTATTTTTCGGACTACGACGCCGGCCGGCTGCTGGAAATCAGCGCCCAACTCGCCGACGCGGGCGCCTCAGCCACCGAGGTGTGGTGCATTTTCGACAATACGGCGCGCGGGCATGCGCTCGGCAACGCGCTGGCGGTCGATGCGATTATGCGTCAGATGACGTTCAATTCCCTGAACGCCCGCCCCGCCGCGACGCGCTCATATCCGAACGCCGTGCAATCGATCGTCCGATAGCCGCCATGCACGATGAGTTCCGAGAGCGCCTTGCCCACCGCCGGCGCCTGCTGCAGGCCATGGCCGGAGAAGCCGTTGGCGAAGAGGAAGTTTTCCACCTCCGGATGCGGCCCGATAACCGCGTTCTGGTCGAGCGTGTTGTAATCATAATGCCCGACCCAGGCGCGCGTCGGCTTGATCGCCTCGAAGGCTGGGACGCGGGTGGCTAAAGTCGGCCAGATCACGTCCTCGAACAGCGGCCACTCGACCTCGAAATCGTTGGGATCGGGTGCATGGTCGCCTTCCTCCGGCTCGGCGCCGCCGGTGAGGTAGACCGAGCCTTCCGGCCGCACATAGATGCCGGAGGGATCGACCAGCAGCGGCATGTCGGCATATTTTTCCCGTGCCTCGAAGACGAAGACGTTGCGCTTGCGCGGCTCGACCGGCAGCGCGAGCCCCGCAAGGGCGGCCACCTTGCCGGCGTTCGGGCCGGCGGCATTGACGATGATGCCGGCCTCCAGCGTCTCGCCATTGTCGAGGGCGACGCCGGTGACGCGACTGCCCTGGCGCGTGATACCGGTGGCCGACGCGGTGATGAAGTCGATCCTCCTCTCGCGCAGCGCCTTACGGAACAGCATCAGCAGCGCATGCGCGTCGAACCAGCCCTCGCCGCCGCGGCCATAGGCGCCCGCGGAAATGCCTTCGGTTGAAAGCCAGGAGAAGCGGCGGGCGAGCTGGCCTGCATCCTCCAGCACGATATCGGCGCCTTCGGCGATCTGCGCCTCGTGATTGGCCTTGAGGATCGGCAGCCCCGCCTCGCCGGCAAGGATCAGATAACCGCCCTCGCGAAAGCCGATATCGGCATCGGCGCCGAAAGTTTCTTTCAGCCGCCGGAACAGCTTCAGCGTGAATTGCGACAGGCGGATGTTTTCAGGAATGGAAAATTGCTGGCGGATCGAGGCCAGGGACAGCGTCGTCGCCGCTTGCGAGAATTGCGGATCGCGCTCGATCAGCGCGATGGAACCGGTAAAACCCTCTTCGCGCAGATAGTAGGCGACCGAGGACCCGACGATGGCGCCGCCGATGATGACGATGTCGTAACGCACTTTGTTCTCCGATTTCACCGGTCCTCACGCGACCGGCAAATTGATCTCGAAGCGCGCGCCGCGTTCGGAGTCAACCAGCGTTATCGTGCCATCATGCGCTTTCAGGAGGGCCAGCACGATGCCGAGGCCCATGCCGGTGCCGCCGGCCTCGCGCCTTGTGGTGAAGAACGGCTCGAAGATTTTTGCGCGATTGGCCGCCGAAATGCCGCCGCCGTCGTCGCCGACATGGAGAGCTACCCTTTCGCCCGCCTTTTCGGCGCCGACCGTCACCTGCTTCGCGCCGTGCCGTGCGGAATTGTCGACGAGGTTGGCGAGCACGATCGCGAGATTCTCGCCCGAGATGCCGAGGCCGATATCGCTGCCCGATTCGACGCGTACCTCCAGCCTGGCGTCGACCGGCAGCAGCGCCAGCGCCGCGCCGATTGTCGTGCTTTCGCCGCTCGGCGCCAGGGCCGTCAGCGGCGATTTCAGCTCATGCGAGACATGGGTGGCGAAGGTCTGGATGCTGTCGGAGCGCGCCTGGAGTTTTTGCGCCATGTCGAGGAAGGCGGCCGACAGCGCGTCCTCGTCCATCGTCCCGCCGGAATCCCTGAGCAGCTCGGCCGCGCCCTGGATCGCCGCCATCTCGCGCGTGCCGTGATGGGCGAGCGGCCGCATTGCCTCGCGGTCGCCGGCGGCGATGCGTTTGGTGCGCTCGATCAGCGCGTAGATCGGCCGGCTGACGGTGCGGATGAACACCAGCGCGATCAGCAGCGTGCCGCCGAGAATCGCGATCGCCGCGAGCGTGACCTTGCCGCGCTCGCCATAGAGATGTTTCACGATGTTGTTCGGCGATTGAGCCGCCCGGCATCGGTGACGATGTTGTTGGAAAAACGGCGGCAATCACCGCGCCCTGTGCGATGAGCTCGCCCTCGGTCTGGCGGATCAGCTGGTTTTCATAGAGCCGGAAGAAGAACAGGCCGACCAGCGGCAGCGCCATCACCACGATCAGGATGGCGACGACCACGGTGGCGAGCCTGGGCCGCCATTTCTCCTTGCTCAGCCACCGCATCGGCCGAGCCGGAAGCCGACGCCATGCACGGTCGCGATCGCATCCGAACAGCCGACCGCCGCCAGCTTGGCGCGGATGTTTCGGATATGGCTGTCGACCGTGCGTTCCGAGACATGGATGTTGGATTGGTAGGCATTGGCCATCACCGCATCGCGGCCAAGCACATGCTGCGGGCGGCCAAGAAAACCCTTCAGAATCGTCTATGCCGATGCGGTGCGCGCGGCCGGCATTGCACCGGAACGGTTGGGAACGCCGATCTCGGCGGATCCGGCAAGGGACAATAATTACCCCTATCAGCCGATCGAGCCGCAGCTCGACCTTGCCTCCGACAATGTCATGCCGTCGCGACCGGCGGCCGTTCCCGCCACCGCCGATCCGGACTTCGCGGCCATAGGCGCAAAGCTCGACGGCATTCTGGACGAGGCGCAGAAGACAACGCTTGCCGGCTTCCGGCTGCTCGATCCGCATGGCGTGGTGATTGCCGGCGGCGGTGAGGTCGGACAGTCTTTCGTTGCGGTCGAGGAGGTGCGGCAGGCGCTCGCAGGCGCCTATGCAAGCGAGCTTCGCCTGCGGATCCCCGACCAGCCGCCGCCGCCGCTCTATTCGGTGAGTCGCGGCACCAAGGTGCGCGTCTTCGTCGCCTTGCCGGTCGAGCTCGACGGCAGGGTCGCCGGCGTGGTCTATATGCGAACTCGATCGCTGTTAGGGTGAGCGGCTTGCCTTCAAAGCTCGCAGCATGACTTGCCGGAACCAGCACGAGCTTGCCATGCGCGAACTGACGGTCGTCGGCGTCTTCCTCCACCACCGCCGGGCGCGCCCGCCGCAGGATGACGTTGACGCGGGCAACCAGCTCGCGCGGGCTGAACGGTTTCGTCACATAGTCGTCGCCGCCCATTTCAAGGCCGAGGATACGGTCGATTTCTTCATCGCGGGCCGACAGGAACAGCACCGGCACGTCGGAGCGCTGCCGCAGCCTGCGGCAGACCTCCAGCCCGTCCATCTCCGGCATGCCGATGTCGAGCACGATGAGGTCGGGCGCGCGGCGCTCGACCGCTTGCAGCGCGGCGGCGCCGTCGGCGACGGCGGCCGTCTTCATGCCGGCCTTTTCCAGCGCGAAGCAAATGATCTCGCGGATATGCGGATCGTCGTCGGCGACGAGGATGTTGTGCGGCATGGAATCGGCAGCTCGCTGAATACGGTTTTGTCATGACAGGATTAGCAAGCGGGCCGTGCTTGTCGAGAGCGCGCAAAGGCCGCCAGTCGTGAAAGCTGGCGTCAAGACCGAACCGTCCCGAGCGCCGCCGCTCGCATGGCATGCCGCAGCCGTGATCTTGGGATGAAAGGAAGCATGACCGCCGTGATGCGCGGCCTCTGCGGCTCGACCAACCACCAGCCTTCGTTGCGGAGGCGCCGGGGCAGGGACCAGCGGGATCTGTGATGTGTTCGCATGCCGCCTGTTTCGCCGGCGGCTGCGGAAAGCGCGCGGCGGATTGGAGGAGGTTTTCCGCAAGGATTTGCAGATTTCGTGCAGGAGCAAAGTCGTTTCAGGCTGGCGCCGCCTCTCACCTGCCTGCCGGCATCCTCTCCCCGTATAGTGACGGGGAGAGGGGCGCTGCCATCGCCGGCTTCGCCAATCGCCAGCATTGCAGGAGCCGACATCGCGGCCAGGCCCTTTCTCCCCGTCACTATAGAGAAATGCCCGGCAGGGCAATGAGGGGCGGCGCCGGCTTCGACAATTAGCCAGAACGCAAATGAGTTCTATGGTGCGGCGCCTTGCCTCGCCCGCTGCAAGCCGGCATAGATCGGCCATGACCTCTGACACCTACCGCCCGCGCCGCTCGGTGCTCTACGTGCCCGCCTCAAACGACAAGGCGCTGGCCAAGATCGCCTCGCTCGCCTGCGATACCGTCATCATCGACCTCGAGGATGGCGTGGCACTGGCCGACAAGCTTTCCGCCCGCGACAAGCTGACCGGCATCCTCGCCGCGCGGCCGGCGCGCCGCTGCGAGATGGTGGTGCGCATCAATCCGCTCGGCAGTGAATGGGGCATCGACGACCTGTTGACCGTCGCCAAGGCAGAGCCCGACGGCATTCTTTTGCCCAAGATCGGAACGCCGCGCGACATCCTCGAGGCCGGCGACCTGCTCGACGACAATTTCGCGCCGGATATCGTGAAACTGTGGGCAATGATCGAGACGCCCAAGGCGCTGCTCAACGTCGGCGCCATCGCCGAGCTTGGCCGCGATCCCTCTTCCCGCCTCGCTTGTTTCGTCGCCGGAACGAACGATCTGGTGAAAGCAACCGGCATTCTGGCGACGCCCGACCGGCGCTATCTCACGCCCTGGCTGCTGCAGCTTGTGCTCGCCGCCCGCGCCAGCGGCCTCGACGTGATCGACGGCGTCGCCAACGACTTTCGCGACCTCGACGCCCTCGCGCGGGAATGCGCCGACGCGGCCGCCATGGGTTTCGACGGCAAATCGCTGATCCACCCCGCCCAGATCGAGCCCGCGAACCGCGCCTTTGCGCCGGCGCCGGAGGCCCTGGCCAGGGCGCGGGCGATCAGGGAGGCGTTCTCACGGCCCGAAAATGCCGGCAAAAGCGTCATTGCGCTGGACGGCCGCATGGTCGAGCGGCTGCATCTGGCGGAAGCCGAGAAACTTCTGGCGAAGGCCGCAATCATCGGCGCATGATGCGCTCGAGCGATTCCAGGAAAGATAGACAAGCATTGGTCACGACAGGGTCGAAAATGAAACTCTACCGCTTTCTGTCCGGTCCGGACGATTCCACTTTCTGCCATAAGGTGACTTCGGCCCTGAACAAGGGCTGGCACCTGTTCGGCTCGCCGACCTATGCCTATGACAAGACGACCAAGTCGATGCGCTGCGGCCAGGCTGTGGTGAAGGATATCGAGGGCCAGGAATACACCTCGGACACCAAGCTCAGCGATTGGTAGGAAAGGGCGGCAGCCCTCTCATTCGTCACCCCGCCGCTGCCTGCTCGGCCGCTTCCTCGATCCGCTCCATGTCGTCGTCCGACAGGCCGAAATGGTGGCCGATTTCGTGGATCAGAACGTGGGTGACGATGTCGCCCAGCGTCTCCTCGTTCTCGGCCCAATAGTCGAGGATGGCGCGGCGGTAGAGCGTGATGCGGTTCGGCCCCTCGCCGGTCTGCGGGTTCCAGCGCTCGGCGATGCCGCGCCCCTCGAACAGGCCAAGCAGGTCGAAGGGCGTCTCCAGCGACAGGTCGTCCATGATCTCGTCCGTCGGAAAATCGGCGATCTGGATGATGATCTCGCCGGTGAGCTTGCGGAACTCCTCCGGCAGATGGGCGTAGGCCTCCAGCGCCAGAAGTTCCATCTCATCCATCGATGGCGAGAGTTGGTCATGCCAGATGCGGGTCTTGTAGATGCGGGCCATGAGGTTTCCTTTGACCTCGGCATATAGGCTTTCGCGCCGGTCGAGGCAAATGGGCCCGGCTGGCTGGGTCTTGGAAGCTGAAAGCCGAAGGAATAAATTCCTTGCGACTCCGCTTGACTCTTCCAGGCCCCTCTGGAATCTATAGAACATAACAGGAACAACTGCTGCCGGAAGTGAACGTCATGGCGATAAGCGCCGTGGCGCGGGAAACTGTTTTTGCCCTGCGCCGACAAATCGCGAGGATCGAGGGAACGCTGCCCGAGCGCCTGGAAGCGCCGGCTTCCGGCGCGCCAAAAGCCATTCCAGGAACAGTGCGAAGCGGTTTTCCGTCCGGACTTGCAAAAAAACAAATAGCTGATGCCGCCGGATCGGGCGTCACCCCCGAAATCACTATCGTCCGGCGCGGCCTAGCTGTGGCCTCGCCGGATGCCTTCCTGCATACCGGCATAGAACGCCTCGACACCGCCCTCGGCGGCGGCGTGCCCAAGGCGGCGCTCAGTGAAATCCATGGGCTGGAGACCCGCGATGCCGGCGCCGTGGCCGGCTTTGCGCTGTCGCTCGCCAGCCTGATCCTCAAACAGAAGCAGGGCTTGCCGGTCCTCTGGATCGGCACGGCGGAGATTTTCCGCGAGGCCGGCTTTCCCTATGCCAGGGGCCTCCACGCCTTCTTCGGCATCGAGCCCGAACAATTGCTGTTTTCCGAAGCGCCGAAACTGGTCGACGCGCTGTGGATCGCCGAGGAGGCCGCCCGCATGACGGCCTTCGCCGCCGTCCTCCTCGAGATCCGCGGCAGCCCGCGGCTTCTCGACCTTACCGCGACGCGGCGGCTGCACGCCCGCGCCCAGAGCGCCGGCCGGCCGGTGTTTTTGCTGCGTCAGGCCGGCCAGGCCGAGCCCACCGCGGCGCCCGTGCGCCTCATTGTTTCGGCAGCGCCCGCGGCGAGCCGCGAAACGCTCGCCGGCGCGCTGGCCGGCTCGATCGGCCGCCCCGCCTTCACCGTCGATATCGGCAAGAGCCGCACGGCCCTGCCCGGACAATTCACACTGGAGTGGAACCCCGATGAGCACGCTTTTGCCGAAAGAAGGCCCGAGGAAGAGCGGGCAGCGAATTCTGTCGCTGTGGTTCCCCTATCTTTGCGCGGAGCGGATCCTGCGCCAGCGTCTGGGGCGGTCCTGGCGTTCCCGGCCCTCGCATCACCTGCCCCCATCTTGCCCACCGCTTGTGATCAGCCATCGCGACAGCAACGCCCAGCGCATCGCAGCCCTCGACGAGCGGGCTGAGGCGCTGAAGCTGAAGCGCGGCATGGGCATTGCCGACGCGCGCGCCATGCATCCGTCGATCGATGTGGTGGAGGCCGACCCGGAGGCCGACCGCCGCCTGCTCGAAGGCCTCGCCGACTGGTGCGACCGCTACACGCCGCTGGTGGCGATCGACGGCGAGGACGGGCTGTTTCTCGACGTCACCGGCTGCACGCACCTGTTTGGTGGCGAGCGGGCCATGCAGGACGAGATCCTCACCCGTTTCTTCCAGCAGGGTTTCGATGTTCGCGCCGGCCTCGCCTCGACGCCGGGCGCCGCCTGGGCGGCGGCGCGCTTCCACGGCGACCGCATCGTTGCCGGCGGCGAGGAGGCGGCGCTGCTTTCGCCCCTGCCGCTTTCGGCGCTGCGCATCGCGCCCGAAACCCGCGCCAGCCTGGAAAGCGTCGGCCTGCGCACGGCGGGGGCGGTGATGGCCGCACCCCGCGCGCCGCTCGCCCGCCGCTTCGGCGCCACCTTGCTTCTGCGCCTCGACCAGGCGCTCGGCCGGCTCGACGAGGCGGTGTCGCCGCGCCTTCCCGTGGCGCCGCTCTCGGTCGAGCGCCATCTTGCCGAGCCGATCGTGCTCACCGACGACATCGAGCGGCTGGTGAGCCGGCTTGCCGTGGCCTTGAAGGCCGACCTCGAGCGCCGCGGCGAAGGCGCGCGGGCGCTCGCCCTTCTCCTCTTTCGCGTCGACGGCCTCGTCAGCCGCATCGCGGTCGGCACCTCGCGCCCCATGCGCGAGCCGCAGCTGATCCGAAAGCTGTTTCACGAACGGCTGACCGCGCTGGAACAGACCATCGATGCCGGCTTCGGCTTCGACCTCGTGCGGCTGTCGGTGCTTTCGGTCGCCGCCTTCGACATGCTCCAGGGCGACCTTGCCGGCGAGACAAGCGACGATGACGCCGACATCGCTTTATTCGCCGACCGCGTGCGTGCCCGTCTCGGCGAAGCCGCCGTGCTGAAGCCGGTCATCGTCGATAGCCACCTGCCGGAGCGCGCCGTTACCACGGTTCCTTTCGCAGAGGCGCCGCAAAGGCGCATGCCGCCGAAGCCCGACCGGACAGCACCTCCGATGACCATCTTCCCGCCGGAGCGGCCGGTACGGCTGTTCCGCTCGCCCGAGCCGATCGAGGTGCCGGCGACCGAGATCCCCGAGGGCCCGCCGATGAATTTCCGCTGGCGGCGCGCGCTTTACCGCGTCGCCCGCGCCGAAGGGCCGGAGCGCATCGCCGCCGAATGGTGGCGGCAGCTGCCCGGCGAGGAAGAGGCGCCGACACGCGACTATTACCGCATCGAGGACAGCGAGGGGCGCCGCTACTGGCTCTACCGCCAGGGCCTCTACAGCAGCGCCTCGCAGGCCGCGCCGCGCTGGTTCATGCACGGCGTCTTCGCATGAACGCGCTGACCGCCATCCCCTATGCCGAGTTCGGCATCCAGTCGAACTTTTCCTTCCTGCGCGGCGCCTCGAAGCCCGAGGAGCTGGTGGTCACGGCGAAATTCTATGGCTTTTCCTCGATCGGCCTTGCCGACCGCAACACGGTCGCCGGCGTCGTGCGGGCCTGGCAGCAGGCCAGGGTCGAGAAGCTGCCCTATCATCCCGGTTGCCGCCTGGTTTTCTGCGACGGCACGCCGGACATTCTGGCTTACCCCCGCGACCGCAAGGGCTGGGGACATCTCTGCCGCATGCTGACGCATGCCAATCTGCGCGACGAGAACGAGAAGGGCGCGACGCTCCTCGAACTCAACGACCTTCTCGAATGGGGCGATCTGATGTCGCTGGCGATCCTGCCCAACCTGTCGAGAGGCGCGAAAGACAATCTGACGCTCATTAGCCGGCTTAAGGATCGTTTCGGCGCCGCGCTTCGGCTTGCTGTGGCGCCTGATTACGGCGGCAACGACCGCTTCCGCATCGAGCAGGCGGCGGCGATGGCCCAACATCTGCACATCCCGCTGATGGCGACCAACGACGTGCTCTATCATGCCGCCGACCGCCGCCCGCTGCAGGACGTGCTGACCGCGATCCGCCTCAACACGCCGGTTTCCGAGGTCGGGCTGGAGCTGACGGCAAATGCCGAGCGTCATCTGAAGACGCCGCTGGAGATGGCGCGGCTTTTCCGCCGACACCCTGAAGCGCTGGCGGAGACGCTGCGCTTCGCCGACGAGCTCACCTTCTCGCTCAGCGACCTCGAATACAATTATCCGGACGAGCCGACGGAATCCGGGCTCGGACCGCAGGCCGAGCTCGAACGCCTGGCGCGGGAAGGAGCGGCCGTGCGCTATCCGGCCGGGGTCCCGGAAGAAGTGCTGCGGCGCATCGGCAGCGAGCTCGCTTTGATCGAGCGGCTGAACTATGCGCGCTATTTCCTGACCGTCCACGACATCGTGAAATTCGCCCGCAGCAAGGGCATCCTTTGCCAGGGGCGCGGCTCGGCCGCCAATTCGGTCATTTGCTTCTGCATCGGCATCACCGAGGTCGGCCCTGACCGGATCGATGCCCTCTTCGAGCGCTTCATCTCCGAGAAACGTAACGAGCCTCCCGACATCGACGTCGACTTCGAGCATGAACGGCGCGACGAGGTCATCGCTTATATTTACGAGAAATACAGCGCCAAGCGCACGGCGCTGGCCGCCGCCGTCATCAGCTATCGCGGGCGCTCCGCCCTGCGCGAGGTGGCGAAGGCCATGGGCTTGTCCGAAGACGTCCGGAGCGCCCTGTCGAGCACCATCTGGGGCTGGTCGACCTCGGAGCTCGGCGAAAGGGAAGCCAATGCCGGCGGCCTCGACCGCGCCGATCCGCTGTCGCGGCAGGTGCTGGAACGCGCCAACGAGATCATCGGCTTCCCCCGCCATCTCTCTCAGCATGTCGGCGGCTTCGTCATCACCCGCGACCGGCTCGACGAGGTCGTGCCCATCGTCAAGACGGCGATGGAAGAGCGCAAGATGGTCGAGTGGGACAAGGACGATCTCGACGCGGTGAAGATCCTCAAGGTGGATGTGCTGGCGCTCGGCATGCTGACCTGCCTGAAGCGAGCCCTGACCTTGCTCACGCATCATTATCCGAAGGCGCGTGACAAATACGGCCGGCCGCATCAGTTGAGCTCGCTGCCACCGGAGAACCCTCGCGTCTACGACATGATCTGCCGGGCCGACACGCTGGGCGTCTTCCAGATCGAGTCACGCGCCCAGATGTCGATGCTGCCGCGGCTTCAACCGCGTGAATTCTACGATTTGGTCATCGAGGTGGCTATCGTGCGGCCCGGCCCGATCCAGGGCGACATGGTGCACCCCTATCTGCGTAGACGGCAGGGCAAGGAGAAAGCCGAATACCCGAAGCCGGAATTGAAGGAGATTCTCGGCAAGACGCTGGGCGTGCCGCTGTTCCAGGAGCAGGCGATGAAGATCGCCATCGTTGCCGGCGGCTTCCAGCCGGGCGAGGCCGATGAGCTGCGGCGCGCAATGGCCACCTTCAAGCGCACCGGCACAATCGGCAACTACCGCCAGCGCATGATCGACGGCATGGTCGACAAGGGCTACCAAAAGGAATTCGCCGAGCGTTGCTTCAAGCAGATCGAAGGCTTTGGCGAATATGGCTTTCCGGAAAGCCATGCCGCCTCCTTCGCGCTGCTGGTCTATGCCTCCTGCTGGTTCAAGACCTTCTATCCCGACGTGTTCTGCGCCGCGATTTTGAACTCGCAGCCGATGGGGTTCTATCAGCCGGCCCAGCTCGTTCGCGACGCGCGCGACCATGGCGTGGAGGTGCGTGAGGTCGATATCAACCATTCCGTCTGGGATTGCACGCTGGAGGGGGCCCGTTTCGATCCTTCGCGCATCCTCGAACGCCATGCCTCGATGCGCGGCGTCATCGAGACGGCTCATGCGGTGCGGCTTGGCTTCCGTCAGATCAAGGGGCTTTCGGAAGAACGGATGGCGGCCGCCGTCGCCCGGCGCGGCGACGGCTATCGATCGGTCAGGGATGTCTGGCTGCGTTCGGGCCTTGATGTCGGCGAGATCGAAAGGCTGGCCCAGGCAGACGCCTTCCGCTCGCTCGGCCTCGACCGACGCGCGGCGCTCTGGGAGGTGCGCGCGCTGGACGGCAGGAGCGCTGCCGAGAAACTGCCGCTGTTCGACCAGCCCACACTCCGCCTGCGCGAGCTGGAGCCCGAGACGAAGCTGCCGAAAATGCCGCTCGGCGAGCATGTCGTCCACGACTATCGCTCGCTCGGCCTGTCGCTGAAGGAACATCCCGTCGCCTTCCTGCGCGAGCGGCTTGACCGCGCCGGCATCACCCCCAATTCCCGCCTGCCGTCGGTGCGCGACGGCCGCCGCGTCAACGTCGCCGGGCTGGTGCTGGTGCGCCAGCGCCCCGGCAAAGGCAATGCGATCTTCCTAACGCTGGAGGACGAAAAGGCGATCGCCAATGTCATCATCTGGCCGCGCGTCTTCGACCGCTTCCGCTCTATCGTGATGGGCGCGCGCTTCATCCGCGTCACCGGCAAGCTGCAGCAGGAATCGGATGTCATCCACATCGTCGCCGACAGGATCGAGGATTTGACGCCCTGGCTGAGCATCCTCCTGCAGGAGCCGCCCACCATCGAGCATCAGCCCGCCGGATCATCGAATGGACCGGAGCGCTCCGCGAACCGCAGCCTGCCGGTGGAGCGGCAGGATGTCGACGCCCTGTCGGGCGCGGCGCAACAGGTCATGCCCAAGGGGCGCAATTTCCAGTAGCGGCAACCGGCCCGCCGGCGCGATTCACGACGGCCCTCCGAGCCGCGGCGGTGGCTTGAGCGCGTCTTCGGCCGAGATGGTGCGCGCTTCCGAAGGCAGCATGATCGGGATGCCGTCACGCACCGGATAGGCAAGCTTCGCCACGCGCGAGATCAGTTCGCTGCGCTCGGCGTCCCAGGTCAGCGGTCCTTTGGTCAGCGGGCAGGCGAGCAGTTCCAGCAATTTCGGGTCGACCGTGGCTTTGCGCCCGTCACGTCCGTCCGCCGCCATCGCGCTTTTCCATGTCCAACTGCCGCCGGCCTAAGTGTTGAGATTCAGGTCAGGCCGATTTCACCCGAATCATTACGTTTACTGCAGGCTCGAGCCAAAATCCTCATCTTCGCGCGCCAGCGTAATTTCGGTGATGGCAATCAGCGTCTCGGCGCGCGTCTTCAGGTCCGCCGCCTCGAGCAGGGCCTGCTTCTCGGCCGGCCCATAGGGCGCCATCATCGACAGTGCGTTGACCAGCATGGCGTTCTCGGCGCGGCTCACGCTTTCCCAGTCGGCCTCGAGGTCGTTGGCCTGCAGATAGGCGCGGAACGCCTTGAGCAGGGCAGGGCGGTCGACCTCGGCACCGGCCGGATCCTCCTCGAGATCGGCGAGGAAGGGCGCCATCCGGCATTGCCGGAACGGCGTCTTGACCGCCAGCTCATCCGTGACGCGGAAGCGGCAGACGCCTTGCAGCGAGATCAGGTAGCGCCCGTCGCCGGTCTCGGCAAGCGAGATGATGCGCCCGGCACAGCCGACGCTGCAAAGCTCGGGCTCGCCGTCGTGGCGCAACGCGCCGTCGAGGCTGGGCTGGATCATGCCGATCAACCGCGGCCCGGCCATCGCCTCATCGATCATCTCCAGGTAGCGCGGCTCGAAAATGTTGAGCGGCATGCGGCCGCCGGGCAGCAGCAGCGCCCCGGCGAGCGGAAACACCGGGATCCTCGACGGCAGATCCCTCGCGAGCCGGTAGCGGGCGTTTCCGACCTGCACCTCAACCCTCCGCCTGCGCTTCAACTCTCGAAAGCGTCGCCGGGCAGCGTATCAATCTGCGATCTCCTCTTACGCAACCCAGCCCGTTTAAACCCTCAACCGGCAGGGGCAAGCCGCTGCCGCCTATCTGGCGCAGTTGGCGCCTTGCGCAAGACCTCCTGGCAAAAGGGGCCAGCAGCAAAGCCGGCAAAACGCTCAGGAGAACAACAGCGACGACAGCTTGCGCCGCGCCGACAGCGTCGCCTCGTCGGTCATCCCCCATGCCTCGAAGAACTTCAAGAGCTGCGCACGCGCGCCATCGTCGTTCCACGTCCGGTCGGCCCTGACGATCGCCAGCAGGTTGTCGGCGGCCTGCATCCGCTCGCCGCGCGCATTCTGCACCATCGCCAGGTCGAACCGCGCCTGGTGATCGTTTGGATTGGCGGCGAGCCGGCGTTCGAACTCGGCCGGATTGCCGAGCGCGGCGGCTTCCGCCGCGAGCGTCATCTTGGCGCGCAGAGCGGCAAGCGCCGGCGCATCCTTCTTGTCCTCCGGCGCCTTGGCAAGCACCGCCTCGGCGCCTTGGCTGTCGCCGGCCTCGAAAAGGATCTCGCCGAGCCCGGCGATGGCCTCGATGGTTTCGGGCGACTGCTCGAGGATCGCATCATAGATGTCGCCCGCGGTCTGGGTGTCGCCCGCCTCGCGCGCCTCGGCGGCCGCGGCCAGCGCTTCGGTGATCTGCGGCGCGCCGCCGCCGCCCTTGCCGCCGACCTTCTGGATGAACTGCGTGATCTGGCTTTCCGGAATGGCGCCCATGAAGCCGTCGACCGGTTGGCCGTCCTTGAAGGCGATGACCGCGGGAATCGACTGGATGCCGAGCTGGCCGGCGACCGAAGGATGGTCGTCGATGTTCATCTTGACCAGCCTGACCTTGCCGCCGGCAGCCTTGACCGCCTTTTCGAGCTGCGGCGTCAGCTGCTTGCACGGGCCGCACCAGGGCGCCCAGAAGTCGACCAGCACCGGCTGGCGGCGCGATTCCTGGATGACGTCGGCCGCGAACGTCGCGGTCGTCGTGTCCTTGACGACATCCGTGGCCGCAGGCGCCTCGCCGAGCGAGACCTTGCCGCGGTCCGCCCCGCCATATTGCACGGATTGGGCGTACTGGCCGGCATTGCCGCCAAATGAGCCGCTGAACGGATTGTTGTCACTCATGTCGTCGCCCTTTCGGTCGCGTCGTCGCCGGCTTCGGGGTGCGGCGCGTTATTATCGGATTTCGGTTTCGCCATCCATGTGGCGATCAGCCCGAGACTTTCAAGATAACAGGATCGTGGCCCGTTGCCTCGACGAATTTGACGAGATCGGCAGCGGCGATGGCCGTCGTCGCCTCATTGGTCAGCGGATGGCCGTTGATGACGTCGTGGCTCATCAATTCCTGGTCCAGAACCACCTTGATCCGCCCGGCCGTGTCGTTGATCAGGCCGAAGATGGTAACCGCGCCGGGAATGACGCCGAGCAGCTCCATCAGCATTTCCGGCTTGCCGAAGGAGACGCGGCTGGCGGCGCCGATCAGATGGTGGATTTGCTTGAGGTCCACCACGGCCTCCTCGCCGACGGTGACGAGAAAGTAATTGTCCTTCTTGTCCTTGAGGAAGAGGTTCTTGGTGTGGCCGCCCGGGATCTCTCCGCGCAGCGCCTGCGAATCGGCGACCGTGAACAAGGGCGGGTGGCGCACCGTCGAGACGGAAATGCCGAGATCGGCAAGAAAGGCGTTAAGCTCGGCTTCGGTCTTCGGCATCGGTCCTCGCATCATCGGGAAAGCTTGTGCCGTTTACGGCCAACGATGCCCTTGGGGCAAGATCGCCCGGCTGGGCCAACGCAATCCGCCGGCTCGAAACCAACCTTCCCTATAGGAAGAGCTAGCTCCAAAAAGACCGTCATTTCCCTGTTGCAATCGCCGCGCTCTTCGGCCATATAGGCGCGGCTTGCGGCCCAAGGCCGCGCGAGCGGGTGTAGCTCAGGGGTAGAGCACAACCTTGCCAAGGTTGGGGTCGGGCGTTCGAATCGCCTCACCCGCTCCAGTTTCCTTCAGGGGATCAAGCAAACGAAAAGCCGCGGTTTTCCGCGGCTTTTTCGCGTTTGTAGCCTTCAGAACAAGATTCCGTTCCCCGCCATTCCCCATACCGCGGCGGCGCAGTGAACGATCCCGATCGGCAGCGCCAGCAACGGCTTGCAGCGGATCAGAAGGATATAGGTCGTGAATTGGGCGCATGCGGCGAGCAGCCCAGGCAAAGCGCCAGCGCCCGCCATCATCAGCAGCATCATCCAGGGGACCACGACGAAACCGGGAACGTTCGTTCCGTGCCCTGCGCCCATCGTGAAAAGCGCGATGAGGAACCCGACAAGGCCCAGGCCGACGCCGGCCGCGATTGTCTTCAGCATGACGCTGCTCTCCGCGATTTGTTGCTCGGCCCATGCTGGCCGGGCAAAATAGAGGAACGTCGCGACGGAAAGGAAGCGCCCTGCCGCCTGATCCTGACGGGTTGCCGCCTTTGCTGGAAAAAATTCAGGAAAGTCCCTAACGGCTCGTCCTCCTCGCCGAAGCCTTCAGTCCGGAATTGCGCAAAAAAGGAAGTCGAGCGGTTCGGCGTTTCCATAAAACGAACCGCTCTACCCAAGCCTCGCCCTCGTCGTCCTCGGCGTCGCCAACAGCAGGCTCGTCTCGCTGCCGGTGATCCCGGGGATCAGCCGGATGCGACGCAGCACGGCGTCGAAGTCCGTGAGTGAGGCGGTGCCGAGTTCGACCACCAGGTCCCAGCGGCCGTTGGTGGTGTGGATGGTCGACACCTCGGGAAAGCCGCCGAGCGCCCTGATCACGCGGTCCGCGGCATGGCCCTCGATCTCGATCATCATCACGCCGCGTATCCTCTGGTCAACCGTGTCGGCGCGCAGCACCACCGTGTAGCCGATGATCTCGCCGGACTTTTCCAGCCGCTCCATCCGCGCCCTGACCGTCGCGCGAGAGACGCCGAGATCGAGCGCAAGATCGGAGACGCTGCGCCGCGCATCGTGCCTCAGAAGCGTCACCAGTCTCTCGTCGAGCGCGTCCATTTTGACCATTTAGAGCAGCCGATATGCCCACTATGATAAATCGACCTTTTCGAAATGCCAATTTACCCTGTTCAAACCGCCAGGCAGCGGTGGTTCACTTCCGCAAATCAAACGCAAAAGCGGAAAGAAGTGATGCGCTGCAGGATCGTCGGCGCGCCGGTGCAGGACGGCGCGGGCAGGATGGGATGCGAGATGGGGCCGAGCGCGCTGCGCACCGCAGGGCTTGTCTCGGTGCTGTCGGAGCTTGGCCATGAGGTCGAGGACTGGGGGGCGGTTGAGAAGGCGGCGGCGCGCCCTGTCGCTCATGGCAATCTCGCCCTGAAGGCGCTGCCCGAAATCTCCGCCTGGACGGCGGCGATTTCCGAGACCGCCTACGCCGCGTCGAAGGATGCCATGCCGATCTTCCTCGGCGGCGACCACTCGATCTCCGCCGGCACGGTCTCCGGCGTGGCGCGCCGCGCCGCCGACCGCGGCCGGCCGCTCTTCGTGCTGTGGCTCGACGCCCACCCGGATTTCCACACGCTCGACACCACCACCAGCGGCAATCTGCACGGCGTGCCGCTCGCCTATGCCAGCGGCCGTCCCGGCTTCAACGGCTATTTCCCCGACCTGCCCGCCGCAGTCGACCCGGCCCGCGTCTGCACCATGGGCCTGCGCAGCGTCGATTCTGCCGAGCGCCGCGCGCTGAAGGAAGCGGGTGTGACCGTGCACGACATGCGCGCCATCGACGAGCACGGCATCGCCCCGCTGCTGCGCGCTTTCCTGGCCAGGATCGAAGAGGCAAACGGGCTGCTGCATGTCAGCCTTGACGTCGACTTCCTCGACCCCTCGATCGCGCCGGCCGTCGGCACCACCGTGCCGGGCGGCGCCACCTTCCGCGAGGCGCATCTGGTGATGGAGATGCTCTCCGACGGCGGCCTGGTCTCCAGCCTCGACCTGGTCGAACTGAACCCGTTCCTCGACGAACGCGGCCGTACCGCGACCCTGATGGTCGACCTTACCGCCAGCCTGATGGGCCGCCGCATCATGGACCGCCCGACCCGCAGCCATTCCGGAAGCCTCTGATCATGACCCAGCCGTCCCGCCTTGCCATCGTCCCCTTCGTCAGCGTCGACCGCATGATGAAGCTTGTGCTCGCCATCGGCCTCGAGCGCTTCCTCACCGAGCTTGCCGGCTATATCGAGGAGGATTTCCGCCGCTGGGAGCTGTTCGACAAGACGCCGCGCGTCGCCTCGCACAGCCATGACGGCGTCATCGAGCTGATGCCGACCAGCGACGGCCGCCTCTACGGCTTCAAATATGTCAACGGCCACCCGAAGAACATGCGCGAAGGCCGCCAGACCGTCACCGCCTTCGGCGTGCTCGCCGATGTCGGCTCCGGCTATCCGATGCTCTTGACCGAGATGACGATCCTGACGGCGCTGCGCACCGCCGCGACCTCGGCGGTTGCCGCCAAATATCTGGCACCGAAAGGGTCGCGCGCCATGGCCATCATCGGCAACGGCGCCCAGTCCGAGTTCCAGGCCGTCGCGTTCAAGGCGCTGCTCGGCATCGACCGGCTGCGGCTCTACGACATCGACCGCTCTGCTTCCGAAAAATGCGCCCGCAACCTCGCCGGCAAGGGCTTCGACATCACCATCTGTTCGACCGGGCAGGACGCGGTGGAAGGCGTCGACATCATCACCACGGTGACCGCCGACAAGCAGTACGCCACCATCCTCACCGACAACATGGTCGGCTCCGGCGTCCACATCAACGCCGTCGGCGGCGACTGTCCCGGCAAGACCGAGCTGCACCGCGATATCCTTTTGCGCTCCGACATCTTCGTCGAGTTTCCGCCGCAGACGCGCATCGAGGGCGAGATCCAGCAGCTCGACGCCGATCATCCGGTGACCGAGCTGTGGCAGGTCATGACCGGCCAGGCCAAGGGCCGCAAGACGAAGGAGCAGATCACGCTGTTCGATTCCGTCGGCTTCGCAACGGAGGATTTTTCCGCGCTGCGCTATGTCCGCGACCAGCTTCAGGCGACCGGCCTCTACGAGGAGCTCGACCTGCTTGCCGACCCCGACGAGCCGCGCGACCTGTTCGGCATGCTGCTCAGGGCCGCCATGCAGCCGGCGGCGTGAGGGAATGAGCGCGTGATCTCCCCCCTTGCGGGGGAGATGGCCGGCAGGCCAGAGGGGGGCGCCTCGCGTGGAGCGCCAACCTCCATCTGCCGCAGCAGGCCGACTCCAGTCGGACCGACCCCCTCTGTCGCCTTCGGTATCTCCCCCTCAAGGGGGGAGATTACACGCTACTTCTGCACCGGCGCGCAGCTTTCCCTCTCCACCAGCACTGGCGCCAGCACCTCGCGGCGCGACGGCGCCTCGGGCTCGCCGACGCGCTCGAGCAGCAGGCTGACCGCCCGCGTTCCGATCTTTTCGACCGGCTGCGCGATCGTCGTCAGCGGCGGCCATGTGGTGACCGCATAGGGGATGTCGTCGAAACCGATCAGCGACATGTCGTCGGGCACCCGCAAGCCGCGCGTGCGCAACGCGGTGATGGCGCCCATGGCCATCAAATCGTTGCAGGCGAACACCGCCGTGATCTCCGGCGCCTGCGTCATCAGCCGCTCCATCGCCAGGCGTCCGCCGGCGAAATGATAGTCGGAATCGACCACCGACGAAGCGGGCAGGTCGATACCTGCCTCCGCGAGTGCCCGGGTAAAACCGCGCAGGCGGGCCGGGCTGGAGCTCGAATCGCGCGGACCGCCGATGACGCCGATTTTGCTGTGGCCGAGCCCGACCAGATGGCGCCCGGCGAGATAGCCGCCGTGATCGTGGTCGACCAGCACGGAATCGACATGGACAGAATGGATCTCGCGGTCGAGCAGCACCGCCGGCAGGGCGGCGGACAGGTGCGAGAACACCCGCGCATGGTCTGACGAACCGGCGAAGATCAGCCCGTCGATCTGCTTTGCCATCAACACCGACAGATAGCGCTCTTCCTTCTCGGCGCTGCCATCCGAGTTGCACAGGATCACCGTATAGCCGGCCACGAAGCCGGCATCCTCGATCTGGCGCGCCACGCTGGCGAAGAACGGGTTGGAATTGTCCGGGAGCAGCAGGCCGATGGTCTTGGTCTCCCCGCGTCTCAGGCTCCGCGCCAGCGAGTTCGGGCTGTAGCGCAGGGCGGTTATCGCGGCGCGCACGCGCTCGGCCGTCTCCGGCTCGACATGGCGCGTGCGGTTCATCACATGCGAGACCGTTGCGACGGACACCCCCGCATAGCGCGCGACATCGGCAATTGTGGTCATGGTTCCCTCTGACCCCCTAGCGGATCCTCCGCAACAGCCTCTCCCGATAAGCGTCTAGGATGACGGCGAGCACGATGACAAGGCCAATCACGATCGGTTTGAAATTGTCGCCGACGCCGAGCAGCTGCAGCCCGGTGCTGAGCACCTGCAGGATGCAGGCGCCGACCAGCGTGCCGATGATCGAGCCCTTGCCGCCGCTGAGGCTGGTGCCGCCGATGATGACGGCGGCGATTGCATTGAGCTCGTAGCCGACGCCGGCGATCGGGCTGCCGATGTTCAAGCGCAGCAGATAGACCATGGCCGCGATGCCGGCCGTCAGCCCGCTGATGGTGAAGGCCGCGACCTTGTAGAAGTCCCGATTGTGCCCGGAGAGGCGCACCGCCTCGTCATTGGTGCCGACGGCGAAGATCATGCGGCCGAACACGGTGAAGCGCAGCACGAACCAGCCGGCCGCGATCACCAGCACCGCGACCAGGAAGATCGACGGCAGGAAGCCGCCGATGATCAGATTGCCGAAATCGACGAAACTCTGCGGCAGGCCGGTGATGGTCGAATTGTCGCTGACCACGCGAGCGGCGCCCGCCGCCATGTTGAGCATGCCGAGCGTGACGATGAAGGAAGGGATCTTCCAGCGCGTCGAGATCCAGCCGTTGAGGAAGCCGCAGGCAGCACCGGTCGCCATGCAGGCGAGCAGCGCCAAAGTGATCGCGACGGCCGGCGACAGGCTTTCGTCAATCATGACGGTGGCTCCGACCACGGTGCAGAGCGCCAGCACCGAGCCGACCGAAAGGTCGATGCCGCCGGTGAGAATGACGAAGGTCATGCCGGCGGCGAGCACGGTGTTTATGGCGATCTGCACGAAGATCTTCAGCGCGTTGCCGGGCGTGGCGAAGTAAGGCGCTGTGAGCGAGAAGAACAGCGTGATCAGCACCAGCGCCAGAAGCACGCCGGCGTCGCGGATCAGGACGCGCAGGAACTTCGCCTTGCCGGGAGAAACAGGCGCCGACACGAGGGTTTCGGACGTCTCGCTCATGGTCGCACATACTCCTGGTAGGCGAGCGACAGGATGCGCTCCTGGTCGAATTCGGCTCGCGGCACCTCGCCGACGATCTTGTTCTTGGAAAAGACGATGATGCGATGGCACATGCCCATCAGCTCGGGCAGGTCGGAAGACACCATGATGATGCCTTTTTGAGCCGCCGCCAGCATCCACAGAAGCTGGTAGATCTCGCGCCGCGCGCCGATGTCGACGCCGCGCGTCGGCTCGTCGAGGATCAGCGTCGAGGTGCCGCGGAACAGCCACTTGGCCAGTACCACCTTCTGCTGGTTGCCGCCCGAGAGGTCGCGCACCGCCTGCTCGATCGAGCTTGCCTTGACGCGCAGCTGGCCGATGAGATCGTTCGCTGCCGCGGCTTCGGCCCGGCGGTTGACCAGCCCGTGGCGCGACACCTTGCCGAGATCGGTGATGGTGATGTTCTTGTCCACGGCCAGATCGAGCAGCAGGCCCTGGCCTTTGCGATCCTCGGTAAGCAGGCTGAGCCCATGCCGCACGGCATCCTTGGGCGCCGTGATCGCCACCGGCTTGCCGTCGATCTCGACGACGCCGTCGAGCCTCGGATCGGCGCCGAACAGGGCCCGCATGGCTTCGGTCCGGCCGCTGCCGACCAGACCGGCCACGCCCAAGATCTCGCCGTGGCGCACGTTGAAGGAAATTTCGGGCGTCACGGCGCTGCGCTTCAGATTGGTGACGCTGAGCGCGACCTTGCCCGGCACGATCGAGGCGTCGAAGCCGAATTCGTCGGCGATGTCGCGGCCGATCATCATGCGCACGACATCCGGCACGCTGAGGCCGTGGAGGTCGCGGGTCGCGACCAGCCTGCCGTTGCGCAAGATTGTCACCCGGTCGCCGATCTCGAACACTTCGTGCAGCCGGTGCGAGATGTAGATGATGGTGACGCCCCTGGCCTTCAGCCGCTTGATGATAGCGAACAGCCGCCCGATCTCCGGCGGCGTCAGCGTCGCCGTCGGCTCGTCGAGCACCAGCAGCTTGCTGTCGTAGCTCAGCGCCTTGGCGATCTCGACCAGCTGCATCTGCGCGACGCCAAGCGCTTCGACCCGCGTCCTCGGATCGACATCGAGCCCGACTTCCTTGAGCAGCGCGACGGCGCGCCGGTTGAGCGCCTTGCGGTCGACGATGCCGAAGGCGCGGCGCGGCAGGTTTTCCAGCATCAGGTTCTCGGCGATCCTGAGATAGGGCAGTAGGTTCAGCTCCTGGTGCACGATGCGGATGCCGCTTAGCTGCGCGTCATGCGGCGTCTTCGGCTGATAGGGCTGGCCGTTGAAGGCGATCGTCCCGCTGTCCGGCTGGTAAATGCCGGCCAAGAGCTTGATCAGCGTCGATTTGCCGGCGCCGTTCTCGCCGAGGACGATATGCGTCTCGCCGCGCGCGATCGACAGCGAGACGTCGCTCAGCGCGACCACGCCGGGAAAGATTTTTCCTACCCCTTCAAGGGAAAGAACCCCATCGTCCATGCAGCAATCCTGAATGGCGCTCATCGCCGCCGGCTGCTTGCCGGCGGCGATGATGAGACAAGCGAATGGATGGCGCCAGAGGGAGTCCCGGCGCCTGTGCTCGCCTCAGGCGGTGATCAGCTTGACGTCGGTCTTGACCCAGCCCGAGAACTTCTCGCCGGCAAGCTCGCGCAGGCCGTAGTCGATGCCCATGGCCGCCATCTGCGCGCCATACTGCTCGACCGTGGCGAGCATCTTGCCTTCCTTGAGCAGCGGGCCGACGGCCGGAATGTTGTCGAAGCCGACCACCTTGATCTGACCCGACTTGCCGGCCGCGTCGATCGCCTTGACCACGCCGAGCGCCATCGAGTCGTTCGCCGCCATCACGCCCTGGATGTCCGGGTGCTGGGTGAGGAAGTTGGTCATCAGCGTGTTGGCTTCCTCGGTCTCCCAATGCGCGGTCTTCGAATCGAGCAGGTCGAGGCCGTGCTCCTTCACCGAATCGTCGAAGCCGAGCTTGCGCTGCTTGGCGTTGTCGGCTTCCGGATTGCCTTCGAGGATGACGACCTTGCCGCCCTTGCCCAGCGCCTTGCCGAGCGCGTCGCCGGCGAGCTTGGCGCCGGCGCGGTTGTCCGGCCCGAAGAAGGCAAGGTCGATGCCGGCCTTCTTCTTGGCCTCATCGTCGAGCGCGACGTCGATGTTGATGACCTTGATGCCGGCCTTCAGCGCCTTGGCGATCGGCGTGACCATCGCCTTCGAATCGGCCGGCGCCACGACGATGATGTTGTAGTTCTGGGTGATGAAGTTCTCGATCGCATCGACTTGCGCGGCGAAATCGCGCTCGTCCTTCATGCCGACGGCGGCGAAATCGAACTTGTCCTTGTTCTTGGCCGCATAGTCCTCCGCGCCGGCCTGCATCTGCTTGAAGAACTCGTTGGCCAAAGACTTCATGACCAGGCCTACCTTCGGCTTGTCGGCCGCAAACGCCGGACCGAACGGCAGCGCAAGCGCGCCGGCCGCCAGCGCGCTTGTCTTGAGGAACCGACGACGCGAGAACGATCCCAGGTCGAGCCTGCGGGTATTTGAAACCTTGCTCATACTTTCCTCCTCCTGAATGGGCGTAATCGGTTACGTAACCGATTACGCAAAAAACTACTGCTTGTCTTCGTCGGATGTCAACACGCTCGCGGAGGAAGCGTACCCGAGCGGCCTGCCGGGCGGATATCGCAGCGTCGGCCCGGCTTAGGTCTGCCGCTGGCTATTTCCCAGCCGGAGTTCGACGCTCTCGTCGGGCAAATGCCTTTGCGCATAGGCGGGGATCTTGAACCGCTTGCGGTATGCGCCGGGCGCCAGCCCCGTCACACGTTTGAACAAGCGACGGAAGAACGCAGGCTCTTCGTACCCGACCTGCCAGCTGACGTCGTCGATTGACGCGTCGGTGCGCTCCAGTCGGCGCTTGGCGTCCTCGATCCTCAAGCGCTGTACATAGGCGATCGGGCTCAGGCCGGTCGCACTCGTGAAACGGCGTTTGAAGGTGCGCTCCGTGAGCTGGGCGCAGCGGATCATCTCTTCTATGGGATTGGCGACCGAAAATCGGGTGGCGATCAAGTCCTGCGCCGCCTGAACGGCAAGATCGCCATGATCCTTGCGACCCTCAAAGATGATGTAGGGCGCAAGACCGTCCTGATGCCACTGCAGCGCGAATGAGCGCGCCACGGCCTGGGCTGCGGTCGCGCCGGCGTGTCGGGCGATCAGGTACAACACCAGATCATGCCAGGTCATGGAAGCACCCGAGGAGATGAGCTCCTCTCGCTTGCCCGACACCACCAGCACACGATCCGGGTGGATAGGCACTTGTGGAAACGTCCGGCCGAAGTCGCCGGCGTAGCCATAATGCACGGTCGCGTCCACGCCATCGAACAGACCGGTTTCGGCAAGCAGGAAGATGCCTGAGCACGCCGAGCACAAGAGCGCGCCGCGGCCATGCATGGCGCGGAACCACTCGATCAGTTCCGGATGCAGGTCCTTTCGCCAGCCGTTCGGCCCAAGCAGGATCGAAGGAACAATGACGATGTCGGTCATATCCACCTCCGCCACACTTCGCTGAACCATGACCGGCACGCGGCTGGCCAGTTCCAGAGCGCCCGTTTCTAGGCCGACGATCTCAATCTCGAAGGGCGGAGCCTGGCGCGGCTCGCTGCCCGGCAGCGGCATTATTTTGAAGGCATTCATCACGTCGAAGATGCCCGACAACGTGGACACCACGGCCTCTGGAATGGCCACCAGACTCACGTGAAGCGGCTCGGATGCGGCAGTGGTGAAGTGACGATGCATGTCGGCTAATCCATGTCGCAGGTGCCGCAACCATAGCGCCCGGCGCGCGCGGCCGCCAGTTTCTCTCCTGACGACGGGCCAGTGGCACAAATGGCCCGATTCTGGAGAGTCGCGCTCTCCCGTTTCTTCCCTGTTCCTGCGATTCAGCCGCTGCCTCGGGATTGCCCGAGCGCTTGGACAGGAGACTTGGACATGGAGCATACCCACAACCATAAGATCGATCCGGCAAAACTCGATGCGCTCGTCGCGCGAGCGATCGGTGATATTTCGGCCGGCTACGGCGGAGTCATGATCAGCCTCGGCCACCGTCTCGGTCTTTACAAGGCCATGGCGGGCCTCGGACCCCTCAGTGCCCGCGCGCTCGCGGGGCGGGCCGGCTGTGCCGAACGTTACGTACGCGAATGGCTCAATTCCCAAGTGGCGGGCGGCTATATCGTCTACCACCCGGTCAGCGACACCTACGAGTTGACACCCGAACAGGAAGTCGTGCTCGCCGACGAGGACAGCGCCGTCTTCATTCCCAACGCTTGGGCGGTGCCCGCTTCGATGTGGGCCGACGAAGAGAAGGCCGTAGAGGCTTTCCGCACCGGCAAGGGCATCGCCTGGGGAGATCATGACGGACGCCTGGCCTGCGGCGTGGCCGCCTTTTACCGGAACGGCTACAAGGCCAGTCTCGTGAGCGAATGGCTGCCATCCCTGGAGGGCGTCGTCGAGAAGCTCAGGACTGGTGCGCTTGTCGCCGACATCGGGTGCGGTCACGGCCATTCGACGGCGCTCATGGCAAAGGCCTTTCCGGCTTCCCGCTTCCATGGCTTCGACAATCACGAAGACTCGCTGGTGGAGGCCCGTCGCGGCGCCGCCAAGCAGAGCTTGGAAGGGCGCGTGGCGTTCGAAAAGGCGCGGGCCGACGACTACCCGGGCAGCGGCTACGATCTGATCTGCTTCTTTGATGCTCTGCATGACATGGGCGATCCTGTCGCCGCGGCAGTGCATGCATCAAAGGCGCTGGCGCCGGACGGACGGTGATGCTGGTCGAGCCTTTCGCCAATGACCGGGTCGAGGACAACATCTCGCCGGTGGCGAGAATGTATTACGCGGCCTCCACCACCATCTGCTGCGCCCACGCTATTTCGGACGGCGGCCGCCTCGTGCTGGGCGCCCAGGCCGGCGAGGCACGGCTGGCGGAAGTGTTCCGCAAGGCCGGGTTCACCCGTTTCCGTCGTGCCTTCGAGACGCCGTTCAACTTGGTCCTCGAGGCCCGGCTCTGACCTTCGAAAGCTAACACCGGTCGGTCGCAGCGGACGACTTCCGGCCTCGCGGCGCAAAGGGGGCGCGGGGCGGGCGGCAATCCCTTCGATCCCAACAAACAGGAGACTGATCATGAAAAACATTCTCACAGGCATAGGCTTCGCCATCGCTACCGTACTTGCCGCACCGCTCGCCGTTGCGCAGGAACTGCCGGCGGCCGAGCAGACCTACAAGGAAATCGAGGCGACGCTCGGCATCGTGCCGAGCCATATCAAGGCCTATCCAAAGTCGGCAGTCGCCGGCGCTTGGGCGATGTTCAAGGGTCTCGAGCTTCAACCCAAGAACAACGCTCTCGAACCGAAGGTAAAGTCGCTCATCAACGTCGCGGTGGCGGCGCAGATTCCGTGCCGTTACTGCATCTGGCTGGAAACCAAGATGGCCAAGGACCGCGGCGCCACCGACGAGGAGGTCGCCGAAGCCGTGGCCCATGCCGGCTACGTCCGGCACTGGAGCGCCGTGCTGAATGGCCTGCAGATCGACTTCGAAACCTTCAAGACCGAATTTGGCGGCGACTGACGGCAGGCGGTGCCCGGCGTTTCAACCGGGCACCGCCCCTTCCTGCATGCCCCACCACATGGGAACTCTCATGGAACTGCTCATCAACGCGGCGAACATTCTTTACGTGATTGCCTACTTCACGATGGACATGCTGCGCCTGCGAATGCTCACCCTGACGGCGGCAACCTGCCTGGCAGTATACTTCTACTGTCAGCCCGTCCCGATGTTGAACGTCGTGGCATGGAACGTCTTCTTCATCGGCCTGAACGTGGTCCACATCACCCGGATCGTGCGCGAGCGGTACACTGGCGCAGCGACCTGATTGCCGGTGGCAGTGCCTCAAAGCATCGCGTGCGCCGATTCGATCATGGCCCCGAAATCGAGTTTGGTCTCGCCTCGCGGCCGTCGAATCGCTCGATTGATCACCGCCAGCCGAGTGCCGGCGCGACGTGCTTCAGGATCGCCTCGATGACATGGGCGTTGTAGTCGACGCCGAGCTGGTTGGGCACGGTGAGCAGCAGCGTGTCGGCCTCGGCGATCGCTTCGTCTTGCCTGAGCTGCTCCACCAGCTTGTCCGGTTCCGCGGCGTAGGTGCGGCCGAATACGGCGCGCTTTTCCGGCTCGATATAGCCGAAATGATCCTCGCCCTCGCTGCCGCCGAAATAGGCGCGGTCCATGTCGTTGACCAAGGCGAAGATGCTGCGGCTCACCGACACCCGCGGCTCGCACGCATGGCCGGCTTCCTTCCAGGCGGCGCGGTAGGCTCTTATCTGCTCGGCCTGCTGGATGTGCAACGGCTGGCCGCCCTCGTCGAATTTCAGCGTCGAGCTCTGCAGGTTCATGCCGAGCTTGGCCGCCCATTCGGCGGTGGCGTTGGTGGCCGCGCCCCACCAGATCCGTTCGCGCAGGCCCGCCGAGAACGGCTCGAGCCTGAGCAATCCAGGCGGATTGGGAAACATCGGCCGCGGATTGGGCTGGGCAAAGCCTTCGCCGCGCAACAGATCGAGGAGGATCTCGGCGTGGCGGCGCGCCATGTCGGCATCGGTCTTGCCCTCTTCCGGCACGTAGCCGAAATAGCGCCAGCCATCGATCACCTGCTCGGGCGAGCCGCGGCTGATACCGAGCTGCAGCCGGCCGCCGGCGATGAGGTCGGCCGCACCCGCATCTTCGGCCATGTAGTGCGGGTTCTCGTAGCGCATGTCGATGACGGCGGTGCCGAGCTCGATACGCTTGGTCTTCGCGCCGGCCGCGGCAAGCAGCGGAAACGGCGAGGCGAGCTGGCGGGCGAAATGGTGGACGCGGAAATAGGCGCCGTCGGCGCCGAGCTCCTCGGCCGCGACTGCAAGGTCGATCGACTGCAGCAACGCGTCGGCGCCCGAGCGCGTGCCCGATTGCGGGGCGGGCGACCAGTGCCCGAACGACAGAAATCCGATCTTCTTCATGCGCTCTGTTCCGAGTCAGAGCGGCCCGCTCAACCGCTCTTGCTCTTGTGTTGCTCCAGCGCAATACCAGGAAAAACGTGCGACCGCTTTCCGCTTCGGAATTGCGCAACGCAAATAGTTGAAGCCATGCGGGTATTCAACGAAACGCGACCGGATACAGACCGTCAATCGATCCGGATCCAGACGCCCTTGGTGTTGAGATATTCGTCGAGATGCTCGGCGCCGCCCTCGCGGCCGTAACCGCTCATCTTGTAGCCGCCGAACGGCACGGCCGGGTCGATCGCGTGATAGGTGTTGACCCAGACCGAGCCGGCGCGCAGCCGGTTGGCGAGCTGGTGCGCCTTGCCGACATCCTTGGTGAACACGCCGGCGCCGAGACCGTAGGGCGTGTCGTTGCCGCGCCGCACCGCTTCGTCCAGCGTGTCGAAGGGCAGCGCCGAGATGATCGGCCCGAAGATTTCCTCGCGCGCGATGCGCATGCCGTCGGTGACGCCGGAAAACACGCCGGGCGTCATGAAATTGCCTGCGGCCAGCGCGCCCTTGGTGATGCGCTCACCACCTGTCACCAGCCGCGCGCCCTCGCGCGCGCCGTCCGCGATGAAGCCTGAGACGCGCTCGAGCTGTCTTGGCGAGATCAGCGGTCCGATCTCGGTCTCGGGGTCGGCGCCGTCGCCGATCCGCAGCTTTGCCGCGAAGGCCGCGACGCGTTCGACGAATTCGTCATAGATCGGCCGTTCGACGAAGAGCCGGGAGCCGGCGATGCAGACCTGGCCGGAATTCGCGAAGACCGACATGGCCGCCACCGGCACGGCGCGCTCGATGTCGGCATCGGCGAGCACGATCACCGGCGATTTGCCGCCTAGCTCCAGCGACACGCGCTTCATGTTGGCGGCCGAGGCGCGCAGAATCGCCTGGCCGGTGGCGGTCGAGCCGGTGAAGACCACCTTGTCGACATCCATATGCGCCGCGAGCGGCGCACCGGCTTCCGCGCCCGTGCCGGTCACGACGTTGACGACGCCCGGCGGCACGCCGGCCTCCTGCATCAGGTCGGCGATCAGAAGCGGCGTCAGCGGTGCCTCTTCCGACGGTTTCAGCACGATGGTGCAGCCGGTGGCCAGGGCTGGGCCGATCTTCCAGATCGAGGCGGCGGTGGGCGCATTCCACGGAATGATCGCGCCGACCACGCCGACCGGCTCCTTGCGCGTGTAGGAGACGATCTCGCCGGGCAGCGAATTGCCGATCGTCTGGCCGTGGATCGACGTCGCCATGCCGGCATAGAAGCGCAGCATGCCGAGCACGCGGTTGCGGTTGGCCAAAGTGCGGGTGATCGGCATGCCCATGTCGGTGGTGTCGGAAAGCGCCAACTCTTCCCAATGCCGCTCCATGAGATCGGCGATCTTCAACAGCAGCAGCTGGCGCTCATAGGGCTTGAGGCGGCTCCACGGTCCCTCGAAGGCGCGCCGCGCGGCGGCCACTGCCAGGTCGACGTCCTTGGAATCCGCAAGCGGCACGGTGCCCAGCACCGCGCCGGTGGCGGGGTTGCGCGTCTCGAAAGTCCGGCCGCTCACCGCATCGCGCCACTCACCGTCGATCATCATCTGCCGGTGCCGGCCGTCGATCGGCGTGCGCAGGGGAAGGTCTCTCAACGATAACGTCATCTGAAGCCGCTTCCTCTGATGAGCATGGCCTTATGCCACCGGCCTGCGCACGGGCGCAAGTTCGCCGCCGCGGTCGAGAATGTGCAGCCGGCGACGGCTGATTTGTCCATCCGCCATACTTTGTGCGTCATCGCCTGTTGAACAAGGCTGAACCGGCCCCGCCTTCCGAAAAGGGCGGCGAAACACGGACCTCGGTAGCCATTCATGCATGACCTGACGCCCGTTCTCTCCACCGTGGCCGCTTCGTTCCTGGCGTCCTTTGTCGAGGTGGTCGAAGCCTTCACCATCGTGCTGGCCGTCGGCGTGACGCGCGGCTGGCGGCCGGCGCTGACAGGCGCCGTCTCGGCGCTCGCCGTGCTGGCGGCGCTGGTGCTGGCTTTCGGACCGCTGCTGCAGCTGATCCCGATCACGCTCCTGCAATTCGTGGTCGGCGTGCTTCTTATCCTGTTCGGCATGCGCTGGCTGCGCAAGGCGATCCTGCGCAGCGCCGGGATCATCGCGCTCCGCGACGAAGAGGCAGCCTTTTCCAGGGAAACCGACGCGCTGACCCGCTACGCCAACGATCGTCGCGCCGGCTATCTGGCCGGCGTGGCGGCCTTCAAGGCGGTGCTGCTCGAAGGAGTCGAGGTGGTGTTCATCGTTATTGCGGTCGGGACCGCGCATGGCCAGACGCTCTATGCCGGTCTCGGAGCGCTGGCCGCATTCGTGCTTGTGATGCTGATCGGCCTCGCCATGCACCGGCCGCTGGCGCGGGTGCCGGAAAATGCGCTCAAATTCGTGGTCGGCCTGATGCTGACCAGTTTCGGCGTGTTCTGGACAGGCGAAGGCCTCGGCGCCGAATGGCCGGGCGACGATTTTGCGCTGCTTGCCATCTTCGTCGTCATCGCCGCGGCATCCTTCGCCATGGTGCGCTGGCTGCGCAACGCCCACGTGGCTGCTGCCAAAGCAATTCCAGGAAAAGTGTGAAACGGTTTTCCGTCCGGAATTGCGGTCAAAAAGAAACAGAGCGGCTTGCCGTTTCCGTGAAATGGTGAACCGCTCGAAGGGAATTGCCCGATGAAAATCGTCCGCCTCGTCCTGAAGGAGCTCGTCGGCATGTTCGTCGACGACGGCAGCCTTGCGCTTCTGGCACTGCTTCTGATCGCTTTGGTCGCCGGCGCCGTGAAGCTTCTGGCGCTGCCGCCGCTCCTCGGCGCTGTCCTGATCCTGATCGGCTGCCTGGCGATCCTTTTGGAAAGCACGAGGCGCGGCGCGCGCGGCGGAGGCAAAGGCTAAGCCGGCCTGATGGGTGGCGCGGGCCAATTCGACGCGACGCGCTTTAGGCTCGGAGGGCGCGACTTTCCTCGCCGATCGCGCGTTTGACGAAAAGCTCGGCGTGCTCGGCCCACTGGATTTCTGTGACGTTGTTCTCGCGAACCGATCGCTTGAAAGCTTCCCGCAACGCGTCGAGTTCAAACACCGACAACCGTCCGAGCGTATCGTGTTTCGACGTGCGAATTTCCATCACGCAGCCCAACAGCCCAAGTCATAAAGAGGTATATGCTTCGCCAGCTCGGACTCAAGGCATTGCCCCTGACTTCTTTTGGGTGCAATCGCTGGGCTTTTTAGCTCGGGCAGCGAAACGCCCAATCGCAATCAGTAGATTGTGAACAAGGTCGGCAGCATGCCGATCATACGAAAATGCTCGACCGCCTCGATAAGCGGAAAGAAGGCCAGAAAATATAGGCCGTCCCGGAACGTGCTTTTCAGCGCGCTGGTGGAAAAGACCCAGTGGGCCTCGTCGCGGTAGAGCATCGGATTCGGCCAGAAACGCGGCGTCCGCTCGGCATAGGCCGTGTAGGCGGCGCCGAACTTGCCGGACAGGAACTCGGCCTCCCGGCCGGCGGTGAACCGGAAGACGAGGAAGCTTGCAAGCCCAAGCATCGCCGCGGCCAGCACCGATCCGAACATCAGCCCGATACCCACCGCTCCGATGATCGAGAAGAAATAGAGCGGATTGCGGCTCATCGAGAACGGACCGGAGACGACCAGCTCGTCGTTCTTCCTGCCGCCGACATAAAGAATGCTCCACAGCCGGCCGAGAAAGCAGACGAGCACGAAGCCGAAGCCGGCCGTCTCCATCAGCTCGTGTCCGCTCGAGCCCTCGCTGAGGAACGGCTTGGCAAACAGCAGCAAGACGATGGCCGTCACTGCGGCGACCTGGACGACGATCAGGCGCTTGTGCTGGTCGAAGGCCTTTGGCGCTGACTTGAGCGATGTGTAAGCCATTCGATTTGAGTCACTCCGGCCGGGCCAGCGCTCCCCTAACCTTTCTCGCGCCCGGCGGCGAGGTCTTCCCATTATTTTCGATCATTCTTACGAATTTGTAAGGACCCGGACAGGCCTGCGTAAGTCCGGCTTGTGGGAATGGGGCCTCGCCGATGCTACCGTGCCGCTTGAACTCGACACCGGACGATAGGCCAAGATGCGACTGCTCCTGGTTGAGGATGACCCAAGGACTGCCGACTACATCGTCAGGGGACTGAGCGAGGCCGGGCACGCCTGCGATCTCCTGCGCAATGGCCACGAAGCGCTCGCCGCGGCAACCCGCAATGCCTATGACGTCATCGTTGCCGACCGTATGGTCCCCGGTCTCGACGGCCTGTCGATGATCAAGGCGGTGCGAGCGGCGGGCATCAAGACGCCGGCGATATTCCTGACCTCGATCGGCGGCGTCGACGACCGGGTGGAAGGGCTGGAGGCCGGCGGCGACGACTATCTGGTCAAGCCCTTCGCCTTTTCCGAACTGCTTGCCCGCATCAACGCGCTCGGCCGGAGGCCGGCGGCGCAGGAGCAGAAGACCAGCCTTCGTGTTGCCGACCTCGAAATGGACCTGATCATGCGGCGCGTGACCAGGCAGGGCAGGACCATCGACCTGCAGCCCCGGGAGTTCAGCCTGCTCGAAGTGCTGATGCGCGGCGAGGGCCGGGTGATTACCCGCACCATGCTTCTGGAGCGCGTCTGGGACTTCCATTTCGACCCCAAGACCAGCGTCGTCGAAACCCATATCAGCCGGCTCAGGGCCAAGGTCGACAGGCCGTTCGACGTGCCGCTCATCCATACCGTGCGCAACACCGGCTACAGCCTGCACGCGCAGGGTTGACGATCCATGCCTGATCGCATCTCGCGCCTCCGGCCGGCTGTCCGTATATAAGCGACATGGCGATGCTGGACTCCACAAGGCAATGGGCGCTTCGCATGAAGCGCGACGTCGTGGCGCTCTGGCTTGCCGCCCGCGATCCACGCGTCCCCTGGTACGCAAAGGTCGTGGCCGGCGCGGTCGCGGCCTATGCGCTGAGCCCTGTCGACCTCATTCCGGATTTCATTCCGATCATCGGCTATCTGGACGATCTTGTAATCGTTCCGCTCGGCATCCTGCTTGCGGTAAAGCTGGTTCCGGCCGGGCTCATGCGGGAATTCCGCGACACCGCCACGCGCAGCACCCGGCCGGTCAGCCTGACCGGTCTGATCTTCATGATTGCCGTCTGGATCGTGGCGGCCCTGGCCCTGCTATGGCTGTTCTGGCCGAGCCCCGCCTGAAACGATGAAGGAAGCACGCCCCAGCCTGCTGCGCAGCACGCCGTTCCGCCTGGCACTGACCTTTGCCTTCCTGTTCGTGCTCGCCTTCATCCTGTCCGGCGCGGTCGTCTATCAGCTGATGAGCGCCGATCTGGCGAGGCGGCTCGATAAGTCCATCAAGGAGACCTATTCGGTCGTTGCCCTGACCTATGCCGCCAACGACAAGGAGGATCTTGTCGCCTCGGTCAAC
Organism: Mesorhizobium sp. WSM3866; assembly: GCF_002294795.1. Classification (NCBI taxonomy): domain Bacteria; kingdom Pseudomonadati; phylum Pseudomonadota; class Alphaproteobacteria; order Hyphomicrobiales; family Phyllobacteriaceae; genus Mesorhizobium; species Mesorhizobium sp. WSM3866. The sequence continues at coordinate 118,273 of NZ_NSGC01000002.1, read as the reverse complement.
AACAACGCCGACCTCAGCCCCGACAAGGACCAGCTTTTCTCGCTGACCGACCCCGCCGGCAACCGTCTGGCAGGCAATTTCACCGCCTCCGGCCTGCCCGACGGTTTCTCGATGTTCGCCGCCAGATTGCCGGGCGTGCCGCCCGACACGATGTACCGCGCCTATACCGGCGAGGTCGGCGGCAACAATCTGACGGTTGCCTTCTCGCTTGCCGAGACGGACGAGTTGAAGACCATCGTGCTGATGAGCTTCGGCTGGGGCACGCTGTTTATCACCGGGCTCGCCATTGCCGGCGGCGCCCTGCTCGCCTCGCGCGTCCAGCGGCGGCTCGACGGCATTGCCGCCACCATGGTCGACGTCTCGCACGGACGGCTCGACGCGCGCATCCCGTTGACCGGCAATGGCGACGACATCGACGCCGTGTCCACCCAGGTGAACGCAGCCCTCGACCGCTTGTCGGGCCTGGTCGACGGCATGCGGGAGGTGAGCGCCAACATCGCGCACGACCTGAAGACGCCGCTCAACCGCCTGCAGATGATCCTGGAGCAGGCTGCCGACAAGACCGCCTCCGGCGAGACCGTTTCAGCCGAGCTGGCCGATGCGCGCAGCGAAAGCCGGCAGATCAACGACACCTTCGATGCGCTGCTGCGCATCGCTCAGATCGAGGCCGGCGCGCGCAAGGCCCGCTTTGTCGATCTCGACGTCGGCAGTGTCGTCGACACCATCGGCGAGGTCTATGCCGACGTCGCCGAGGATGACGGAAAATCGTTGTCGACGACGCTCGTTCCGGACACCAAATGGTACGTCCACGGGGACCGCGACCTGCTGATGCAGATGCTCGCCAACCTGGTCGAGAACGCGCTCAGGCACTGTCCCCCCGGCACAGCGATCGAGCTGTCGGTGACAAGGCAGGGCGAGCGTGTCCTCGTCCATGTCCGCGACGATGGGCCCGGCATTCCGGCCGGCGAGCGCGAAAAGGTCTTTCAGCGGCTTTACCGGCTGGATTCCAGCCGCACGAGGCCGGGCAGCGGCCTCGGCCTAAGCCTCGTCAAGGCGGTCGCGGACCTGCATGGCGCGTCGATCACGCTGGAGGACAACCATCCAGGGCTTGCCGTCATCGTCGACTTCCCCGCGGTGACGGAGCCGGCCGCCTGACGGCGGGCTTCAGCGCACGCCCGCCCTGCGAAAATCGGAGGGCGACATGCCGGCAAGCTTGCGGAACGACTTGTTGAAGGCGCTGAGCGAGCCGAAGCCCGAGTCCATGGCGACCTTCAGCACATTGGCGCCCTCATGCATCAAAAGCGCCTGGGCATAGCTCAGCCGCAGCAGATTGACATATTCGTTGAGCGTCATGCCGGTCGATTTCTTGAACAGGCTCATGGCGTATTTCGGATGGATGTCGGCCGCCGCCGCGATGTTCACGCAGTCGATGTCGTAGAGGAAATTCTCGGCGATGAAATCGCACATGCGCCCGACATTTCGCGAGGACTGCTGGTCGAAGGCGCTGCCGGCGCCGTGTCCGGACGCGGTTGCCGGCACCAGCCGGTACGGCTCGAAGCGCACGCGCTCCAACCGCAAGAGCAGCTCGTTGACGGCGTGTTCGGCCTTGGCCGCATCGCCCGAGCGCGCATACTCGTTCCAGCGCTTGAAATTGTCGTTGTCGGACTGGTCGGTGGCATTCGTCACCAGCGTCGCGCCCGTCATCAGCCGATGCCGGACATCGGCCGGCAGATGCAGCCTGAAGAAATGCACCAGCGGCAGATGCGCGCCGGCATAGATGGCGTCATCGGTGAGATCATCCATCTGGTGCGGCAGCCCGCCCCAGAACAGGCACATCTCACCGGCAGAGAGCGCGATCTCATGCTCGGCCATGCGGTAGTGCACGCTGCCGCGCACGATGAAGTTGACCTCGACCTGGGCGTGCCAATGCGGCTTCAGCATCACCAACGGCTGGTTGTGGAACATCTGCAAGGCCAGCGGCAGGCCTTCGACGCTGCTCGCGCCTGGCTGGTAGAACGGACGCTGAGGCATCTTACTTTCCGCCAATTTCTTATTCCCTTTGTCGGGGACAAGCCTTCCGCGCCGCATAATCTAGCCAGGCTCACGGTGAGAGAGCAAACGAAATGGGAGGATTTCAATGCGCACCACACTGACCTGCGCCGCGCTTTTGCTTGCCCTGGGCTCCGGCCCCGCTTTGGCGCAATCCGGCGAACTCACGATCTGGAGCTGGAACATCGCCGCTTCGTCGCTGAAGGCCACCGTCGCGGGCTTCAACAAGAAGTACCCCGACATCAAGGTCACCGTTCAGGACCTCGGCAACCAGCCGACCTATGACAAGTCGATCGCCGGCTGCGCCGCCGGTGGTGTCGGCCTGCCCGACATCGTCTCGATCGAGAACGGCGAGGCCGAGAACTATTGGAGCCAGTTCCCGGACTGCTTCGTCGACCTGCACACGCTGGGCTACAGCGCGGAAGACCAGAAGAAATTCCCCGATTTCAAGCGCACCGAGCTCGAAGTCGGCGACAAGGCCTATGCGATGCCCTGGGATTCCGGCCCGGTCGCCGTCTTCTACCGCCGCGACTTCTACGAGAAGGCCGGTGTCGACCCCGCATCGATCAAGACCTGGGATGATTTCATCGCCGCCGCCAAGAAGATCCAGGCCGCCAACCCCGGCGTCACAATGACCAACGCCGACTTCAACGGCGATACCGAATTCTTCCGCATGATCTCCAACGAGCAGGGCTGCGCCTATTTCGCCGAGGACGGCCAGTCGATCACGGTCAACCAGCCGAAATGCGTCGACGCCATGACCAAGGTCAAGGAAATGAAAGACGCCGGCATCGTTTCGTCGGCCGACTGGTCGACCAAGATCACCAACAACACCGCCGGCACCGTCGCCACCCAGGTCTATGGCGGCTGGTATGAGGGCACCATCCGCACCGAATCGCCGAAGGAGAGCGGCAAATGGGGCGTCTACCTGATGCCGAGCCTGACCGCCGACGGCCCGCGCGCCGCCAATCTCGGCGGCTCCTCTTTGGCCATCACCTCGGCCAGCAAGAACAAGGAAGCGGCCTACGCCTATCTGAAATACACGCTGGAGACCAATGAAGGCCAGATCACCATGCTGAAGGATTTCGGCCTGGTGCCGTCGCTGATTTCCGCGCTCGACGATCCTTACGTCGCGCAGGGCCAGCCCTATTGGGGCGGCCAGGCGGTCTGGAAGGATATCCTCGCCACGCTGCCGAAGGTCGTGCCGAGCCGCGGCACGCAGTTCCAGAGCGATGCCGAGATCATCGTGCGGGCCGTGCAGACCAAGTATCTTGCCGGCGGCTATCCCGATGCCAAGGCCGCACTCGACGACGCCGCCAGCCAGATCGCCTCTGCGACGGGCCTGCCGGTCAAGTGAGCGTCGCTTTTCCTTCTCCCCTTGTGGGAGAAGGTGGATTGGCGCCTAGCGCCAAGACGGATGAGGGGTGTTGGACGGATTGCCGTCGTTGCCAAGCTGGAACACCCCTCATCCGGCCGCTTCGCGGCCACCTTCTCCCACAAGGGGAGAAGGCAAGACAGGGCAGCGCCTGCATCGACCATTGGCACTGCTCCAGCAATTCAACACATGATCAACACCGCGCCCGCTAGGAAGGCGCGACCCGAAACTGGAAGGAGGAGGAACACGATGCGCTACCGCAACGCCGCCGCGTATCGCTTCCTCACGCCTTATCTCCTGATCTTCGCCATCTTCTGGATCTGGCCGATCATCAGCTCCTTCCTGATCTCCTTCCAGGCGACCCGCACCGTGCCGTGGCGCTTCGCGCCGACCTTCAACTGGGGCCGCCTGATCGGCGACCCCGCCTTCTTCAACGCGCTGAAGAACACGCTGCTTATCCTCGTCATCCAGGTTCCGGTGATGATCTCGCTGGCGGTCGTGATGGCGGTGCTTTTGAATTCGCCGCTGCTCAAGGCGCGCGGCCTCTACCGCTTTGCGTTCTTCGCCCCGGTCGTGGTCGGCGAGGTCGCCTATTCGGCGGTGTTCCGGCTGATGTTCAGCCTCGATTTCGGCATCGTCAACAAGCTCTTGAACAGCGTCGGCCTGGAGAAGATCGACTGGTTCTCCAACGTCACGCCGGCCATGGCGCTGATCATGATCGCGGTGACCTGGCGCTGGGCCGGCTACAACGCCATCATCATTCTTGCCGGCCTGCAATCCATTCCCGATGACGTCTACGAGGCCGCCACGCTCGACCGCGTCAGCAAGGTGAAGCAGTTCTTTTACATCACCCTGCCGCTGTTGAAGCCGGTCATCGTCTTTTGCGCCGTGCTGTCGATCATCGGCACCATGCAGCTCTTCACCGAACCCTTCCTGATCACCGAACGCGGCGGGCCGGGCGGCGGCACTGAAACCCTTGGCCTCCTGCTTTACCGCCAGGGCTTCCGCTCGCTCAATTTCGGCTATGCCTCGGCGATCGCCTACACCATGGCGGGCCTCGCCATCGCCATCACTTTGGTGCAGCTCTGGCTGACGAGGGAGCCGAAATGACCTCGCGCTCGCAAAGGCGGCTCGGACGCAGCATCCTGCTGCATCTCGTCCTGACGCCGCTGGCGCTGATCTGGCTGTTCCCGCTGTGGATGATGGTGGTGTTCTCCACCATGCCCGACAACGGCATCTTCAGCCCCGGCATCGAGCTTCTGCCGCATGACAGCTTCCTCGACAATTTCAACAATCTGCAGCGCGACACCAATTTCGTCGGCGCGATCGGCATCTCGGTCTCGGTGGCGGTGACCTACACTTTTCTCTCGGTACTGCTGACCTCGATGGCCGGCTGGGCGCTGGCGCGCTACGACTTCCTCGGCAAGGGCGTGGTGGTGGCGATCATCTTCGGCACCATCACGCTTCCCTACGCCGTGGTGCTGATCCCGCAATTCATCATGGTGGCGCGCGACTTCCAGCTCGCCAACACCTGGATCGCGCTGATCGTGCCGCCGCTGTTCAATTCGCTCGGCGTGCTCTTCATGCGCCAGGCCTTTTCGATGATGCCGGCCGAGCTGTTCGACGCGGCGAGGGTCGAAGGCGTGAAGGAATGGCGCATCTTCCTGTTCGTGGCGCTGCCCTTGGCGCGGCCGATGCTGGCGGCCCTCGCCATCATCCTCTTCCTCGCCTCGTGGAACAACTATCTCTGGCCGCTTTTGATCAACAGCCAACCCGGCGCGATGACGGCGCCGGTGGCGCTCGGCACGCTGATCGGCCTGACCAAGGTGTCGTGGGGCGGCATCATGGCCGGCGCCGTCATGCTGACCGTGCCGATGCTGATCGTCTTCGTGCTGCTGCAGCGCCATTTCATCGCCGGCATCGCCGCCGGCGCGGTCAAATAGGATAGGAACGAGATGGCCGCCGTCACCCTCACCAATGTCGTCAAGCGTTTCGGCACCTTCGAGGTCGTCCATGGCGCCAATATCGACATTGCCGACGGCGAGTTCGTCGTCTTCGTCGGCCCGTCGGGATGCGGCAAGTCCACGCTTCTTCGCATGGTCGCCGGGCTGGAGGACATCAGCGGCGGCGAGATCGCCATCGGCGGCAAGGTGGTCAACGATGTCGAGCCGGCCGACCGCGGCATCGCCATGGTGTTCCAGTCTTACGCGCTCTATCCGCACATGACGGTGGAGCAGAATTTGAGCTTCGGCCTGCGCATGAACGGCAATCCGAAGGCCGACACCGAACGGCGGGTCAAGCGCGCCGCCGAAATCCTTTGCATAGACGAGCTGATGCAGCGTCGGCCGAAGCAATTGTCCGGCGGCCAGCGCCAGCGCGTCGCCATCGGCCGCGCCATCGTGCGCGAGCCGCAGGTCTTCCTGTTCGACGAGCCGCTTTCGAATCTCGACGCCGAACTGCGGGTGCAGATGCGTGTCGAGATCTCGCGCCTGCACAAGGAGCTCGGCGTCACCATGATCTATGTGACGCACGACCAGACCGAGGCGATGACGCTGGCCGACCGCATCGTCGTGCTCAAGGCCGGCAATGTCGAGCAGATCGGCGCCCCGCTCGACCTTTACGACGATCCGGCCAACCGTTTCGTCGCCGGTTTCATCGGTTCCCCGAAGATGAATTTCATCGCGGCGAAGGTCGTCGATTTGTCCAACAGCGCCGCGACCGTCGAGCTCGTCAATCATGGCGGCGCCAGGCTGCGCAAGCCGCTCTGCGGCCCCTTGCCGGCGCCCGGCGCGGAGGTCGTGCTCGGCGTCAGGCCGGAGCATTTCTTCGAGGCCGGCGAGGGCGACTGCGACATTCCGGCGAAGGCCGACGTCGCCGAGCATCTGGGCTCGGTCAGCTATGTCTACGCCGATGCCGGGCCGGAGGAGCTGATCATCGAGCGCGAGGCTAGGCGCCAGCGCGCCGGCAGCGACCACTTCACCGTCTCGATCAAGGCCGAGCGCTCGCTGCTCTTCGACAAGACAGGCGCCAGGATTCGCTGACTTTCCTTTCTGCCCGATCGCGAAGGCGTGGCGGCGACCGCATGGAGAATTCGACATGACATCCGGAAAAATTCGCTGGGGCATCCTCGGACCCGGCAGCATCGCCAAATCCTTTGCCGGCGGCCTGGCGCAGTCGCGCACCGGCGAACTGGTCGCGCTCGGCGCTCGCAATCCCGGCAAGCCGGGCCTTGCCGAGACGTTTCCGGGCGCGCGCATCCTCGACGGCTATGGCGCGCTGCTTGCCGACGAGGACGTCGATGCGGTCTATATTTCGATCCCGCATCCAGGCCATGCCGAATGGGCGATCAAGGCGGCAGAAGCCGGCAAGCATGTGCTGTGCGAAAAGCCGCTGGCGCTCACCGCCTTCGAGGCCGACGCCATGATGCATGCGGCGCGAATAGCGGGCACCTTCCTGGGCGAAGCGTTCATGTACCGGCTGCATCCGCAGACGCTGCAGCTGGTCGAGCTGATCAAATCGGGCGCCATCGGCGAGGTCCGCATGATCAAGTCGAGCTTCGGCTTCGCTATGCCGGGCTTCATGCCGGAGCACCGGCTCTACGCCAACGAGCTGGCCGGCGGCGGCATCCTCGACGTCGGCGGCTACCCGGTCTCGATGGCGCGGCTGATTGCCGGCGCCGCGGCGGGAAAGCCTTTCCTCGAGCCGGACAAGGTCGTCGGTGCGGCCCATCTCGGCCAGTCCGGCGTCGATGAATGGGCCTCGGCGCTGCTCCATTTCCCCGGCGGCATCGTCGCCGACGTCTCGTGCAGCATCTCGCTTAACCAGGACAATGTCCTGCGCATTTTCGGCACCAACGGCCAAATCGAGGTGCCGGACTTCTGGTTCGCCGGTGGCAACCGCGATGTCGGACCGGGCCGGATCGAGGTGATCCGGTCCGGCGGCACGCGCGAGGTGATCAGTGTCAACGAGACCCGCCACCTCTATTCCTTCGAGGTTGACGCCGCCGGCGAGGCGATCCTGGCCGGCCGCCAGGAATTCGCCTGGCCGGGCATGGGCTGGGCCGACAGCCTGGGCACGCTGCGCGTTCTCGACAAATGGCGCGCCGCCGTCGGGCTGGAGTACGAGATCGAAAAGCCGGCTAAGCGCGTCAACACCATCTCCGGCCGGCCGCTCGGCGCCAACGGCACCGCCATCGGCAAACGCGCGATTCCCGGCCTGCCGAAGCCCGTCTCGCGGCTGGCGCTCGGCTTCGAGGATTTCCGCACCTTCTCCTCGGGCTCGATCCTGCTCGACGCCTATTTCGAAGCCGGCGGCAACCTGTTCGACACCGGCTTCGTCTATGGCGCCGGCTACACCGAGACGCTGCTCGGGCAATGGCTGAGCAATCGCGGCGTGCGCCAGCAGTCGGTCATCATCGCCAAGGGCGCGCACACGCCGCTCTGCTATCCCGATGTGATCGGCAAGCAGCTTGCCCAGACGCTCGACCGGCTGCAGACCGACCATGTCGACATTTATTTCATGCATCGCGACAATCCGGACGTGCCGGTCGGCGAGTTCGTCGATGCCATGGACCGCGAGGTCAAGGCCGGCCGCATCCGCGGCCTGTTCGGCGGCTCCAACTGGACGATGGAGCGTATGGACGCGGCGATCGCCTATGCCGAACGCACCGGCAAGCAGAAGCCGGGCGCGCTTTCCAACAATTTTTCGCTGGCCGAGATGCTGGAGCCGATCTGGGCCGGCTGCATCACCTCTTCCACCGACGATTGGAAAGCTTGGCTGACGGCGCGGCAGATGCCCAACTTCGCCTGGTCGAGCCAGGGCCGTGGCTTCTTCACCGACCGCGCCGGCCGCGACCGCACCGACAATGAAGAGCTGGTGCGGGTCTGGTATTCGGAAAAGAACTTCGGCCGCCGCGACCGCGCCATCGAACTTGCAAGCAGGCTCGGCAAAAGCCCGATCCATGTCGCGCTCGCCTATGTCCTGGCGCAGCCCTTCCCGTCCGTTCCCCTGATCGGCCCGCGCACGCTGGACGAGCTGGAGGACAGCCTCAAGGCGCTGGATATTGCGCTGTCGCCGGACGATCTGGAGTGGCTGGACAACGGGCCGGAGAGACGGAGGGCGTAGCGCCAATCTCCCCCCTCGAGGGGGAGATGGCCGCAAAGCGGCCAGAGGGGGTCGGTCCGACTGGGCTCGGCCTGCTGCGGCAGATGGAGTTGGCGCTCCACGCGAGGCGACCTCCTCTGGCCTGCCGGCCATCTCCCTCACTTGGGGGGAGATTGGCAGTTTCGCTGCCCTCACCGATCAACCCGCGTCGACAAGATGATCGACGACGACGTCCGCTCTACTCCCTCCATTGTCCCGATCTGATCGAGCAGCGCGTCGAGATCGCGGATCGACGGCGCGTCGACGATGACGATCATGTCGAAATTGCCGCTCACCGAATGCACCGTCCGGACCGGCGGCATCGCCTCCAGGCTACGCACCACCTTGTCGGCGAGTTTCGGCGTGACGGTGAGCAGCACATGCGCCTTGACCAGACCCTGCTCATAGTCGGGCGACAGCCTGACGCCGTAGCCGGCGATGATGCCGCGCTGCTCCAGCCGCTCGATCCGGCTCTGCACCGTGGTGCGCGACACGCCGAGCTTTCTCGCCAGCTCGGCGGTGGAGGCGCGCGCGTTGGCGCGCAGCAGCGTCAGCAGGGCCTGTTCAGCTTCACTGATCATTTCGACGAAACCCTTCGGCAAATTGCGCTATGTTCATCTTCACTTTGCCAGATTCCGAGCTTCCTTTCGACAGGCAAGCTGCGATGATTCCTTCGACCTGACAGGGGTATCGTCATGAAAAACATTGTTGTCGTCGGCGCCGGCAAGATCGGCTCGACCATCGCTGAAATGCTTACTACCACGGGAGACTACCGCGTCACGGTGGTCGACCGCTCGGCGGCCCAGCTCGCCGCAGCCGAATTGCCGGCCGGCGTCGAGAGCAAGGAGCTCGACATCGCCGTGCCCGGCGCGCTTGAGGCAGCGCTTGCCGGCAAATTCGCCGTGCTGAGCGCCGCGCCCTTCCACCTCACCACCCGCATCGCCGAGGCTGCGGCGAAGGCGGGCGTGCATTATCTCGACCTCACCGAGGACGTCGCCAGCACCCGTCGGGTCAAGGAGCTGGCGCGCGAGGGCAAGAGCGCCTTCATCCCGCAATGCGGCCTGGCGCCGGGCTTCATCTCGATCGTCGCCAACGATCTGGCCAGCCGCTTCGACACGCTGGAAAGCGTGCGCATGCGCGTCGGCGCGCTGCCGCAATATCCGTCGAATGCGTTGAACTACAATCTCACCTGGAGCACCGACGGCGTCATCAACGAATATTGCGAGCCATGCGAGGCGATCGTCGAGGGCGAGCTGGTCGAGGTGCCGCCGCTGGAGGAGCGCGAGGAATTCTCGCTCGACGGCGTCACCTATGAGGCTTTCAATACCTCCGGCGGTCTCGGCACTCTGGCCGAGACGCTGAAGGGTAAGGTGCGGACCCTGAACTACCGCACCATCCGCTATCCCGGCCATGCCGCGATCATGAAGGCGCTGCTCAACGACCTCGGGCTGCGCCACCGCCGCGACGTGCTGAAGGACATTTTCGAGAGCGCCCTGCCGGCGACGCTGCAGGATGTCGTCATCGTCTTCGTCACCGTCTCGGGCCGCCGCAACGGTCGCCTGCTGCAGGAGACCTACGCCAACAAGATCTATTCGCACCGCGTCGGCAACCTCGTTCGCAGCGCCATCCAGATCACCACCGCCTCCGGCATCTGCGCCGTGCTCGACATGCTGGCCGACGGCACGCTGCCGGCGAAAGGTTTCGTCCGGCAGGAAGACATCGCGCTCGACGCATTTCTGGCCAACCGCTTCGGCCGAGCCTACGCCCAGCACGAGACGGCGAGCCGCCTGGCGGGCTGAGCTGTGTGATCTCCCCCCTTGAGGGGGAGATGTCGCCGAAGGCGACAGAGGGGGGTCCTCTCAGCCAGTGCAGCGCATGTGAAAGCCAAAGAGGAAGTCAGCGCTTCACGCGCGGCGACCCCCTCTGGCCTGCCGGCCATCTCCCCCTCAAGGGGGGAGATCACGCTCCCTCTAAACATGCAGCGCGTGCCCGAGCGCCTTCAGCGCCGCTTCCTGGAAGCCCTCGCCCTGGGTCGGATGCGCATGAATGGTGCCTGCTATATCCTCCAGCCGCGCGCCCATTTCGAGCGCCAGGCCAAAGGCCGCGGCCAGTTCCGAAACGCCCTGCCCGACCGCCTGGATGCCCAGCACCAGATGGTTGTCCGCGCGGGCGACGATGCGCACGAACCCGTCCTCGCCTTGCCTGGTCATGGCGCGGCCGTTGGCGGCGAACGGAAAATGTCCGATCTTGATCTCGCCGGCGAGCGCCTTCGCCTCGTCCGGCGACAGGCCGGCGGTGACCAGCTCGGGATCGGTGAAGCAGATCGCCGGGATCGCGCGCTTGTCCCAGCCTCGCTTGTGGCCGGCGACGATCTCGGCCACCATCTCGCCCTGCGCCATCGCCCGGTGCGCCAGCATCGGCTCTCCGGTGACATCGCCGATAGCGTAGATGCCCCGCATCGAGGTGCGGCACTGGTCGTCGATGCGGATGAATCTTCCGACCATGTCGAGGTCGATCTGCTCCAGCCCCCAGCCCTCGGTGAGCGGCTTGCGCCCCACCGTCACCAGGACCCTGTCGGCGGCGAGCTTGGCGTTCTTGCCATCTGCCATCTCGACCAGCAGCGCATCGCCCTTGGTCGACAGCCCCTTGGCCTTGGCACCCAGCATCACCTCGATGCCGAGCTCGCCGAGCCGCTTCAGCACCGGCCGCGTCAGCTCGGCATCATATTGCGCAAGCACGCGCGGCAGGGCTTCGACCACGGCGACCTTGGCGCCCATCTTGGCGAAGGCCATGCCGAGCTCGAGCCCGATATAGCCGCCGCCGACGACGGCGAGCTTGTCCGGCACCTCGCTCAGCGCCAGCGCTTCGGTCGACGAGATGACCGGGCCGCCGAAGGGCAGGAACGGCAGTTCGGCCGGCACCGAGCCGCTGGCGATCACCACCGCCTCGGCGCGGATCACCTGGCTTCCCGTCTCGGTCTCGACCTCGACGGTCTTGCCGTCGCGGAACGTCGCCCAGCCCTGCACGGTCTTGACCTTGGCCTTCTTCAGCAGCCCAGCGACGCCGCTGTTCAGCCGGCTAACGATGCCGTCCTTCCATGCGACCGTCTTGGTCAGGTCGAGCGTCGGCGGGGCGACCGCGATGCCGAGCGGCCCCTTGCCGCCGGCGATGTGCGCGATCTTCTCGAACTCTTCCGCCGCGTGAATGAGCGCCTTGGACGGGATGCAGCCGACATTGAGGCAGGTGCCGCCCGGCTTGCCGAACTCGACGATCACCGTGTCGACGCCGAGTTGCCCGGCGCGGATGGCGCAGACATAGCCGCCCGGACCGGCGCCGATGACGAGCAGCTTGCAGGAGATCTCTTTCATGGGCTTCTCGTTGCTGAGCACGGGGATTTTGGCAGAGGGTTAGGGCCTGGCGAACGCAGACCGTGGCGATTGGCCGATATCCGTGGAATCTCGTCATCCTGGGGCGGAGCAAGGAGCGTAGCGACGCGCGTAGACCCCAGGATCCATGCCGTGACGTGAAGGCGTTGCAACGGTCCAGAATTCTGGTCCGCCGCGCCCTTCGGGCGAGGTCGCGGCATGGATCCTCGGGTCAAGCCCGAGGATGACGAGGGGGCAACGTCGTCCGTATCCATACGACTATTCCACGAAGATCAGCGCCGGCGTCTCAAGCAACGCCTTGATCCGCTGCACGAAAACCGCGGCGTCCCAGCCGTCGATGACGCGATGGTCGAAGCTGGACGACAGATTCATAATCTTGCGCGGAAGGAACTGCGCGCCGTCCCATACCGGCCGCACCATGATCTTGTTGACGCCGACGATCGCCACTTCCGGATAATTGATGACCGGCGTGGTCGCCACGCCGCCCATCGCCCCGAGCGAGGTGATGGTGATGGTCGAGCCGGAAAGCTCATCGCGCGTCGCCGTGCCGGACTTGGCCGCGTCGGCAAGCCGGTTGATCTCGGCGGCGCTTTCCCAGAGGTCGCGCGCCTCGGCATGCTTGACCACCGGCACGACGAGCCCGGTCGGCGTCTGGGCGGCGATGCCGACATGGATGCCCGCGTGTTGGTGAATAACGCCGGCCTCGTCGTCGAACAGCGCGTTGAGGTTCGGCTGATCGGCGATCGCCTTGACCATTGCCCGCATCAGGAACGGCAGCAGCGTCAGCTTCGGCCGGTCTTGCCGCTTCTCTTTGTTGAGCGCCGCGCGCAGTTCTTCCAGCGCCGTGACGTCGATCTCCTCGACATAGGTGATATGGGGAATGTGCGACTTTGCGAGCGCCATCTTCTCGGCGATCTTGCGCCGCAGCCCGACGACCTTGATGTCCTCGATGCCCTCCTTGCGGGCAAGGCCGGTGGCGCGGGCAAGCCGCGGGCCGCGCGCCAGGAAGGCCTCGATGTCCTCATGGCTGATGCGCCCGGCCGGACCGCTGCCTGCAACCTGGCGCAGATCGATGCCGGCTTCCTTGGCGCGCAGTCGGACGGCAGGAGAAGCCAGCGGCTTTTCGCCTTCCGCGCGCGGCGCGCCGATGACGGACGCCGGGCGCCCAGCCTTCGGTGCCGCGACGGAAGGCTGTGCCGGTTTCGGCGCCGCTTTCGAGGCGTCCGACAGCGGTTGGGACTTTGCCTCCACGGGCTCGGCCGGCGCTTCTGCCTTCGGCGCGGCCTTGGCACCGCTGCCTGCTTTCACGTTGCCTTCGCCGGCGATTTTGAGCCGCACGATCGGCGAGCCGATCGCCACCGTGTCGCCGATCTCGGCGCCGAGCCAGAGGATCTCGCCATCGACCGGCGAGGGGATCTCGACGGTCGCCTTGTCGGTCATGACGGCCGCCAGCACCGCATCCTCGCGCACCAGGTCGCCGATCTTGACATGCCATTCGACAAGCTCGGCCTCGGCGACGCCTTCGCCGACATCGGGAAGCTTGATGACATATTCGCCCATCGTCCGGCCCCCCTCAGGCTTCCATGGTCTCGACGAGCGCGCGCCCGACCCGCGCGGGGCCGGGGAAATACTCCCACTCCTGCGCATGCGGATAGGGCGTGTCCCAGCCGGCGACCCGCGCCACTGGCGCCTCCAGATGGTAGAAGCAGTTCTCCTGCACCAGCGCCGCGAGCTCGGCGCCGAAGCCGGAGGTCAGCGTCGCCTCATGCACGACGACGCAGCGCCCGGTCTTCTTCACCGAGGTGACGATCGTGTCGAGGTCGAGCGGCAGGAGCGTCCTGAGGTCGATGATTTCGGCATCGATGCCGGTTTCCGCGGCCGCGGCCTGCGCGACATAGACCATGGTGCCGTAGGCGAGCACGGTGACCGCCGAGCCTTGCCGGCGGATCGCCGCCTTGCCGAGCGGTACGGTGTAATGGCCATCCGCCACCTCGCCGAGCTCGTGCTTCGACCAAGGCGTCACCGGGTTGTCGTGATGGCCGTCGAAGGGGCCGTTGTAGAGCCGCTTCGGTTCCAGGAAGATGACCGGGTCCGGATCCTCGATCGCGGCGATCAATAGCCCCTTGGCGTCATGCGGATTGGACGGCACCACTGTCTTGAGGCCGGAGACATGCGTGAACAGCGCTTCCGGGCTCTGGCTGTGCGTCTGGCCGCCGAAGATGCCACCGCCGGTCGGCATCCTGACGACGATCGGGCAGGTGAAATCGTTGTTGGAGCGATAGCGCAGCCGCGCCGCCTCCGAGACGATCTGGTCGTAAGCCGGATAGACATAGTCGGCGAACTGCACCTCGACGCAGGGCCTCAGCCCATAGGCGGCCATGCCGATCGCCGAGCCGACAATGCCGGATTCGCTGATCGGCGCATCGAAGCAGCGGTTCTTGCCGTATTTGGCCTGCAGGCCCTGCGTGCAGCGGAACACGCCGCCGAAAAAGCCGACATCCTCGCCATAGACGATGACGCGCTCGTCGCGCGCCATCGAGACATCCATGGCGTCGCGGATCGCCTCGATCATGGTGCGTCTGGGCATCGATCAGACCCCCGCCTGCTGGCGTTGACGCCTGAGATGCGGCGGTGTTTCGGCATAGACGCCCTCGAACATGTCGCGCGTCGACGGCTTGCCGCCGGCATGCAGCGTGCCGTGGCTTTCGGCTTCCTTCTGCGCCGCGATCACGGTTTCGAGGATCTCGGCTTCCGCCTGGATGTGGCGCTGTTCCGTCCAGACTTGCTTGTGGATGAGATGGTTCTTCAGCCGGATGATCGGGTCGCCGAGCGGCCAGGCGTCCGATTCCGCCTTCGGCCGGTAGGCCGACGGATCGTCCGAGCTCGAATGCGCGCCGACGCGATAGGTGACATATTCGACCAGGGTCGGCCCGAGATTGCGACGCGCCCGCTCGATCGCCCATTTGGCTACCGCATGGACGGCGAGATAGTCGTTGCCGTCGACCCGCAGCGACGGGATGCCGAAGCCTAGACCGCGCGCGGCGAAAGTGCCCGAGCCGCCGCGGGCAATGCCCTGGAAGGTGGAGATGGCCCACTGGTTGTTGACGACATTGAGCACGACCGGGGCCTTGTAGGTCGAGGCGAAGACCAGCGCCGCATGGAAATCGGACTCCGCGGTCGAGCCGTCGCCGATCCAGGCCGCGGCGATGCAGGAATCGTTGGAGATCGCCGAGGCCATCGCCCAGCCGACCGCCTGGATGTACTGCGTCGCCAGATTGCCGGAGATCGAGAAGAAGCCGTGCTCCTTCGAGGAGTACATGATCGGCAGCTGCCGGCCCTTCAGCGGATCGGCCTCGTTGGAATAGATCTGGTTCATCATCGCAACCATCGGATAGCCGTCGGCGATGAGCAGGCCAGCCTGCCGATAGGTCGGGAAATTCATGTCGCCAGGCTTGAGTGCCTTGCGGAAGGCGCAGCTCACCGCCTCTTCGCCCAGATGCTGCATGTAGAAAGAGGTCTTGCCCTGGCGCTGCGCCATCTGCATGCGCGCATCGAAGGTCCTGAGCGCCATCATATGGCGCAGGCCTTCGAGCAGTTCCTCGTCGGTGAGCAGCCCGGCCCATGGCCCGACCGCTTCGCCGGCGCGGTTAAGCACGCGGATGATGGAGAAGGCCATGTCGCGGATGGTGCGCGGATCGACATCGACCTCCGGCCGCGGCACCGAACCGGCCTTGGGAATTGTCACATTCGAGAAGTCGGGCGTGCCGCCGGGCCGAACCTCGGGCTCGGGAACATGAAAGCGCAACATTCCAGCATCGGCCATGACCTTCGTCCTCCAATGTTGCCGGTGCGATACTTGCACATCCGCGCCGCCATTTCATCGGGCGAGATGGCGGCCGTCCTCCCGGTCATCAGCCTCGTCGAGCCGATGCGGCACATGGCCGATAAGATGCAGATATGGCGCCGAAATTTCTTGTCGATGTTTGCAAGCGTCGCGCAATTTGGCGGAAGTTTGCGGAGCGTTTGCCGCCACAAAAGACAATCAAGGCATGCGCGCCGGCCAACGCAGCTAATCTCTACCGTCGTGGGGGAGATGCTCGGCAGGGCAGAGGGGCGTGACAGACTCTGCTTCAGGATCGTCATTCCAGGGCGGAGCAAGGAGCGGAGCGACGCGCGCAGACCCTGGAATCTATGCCGCGACGTCAACGCGTTGCGGCGGTTAGAGAATATTCTGCACCCTGGCGCTCCCCGGCAAAAGTCACGGCATGGATCCTCGGGTCAAGCCCGAGGATGACGAAGAGAGGCCGGCCGCTTCTCCGTTCACTCCGTCTCCGCCTCATGCTAACTCACCCCGCATGGCACAGAAGAAGGGATACGAGGTCGATTCGTGGCTGGCGCGGCCGGACCCGTCCATGGCCATCGTCCTGCTTTACGGCCCCGATCGCGGCCTGGTCGCCGAGCGGGCCAAGACCTTCGCGTTGAAGACCGGGCTGCCGCTCGACGACCCTTTCTCAGTGGTCAAGCTGGATGGCGCGGAAGTCGACCGCGACGAAGGCCGTCTGCTCGACGAGGCGCGCACCGTGCCGATGTTTTCCGACCGGCGGCTGCTTTGGGTCCGCAACGCCAGCGACCAGAAGGCGCTGGCCGACGACATCAAGGCGCTGACGGCGGAGCCGGCGCCGGATGCTCTCATCCTCATCGAGGCGGGCGACCTGAAGAAGGGCACTGGCCTGCGGGCCATCGTCGAGGCAGCCGGCAACGCCATCGCCTTGCCCTGCTACGCCGACGAGGCCCGGGATCTCGACTCGGTGATCGACGACGAGCTGCGCAAGGCCGGCATGTCGATGACGCTCGACGCCCGCCAGGCGCTGCGCCGCAATCTCGGCGGCGACCGTCTGGCCTCGCGCGGCGAGATCGACAAGCTGGTGCTCTACGCCCATGGCAAGAAGGAGATCGACCTCGACGACGTCAACGCCTTGTCCGGCGATGTCTCCGGCGCCTCCTTCGACGGTGCGGTCGACGCCATGCTCGACGGCAAGGTCGGAGATTTCGACATTGCCTTCACCCGGCATTGTGCGTCCGGCGGCCATCCTTTCCTGGTGCTGTCCTCGGCGATGCGGCAATTGCAGGCGATCCAGGTCATGCGCGGCCAGATGGAATCCGGCGGCCGCAACGCCGCCTCGGTCGTAGCGGGAGCGCGTCCACCGGTCTTCTTCTCGCGCCGCAAGCTGGTGGAAAAGACGCTCGAGCGCTGGAACAGCGAAGCCCTCGGCCGCGCGCTGAACCGGCTGCAGGCAGCTGTGCTGCAAACGCGCAAGCGGCCCGACCTGTCGGAGGCGCTAGCCCGTCAGGCGCTGCTCGGCATCGCGGTGGAAAGCGCGAGATTGGCGCAGAGGTAGGCGATCAGCCCTCCCCCTGTAAGGCGATTGGCCGGCGCCTCGGCTTTCGCCTATCGCGGGCGCCGCAAAAAAGAAGAGGCCAACGCAGCGGCCGGCCCTTGTTGTGCCTATCACCAATATATCAGCCTAGATCTAATCCTAAGCCAGAACTTTATTAGTCGGCTAATTTCATGTAATTCAGCTACTTATCGGTCGTCCTTCAGCCGCCGGCACAACTCATCGAGCTGATCCAGCGACCGGTAGTCGACCCGCAGCGTGCCGCCCTTGGCCTTATGCTCGATCGAGACAATCATGCCGATCGTGTCGGTCATCAGCTTTTCCAAGGCCAGCGTGTCGGGATCCTTTCCCGGCGCGCTCGGCGCGGACCTTACTTTGGCGGGTGTCGGTCCCGCGGGCATTTGCGCCAGCGCCTCGGCCTGGCGCACCGAAAGCCCCTCCTCGACGATCCGCTTGGCGAGCCCCGCCGGATCTCCGGCCGTGACCAGCGTGCGGGCATGGCCGGCCGACAACGCGCCGTCGACCAGCATGTCGCGGATGACGTCAGGCAGCTTCAGGAGCCTCAGCGTGTTGGCGACATGACTGCGGCTCTTGCCGATCACCTGGCCGAGATCGGCCTGCGTGTAGCCATGCTCGTCGATCAGCTGCTGATAGCCCTGCGCTTCTTCGACCGGATTGAGATCGGCGCGCTGCACGTTCTCGATGATTGCCAGCTCCAGCGCGGTGCGGTCGTTGACGTCGCGCACGATGAGCGGGATTTCGGTCAGCCCCGCGCGCTGCGCGGCGCGCCAGCGCCGCTCGCCGGCGATGATCTCATAGCGGCCGGGCTGCGACGGCGAAGGCCGCGCCACCACCGGCTGCACCACGCCATGCTCTCGGATGGACTGGGCGAGGTCGGTGAGTTCGGCGTCGCCGAAATGCCGGCGCGGGTTCTTCGGGTTCGGGCTGACGAACTCGATCGGCACCTTGCCATCCGCCGCGACCGCGCTCGGCTTTTCGGCCGCTGCCGGACGATCGATCTCGCCGATCAGCGCCGCGAGGCCGCGGCCCAGTCTTTTTCTCGATTGGTCTTCGCTCATCATTCCGTCCAGATCGTTTCGGAGTCGAATCGGCTACTAATTAGTGAAATTCGGCCTGCGCTATTCAGGCGGCGCGCAGCTTGCGCTCGCGGCGGATCACTTCCGAGGCAAGCTGCAGATAGGCCTGGCTGCCGGAACATTTGAGATCGTAAAGGATTGCCGGCTTGCCGTAGGACGGCGCTTCGGAAACGCGCACGTTGCGCGGGATGATCGTCTCGTAGACCTTGTCGCCCATATGCGCGCGCACATCCTGCACCACCTGGTTGGCGAGGTTGTTGCGGCCATCGAACATGGTGAGCACGATGCCCTGGATGGTGAGGTCCGGATTGATCGTGCCGCGCACCTGCTCGACCGTTTCGAGCAATTGGCTAAGGCCTTCCAGCGCGAAGAACTCGCATTGCAGCGGCACCAGAACGGAATCGGCCGCCGCCATTGAATTCAAAGTCAAAAGATTGAGCGACGGCGGGCAGTCGATCAGCACATAGCCGAACGGCGCCGCGCGCGCGGCTGCCGCACGCAGCGCATTGCGCAGGCGCAGCACCCGGTCTGGCGCCGAGGCGATCTCCATTTCGATGCCGAGCAGATCGAGGGTTGAGGGCACGATGGACAAACCCGGCACCGCGGTCGGCACCGCGGCCGCCTCCAGCTCGAGCTCGCCGGTCAGCACGTCATAGGACGAGACGGTGCGATCCTTGCGTTCGATGCCGAGCCCGGTGCTGGCATTGCCCTGCGGATCGAGGTCGACGATCAGCACGCGCTCGCCGATCGCGGCCAGCGCCGTCGCCAGATTGATCGCCGTGGTCGTCTTGCCGACGCCACCCTTCTGGTTGGCAACGGTGATGATACGCAGTCCAGTTTTCATGGGTCGATGCCAGTGATTCATTGCGGGGTCGCCGGGTGCAGATCGGTGATTTCCAGAATGACGCCATGAGCGTCTGTCATGCTTGGATGTTCTACCAGATCGAAGCTCCAGCGGTGAGCGCTTTCTTCCACTTCGGCCCGGTAATCCCGGCCTTTGTGAAAAAGCGAACGCGCGCCCTTGGTCAGCCAGGGTGCGGCAAGATCGAGCAGGTCCGGAAGCGCCGCCAATGCCCGCGCCGTAACAACTTCCGGTGCAGAAACAAGTGGATAGCTGTCATCGATGCGTCGCGCCAGCACGCGCGCCGGTAGGCCGAATTGGCCGACGACCGATTGCAGGAACGAGGCCTTCTTGCGGTTGCTTTCAACCAGATCGATCGTGGCGCCCGGCCGCTCTGCAAGCAGAAAACCGAGTACCAATCCGGGAAAGCCGCCGCCCGAGCCGAGGTCGACCCAGCGCATTGCGGTCGGCGCGATTCGCGCAAGCTGGGCGCTGTCCAGGATGTGGCGGCGCCAGACGTCGTCTAGCGTCGATGGCGCCGCCAGATTGATGCTGCGGTTCCATTTTTGAAAATGCCGCTCGAAGGCCTGCAGCCGCTCGAATGTTTCACGTGAAACCGGACCCGCTGCCTTCTGCAGGTCCGCCCAGGCATCGCCACTCACGCGACCGACCTTCGTGCAGCCAGCTCGGCATTGCGAACATGCGCGACAATGATCGCCAGAGCCGCTGGCGTCATCCCTTCCATGCGCTGCGCGTCGGCAATCGAGCGCGGCCGGCGTGCCTTCATCTTCTGCTTCAGCTCATTGGAAAGGCCTGGCACGTCCGCGAAGTCGATGGTCTCCGGAATGAGCCGCGATTCCTCGTGCCTGATCTGCGCCACGTCAGCCTGTTGGCGCTCGAGATAGACGGAATATTTCGCCTCGGTCTCAAGCCGCTCTGCCGTGTTGGGGTCGAGTTCGCCAAACCGTGGCTCGATCCGCGTCAACCAGACCATATCGACGCCGGGATAGGCGAGAAGGTCGTAGGCGGAACGCCGAACGCCGTCCCGGTTGATCTCCAGTCCATGCCGCGCGGCTTCATTCGGCGTGAAGGCGATCGACTTTGCCAGCGCGCGGGCAGCGTCGAGCTTCACACTGATCGCGTCGAAACGTTGCATCCGCTCGGAGGAGACGATCCCCAAGCGGTCGGCCAGCGGCGTCAGCCGCTCGTCTGCATTGTCGGCGCGCAGCGAAAGCCGGAACTCCGCCCGCGAAGTGAACATGCGATAGGGCTCGGCAATGCCGCGGCTGGTGAGGTCGTCGATCATCACGCCGATATAGGCTTCGGTGCGGCTGAGCACGAACGGCTCGCCTGACGATGCCCTGCGCGCGGCGTTGATGCCGGCAACGAGGCCTTGCGCGCCGGCTTCCTCGTAGCCCGTGGTGCCGTTGATCTGCCCGGCCAAAAACAGCCCGGCGACGCGCTTCGTCTCCAGCGTCGGCTTGAGCTCGCGCGGGTCGACGTGGTCATATTCAATGGCGTATCCCGGCTGCAGCATCGTCGCCCGTTCCAGGCCGGGGATCGTCTTCAACATGTCGAGTTGCACCTCTTCCGGCAGCGAGGTCGAGATGCCGTTCGGATAGACGGTGTCGTCGTCGAGGCCCTCCGGCTCGAGGAAGATCTGGTGACCCTCGCGGTCGCCGAACTTGACGATCTTGTCCTCGATAGAGGGACAGTAGCGCGGCCCAACGCCTTCGATCGAGCCGGAATACATCGCCGAACGCTTCAAATTGAGGCGAATCAACTCATGTGTCGCCTGCGTAGTGCGTGTGATACCGCAGTTGATCTGCGGGTTCGCGATGCGGTCTGTCATCAGCGAGAACGGCACCGGCTGATCGTCTGCGGCCTGGCGTTCCAGCGAGGCCCAATCGATGGTGCGGCCGTCGAGGCGAGGGGGCGTCCCGGTCTTCAGCCGCCCGAGCTTGAAACCGGCCCGCGCCATCGTCGCCGAGAGCCCATGGCTCGCCTGCTCGTTCATCCGGCCGGCGACGATCTTCTTCTCTCCTATATGGATCAGCCCGCGCAGGAACGTGCCGGTCGTCAGCACCACGGCGCCGCAGGCGAACCGCCTGTCACCGGAGACCAGCACGGCCGCAACCCGACCGTCCTCGATCTCGAAGTCCAGGACTTCGCCCTCCACCACGTCGAGATTGGCCTGCTCGCGGATCGCCGCCTGCATGGCAAGACGATATAGCTTGCGGTCGGCCTGGGTCCGCGGCCCACGCACCGCTGGGCCCTTGCGGCGGTTCAGCAGGCGGAATTGGATTCCGGCAGCGTCCGCAATGCGGCCCATCAACCCGTCCATGGCGTCGATCTCGCGCACGAGATGACCCTTGCCGAGGCCGCCGATGGCCGGATTGCAGGACATGACGCCGATCGTCTCGAAGCGGAGCGTCACCAGCGCCGTCCGGGCGCCGGCGCGCGCAGCCGCGCTCGCCGCTTCGCATCCGGCATGGCCGCCGCCCACCACCACCACGTCATAGTGATTGGTCATTGCAAGAATCCGTTTCAGAGATGCTTTGACACATGTCCCCGCCAGCCTCCGCTGTCAAGGATGCAGTCCGTTGCGGAGGTGATCGCCGGGGATGGGGCTGCGTGCCAGTGGTCTGCCTGTCCGACCTCGTCCCGAAGGAAGGAAGGCGCTTATCCCACGGACGATTTTTCACTTCTCAAGCGCTGCGAATCAGCGCCGTTGCTTTAGTGGCCAGCCGTCCTCGCCTTCTACGAGGCAGGCAATGAGGGGCAGCGCCGTTTGGCTAGCACGCGACGCGTCTGGAGCCCGGACTCGTTTCACGTGAAACACCATCCGCCGCATCCTGCCGTTGTTTCACGTGAATCATCCGGAGCGCACAGCCGCCCCGCGTCCCAAGTGAATCACTTGCCGATGCAGAACTGCGAAAAGATGACGTCGAGCATATCCTCGACATCGACAGCGCCGATAATTCGCCCAAGCCGGTCCGTGGCCACCCGCAACTCTTCCGCGCGCAGCTCCAGGCTTTGCCCCGACAGCGCCGCCAAGAGAAAATCCTTCGCCTCCTCCAGCAGCTCGACATGGCGGAGCCTCGACGGCAAGATATCACCGGCCCCTCCGACTGCGGCAGCGGCGCGACCCGCAATCTCGTCCAGCAGTTCCGAAATTCCGATACCTTCCTTGGAAGAGATGGCCAAATCATAGGCCCCTCTACGCGCTCCCATGAGATCGGTTTTGGTCCCGATCCTCAGGAGCGGAACACCTGTCGGAACCGCGCCGACGGGCTGTGGATCGACCATATCCTCCAGCAGCAAAACCAGGTCCGCGCCACCGGCCTTGGCACGCGCTCGTTCGATGCCGATCGTCTCCACCTTGCCGGCGGCCTCGCGCAGGCCTGCCGTATCGACGACCCGAACTCTCATCCCGTGGAGGTCCAGCACCACCTCCAGCAGGTCGCGCGTGGTGCCCGGCTCGTCGGTGACGATTGCCGCCTCGCGTTGGGCCAGGGCGTTGAACAGACTGGACTTGCCGGCGTTCGGCGCGCCGAGGATGACGACCTCGAAGCCATCGCGAATGATCTCGGCCGCCTTGAACCCCTGAATATGGCGTTCGATCTCGTCGGCCATCGCCGCCACATCGGTCCAGACCGCCTTCGAGACCGAACCCGGCACATCCTCCTCCTCAGCGAAGTCGATTTCCGCCTCGATCATTGCCCGGGCATGGATCAACCGCCGGCGCCACCCCGAATAGAGCTCGCTCTGCGCGCCCTCGGCGTTACGCACGGCAAAGCGTCGCTGCGCCTCCGTCTCGGCATTGACGAGGTCCGCCAGCGCCTCGGTCTCGACCAGATCGAGCTTGCCGTTGAGAAAGGCGCGCCGCGTGAATTCGCCAGGCTGGGCATGTCTGACGCCGGCAAAGCCGGTGAGCGTTTCCAGCATTTTTGCCGCAACGGCGCGGCTGCCGTGTACATGGAACTCGCCAACGTCCTCGCCGGTGAAGCTGCTAGGTCCGGGAAAGAACACGACAAGCCCGTGATCGATGACCGAACCGTCCGGTCCCATCAGCTTGCGCAAAGTGGCAAAGCGATCCTTAATACCGCCGCCGGCAATCGTTTCGAGTACGAATCGAGTCTTCGGGCCGGAGATGCGGATCACGGCGATGCCGGCGGGCAGGCGACCGCTCGACAGCGCTACGATAGATTCCTTCGAGGTTGCCATTTGCCCGACCTGCCGAACCACCCTAGGTATCTTCTTTCAGGCGCCGTTCCGGACGTCAGCCGTAGCTTTCCCGGAATTGCCTGCTCATCAACCAAGCCGAGCCGCTCATTGTGACCTTGCCCGCGCGAAACCTGCTTGCCGAAGAGGCCAGCCCCTATCTGCAGCAGCACAGCGACAATCCCGTGCATTGGCGGGGCTGGTCTCCGGCCGCCCTTGCCGAGGCGAAGGAACTCGGACGGCCGATCCTGCTGTCCATCGGCTATGCCGCCTGCCACTGGTGCCATGTCATGGCCCATGAAAGCTTCGAGAACGATGCCGTCGCCGCCGTCATGAACCGCCTCTTCGTCAATATCAAGGTCGATCGCGAGGAGCGCCCGGATATCGACCAGATCTACATGGCGGCACTCCATGCCATGGGCGAGCAGGGCGGCTGGCCGCTGACCATGTTCCTCACGCCCGATGGCAAGCCTTTCTGGGGCGGCACCTATTTTCCGCGCGAGGCGCGCTATGGACGGCCGGGCTTTGTCCAGGTGCTGGAGGCGGTCGACAAGGCCTGGCGCGAGAAGCAGGAGAGCCTTGGCCAAAGCGCCGACGCGCTGACCACCCATGTCGAGCAGCGGCTGGCCGGCGCGAAGGGAAAGGCGGTGCTCGACCGCGGCACGCTTGCCGATCTTGCCGGCCGCATCGAGGGCATGATCGACCGCGATCTCGGCGGCTTGCGCGGCGCGCCGAAATTCCCCAACGCGCCCTTCATGCACAGTCTGTGGCTGTCCTGGCTGCGCGACGGCCAGACCGCCCATCGCGACGCCGTGCTCATCAGCCTGGAAAAAATGCTCGCCGGCGGCATCTACGACCATGTCGGCGGCGGTCTCAGCCGTTACTCGACCGATGCCGAATGGCTGGTCCCGCATTTCGAGAAGATGCTTTACGACAACGCCCAACTCATCCGCATGTGCAATTGGGCCTTCGCGGCAACAGGCAATGAGTTGTTTCGGAAGCGAATCGAGGAAACCGTGGGCTGGCTGCTGCGGGAAATGCGCGTCGAGGGCAGCGCTTTTGCGGCCAGCCTCGATGCCGACAGCGAAGGCGAGGAGGGGTTGTTCTACACCTGGAGCGGGGAAGAGGTTGAAGCCGCACTCGGTGCTGATTCCGCTCGCTTCTTCCAATATTTCGAGCTCGCCGCTCCGCATGGCTGGGAAGGCAAGCCCATCATCCGCCAGAGCGAGGCACAGCAGCGCCAGGGGATCAGCGATGACGCTCAGCTCGCAGCGCTGAAGGCGAAATTGCTAGCTGCCAGAGAAAATCGCGTCAGGCCCGGCCGCGACGCCAAGGCGCTTACCGATTGGAACGGATTGATGATTGCGGCCCTCGCGGAAGCGGGCCGCTCCGTCGGGCGAGCCGACTGGGTGGACGCCGCCGTCAAGGCCTTCGCCCACATCGTCGAAGCCAGCAAGGACCGCCGCCTGCCGCATTCGATGCTCGGCGACAAGAAGCTTTTCCCGGCGCTGTCGAGCGACTATGCCGCCATGACCAACGCGGCGATCGCGCTGTTCGAGGCAACCGGCAGTTCTGCCTATATGGACCATGCCCGGCAGTTCATCGATCGGCTCGACCGCTGGCATCAGGATCCTGAAAAGACCGGCTATTATCTGACGGCGTCCGACAGCGTCGATGTGCCGATCCGTATCCGCGGCGATGTCGATGAGGCAATCCCCTCCGCCACCGGCCAGATCGTCGAGGCGCTGGTCCGGCTCTCGTCCCTTACCGGCGATCACCATCTTTGGGCAAAGGCATGGACGACAGCCGAACACGCCATGGGTCGCGCCGCGCAGCAAGCCTACGGCCAGGCCGGCATCATCAACGCCTGCGCGCTGGCGCTCGAACCGCTGAAGCTCGTCATCATAGACAAGCTTGATTCCTCAAGCCTTGTTCCGGTGGCGAATCGAAGTTCCGATCCACGCCGGGTCGATGTCGTACTGCCCATCGGTACGGAAGCGAATCAACCGCTTTTGCCGGGCGGCGTGCTGCCGCCGACGGACAAGCCGGGAGCCTGGTTCTGCAGCGGACAGACATGCCTGCCGGCGGTTACGGATGCGGGCGAGTTGGAGAAGCTGTTGCGGCGGGAATAAACAGCTTCGTCTCCTCGGTTTGACCCAGGATCTATGTCGCGGCGCTTCCGATGAATGCGGCGGTGCGGAATTCTGCACCGCCGCAAAGCTCAAAAAACAACGGCATGGACTTAGGGTTCTGCGCAGCGTCGCCTCGCTCCTTGCTCCGCCTTGTATGCCGAAGAAAGGACCGGTCCCTCGGCGCCCGATCAGGTATTCATCGAATCGAAGAAATCCGCGTTGGTCTTGGTCTGCTTGAGCTTGTCGATGAGGAATTCGATCGCATCGGTCGTTCCCATCGGCGCAAGGATCCGGCGCAGCACGAAGATCTTCTGCAGATCCGAACGCGGCACCAGAAGGTCCTCCTTGCGGGTCCCGGACTTGAGGATGTCGATCGCCGGGTAGATGCGTTTGTCGGCCACCTTGCGGTCGAGCTGGATTTCACAGTTACCGGTGCCCTTGAACTCTTCGAAAATGACTTCGTCCATGCGGCTGCCGGTGTCGATCAGCGCGGTGGCGATGATGGTCAGCGACCCGCCTTCCTCAATGTTGCGCGCGGCGCCGAAGAAGCGCTTCGGACGCTGCAGCGCGTTGGCGTCAACACCGCCGGTCAACACCTTGCCGGATGACGGCACCACGGTGTTGTAGGCGCGGCCGAGGCGGGTGATGGAATCGAGCAGGATGACGACATCGCGCCCATGCTCGACCAGGCGCTTGGCCTTCTCGATCACCATTTCGGCGACCTGCACATGGCGCGCCGCCGGTTCGTCGAAGGTCGAGGAAATGACTTCGCCCTTGACCGAGCGCTGCATGTCGGTGACTTCCTCCGGACGCTCGTCGATCAGAAGAACGATCAGGTAGCATTCCGGATGGTTGGCGGTGATCGAGTGCGCGATGTTCTGCAACAGCACCGTCTTACCGGTGCGCGGCTGAGCGTTGATCAGCGCGCGCTGGCCCTTGCCGATCGGCGCCACCAGGTCGATCACACGCGGCGAGATGTCCTTGGTCGGGGGATTGTCCACCTCCATCTTCAGCCGCGAGGTCGGGTAGAGCGGCGTCAGGTTGTCGAAGTGTATCTTGTGCCGGATCTTCTCCGGATCATCGAAATTGATGGTGTTGACCTTGAGCAGCGCGAAATAACGCTCGCCCTCTTTCGGGCTGCGGATCGGCCCTTCGACCGTATCGCCGGTCTTCAGCGAAAAGCGCCTGATCTGCGACGGTGAAATATAGATATCGTCGGGACCCGGCAGGTAATTGGCGTTGGCCGAGCGCAGGAAGCCGAAACCGTCCTGCAGTACCTCGACCACGCCTTCGCCGATGATCTCGACGTCCTGGATGGCGAGCTTTTTCAGGATCGCGAACATCAGCTCCTGCTTACGCATGACGCTGGCGTTCTCCACCTCGAGCGATTCGGCGTAAGCGATCAGCTCCGGCGGCTTCTTATTCTTGAACTCTGCGAGTTTCATTTCTTGCATTAGATGGACTCTGGGTAGGCTTTGGGGAGAAAAAATCGGCTGGATGCGACAAATGCCGGGCGCGGCCGAAAGCGAGAAAGGGGCGGCGCATGACGGGAAGGAAGACCCGTCTTTTATCGTCGGTCGCCTGAAAGAGCAAGCCGCCTTTTGCCGGGTGTGGGGAAGCCTCAGAACGGCTTCACGATGACCAGGATGACGATGACGATCATCAGCAATGTGGGGAGTTCATTGACGATCCGCCAGTGCCTCGCCGGCTTTTCGTTCTTGTCCTCGGCAAATTTTCTCACCGCGCCGGCGAGATAGCCGTGCAGACCCGAAAGCAGCAGCACGGCGAGGATCTTGGCGTGCAGCCAGCCGCCCTGGAAACCGAAACCCCTCCAGGCGAGCCAAAGCCCGAACACCCAGGTCACGGTCATCGCCGGGTTGATGATGGCGCGCAGCAGCCGGCGCTCCATCACCTTGAAGGTCTCGGACTGCACGGAGCCTTTCTCGGCATCGACATGATAGACGAAGAGCCGAGGCAGATAGAGCATCCCCGCCATCCAGGCGATGACGGCAATCACATGGATTGCCTTCGCCCAGGGATAGAAGCTATCAGGCGCCACAAGGAAGAGCAGGGCGGTCAGGACGACTAGCAGGACGATGCCGATCAACATGCGCTTCATCGCCTGGCCGGCGCTGTTCTCGTTGGTCGTCTCGGTCATCGATGGCTCCGCACCATTTTCACCATGGCCTCGACATGCGCCACCGGCGTTTCCGGCGTGATGCCGTGGCCGAGATTGAAGATCAGCGGCCCGTTGCCCAGCGTGCTAAGGATGGCATCGACGCCGTCGGCCAGCGCCCTGCCGCCGGCAACCAGGCGAAGCGGATCGAGATTGCCCTGCACCGCGCCTTCGCGTTGCAATTCCTGCGCCATCGACAGCGGCACGGTCCAGTCGATCCCGAGACCGGTGATCCCGGTCTTCTTCCTGTAATCGCGATAGCGCTCGCCGGCGCCCTTGGGGAACCCGATCACCGGAACATCCGGACGCGCGGCCTTCACTTGCCGGACAATCTCCGCAACGGGCTCGATGCAAAACGCCTCAAAGGACGCTTCATCGAGAACACCCGACCAGGAGTCGAAAATCTGCACCACATCGGCGCCGGCCTCGATCTGGCGGATGAGATAGGCGGCCGAATGATCGGCCAGTATCTTCAGGAGCCGCGCAAGGGCCTCCGGCTCGCGATAGGCAAAAAGCCTGGCCGGTCCCTGATCCGGCGTGCCGTGGCCGGCAATCATATAGGTCGCCACCGTCCACGGCGCGCCGCAGAAGCCGATCAAGGTCGTTTCCACCGGAAGCTTCGCACGCAGACGGCGGACCGTTTCGTAGACCGGTTCGAGATTCACGTGAAACGTTTGGCCGTCCAGGGCCTCGATTTCGGCCGCCGCAATCGGCTTGAGGATCGGCCCGTGTCCCTCTTCGAAGCGGACATCTCGTCCCAGCGCATCGGGCACAACCAGGATATCGGAAAACAGGATAGAAGCATCGAAGCCGAAGCGCTCGATCGGCTGCAGCGTCACCTCGACGGCAAGATCCGGATCATAGCAGAGATCGAGGAAAGAACCGGCCCGCTTCCGGGTCTCGCGATACTCCGGCAGATAACGCCCTGCCTGACGCATCATCCAGAGCGGCGGCGGTGAAACCGTCTCGCCCTTGAGGACGTCCAGCATGATCCGTTTCCCAGCCATCCAGTGCTCGCCCTCTCCAGGTCTCTTAAATCAAATATCTATTTTAAAAGAGTCTTCTGATTCTAAGAGTCTGTTGGTTGTGGTGGTTGCGACCTGTCCCGCCTGCCGCTCGAAAAGGCCAGTCAGCATATTGTCGCGCAGCCGCTTTCTCAATTTGGAGCGATCTGGGGACGAACCGGATTCAGGCTTTCGAGTCAGCGCCTTGGCTCTTCTGCTGCGGACCTCGAGCTGTGGATGATATCGGCCAAGAAAAGTTGATCCCCGGTTTTGTCCCCAGCGCGCCGACAAAGCCTACAGCGGGGCGAATTGTGGACAAGGTGGCATCTGATACAGTCGCCTTCGACGTCACGACCTTTCTGTCCAACCTTGTCCACATCTGCCCACAGTCTGGAACCAACTCTTGTGAACAAACCCCAGAGCTTCTTCCATCTGCATCTGATTTCCGACGCCACCGGCGAGACGCTGCTGGCGGCAGGCCGCGCCGCCTCCGCCCAATATAAGGACGCACGCGCCATCGAGCATATTTATCCGCTGATCCGCACGGAAAAGCAGGTCGCCAAGGTGTTCGAGGATATCGAAGAGGAGCCCGGCATCATTCTCTACACCGTGGTCGACCAGAAGCTCGCGCGCAGCATCGACGAGCGCTGCGCCGCCATGGGCCTGCCTTGCGTTTCGGTGCTGGAGCCCGTGCTCAGCGTCTTCCAGTCCTATCTCGGCACGCCGGCCGGTCGGCGCGTCGGCGCCCAGCATGTGCTCGACGCCGAATATTTCCGCCGCATCGATGCGCTGAACTTCACCATGGAGCATGACGACGGCCAGTTGCCGGCCAACATGGACGATGCCGATGTCGTGCTGATCGGCATCTCGCGCACCTCCAAGACGCCGACGAGCATCTATCTCGCCAATCGCGGAATCAAGACCGCCAACATTCCGATCGTGCTCGGCGTGCCGCTGCCGGAAAGCCTGATCAACGCCAGGACGCCGCTGATCGTCGGCCTCGTCGCCACGGCCGAGCGCATCTCGCATGTTCGCCAGAACCGCATCCTCGGCAACAGCAACAACTACGTGCCGACCGACTATGTCGACCGCGCCGCCATCGCCGAGGAGCTCGCCTACGCGCGTCAGCTCTGCACCAGGCATGGCTGGCCGATGATTGACGTCAGCCGGCGCTCGATCGAGGAAACCGCGGCGGCGATCGTTGCCCTGCGGGGCAAGACGCGCTAGGGCAGGCGATATAAGTGAGCATTCCGTCCTGAGAGAAGGTGGCTCGGCGCATAGCGCCGAGACGGGTGACGGGCGCTGGACGGATCGCAACCGTTGGTGAACCAGTATGGCCGGCAAAATCGTCCTCGCTTCGGGCAGCCCGTTCCGCAAGGCAATGCTTATCAATGCCGGGCTCGACATCGAGGCGGTGCCGGCAGACGTCGACGAGCGCGCGCTCGAGGCGCCCTTGCAGGACAGCGGCGTGTCTCCCGAGGATGTCGCTTCGATCCTTGCCGAAGCCAAGGCGACCGAGGTCAGCGAGCGCCGGCCGGGCGCGCTGGTGCTCGGTTGCGACCAGACGCTGTCGCTTGGCGACGAAATCTTCCACAAGCCGGCCGATATGGAAGGGGCGCGGAGGCATCTCCTGGCCTTGTCGGGCAAGACCCATCAGCTGAACAGCGCCGCCGTGCTCTGCCGCGATGGCGAAGTGCTGTGGCGCCATGTCGGCATCGCCAGCCTCACCATGCGCAAGCTCGATCCCGCCTTCATCGGCCGCCACCTGGCGCGCGTCGGCGCCAAGGCGCTGGCGAGTGTCGGCGCCTACCAGATCGAGGGCGAGGGCATCCAGCTCTTCGAAAGGATCGAGGGCGACTATTTCACCATCGTCGGCCTGCCGCTGTTGCCGGTGCTGAAGGAGCTGCGCGCATTGGGAGCGATCGATGGTTGAGAAGCGGGCCTTCGTCACCGGCCACCCGATCGCGCATTCCCGCTCGCCCAAGATCCACCGCTACTGGCTGGAGCAATACGGCATCGACGGCAGCTACCAAGCGATCGACGTTCGGCCGGAGGATTTCGCAGCATTCCTGAAATCACTCGGCGAGAATGGCTATCGCGGCGGCAATGTCACCATCCCGCACAAGGAAGCAGCCTTCGCCTTGGTCGAACGCCGCGACGAGGCCGCCGAAGCCATCGGCGCGGTCAACACGCTGTGGCTGGAAGACGGCGTGCTGTGGGGCGGCAATACCGACGCTCTCGGCTTTGCCGGCAATCTCGATGAACATGCCCCCGGCTGGGCGGCGAATGGTCCGGCCGTGGTGTTGGGCGCGGGCGGTGCCTCCCGCGCCGTCATCTACGCCCTGAAGGACCGAGGTCTCAACGACATCCGCATCGTCAACCGTACGCTGGCAAGGGCTGAGGAACTCGCCGACCGGTTCGGCGCCGGGGTTTCGGCGCATGGCGCCGGCGCGGTCGGCGAATTGCTTTCCGACGCCGGCCTGCTCATCAACACCACCGCGCTCGGCATGCATGGCAACGAGACCCTCGCCGCCGATCCGGCCGGTCTGCCCGGCCACGCCATCGTCACCGACATCGTCTATGTGCCGCTGGACACGCCGCTGCTTGCTGCCGCCAGGGCGCGCGGTCTGAAGACGGTCGATGGCCTCGGCATGCTGCTGCACCAGGCCGTGCCCGGCTTCGAGCGCTGGTTCGGCAAGCGACCTGAGGTGACGCCGCAATTGCGGCGCATGATCGTCGCCGACATCGAAGCGCATTGACATGATCGTGCTCGGCCTCACCGGATCGATCGGCATGGGCAAGTCGACCACGGCAAAGATGTTCGCCGAGGCCGGCGTTCCGGTGCATGATTCCGACGAGACCGTGCATCGCCTCTATGCCGGCAAGGCAGCACCCCTGGTCGAACGAGCCTTCCCCGGCACGACAAAAGCAGGCGTGGTCGATCGCGCAAGGCTGGCCGAGACAGTGCTGGGTGATCCCGCCGCGCTGAAAAAGCTGGAGGCGATCATCCATCCGCTGGTGCGGGCCGACGCCGACGCCTTTTTGGTCCGGCATCGCGCTGCAGGGGCGCCGATTGCGGTGCTCGACATCCCGTTGCTGTTCGAGACCGGCGGCCGCAACCGGGTCGACAAGGTCGTGGTCGTCACCGCGCCGGCCGAGATCCAGCGCGCCCGCGTGCTCGCCAGACCCGGCATGAGCGACGATAAATTCGCTTCCATCCTCGCCAAGCAGGTGCCTGACGCCGAGAAACGCCGTCATGCAGATTTCATCGTCGACACCGGCCAGGGTTTTGATGCCGGACGTGCGGCGGTGGCAGCCATCGTCAGCGAATTGAGCGGGGATAAGTCCGGCAAAAACGCTTCCTGACGGCCGCTGTCAGCAGTCCCCATTGCCATTTTGTTCCGGTTGGTGATTCTGCTCTTTAGAGCGGATTGATTCGAATGCGTGAGATCATCTTCGATACCGAAACCACCGGCCTCGATTTGCGCGACGACCGCATCATCGAGCTCGGCGGCGTCGAGCTGGTCAACCGTTTCCCGACCGGCCGCACCTTCCACAAGTTCATCAATCCGCAAGGCCGCGCCATTCACGCCGAGGCGCAGGCCGTGCACGGCATCAGCGCGGCGGATCTGGCCGGCAAGCCGACCTTCGCCGAAATCGCCGAGGAATGGCTGGCCTTCACCGACGGCGCCAAGCTGATCGCCCACAACGCCACTTTCGACCTTGGCTTCCTCAACCTCGAATACAGCCGGCTCGGTCATCCGGCCATCGATCCCGGCCGCATCGTCGACACGCTGGCGATCGCGCGCCGCAAGCATCCGATGGGTCCGAACTCGCTGGACGCGCTTTGCCGCCGCTACGGCATCGACAACACCCGCCGCACCAAGCACGGCGCCCTTCTCGACTCCGAATTGCTGGCCGAGGTCTATATCGAGCTCATCGGCGGCAAACAGGCGGCGCTGGTCCTGGAAACCGTGGCCGTGCAGATGAACGGTAGCGGCGAAGTCGCCGATATCGACATCTCGATCGGCGCAAGGCCGATCGCGCTGCCGCCGCGCCTCACCGAGGCGGATCGGGCGGCGCATGCCGGGCTTGTCGGCACGCTCGGCGAAAAGGCGCTATGGCTGAAGGTGGCGTCTGCGGGTTGAGCCGGGGCGCTCCCGGCGGCAACCGACGCGATTAGCCGAACCGCCCATCCGTTCGCCAAACTCGGGCTTGACCCGAGTATCCATGCCGTGACCCTTGCGCAGAGTGCAACGGTGCAGAATTCCTTCACCGCAGCGACGCCTTAGCGTCACGGCATGCATTCTAACGTCGCTCCGCTCCTTGCTCCGCCCCAGAATGACGACCTAACGAATGCCGTCGCTAATTTCAGACGTCTCCAACAAAAAACCCGGCGCGAAGCCGGGCTCTCGATACGATGGGTGGCGAGCCTCCTCAGCTCACCTGGACCTTGCTGGCGGCCTGGTCCTCGGCGATGCGCTGCTGGAACATCTGCGCGAAATCGATCGGGTCGAGCATCAGCGGCGGGAAGCCGCCGTTGCGGGTGGCGTCCGCGATGATCTGGCGCGCGAAGGGAAAGAGCAGCCGCGGGCATTCGATGAACAGGATCGGCAGCATGTGCTCCTGCGGGAAGCCGCTGATGGCGAAGACGCCGCCATAGACCAGTTCGACGTTGAACAGCACTTCCTGGTCGAAGGAGGCCTTGGCGTTCAATGTCAGATTGACGTCGAACTGCTTGTCCGAAAGCGGGTTGGCGTTGACGTTGACATTGATGGCGATGCCCGGGGCCTTGTCGCGGCCGCGCAGCGAATTCGGCGCGCCGGGGCTTTCGAAGGACAGGTCCTTCACATATTGCGCAAGTACGTTGAGCGAGGGCTGTTCCTGTTTGCCGTTGCCATTGGCGGCGGCTGCCGCGGCATCATCATTGCTGGCCATTAGCCTTTGTCCTTTTGCCTGGGCAGCGTTGCTGACCGGATTGAAATCGGGGGTTCGCTATCATGCTCGGCAGGACAAGACAAGTTTTGCGCGCCGCCTGAAATTGCGCAGCCGTTTCGGGGCGACGGCGCGCATGAGACAGCTATTCGAGCGGACCCTGAAGAGAGCTAGTCGTCTTTCAGCCGCCGCCAAGGGGAATTGTGATCCGGCCCGCGCTTGTAGTCGTCCTGGCGCGAAAAGTCGCTGTCATCGAGATCGATGACCCTGTCGCGGCGGCGGGCCGAAAAGCCGCTGCTGAAGCTGGTCGCCATCACGATGCGGTTCTTGAGCAGGCGCCAGGCGAGATCGCGCACCGGCGGCAGGAGCAGCAGGATGGCGACAATGTCGGTGATGAAGCCCGGAATGATGAGCAGGAGTGCCGCCAGCACGATCATCGCGCCATGCGCGAGTTGGCGGCTTGGATCGCGCCCGGCATCCATTTCCGTCCGCACCCGCGCCATCACGCCGAATCCCTGGTGCCGAAGCAGGAGGCTGCCGGCAATGGTGGAGAGGATGACGAGCCCGATCGTCGCCAAAGCGCCGACTTCGCGGCCGACGATGACGAAGCCGGCGATCTCCAGAAGCGGCAGCAGGAGCAGGAACAGGGGAATGAACGAAATGCGCAAATTGAGACCGGTCGCTTTCTTCTTTTGCGGGCCTCGCGGGAAATCGCCGCTGGCACTGGGACCTTTAGATAGGTATGGCTGGCTTTGATTTGAATGATTACGCCCGCCGTTCTATATGCTTTGGGTAATGAACGCTATGCGACCGCCGCCATTCTAGGGGCTCTGGTGGTCCGGCCTGGACAGGGATCGAATTGGCGGAAGATATGGGTTTCTTCGACTTCGGCACGATTTTCTTTTTGATTGCGGCGGTTGTGATCTTCTTCCAGCTTCGCAACGTGCTGGGCCGTCGCACCGGAAACGAACGCCCGCCCTTCGATCCTTATTCGGCAAGCCGCACGCGCGAGCAGGATGCGGCGCAGAAGTCCGAGAATGTGGTGTCGCTGCCGCGCAAGCGCATGCCGGGGGAACCGGCGGCGGAGACCTATGCCGCGATCGACGCTTTCGCCAAGCCGGACAGCGATCTCAACAAGGGCCTGCGCGCGATCAAGGACAACGATCCGTCCTTCGATCCCAAGACCTTTATCGATGGCGCCAAGATGGCCTACGAGATGATCGTCATGGCCTTTGCCGACGGCGACCGCAAAACGCTGAAGAACCTGTTGTCGCGCGAGGTCTATGACAGCTTCGTCGCCGCGATCGGCGAGCGCGAGGCGAAAGCGGAAAAGATCCAGTCTTCCTTCGTCGGCATCGACAAGGTCGATGTCGTCGCCGCCGAGATGAAGGGCACCGAGGCGCATATCACGCTGCGCATCGTCAGCGAGCTGATCTCGGCGACCCGCGACAAGGTCGGCGCCGTCATCGACGGCGATCCGGAAAAAGTCGCCGAGGTCAAGGACGTCTGGACCTTCTTCCGCGATACCCGGTCGCGCGATCCGAACTGGAAGCTGGTCGCCACGGAAGAAGAAGATTGACCTAGAGCATGATGCCGAAAAGTGTGGAGCGGTTTTCGGACGCCATCATGCTCCATCTCTTCAATTTGGAGCCGGATTCAGATTTCAGGTCGATCCGGCCTGAAATCATCCGGCTCTAGTGGCGGCTGTCATGTCGCTGTCTTCGGCATTCAAGGAAAAATCCTTCGGCGACCTGCCCGGCTGGGACGAGGATGATCACCTCGCCGCCTTCGCGGCGTTCAAACGTTCGGCTTGCCACGTCCTGACCAAGCCCTATCGAACAGGCTCGCTCGGCGTCGCGTTCGCCGCTTTCGCCTGGGCCTATGCTGAGGCGCGCTCCGTTTCGCCGGCGAATCGGTCGGAGGCGCGGTCCTTCTTCGAGCGCCATTTCGCTCCCGCTTTGGTGGCGGCCGAAAGCGGCGGCGCCGGCCTCGTCACCGGCTTCTACGAGCCCGAGGTCCAGGCCTCGCCGGTGAGGACGGAGCGGTTCACGGTGCCGCTGCTCTCCCGTCCCGCCGATCTGGTCGACATCGACGATAAAAATCGGCCCCTCGGGATGGATCCCTATCTCGCCTTCGCGCGCGCGACGACGACAGGTCCGGTCGAATATTTCGATCGCGGCGCCATCGAGCGCGGCGCGCTGTCCGGGCGGAACCTCGAGATTGCCTGGCTCGCCGACAAGGTCGATGCCTTCTTCATCCATGTGCAGGGAGCGGCGCGGCTGAAGATGGCCGATGGTCGGCTCTCCCGCGTCACCTATGCCGCAAAATCCGGCCAGCGCTTCACCGGGCCGGGCAGGATCTTGAGCGAGGCCGGCGAAATCCCGCTGGAAAAAGTGACGATGCAGTCGATCCGCGCCTGGTTCAAGGCGCATCCTGAGCGGGTCGACGAGATCCTCTGGCAGAACCGCTCCTACATCTTCTTTCGTGAGGCGCCGGTCGACGACCCGGAGCTCGGTCCCATTGCCGCCGCCAAGGTGCCGCTGACGCCCGGCCGCTCGGTCGCCGTCGACCGGCTGCTGCACACCTTCGGCACGCCCTTCCATATCGTTGCGCCGACGCTCACCGCCTTCGGCGGAAAACCGTTCCGGCGGCTGATGATCGCACAGGACACCGGCTCGGCCATCACCGGAGCGGCGCGAGGCGATCTCTTCGCCGGCTCGGGCGATGCCGCGGGCGAGATCGCCGGCGTCGTGCGCAACGCCGCCGACTTTTATGCGCTGGTTCCGCGCGGGCTGGTCGACAGGGGGTACGCGTGAACCGCCGCCACGACACGCTGAGCGACGACGATCGCATCCTCTGGAACCTGGTGGCGCGCACGACGCGGCCCCTCAAAGGCAAGGCCGCGGTCGAGATTCCCGATATTGTCGAGCCGACGCCGGCGCCGGCGCCCACGCCCGCCAATGGCGTTCCCGCCGCTGCCGCGAAGCCGAAGCCGCAGCACGTCGCGCATTCGCTTGACGACCAGACCCACGAGAAACTGAAAAAAGGCCGGCTGCCGATCGAGGGCAGAGTCGATCTGCACGGCATGACGCAGGACGAGGCCTATTCGCTGCTCCTCACCTTCCTGCACCGCGCCCATGCCGGCGGTATCCGCTATGTGCTGGTCATCACCGGCAAGGGCTCGTCGTCCGGCGGCGACGGCATCCTGCGCCGCTCGGTGCCGCACTGGCTGTCGACCCCGGCTTTCCGGCACCTGGTCTCGAGCCACGATCACGCCGCCCGCAACCATGGCGGCTCGGGCGCGCTCTATGTGCGGCTCAGGCGGACGCGCGCATGAGGACGCCAGCCATGAGGACGCAACAGTGACCCCGTTCGGCGAAAGGCTGAGGGCGCTGCGCGCCGAGCGCGGCGTCAGCCAGAAGGCGATGGCGCAGGCCATCGGCGTCAGCGCCGCCTATCTGTCGGCGCTCGAGCATGGCCGCCGCGGCGCGCCGACCTGGACGCTGATCCAGAAGATCATCGGCTATTTCAACATCATCTGGGACGACGCCGAGGACCTTGCCCGCCTCGCCGAAACCTCGCATCCACGGGTCAGGATCGATACGTCGGGCCTGTCGCCGGCCGCGACCGAACTGGCCAATCTTCTGGCCGAGAGCATCGAGAAGCTGGACGAGGCGGAGCTGCGCCGCCTCAGCGCGTCGATTCGTGCGGCGCTGAGAAGGTAGGTCCCGAGATCTACTGCACCGAGCCGACCAGCAGCTGCTGGCCATCGCGGATCGACACCCAGCGGCCGGTGTTGTCGATCGCCTGGCGCTTGAGATAACGGTAGCCGGTCTCGTCCCAGGCTTGGACCTTGTCGGTCAAATTGTCGAGGATGTAGTCACCCTTGTCGGTGCGCACCGTCAGCACGGAATGGCCTTCGCCGTCGGGCTTGCGCACTACGGTGATCAAGAGATCCGCAAGCGAGATGCCCATGCGGTAGAGCTGGCGCCGCTTCTCCAGCACATAGTCCTCGCAGTCGCCAAAGCCGTTGTCCGGATAGGTCCAGACCTCGTCCTTGCCGTAATTGTCGAGATCGCTCATCGGCTTGACGGCGGCGTTGACCCTGGCGGTCACGTTGATCAGCTTGCGCCACAGAGCATCGGTCAGCTTGGCCGGCGCGAGATTGGCCGGGCGAATGTTGCATTCGCTCGGATGCGTCTTGCAGAAATCATAATGTCCGATCGGCTGCGAGGTCAGGCCGCCGGTGGCCATGGCGCCGGCAGCCCATGCCGGAACCGCCCAGTGGGCCGAGATCGCCAGCCCTGCGACTGCACACAAACGCAGCATCCGCGCCATCGGTGAGGAAGTCATTGTCCCCCGGGGTCCGCCCTTGTTTATTAACGAAACGTTAAGGGGGATTTACAGTCCGTGTCAATTGAAGACAACGGCTAGTTTGGTGGCATGGTTACCCGCCAGGCCCGCATAGCGGCAGTTTGGCAACAGCGGCCTGGGACGACTCAAGAACCCGCCCGTCGCCGGTCAGCCCTGAACATTGGTTGCACGGAAAGGTCACGCGCTTTGAGCGGCGCCGAGCCGCGTCAGCTTCCCGCTCAGCTCTTGGCGGAACGGACCAGCTTCGGCTTCGCCGCCAGGCGGGTCTGGCGGCCGTAGCTGGAGATGAAGTCCAGAATGCGCGGCACGATCTCCGACCGGAACCGCGAGCCGTTGAAGACGCCGTAATGGCCGACGGCCGGCTGCATGTAGTGGGCCTGCCGGTCGGCCGGAATGTTCACGCAAAGCTCATGCGCGGCCTGGGTCTGGCCGAGCCCGGAAATGTCGTCGTTCTCGCCCTCGACGGTGAACAGCGCGACGTTGCGGATCGCCTGGGGATCGACGGCCTCGCCGCGATGCGTCATCTCGCCCTTCGGCAAGGCGTGGCGGACGAACACCGTATCGACCGTCTGCAGGTAGAACTCCGCCGTCAGGTCCATCACCGCCAGATATTCGTCATAGAAGTCACGGTGCTTCTCGGCGCTGTCGCCGTCGTTTTTCACAAGGTGCATGAAGAAGTCCTTGTGGGCGATGATGTGGCGATCGAGATTCATGCTCATGAAGCCCGAAAGCTGCAGGAAGCCGGGATAGACATCGCGGCCGAATCCGGGCACCGGCCAGGGCGCCTGCATGATGACGTTCTCGCGAAACCAGTCGGTGCCCTTTTGCCCGGCGAGCAGATTGACCGCGGTCGGATTGCGGCGGGTATCGATCGGCCCGCCCATCAGCGTCATGGTCGACGGCACGAAGGGGTCGCCGCGCTTTTCCATCAGCGCCACCGCCGCCAGCACCGGCACCGAGGGCTGGCAGACTGCCATCACATGGGTATCGGGACCCAGCGCGTGGAACATCTCGATGACATAGTCGATATAGTCGTCGAGATCGAAGCTGCCCTGCGACAGCGGGACCATGCGGGCGTCGACCCAGTCGGTGATGTGCACG
Source organism: Mesorhizobium sp. WSM3866 (assembly GCF_002294795.1). Taxonomy (NCBI): domain Bacteria; kingdom Pseudomonadati; phylum Pseudomonadota; class Alphaproteobacteria; order Hyphomicrobiales; family Phyllobacteriaceae; genus Mesorhizobium; species Mesorhizobium sp. WSM3866. The sequence goes on along the minus strand of NZ_NSGC01000002.1, from coordinate 79,041 downwards.
TCGGCGTGCGGAAGCATCGCCTCGACCGTGCCGCGCAGCAGCGTCGCATAATGGCCGGACATCGGCGCCACGATCAGTAGCTTCGGATCGGGCTTGCGGCCCGCGGGAAGCTGGCGCTCGAAGCGGACGAGGTTGCAGAACGGCTTCGACCACACGGTTCGTTCGGCGACGTCGACGCTCTTCCAGTCGACCACCGCCTTGGTCAGGCCGAATTCAGGCTTGCCGTAGCGGCGCGTCGTGCGCTCGAAGAGTTCCGCGGCTGCCGCGACCGAGCGGCCGAGCGCCGTATGCGAAACCGGATTGAGCGGGTTGGAATAGAAGAACCGCACCGCATCTGCGTAAAGGCGGGCGGGCTGCAGCGCCGCATGGTTCAGTTCGTAGAGCTGGTAGAACATCAAGAACCCCGCTGCTGCCTGACGACCAAAGGGCCGACGAGCAGCGCCGAGCCTTGAATGTCTCGCAGTGAGGTTAACAAGATATTGTTGCGATGCAATACGTCAATTGGAGTGACGAATGCTGCTTTGGTCCAAACTGTTGAAAACTCGCCACGTATGGCGGAGCCGGCTCACTGTGCGCTGCCGCAATGTGTAGGAAATATGTCCGGCTCCCTCTTGCCGGACACCGACATGTTAAACGCGCGCCATGCAGACTGCGGTGTGGCCCGAGCCGATGAAGCCGAGCTGGGTGGCGGCGCCGCGGGAGAGGTCGAGCACGCGGCCCCGGACGAACGGGCCGCGATCGTTGATGCGCACGACGACGCTGCGGCCGTTGTTCTTGTTGGTGACCCTGAGCTTGGTGCCGAACGGCAAGCTGCGGTGCGCTGCAGTCAGCGCGGCGGGGTTCATGCGCTCGCCGGAGGCGGTTCTGGAATGCAGCGCGTACCAGGAAGCGCGGCCGCATTGTGCGGCGGCTGAAGAGGCGGAAGAGGCGCCAGCCATCAGGCCAGCCGCGATCGTTGCCGCGACAAGCGCGGTGCGGTTGGTTTTATTCATCTTTTAGGGGTGGGCTCCGTTATAGACAACCCGCCGTAAGTGCCGAATGAGGCATGAAATGCGGCAAGCGTCTGGCGGTTCCATGGCAAAGGCACACGTTTGGAGTCGCCGCGAAACAGTTTGTCATGACATCTCCCGCGAGCGCCAGCGTATTCTTCATGGAGACCGACCCGGTTTTGCAGGAAGTCCCGAGTAGGAGGGGCCCTCGGGGCGCAAGTAAAAGAGGAAGCGATTGCTTCGCTTCCTTCTGCTCCTTTACTGCGCGCGCGTTCCGGTGAAGGATCGACTTCGCGCGGGGATCTCGCCGATGCGACTGATCAGGAATTTACTGGCGCTGATCGGCCTCCGTTGGGCAAACCGCCCGCGCGTTTGATCCGACCGGCAAGACGGCGCCGCGCGTCCGGTTGGACGGTCGAAGCGACGCGCACAGACTCCGCCGTCGGACCGCTGACGCCGGGCACCTCTTCGAGATCGACGCCATCCCTACATCCGCGCGCAACGCGCGAAGCTCAGCAAGCAGTTGCTGGGGTGAAATTTCTGCTGAGGTCGGCGCTCTACGGCGCCCCCTCTGGCCTGCCGGCCATCTCCCCCACAGGTGGGGAGATCAGATGTCGCGTCGGCTTTCGCCAATCGCCAACATTTGCAAGCAAGGGCGCCAAGGGTCGAGCTCCAATCTCCCCCCTTGTGGGGGAGATGTCCGGCAGGACAGAGGGGGGCGCTGTCCCGCCGGCTTTCAACATTTAGAGGCGGTGTGCTGCGCCGCCCGTGAAATTCCATTCCGCCACTCGTCGCCGGAATGGCACGATCTATCTTCTTTCCGGATGGAAAGGGCTGGAAAAGACAACAGCGTGTGATCTGCGAACCCGGCATGGAGTTCGGCAGCCATCATGCGCAGACTGGTGACGGCCGATCCCGTCGGAACTGCTTCCCATGGAGGGTCCGAGATGAGCGTGCACAGGAAAGCGGCGCCGGACGGCGCGGAAAGCGCTTTGTCGCGGTTGCGTCCGCCTTACGCCTCCGTGCTCGACCTGATCGGCCAGACACCGGTGGTCGAGCTCACCAAATTCGATACCGGCAAGTGCCGGCTGTTCATCAAGCTCGAGAGCCAGAACCCCGGTGGCTCGATCAAGGACCGCATCGCGCTGTCGATGATCGCGGCCGCCGAGAAGGATGGCAGGCTGAAGCGCGGCGGCACCATCGTCGAGGCCACCGCCGGCAACACCGGCCTCGGCCTCGCCCAGGTCGGCATTCCCAAGGGCTACCGCATCATCCTCGTCGTGCCCGACAAGATGTCGCGCGAGAAGATCCAGCATCTGCGCGCTCTGGGCGCCGAGGTGCGCATGACCCGCTCCGATGTCGGCAAGGGCCATCCCGAATATTACCAGGACATGGCCGAGAAGATCGCCGCCGAAATTCCCGGCGCCTTCTATGCCAACCAGTTCGCCAATCCCGCCAATCCGCTGGCGCACGAAAGCACCACCGGCCCGGAAATCTTTTCGCAACTCGAAGGCGATGTCGACGCGGTGGTGGTCGGCGTCGGTTCCGGCGGCACGCTCACCGGTGTCGGCCGCTTTTTCGCGAAGCATTCGCCGAAGACCGAGATGGTGCTTGCCGATCCGGTCGGCTCGGTGCTGGCGCCGTTGATCAAGACCGGCAAGATGACAGAGGCCGGCAGCTGGACCGTCGAAGGCATCGGCGAGGATTTCGTGCCGCCCAATGCCGATCTGTCGCTGGTCAAGAAAGCCTATTCCATCCCCGACAAGCAGAGCATGCTGGCGGTGCGCGACCTGCTGTCCAAGGAAGGCATCCTGGCCGGCTCGTCCTCCGGCACGCTTCTGTCGGCGGCACTGCGCTACTGCCGCGATCAGACGACGGGCAAACGTGTGGTCACCCTGGTCTGCGACAGCGGCAACAAATATCTGTCGAAGGTCTTCGACGACATCTGGCTCGCCGAGCAGGGCTTGGCCGACCAGGAGCAGCACGGCGACCTGCGCGACCTCGTCATGCGCTCGCCGCGCACTGGTGACATCGTGACCGTTGGTCCCGAGGAAACCCTGCTCAACGCCTACGGCCGCATGCGCCGCTCCGATGTCTCGCAGCTCCCGGTGCTGGAGGACGGCAAGCTCGTCGGCATCGTCGACGAAAGCGATATCCTGGCCAAGGTCGACGGCCCCTATGACGGCCGCTGGGATCGCTTCAACGCCCCGGTGCGCACGGCCATGACCTCGAACCTGCACACGCTGCAGGCCAGCCAGACGCTCGACGCGCTGCTCCCCGTCTTCGACCGCAACGAGGTCGCCATCGTCTTCGAGGGCGACGAATTCATCGGCCTGATAACCCGTATCGACCTGATCAACCATCTGAGGCGCCGCGCAAAATGACTTCGACCGGCAAGAACCGCCTGGCCTTTTCCACCCGCGCCATCCATGGCGGCCAGAGCCACGATCCGCTGACCGGCGCCGTGATGGTGCCGATCTACGCCACCTCCACCTACGGCCAGCAGTCGCCCGGCGTGCACAAGGGTTTTGAGTATGCCCGCAGTCAGAACCCGACGCGCTTCGCCTTCGAACGGGCCGTCGCCGATCTCGAAAGCGGCACCGCGGCCTTCGCCTTCGCCTCAGGCCTGGCCGCGATCGCCACGGTGTTGGAGCTGTTCGACGCCGGTGCCCATGTGGTGGCCACCGACGACATCTATGGCGGCTCGTTCCGGCTGATGGAGCGGGTGCGCAAGCGTTCCGCCGGCCTGCAGGTCAGCTTCGCCGATTTCACCGATCTCGCCGCCGTCGAGAGAGCGATCCGCCCGGAGACAAAACTGCTCTGGGTCGAGACGCCGACCAACCCGTTGCTGCGCGTCGTCGACCTCGAAGGCGTCGCGGCTTTGGCCAAGCGCAAAGGCCTGCTGACTGTCGCCGACAACACTTTTGCCAGCCCCTACATCCAGCGGCCGCTGGAGCTCGGCATCGACATCGTCGTCCACTCGACGACGAAATACTTGAACGGACATTCCGACATGGTCGGCGGCGTGGCGGTCGTCGGCGACGACAAGGATTTGGCCGATCGGCTGAAATTCCTGCAGAACGCCATCGGCGCCATTTCCGGCCCGTTCGACAGTTTTCTGGCGCTGCGCGGCATCAAGACGCTGGCGCTTCGGATGGAGCGCCATTCCGCCAACGGCCTGAAGATCGCGCAGTGGCTGGAAGCCCGCAAGGACGTGCGCCGGGTCATCTACCCCGGGCTGGCGAGCCACCCGCAGCACGAGATCGCCAAGCGCCAGATGCACGCCTTCGGCGGCATGATCTCGGTCGACCTCGACCGCGACCTCGCCGGCACCAAACGCTTCCTCGAACGCACGCAGCTTTTCACGCTCGCCGAAAGCCTCGGCGGCGTCGAAAGCCTGATCGAGCATCCGGCGCTGATGACGCACGGCTCGATCCCCGCGGAGAAGCGCGGGGCGATCGGGATATCGGATTCGCTGGTGCGGCTGTCGGCCGGTATCGAGGATGGCGATGATCTGATCGCGGATCTGGAGCAGGCGTTGCGGGGGTGAGTGCCTTCGAGGATCAATCGTTGTGATCCTTCGCGCCCCCCTCTGTCCTGCCGGACATCTCCCCCACGAGGGGGGAGATTGGCTGTTTCATCGCCTCACCCTTGCTGCAACGCCGGTAATTTGCGAAAGCCGCCGTGACATCTGATCTGCCCCCTTGAGGGGGAGATCGCCGACAGGCCAGAGAGGGGCGCTGTCCCGCCGACATCTCGGTGCCTGTGCCATTGCAGACCGCAATCCACCGACTAAACTGCCTGCCAACATGCGATCTCCGGAGGCGTGATGCGCGTGATCGTGTTGGGTGGCGGCGTTGTCGGTGTCACCACCGCCTATCAGCTGCAGAAGGACGGGCACGAGGTCGTCGTCCTCGAGCGCCAGAGCCAAGTCGCCGCCGAGACCAGCTGGGGCAATGCCGGCATGATCGCGCCGGGACATTCCTTCGTCTGGTCGTCGCCCAGGGCGCCATTAATCCTGTTGAAATCGCTGGTGCTGAAGGACCAGGCGCTGCGCTTCAAGCTGTCGGCCGATCCGAGGCTTTACAGCTGGTCGTGGCTGTTCCTGATGGAATGCACGGCCGAGAAGGCCAGGCGCAACACGCTGCTCAAGCATCGGCTTGCCGTCTATTCGCAGAGCGTGCTGCACGAGGTGATTGCCGACGAGCAGATCGACTACGACCGCAACGGTCGCGGCATTCTCTATTTCTATCGCAGCCAGCAGGCGCTCGATAAAGGCGTCGAGCATATGCGGCTGCTTGAATCAGACGGCCAGCTGATCAAGGTGCTCGACCGCGACGCCATCGTCGCGCTCGACCCGTCGCTGGCTTCCGCGCGGGAGATCGCCGGCGGCATCCATTGCCCGACCGATGAGACCGGTGACCCGGCCAAATTCACCCGGGCGCTCGCGGCGAAGGTCGCCGAGCGCGGCGGCGAAATCCGCACCGGCACGACCATCATCGGCATCGAGACCTCGGGCGATGGCGTGGCACAGGTGCTGACCGACAAGGGCAGCGTCAAGGGCGACGCCTATGTGCTGGCGCTCGGCTCCTACAGCCCGCTGATCGCGAAGACGGTCGGTATCAGCCTGCCGATCTACCCGATCAAGGGTTATTCGCTGACTATTCCGATCGGCAACCGGCCTCGGCCGCCGACCATAGCGGCGATCGACGAGCACAATCTGGTCGCCGTGTCGCGCTTCGGTGACCGGCTGCGCGTCACCGCGACGGCGGAATTCGCCGGCTACGACACCAGCCACAGGCCGGCCGATTTCGCCTTCATGAAGGGCGTGACGCAGGAGCTTTATCCCGAGGGCGCCGACTATGACCGCGCCGAGATGTGGGCGGGCTTGAGGCCGATGACGCCGAACAATCTGCCCGAATTCGGGTGCCGCCGCCTCGGCAATCTCTATCTCAACACCGGGCACGGCCATATCGGCTGGACCATGTCGCATGGCTCGGCGCGCATCACCGCCGACCTGATCGCCGGCCGCAAACCGGCCATCTCGATGGACGGTCTTTTGAATTGAGAGCATGATCCCGGGGGATCGGCCAAGAAAGGGAATGCCATGTCTATCAGCGCGGCTGCTACCCGCCCTCAATCTTCGGGACCGGTCGATCCCAAGCCGGTCGATCTGGGCGTGCTGCCGTCCGAACTCGACGGCGGCCTTGCCTCGCGCGCGGCGATCGGGCTTGCGATCCTCGCCACCGACCAGACGCTGGAGCATGAGTTCCGCGCGTTGGTGCGCATTCCGGGCGTCGCCTTCTACGAGGCCCGCCTCTTCAACGACAACGACATCACCCCCGACACGCTGCGCGCCATCGGCCCGCGCATCGCGCCGACCGTCGACCTCATCCTGCCCAGCATCCCGCTCGACGTCGTCGGCTTCGGCTGCACCTCGGCCACCATGACGCTCGGCGAGGAAGCCGTCTTCGCCGAGATCAGGAAGGCGCGGCCGGGCGTCGCCTGCACCACGCCGGTGACGGGCGCGCTTGCCGCCTTCAAGGCGCTCGGCGCCAAGGGCATCGGCCTGCTGACGCCTTATGCCCCCGAGATCAACCAGGGCCTCGTCACCTATTTCACCGGACGCGGCCTCGACATTGCCGCCGTCGCCACTTTCGACCGGCGCGACGACCGCGAGGCGGCCCGCATCTCGCTCGCCTCGATCGAGGCCGCGGCCGAGCGCATGGCGGCGGCGCCCGGCGTGGACGCGATCTTCATCTCCTGCACCAGCCTGCGCGTCGCCGAGGCGGTGGCGGAACTGGAGCAGCGCATCGGCATTCCCGTCACCTCGTCCAACCACGCGATGGCCTGGCACTGCCTGCGGCTCGCCGGCATCGACGACGTCGTGCCTTCCGGCGGCCGGCTGTTCGCGTTGCCGATTGCCTGATCCGATTGACGGTTGGCCGGTTCGAAATCCGCCGGTTAACGTTTGCGGAAAAGGTTGCTTAACGCTTCGCTACTATGTCCCGCTTCGGGAGGCAGGACAGAGTGAGCGCGATGAACGACAGCCCCGAAAAGCGCAATGAATGGCGCGCCATCTTCTACGTGCAGGCGCGTGTGGCGATCCTGTTCGTCCCGATCATCGTCAGCCTGCTGATCATCGGCGCGCTTGCCGGCAACGACCGCGATCACGTCGTCATCGACCGGACCGTCACCAGCTCGGTGAAGTAGGCGACCCGGCAAGAGGCTCGCGGTATTCCGTGCACGCTAGACAAAGCGCGGGATCGGGCCGTTCTGCGCCGTCGTGCGGTCGCCGAGGTCGATGAACACCTCGTCGACATAGCACCAGCCCCAGCCTTCGGGCGGATCGTAGCCTTCGATGACCGGATGCTGAGTGGCGTGGAAATGCTTGGTGGCGTGGCGGTTGGGCGAGTCGTCGCAGCAGCCGACATGGCCGCAGGTGCGGCAGAGTCTGAGATGCACCCACCAGGAGCCGCTCTTCAGGCATTCCTCGCAGCCGAGGGCGCTCGGCACCACATCCTTTATGTCGTCCGTATGCCTGCATTCGTCCATCAGGGTCTCCTTTCGGGCTGAGCAGCACGCCCGCCGTTGCGCGCAAGATAGGCATGCAGCGCCGCCACCACCTGAGCGCCTTCGCCGACGGCGGCCGCGACACGCTTGGTCGAGCCGCAGCGCACATCGCCGATGGCGAACACGCCGCTGCGGCTCGTCTCCATCGGGCCGTGTCCCGGCGCCACATCCGGTCCGGTGCGCACGAAGCCCTTAGCGTCGAGCGCCACGTCGCAGCGCGCCAGCCAGTCGGTGTTCGGGTCGGCGCCGATGAACAGGAAGAGGTGGTGGATGGTCCGCGTCGTCGCCACGCCGGTGACCCGGTTGCGCCAGCACAGCTGGTCGAGGTTGCCGTCATGGCCGTCGAGCGCCTCGACCTCGGTTTCCGTCAGCACCTCGATGTTCGGCTGCGCCACGATCCGCTCGACCAGATAGCGCGACATGGTGGCGTCAAGGCTGTCGCGCCGCGCCAACAGCGTCACCTTGCGCACCTGGCTGGCGAGAAAGACGGCCGCCTGGCCGGCCGAGTTGCCGGCGCCGACCAGCGCCACTTCCTGGTCCCGGCAGAGCCGTGCTTCGATCGGCGAGGCCCAGTAATGCACAGACGTGCCCTCGAACTGCGCGATATTGGCGATGTCGAGGCGACGGTAGCGCGCGCCGCTGGCGATCACCACGGTGCGCGCGCGCAGGGTCTCGCCGTCGCCAACGTCCAGCCGGTAGCCGGCCATGTTGTCGGCGGCGCCGAGCAATTTGGCTTCATCGGGGATCACCATCTCGACCCCGAACTTCTGCGCCTGGTTGTAGGCGCGCGCCATCAGCGCCATGCCCGTAATGCCGGTCGGAAAGCCGAGATAGTTCTCGATGCGCGAGGATGCCCCCGCCTGCCCGCCGAAGGCGCGGCAGTCGAGCACGATGGTCGACAGCCCCTCGGAGGCCGCATAGACCGCGGCCGCCAATCCCGCCGGCCCAGCGCCGACGATGGCAACGTCGTAGATCTTGCCGGCGTCGAGCGGCCGCAGCAGCCCGACGCAGCGGGCGAGATCGCTTTCGCCGGGATTGTGCAGCAGCTTGCCGTTGGGACAGAGCACGATCGGCAGATGGTGCGGATCGACATGAAAACGCTCGATCAGCGTCTTGGCGCAGGGATCGGTGTCGGAATCGAGCGCGCGGTGCGGCAGGCCGCTGCGGGTGAGGAAACCCTGCAGCCGCAGCACATCGCCATTGCTGGGACGGCCGATGACGATCGGCCCGCTGGTGCCGCTCTCGAGCAGGCCGACACGGCGCAGGATCAGCGCGCGCATGACGCGCTCGCCGAGATTCGCCTCCTGCACCATCAGATCGCGCAGCCGCTGCGAGGGGATGACGATGGCTTCGACCGGCTCGGTCGCCTCGGCATTGACGAGCGACGGCCGGCTCGAAAGCTGCGCCAGCTCGCCGATGAAATTGCCCGGACCATAGGTGATGATCGCCTCGCGCGGGCCAAGACCGCTGGCCTGCGTGATGTCGACCTTGCCCGACAGGATGACGACCAGTCCGGGCGAGACCGTGCCGGCCGTCACGATATGCTCGCCGGCGCCGTAGGCTCTTGGCACGCCGAAGCGGCGCATGCGCTCGATGTCCGCATTGGCGAGCACGGGGAACATCTGGTCGCGGCGGGCGGCGATGGTCGGGCTGACGGAGGGGGCCATGACCCGACCGTAGCGTCCGCGGCAGCGGGTTTGAAGCGGTTTGTTCAGGGACTGGCCGGAAGGGCAGGTGGCCGCTACGCTGTCAGCTATCCGAGCGACCTCGCCAGCTTGCGCAGCGCCCCCTGCGGATCATCGGCAATGACGGAGCCATGCGAGACGAGGATGCGCTTGAGCGCCGGCAGGTCAGCCCATCGTCTCAATTGCGCTGCGAGTGCCGCCTTGTCGCCGACCATCGTCAGCTTGACCGGCCAGGGTATACGCGGCTCATCACCGGCAAATCCCATCATGCGCAATGCCCAGCCGGCAAAACCGGATGCGCCGCGGATGTTGCCGACGATATCATTGAGAACGAGCGTCGTGCCGTTCGGTCCGACGATTTGCAGCGCCGCTTCGCGATCACGGGTTCCGGGGACGGTGACGAGCTTGACGTCGGGATCGCCAAAGTCGCCGCGTGCCGCATCGACATGCACCACCTTCTCGACGCTGTTGCGCGCGCCCGCCGGTGCAATCACCTGCAGGGTGGGATAGCGATCTTTCCATGGCTTTGCATCGAGCCGGTGATGGTCGTTAGGGACGATCAGGAAGGCCGGTTGGCCGAAGGCCTCGATCGCGCGCATCTGTTCGTCATCGAGCGCGATGGCGCTGAAGATGACGAGCCGTCCGTCGCGCAATCGCACCACGGTCATGCGCCGTTTCAGGTTGCCGACCGGCATCGGTATGTCGCCGGTCACCGTCAGAATATCGTCGTCGACAGGAGAGAGCCTGCCATGCGGCAGAACCTTCCACTCCTTGAACGGCGCGGGCATCACGGAACCTCGGCTTAACAGACAAGATAGGAACGGTTTAACCCGAGACGAGTTGCAGGCACAAAAAAGCCCGGAAAATCCGGGCTTTTTGCTCATCGCGTCAGATCGTCTGAAACGGGAATTTGGTGCCCAGAAGAGGACTCGAACCTCCACTCCTTGCGGAACACGGACCTGAACCGTGCGCGTCTACCAATTCCGCCATCTGGGCTGGTGGGCGCTCATGTAAGCGGGCAAACGAAGCGTGTCAACGCGGTTTTTTCGAGGAGCTCAAGACTGACCAGAGGGCAGCTGGGGTTGATTTCAGGCACGGACGGCAATTGTCGGCGTCGGCCCCGCCCCTCATCGCTCTGCCGGGCACTTCTCCCCGTATAGGACGGGGAGAAGGGGCTGGCCGCGGCGTTGGCGTCCTCTTGAGACGCTGGCGATTGGCGAAATCGGCGGCCGGAGCTTCCCTCTCCCCGTCACTATACGGGGAGAGGATGCCGGCAGGCAGGTGAGGGGCGGCGCCGACGCTGGTCAGTTAACGGCGAGACGGAATTCCAGCCTGAAGCGGTTGTCCCGAGACGGCCACCCGTTCCGAGCGGGGCCGGAACAATGGAATCCCTCACCCCTCCAGCACTTCCTTCTTTGCCACGGTGGAATCGGCGTTGAGCTTGTAGATCACCGGCACGCCGGTGCCGAGCTCCAGCTTGACGATCTCTTCGCCCGACTTGCCGTCCAGCGCCATGATCAGCGCCCGCAGCGAATTGCCGTGCGCGGCGACCAGCACCGTCTCGCCGCGCAGCACATGCGGCTGCACGTCGTGCAGGTAATAGGGCCAGACACGCGCGCCGGTGTCCTTCAGGCTTTCGCCGCCGGGAGGCGATACGTCGTAGGAGCGGCGCCAGATATGCACCTGCTCCTCGCCCCACTTCTTGCGCGCGTCATCCTTGTTGAGGCCGGAGAGATCGCCATAGTCGCGTTCGTTGAGCGCCTGGTCGCGGACGGTCTCGAGCTTGCTTTGGCCGACCACGTCGAGAATGTGCTGGCAGGTCTTCTGCGCCCGCTTCAGCGCCGAGGTGTAAGCGATGTCGAATTTCAGCCCGCGCGCCTTGAGCTTCTCGCCGGCGGCAAGCGCCTCCGCATTGCCCTGGTCGGTGAGGTCGACATCGCGCCAGCCGGTGAACAGGTTCTTCAGGTTCCATTCGCTCTGGCCGTGGCGCACGAGCACGAGAGTTCCCGACATGTTTGCTCCTGATACGTGGTTGGATTTGAGCAATTCCAGGAAAAGTGTGTAGCGGTTTTCAACCCGGAATTGCGGAAGAAAAGCAGAAAAAACCGCCTCAGCCCAGGCCGAGCACGTCCCGCATGGAATAGAGGCCCGGCTTCTTGCCTCGGCCCCAGAGCGCCGCCTTGACCGCGCCGCGGGCAAAGATCGCCCGGTCCTCGGCCTGGTGGGCGAGCGTGATGCGCTCGCCGGTGCCGGCCAGGATCACGCTGTGCTCGCCGACCACCGACCCGCCGCGCAAGCTGGCGAAGCCGATCGTGCCGGCCTTGCGGACGCCGGTATGGCCGTCGCGCACACGCACGCTGTTGTCATTGAGCGCGATCTCTCGTCCTTTGGCCGCCGCTCCGCCGAGCAGCAGCGCCGTGCCGGACGGCGCGTCGACCTTGTGCCTGTGGTGCATCTCCAGGATCTCGATGTCGAAATCCTGCGCATCGAGCGCGCGCGCCGCCTGCTCCACCAGCACCGCCAAAAGATTGACGCCGAGGCTCATATTGCCGGATTTGATGATGGTCGCGTGGCGCGCCGCCGCGGCGATCTTCGCATCGTCATCGGCCGAACAGCCGGTCGTGCCGATGACATGGACGATGCGCGCCTGCGCGGCATAGCCGGCGAATTCGACGCTTGCGCCCGGGGCCGTGAAATCGAGCACGCCGTCGGCCTTGGCGAAGGCCGGCAGCGGGTCGTCGGCGATCGGCACATTGATGCTGCCGATGCCGGCGAGCTCTCCGGCATCCTTGCCGAGATGCGGTGAACCCGGCCGCTCGACGGCACCGGCAACGCACGCGCCGGGAATGGAGTGGATGGCGCGGATCAGCGTCTGACCCATCCGGCCGGCGGCGCCCACCACCACCAGGCCCATATCGCCCGTTTCGCTCATGCGCTTCTCCCGACGGTCTTCTTCGCGCGCGTGCGCGGCAGAGGAGTTTGGGTTGTCTTGGCGTCATCGACAAGCCCTAGCCCCTTCTTGCCCTGCACCCGGTGGAAGCGGGCATAGACGCTGTGCGGGTCGGCCATCAGCGAGGCGTGTGTGCCTTCCTCAACCAGCCGTCCCTCTTCCAGCACGATGATGCGGTCGGCATTGACCACGGTCGACAGCCGATGCGCAATGACGATGGTGGTGCGGCCTTCCATGACATGGGTGAGCGCTTCCTGGACGCGCGCTTCGGCCTCGTTGTCGAGCGCCGACGTAGCCTCGTCGAGCAGCAGGATCGGCGCCTGGCGCACGATGGCACGGGCGATCGAGACGCGCTGGCGCTGACCGCCGGAAAGCGTCGAGCCGCCTTCGCCGACCGGCGTGTCGTAGCCTTGCGGCTGCTGGCGGATGAACTCGTCGGCGGCGGCCTGTTTCGCCGCCTGCTCGATCTCCGCGTCGGTGGCCGAGAGCCGGCCGTAGCGAATGTTGTCGCGGATCGTGCCTTCGAAGAGATACGGCGCCTGCGAGACATAGGCGATCGATTGGCGCAGCGACCGCTTCGTCACCTTCGAGATGTCCTGGCCGTCCACCTCGATGCTGCCCTCGTCGACGTCATAGAAGCGCTGCAAGAGCGCCACCAGCGTCGACTTGCCGGCGCCCGAAGCGCCGACGATCGCCGTCACCTTGCCGGCGGCGGCGGTAAAGCTCAGATCCCTCAGCACCGGCATGTCGGCGCTATAGCCGAACGTCACATTGTTGAAGGTCACTTCGCCGGAAATGATCTTCGCTTCGGCGGCGTCGGGCGCGTCGCTTTGTTTCGGCTCGAGGTCGAGCAATTCATAGATCATGCGCGCGTTGACCAGCGCGCGTTCCATCGCCACCTGCATGCGCGCCAGCCGCCGCGCCGGATCATAGGCCAAGATCAGCGCGGTGATGAAGGAAAAGACCGCGCCCGGCGGCTGACCGAGATACAATGCCCGATAGCCGGAATAAGCGATGACGGCGGTCACGGCGAGGCCGGCCAGCATGTCCGAAATCGGCGACAGCCGCTCGGAGACGCGGGCAATCTTGTTGCTGCGCTGCTCGGCCGTATCGGCCATGCTGCCGATGCGGCGCTTAAGCTCGTCCTCCAGGGTGAAGGCCTTGACGATGGCGATGCCTTGGGTGGCCTCCTGCACCGACCCGCTCAGCCGAGAATTGATCAGCACGGATTCCCGATTGATCTTGCGCACCCGGCGCGTGATGTAGACGACGGCCCAGATCAGCGGCGGCCCGATCAGCAGCGAGCTCAGCGACAACACCGGATCCTGGTAGACCATGAGGCCGACCAGGCCGACCAGCGTCACCGCGTCGCGAGTGATCGAAATCAATGTCAGCGACAGCAGATCGCGGATGCCGCCGATATTCTCGTCCAGCTGCGCCGCCAATCGGCCCGAGCGCGTGTCGTTGAAGAAATTGACGCCGAGCTTCATCAGTTGGTCGAAGCTGCGCTTCTGGTAGCGGGCGACCAGATTGTTGCCGATCGTGGCCAGCATCACCGCCTGGCCGTAGCCGGCGAAGCCGCGCACGAGGAAGGCGCCCATGAAGCCGGCGCAAATCCACCAGACGGCGTCGCTGCTCCGCTCGTAGAATATCTGATTGACCATCGGCGCCATGACCCAGGCCGAGAAGGCGGTCGCGCCGGAAACCAATAACGAGCAGACGATGACGATCGCGTAGGACCAGCGATGGTCATAGCCGTTCTCGGCGATGATACGGCGCAGTACCGCCGTGACCTCGCCGGGCCGGGCCTTTAGCTTGTTTGGATTTTGAAATGTCAAATCGGCAGCGCTTCGTGGGTTCTCGTCAAAGGTCAGGGAGCATTTCGGCACCCTCTTAGCGCCCCGGCTACGGCTTGCCTATGGCGAAACTTCGTCGCGGTGGCCGATTGCCATCCCGAACCCGGGCGCGCTCATGCCCGCCAGTGCCGTCCGGCGGTCTGAACGCCGAACAGCGACGGGGTTCTGGCATAGGCGGCCAGCCCGAGGAGCGCGGCCAGCGGGTGGGTGATGACATAGACCGGCATCGTGCGCATCAGCGCGCTGTGCGGCGCCTTGTCCTCGAACGCGGCGCGGAAATTGCCGGCTTTCAGCGCCGGCACGATTTTTTGCGCGATGCCGCCGGTCAGGAACACGCCGCCGCGGCTCATGAACACCAGCGCGAGATCACCCGCGGTGCGGCCGAGGCAGGTGGCGAACAGTTCCAGCGCTTCCTGTGCCACCGGATCGGATTTAGCGAGCGCGGCCGCCGTAACCTCCGCCGGCGTCGTGAAAGGCGTCGGCTTTGCGTCGGCCCTGGCCACCGCGCGATAGACATTGACCAGTCCGCGGCCGCACAGGATCTGCTCGCCGGAGATGCGACCCTCGAGCTTTTCGATATTCCGAAACACTTCGAAGTCGCGCGGCGTGCGCGGGCCGATATCCATATGCCCGCCCTCGCCCGGCACCGGTATCCAGCGGCGCAGCGCGTAGATCAGCCCCGCGACGCCGAGCCCCGTCCCCGGGCCGAGCACGACCCGGCCGGCATTCGGCTCCGGCGTCCCGCCGCCGATCTTTTCCATATGCTCTTCGCCCAGCGCCACCACCGCCAGCGCCTGCGCCTCGAAATCGTTGAGCACGACGATCTCGCTCAAGCCCAGATTGGCAAACATCTGGTGCGGCTTAACCACCCACGGGCAGTTGGTCAGCCGGATCTCGTCGCCGTCGACCGGCCCGGCCACCGCCAGCACCGCCGAATGCGGCTGGATCGACGAGCGGTCGAGCACCGCCGCCTGGATCGCCTCGTCGATGGTCTTGAAATTGGCCGTCTGGACGATTTGCGGCTCGGTCGCTTCCGAATTGGCGTCGAGCACGATCGAGAAACGCGCATTGGTGCCGCCGATATCACCGATCAGGACCGGAAACCGCAGCGCTGTATCGTCTTCGCCAACCATGCTTTTTGTCCCGTTCGTTCCCGCTCCGTCGCTGACTAGCGCATGGTCCTGCAAAGGGAAAGCGGCTTCGGTGCCTATCTCGAGCGTCGGCGCCGCCCCTCACCTGCCTGTCGGCATCCTCTCCCCGTCAGTGACGGGGAGAGGGGCACTGTCGCCAATGGTTTCGCCAATCGCCAGCTTCGCAAGAAGAAAGCCCGCATTGCGGCAGCCAGGCGGATGTGGGGCGCCGCCGGCCTCGACCATCTGGACGCCGTGGCGTGGCCTCAGTTCCCCGGCCTTGGCCGGGGCACTGGAATGCCGATTTTGGGCGTCGGCGCAAAGGAGCTCGCCGCCGCCGGCAGCGTCGCCGCATCGCTGGAGATCGTCTCCGCCGGCTCGGTCGCTTTCGATTTGGCCGCCGCCACAGCTGCCGCGCCGTCGCCCTGATAGGTGACCGCTTCCAGAGAAGGCGCGTCCGGCGCTGCAAGCACCGCCTGGCACTCCTTCGGCAAATTGGCCATGGTCATCAGATCGCGCGCTTTCGGCGCATCCGGGTTCTTGTTGGGCCGCCACGGCTCCTCGGTGAACCACCAGGCAAGCGGTTTGCCGCAGCCGTCATCGGCCGGCGTCGCCTCCTGCGCCTTGCAGCCAGGCGAGCCCGCCTGACAGCCGATACGCATGTGGAAATGATAGTCATGGCCCCAGAACGGCCGGATCTTGCGCAGCCAGGAGCGATCGCCGGTGACCGTGTCGCAAAGTTTCTTCTTGATGCCCGGATTGACCAGGATGCGCTCGACTTCAGGGTAGCTCGCCGCACGCTTCAAAAGCCGCGTATGGGACGGCGTCCACAGCGCGTCCTTCACCAGATGCGTCTTCTCGTCGACCATCAGCGTCGCGCTCATGCTCTCGCGCTGCGCCATGGTCAGCGGCCGCCGCGGCATCGGCGTCAGCCAGATGTCGGCATCGAGGCCGATCTGGTGCGAGGCATGGCCGGTCGTCATCGGGCCGCCGCGCGGCTGCGAGACATCGCCGACCAGCAGCCCCGGCCAGCCATCCGCCTGGGCGTCTCGCGCGAGCTTCTCGATCAGCGCAATCATCGCCGGATGGCCCCAGCGGCGGTTTCGCGAGGGGCGCATCACCTCCCAGCTCGGCCCGTCCACCGGCAAGGCGACGCCGCCGGTGAAGCAGCCTCTTGAGTAAAAGCCGAACGATTGCGCGTGCGCCACCGCCGGCAGCTTCTTGGCGCCGAACAGGTCTTTTGCGCGCGGTTCGGCCGAGATCGCGGCCGCCGCCAGCCCGGCTAAGGTCACCAGGGCAAGCGCGGCGGTCAGGAACGGCTTCCTGTCGGGCAGCGGTCGCAACGTCATCAGGTCGGGTCCCCTCTCCAGTGGCGCGACGCAATCTCAGGCGGCATGCTAAAACATGTCTCCCGAAAGTGGGACCCGGTTTCGGGATAAAGACATGCATAAAATCAAAACTGGAGCGCATGGAGCGAAGCTGAAAGATTCGCGACGCAGTTCAGGCGCGAATCATATCACGCCATGCACGTCGCTTCGCTCACGAGCGTTTCATCGGACTGCGCGGCTGTCCGTCTCGCCAGTTGCCGTCGGCCCACATCCGCTCCAGCGCCACCCGGTAATTCGGCAAACGAAAGCTGTAGCCTGCCGCTTTGATCGCCGCGTTGGCGACGCGCTTGTTTTCGCCGTAGAAGGACCGCGCCATGGGCGAAAGTTGCGCGGTTTCGAAGGGGATTTCCGGCGGCGCCTCCACGCCCATCACCCCGGCGGCGTAGGCGACGACATCCTGCGGCGGCGCCGGCTCGTCGTCGGTGACATTGAAGATGCCGCCGCGATTGCTATCGGCCAGGTGCCACAGGGCGCCGGCGATGTCGTCGCAATGGATGCGGTTGAAGACCTGGCCGGGCTTGACCAGCCGCCTCGCGGTGCCGTCCTCGAGATTGGCCAGCGCGTTGCGGCCCGGGCCGTAAATACCGGAAAGCCGCAGGATCGCTACCGGCTTTCCGATTTCCCGCCCAAGAGCCAGCCATTCCTGTTCGGCCGCCACCCGCATTACCGAGCGCTTCGAAACCGGCCTGCACTCGGCGCTCTCGTCGACCCAGGCGCCGCCATGGTCGCCGTAGACGCCGACGGTGGAAAGATAGCCGATCCATTGGAGCGCCGGCATCTTGGCCCGGATCGCCTCGCCTGCCGCGTTGAGCACCGGATCGCCCGCTTCGTCCGGAGCGACCAAGACGATGAGATGTGTTGTGTGCCGAAGCGCATCGCTGATTTCCGCCGTCAACGAACCGTCGAAGCTTAACGGATTGATGCCTGCCTGCCGCAACACCTCGAATTTTTCCGGCGATCGCGTCGTCCCAAGGATCGGCGCGCCATCTTCATTGGCTCTCGCAAAAGCCTTGCCGGAATAGCCGGCGCCGAAAATGAAGAAGCGTCTCTCGCCCATCAATTAAATCCTCTTCTTCAATGGTCCTTTGCGGGAACCGGCAGCGCTGACAGCCATTCCTCGCGCACCGTTGCATCGCCTTCGGCCTGCAAGGCCGATGCGGCGAGCTCCGCAAAATCGCGCCGCTCCATCAGTCGCGATAGCGCCCATACTGCCGCACCCCGCACCAGCGGCGAGCCGTCGTCGATTAGGCCGCGCGCGACCGGCGTCAGCGAGGCATCGTCCGAATTGCCGGCGGCGATCAGCGCGTTGCGGATGAAACGGTCGCGGCCGATGCGCTTGATCGGCGAGCCCGAGAAAAAGGAGCGGAACGTCGCATCGTCGAGCAACAGCAGCTCCGACAGCCGCGGCTCGCGCAGATTTTCGCGAGCGGCAAGCTTGGCCTCGGCGGCGACGCTGGCGAATTTGTTCCACGGACACACGGCGAGGCAGTCGTCGCAGCCATAGATGCGGTTGCCGATCGCCTCGCGAAATTCGCGCGGGATCGGTCCCTTGTTCTCGATTGTGAGGTAGGAGATGCAACGCCGCGCATCGAGCCGGTAGGGCGCCGGGAAGGCATCGGTTGGGCAGATGTCGAGGCAGGCGCGGCAGGAGCCGCAATGGTCGATCTCGGCTTTGTCCGGCTCAAGCTCGGCCGTGGTGAAGATGGTGCCGAGGAACAGCCATGAGCCATGCTCGCGGCTCACCAGGTTGGTGTGCTTGCCCTGCCAGCCCAGCCCCGCGGCTTCGGCAAGCGGCTTTTCCATCACCGGCGCGGTGTCGACGAAGACCTTCACGTCGCCGCCGGCCCGCGCGACGATCTTGCCCGCGATTTCCTTCAGCCGACCTTTCATCACGTCGTGATAGTCGCGATTGTGCGCGTAGACCGAGATCGCGCCGCGATCGTGTTTGTCGAGGACATCGCGCGGATCCCGGTCCGGACCGTAGTTCATGGCGAGCACTATGATCGAACGCACTTCCGGCCACAGCGTCGAAGGCTCGGCGCGCCGCCCGATCGTCTCGGCGATCCAGTCCATCGAGCCGTGAAATCCCTCGGCGACAAACTCGGCCAGGCGCGCGGGAGCCAGCGGGATCGCGTCCGGCCGGGTGACGGCAACGGCGTCGAAGCCGGCGCGGCGCGCCTCCGCGTCGATCAGCGCGCGCAGCTTCGTCGTGTCAGAAATCGAGGTCCGCATAATGCGATACCGGCGACAGGCCGCGCACGCGATCGGTGAGCAGCGGCCGGAACGACGGCCGTGATTTCACGCGAGTATACCATTCGCGCGCCGCCGCGTGCTCGCGCCAGTCGATCTCGCCGAGATAGTCGAGCACGGAAAGCGTCGCGGCCGCGGCGAGGTCGGCATAGGTCACCTTGTTGCCGGCCAGCCAATGACGCGTGCCCGCCAGCCAGTTGGTGTATTTCATGTGCTGGCGGATGTTGGCGCGCGCGGCGCGGATTGCGCCCGAATCGGGTGAGCCGCCGCCCGCCGTCTCCGGCATCACCGGCTTCAGCACCCGCTCGCGCACCAGATGGCGGGTGACCTCGCTTTCGGCCTTGCTGAGATACCAGTCGGTCAGTCGCCGGATTTCGGCGCGCTGCATCGGGTCCTCGGCAAACAGCCGCCTGTCGCGCTTCAGCACCCCGCGTGTCTCGTCAAGATATTCGGCAATGACCATGGCGCCGACGATTGGCACATCGCCTTCGGCCAGCAGGATCGGCAGCGTGCCGGCCGGATTGAGCGCCAGAAACTCCTTGCGCCGGGTCCAGGGCTTCTCCTCGATCAAGGCCAGCTCCTCGCCATACTCGCCAAAGGCGAGGCGGACGAACCGGCAGGTGGCGAACATCGGGTGGTGAAAAAGCGTCAGCATGGTTCCGCGATGATAGGGCGCACTGGCAAATTGGTGTGAGCGCCGGTAAGTCTTGGCGGCCCGATTCCAGGGACTGTCATGTGTTGCGACCTATAGGGGCACTTCCGCGCCATGACAAGCAAGCCCTTCCCCTTAGCCGTCACTCGAAGCAGAGGTTGCCATGGAAAGCCAGACCATCGTCGAAGCGCTGCTGCTTGGTCTGATCGAGGGCCTGACCGAATTCATCCCGGTCTCGTCGACCGGCCACATCCTGCTCGCCGGCCATTTCCTCGGCTTCCATTCGACCGGCAAGGCCTTCGAGATCCTGATCCAGCTCGGCGCGATTCTTGCGATCTTGAGCGTCTATTTCCGCCGCCTCTGGAAGATGCTGCTCGAACTGCCGCATGACCGGCTGACAAGGCATTTCGCCATCGGCATCCTCATCGCCTTCCTGCCGGCGGCGGTCATCGGCGCGTTGGCGCATGACTTCATCAAGACCTTCCTGTTCGAATCGCCGCGCCTGATCTGCATCATGCTGGTCATCGGCGGCGTGGTGCTGCTCGCCGTCGACCGCATGAACCTGAAGCCCGTCTACCGCGACGTCGAGCGCTTTCCGACCAGGCTTTACCTGCAGATCGGCCTGTTCCAGTGCCTGTCGCTGATACCCGGCACCTCGCGCTCCGGCTCGACCATCGTCGGCGCGCTGCTCTTGGGCGTCGACAAGCGCGCGGCGGCGGAGTTTTCCTTCTTCCTCGCCATGCCGACCATGGTCGGGGCCTTCGCCTTCGATCTGTTCAAGAACCGCAACGTGCTGACCTCGGCCGACCTGCCGATCATTGCCGTCGGCTTCATCGCCGCCTTCGTCACCGCGCTCTTCGTGGTGCGCTTCCTGCTCGATTACGTCTCGCGCAGGGGCTATTCGCTGTTCGGCTGGTGGCGGCTGGTGGTTGGCGGGCTAGGACTGGTGGCGCTGATGATCTGGGGGTGAGCTTACTCTCTCCACAAGTTGGGAGGGTAAGCTACTCAATTCCGCCCGTAAAACGCATTCTCGACATGCACCGGCCAGCGCCAGGGCAGCACCGCCACCATGTCGAAGCGTACCGACAGCCGGCCATAGTCCGGCTGTCGCGACAGCCAGAGGTCGGCGGCACCCTCGATGCGCCGTTCCGAGGCGTGGGCGATCGCTTCCATCGCATCCATCAGCGTCCGCCGCGCCTTGACCTCGACGAACAGTACAAGGTCGCCGCGCCTGGCGATCAGGTCGATCTCGCCGAGCTTTGTGCGATGGCGGCGCGCAAGGATGCGATAGCCCTTCAGCATCAGCGCCAGCGCCGCCAGCCATTCGCCGCGATGGCCGCGCCGATAGGCTTTTCGCCGATAAACGACGGTGCGCTCAGCCACCGCCGTCCGCCTTCAGCTCGATCAGCCGGCGGTAGAGCGCCTGTTTCTGGCCACCGGTCATTTTCGCCGCTTCCGCCGCCGCCTTGGAGGCCGGCATTTCGGCGGCTAAAGACAACAGCAGCCGGTCGATGTCGGCCGGCTGGTCCTCGGCCGCCTCCGGCGGGCCGACGCAGACCACGATTTCGCCCTTGGGCGTCTCGGCCGCCGCGTAGTGATCGGCGAGCTCTCCGAGCGTTCCCGTTCGCATCTCCTCGAACGCCTTGGTGAGCTCGCGGCCAATCGCCGCTTTGCGCGCTCCGCCAAGCGCTTGCGCCATCGCAGCAAGCGTCTCGGCCAGCCGGCGCGGCGATTCATAGAAGATGAGCGTCGCCGGCACCTGCCTGAAGCTTTCGAGCTTGGTGAGCCTCTGGCCCGCCTTGGCCGGCAAGAAGCCGGCGAACAGAAAGGTGTCGGAAGGCAGGCCGGAAGCGGTCAGCGCGGCAAGCGCCGCCGACGGTCCGGGCACCGGAATAACGCGGATGCCGCGCTCCAGCGCCTCGCCGACCAGCCGGTAGCCGGGATCGGAAACCAGTGGCGTGCCGGCATCCGAGATCAGCGCCACGCTTTGTCCGGCAGCGAGCGACTCGATCAGCTTCGGCCCGGCCTCGGCTGCATTGTGCTCGTGATAGGCCGTGGTGCGCCGGCGAATGCCGTAGCGTTCGAGCAGCACGCGCGAGACGCGGGTGTCCTCGCAGGCAACGATGTCGGCGCCGGCCAGCGTCTCCAGCGCACGCAGCGTGACATCGGCGAGATTGCCAATCGGCGTCGCCACCAGATAGAGCGCCGGCTCCAGCGGCCGCGCCGCAATTTCGGTCTGCCCGATTACATAGCTGCGTTTGTCGCCGGTCAATTGAGGCCCTCCCACGCGCCACTGTTTGCCACGGCTGATCTGCGGTTGCAAAACGTGATGGCGATGCAAGGGAATCGCCATGCCTTTGCCACGATGCGGAACCAAACCGCGTAAGGCGGATTTTACCCCTGATTCCCGAGGAGGAGGACAGGATGGACAGCCTGATCATTCAAGACGCTTTCACGCCCTATTATTCGGGCTGCAAGCGCTTTGCCGGATCGGAGAAGGTTGCCGGTTCGGAGGATCGGGAACCCTCCGCCAGGACAAAGGACAAGGAAGCGATGAAGCCGCTTCCAAGCCCCGCGGTTCAAGACGCCTCGACCGAAACCGAAAGCACGACGGAGCACTGACCGGACGATGCCCAATCGCTTCGACATTTTCATCACACGACTCGAAAGCAAGACCGCCCGCGAGGGCATTCCTTCCCATCCGATCGCCGCCCAGCACGGGAACCGCCGCGACAAGACCGACCTGAAGCAGGGCCGTTCCGGCGAGGCGCATGCGGAAAAGGATCGCGGGAAGCAGCGTCAGAAGCACGACGCCTAGAGCAGCTGCGACCCTTCGCGATCTCTCGCCTCATCCCAGGCGGAGCGAGGAGCGAAGCGCCATGCTTGGCGCCTGACGCCATTCAGCCCAGATAGTTAGTGACCTTCGCCTCGAGCAGCCGCACCAGTTCCGGATCCATGAACGCATAGTTGTCCGGGATGTCGAGGCAGATCACCCGTGCCCGCATCAGGCTTGACCGGAACTTCTTCTGCAGCTTGACGCGATGCGCCTTCTCCATGATGAAGATGATCTCGGCCCACGCGACCAGTTCATGCGTCAGCGGGTTGTCCGCGTCGTGATTGGTGCCGGCCGATTCGACCTCGAGGTCGCGGCGCCTGGAAAACACCTGCTCGGCGGTGGGGCTGCGCAGGCGGTTCTGGCTGCAGACGAAGAGAACCTTTTTCACCGCGCGAGGTCTGCCACCACCGCATCGAGCACGATCATGCCGGCGGTCGTGGCGCGGAGGCGGGCGTTGCCGACCGGCGCCACCAGCCCCTCTTCCTGCAGCACCGACAATCGGTCGCTCGCCAGACTACGCCCGGCAAGCGTCTCGTAGCGCTGGAGGTCGATGCCTTCGGCCAGCCGCAGCCCCATCAATAGGAACTCGTCGGCTTCTTCGGCGCGCGTCAGCACCTCGCCGCCGTTGACGCCATGGCCCCTGGCTTCGACCAGGTTGGCCCAGGTCTCAGGCACCTTTTCCGCGACCGTCACGGTACGGCGGCCGTTCTCGACGAAGCGGCCATGCGCGCCGGGTCCGACGCCGACATATTCGCCGTAGCGCCAATAAGTCAGGTTGTGCCGGCTTTCCGCGCCCGGCCGCGCGTGGTTGGAGATTTCGTAGGCCGGAAGCCCGTGCGCCGCGGTCACCTCCTGCGTCAGCGCGTAGAGGTCGGCGGCATGGTCGTTGTCGGGCAGGACGAATTTTCGCGCTGAGTGGAGTGCATGGAACGGCGTGCCCTCCTCGATCGTGAGCTGATAGAGCGACAGGTGGTCGGCGGCGTGCCCGATCGCTTCCTCAAGCTCTAAAGCCCAAGCCTCCGGCGTCTGGCCGGGCCGCGCATAGATCAGGTCGAAGGAGAGCCGCGGAAAGATTTCCCGCGCCAGCCCGATGGCGTGCAGCGCCTCCTCGACATTGTGCAGCCGGCCGAGGAAGCGCAGGTCCTTGTCGTTCAGCGCCTGCACGCCGAGCGAGACACGGTTGACGCCGGCCGCCCGATAACCGCGGAAGCGCTCCGCCTCGACCGAGGACGGGTTGGCCTCCAGCGTCACCTCGATCCCGGCAGGCACCGTCCAGTTCTTCGCTACGGCTTCCAGAACCGCTGACACCGTCTCCGGCTTCATCAGCGACGGCGTGCCGCCGCCGAGGAAGACGCTGGTCACCTCGCGCGGCCCGGTGCGGGAGCGCATCGTCTTGAGCTCCGTCTCGAAGGCCCGCGCAAAACGCTCCTGGTCGACCGGCTGGTGGCGAACGTGGCTGTTGAAGTCGCAGTAAGGGCATTTGGCCGCGCAGAACGGCCAATGGATATAGACGCCGAAGCCGGGGCTGCGGTCGAGCGGCATGGTCTGGCCTGTTCCGATCATTTTGACCTGAGCCGCGCCAGATCCAGCCGCGCCAAATCCAAGCGGGCCTGGGCAAACTTCTGGAAGGCGCGGGCGCGGTGCGACAGGGCTGTTGCCTGGCCGGGCTTCCAGCCATGCTTTTGCTCGGCGCTCATCTCGCCAAAAGTCTTGGCGAAGCCGTTGGGCAGGAACACCGGATCGTAGCCGAAGCCGAGCGTGCCGCGCGGCGGCCAGACCAGCGTGCCTTCGGCCTCGCCGCGGTAATATTCGGCCTCGCCATCGGGAAAGGCGAGGCAGATGACGGCGACGAAACGGCCGGTGCGCTGCGCCGGCTCGGTCGCGCCGACCTCCTGCAGCGCCACTTCGGTGCGCTGCATGGCCATGCCGAAATCGCGTGTGCCGTCCGCCGTCTCGGCCCAGTTGGCGGTGTAGACGCCGGGCGCCCCGTCGAGCGCGTCGACGCAGAGCCCCGAATCGTCCGACAGCGCCGGCAGGCCGGTGGCCTTGGCGGCGGCATAGGCCTTGATATAGGCATTCTCCTCGAAGGTCGTGCCGGTCTCGTCCGGTTCCGGCAGGCCGTAATCCTTGGCCGACTTCGCCTCGAAGCCGAACGGGGCCATCAAGTCGGCGAATTCGCGCAGCTTGCCTTCATTGTGGCTGGCGACGACGATCTTTTGTCCGTTCAAAGAATGCATTCAGAGACCCCAGATCCTTGGTTCGGCGAACTCGATCGAATTGCCCGAAGGGTCGCGGATATAGATCGAATGTCCGCCCTGCGGCCACTCGAAATCGCTTTCGATGGCGATGTTCTTGGCCGCCAAATGCTTGCGCCATTGGGCGATCTCGGCCGCAGTCGCGGTGAAGCAAAGATGCCCTTCGCCGACCGTGCCGTGCGGCGGCACCTTCAGCCTGGCGTCGGGCGCCGGCGGAATTTTCGTCGCCTCGGCATTGAAGATGAGCAGCACGCCGTTGCCGCAGCGGAAGAAGACGTGGCGACCTTCGACCTTGCCCAGCGGATCCAGGCCGAGGATGTCGCGGTAGAAGGCTTCGGCAGCGGTTAGATCTGTGACGTAGAGCGCTGATTCCAGAATCGCGGAGGGAGTCACGAAGCACCCCCCTCTGCCCTGTCGGGCAGATGGCCGGCAGGCCAGAGGGGGATGCGAAGGATCGTCGACCTCATCGGTGACCCTACGCCACCGCCATCTGCTGCAGGCTGACCAGCCGAGAAATACCCTTCTTGGCCAGTCCCATCAGTGCCGAAAACTGCTCTTCGGAGAAGGGCTCGCCTTCCGCCGTGCCCTGGATCTCGACGATGCCGCCCTTGCCGGTCATGACGAAATTGGCGTCGGTGCCAGCCGAGGAATCCTCGAGATAATCGAGATCGATGACCGGCTGTCCGTCATGGATGCCGCAGGAGATCGCCGCGACATGGTCCTTGAGCACCTTGGAAACGCTGGCCATCTGGCGCGCTTCCATCCAGCGCAGGCAGTCATAGAGCGCCACCCAGCCGCCGGTGATCGAGGCGGTGCGGGTGCCGCCGTCGGCCTGGATAACGTCGCAGTCGACGGTGATCTGCTGTTCGCCTAGCGCCTGCAGGTCGACAACGGCGCGCAACGAACGACCGATCAGCCGCTGGATCTCCAGCGTGCGGCCGCCCTGCTTGCCGGCGGAAGCCTCGCGGCGCATCCGCTCGCCCGTCGAGCGCGGCAGCATGCCGTATTCGGCCGTAACCCAGCCCTTGCCGGAATTGCGCATCCAGGCCGGCACCTTTTCCTCCAGGCTCGCCGTGCACAGCACATGCGTGTCTCCGAACTTCACCAGGCACGAGCCTTCGGCGTGCTTGGAGACGCCGCGCTCGAAGGAGATGGCGCGCATTTCGTCGGGCTGGCGTTTGGAGGGGCGCATTCGGCCTTCTTTCCTATGGTTTTGGATTCGTCGGCGGCTTGTAGACGCATGCGACGGATGGCGCAAAGGAAAAGGGCGCCAAGGAAACGGGGCGCCAAGGAAACGGCGCTAGCGAAAATGGCCCGGGTTGCACCACGGAGGCTTAAGTCTATATCTTTCGATAGGAGGTTCTTCGCTGGAATGAACAAGGCAGTCGATCCCGCATCGCAGCCGCCCGTGCTTCAGTCGCTCGACATGCGCTCGCGCGACATCTTCCGGCGGATTGTCGATTCCTATCTGCGCGACGGCGAGCCGGTCGGCTCGCGCAGCCTGTCGCGCATCCTGCCGTCGTCGCTGTCACCGGCCACCGTCCGTAACGTGATGAGCGACCTCGAGCATCTGGGGCTGATCTACGCGCCGCACATCTCGGCCGGCCGCCTGCCTACCCAGACCGGCCTGCGCTTCTTCGTCGATGCCTTCATGGAGCTCGGCGATCTGTCGGACGACGAGCGTCGCGTCATCGAGGCGCAGGTGCGTGCCTCGGGCTCGGGCGCCACGCTGGAGCATATGCTGACCGAGGCCAGCCAGATGCTCTCCGGCATGTCGCGCGGCGCCGGCCTGGTGCTCGCCGCCAAGAACGAGGTGGCTCTGAAGCACATCGAGTTCATCCAGTTGGAACCCACCAAGGCGCTCGCCGTCCTGGTGTCGCAGAGCGGCGATGTCGAGAACCGCGTTGTCGACCTGCCGGCCGGCATCACCGTCTCGCAGCTGCACGAGGCCTCGAACTTCCTCAACGCCCATATCCGCGGCCGCACGCTGGCCGAGGCGCGGGTCGAGATCGCGCGCATCAAGGACGAGACCAGGGCGGCTCTCGACACCTTGTCGCAGGAGCTGGTCGAGAAGGGCCTCGCGGTATGGGCCGGCGCCGAAAGCGGCCTGCCGGCGCGCCTCATCGTGCGCGGCCGCGCTAATCTTCTGGAAAACGTCACCGCCCAGGCCGATCTCGAGTTGCTGCGCCATCTGTTCGAGGATCTGGAAACGCAGGACGGACTGCTGCAGCTCCTCGACCTCGCCGAGGAAGGTCCGGGCGTGCGCATCTTCATCGGCTCGGAGAACAAGTTGTTTTCGCTGTCCGGTTCGTCGCTCGTGGTCGCGCCCTATCGCGACAAGGATGCGCGCGTCGTCGGCGCGCTCGGCGTCATCGGCCCGACGCGATTGAACTATGCCCGCATCGTTCCGATGGTCGACTATACGGCCCAGTTGATTTCGCGCATGCTGAGGTAGGCGAGCCGGAAACGTCGCAAGGAGGGTGGAAATGGCGCTGGAATCGTTCAAGGCCCAGATCAGCCTGCTGCTCGAGGAGATGGTGAACCAACCGGAAGACGATCACGAGATCCAGGAGCTACTGCGCGAGAAGCTCAGGGAAATGCGCGCCATGGGCCTGCCGCTGCCGGCCGATCTGGTCGCGCTGGAAAAGCAGCTCGACGACGATCTGGATATCGAAGAGAGCTGAACTGCCGGCGCTTTCCGTCAAAATCTGCATGCCCGGCTTCTCTTTTGGAAAGCCTGCCCGATATTCGCTGTCTGGTTGCTGATGCACGTTGGCGAATAACGGAGAACAGCATGATACGGATTGCCGGCCTTGCCGCCCTCGCTTTGTTCCTGGCCTCCGGCGCCGTCGCGCAGCAGGCCGACCAGCCCCTGCTCACCGGCAA
Source organism: Mesorhizobium sp. WSM3866 (assembly GCF_002294795.1). Lineage (NCBI taxonomy): Bacteria > Pseudomonadati > Pseudomonadota > Alphaproteobacteria > Hyphomicrobiales > Phyllobacteriaceae > Mesorhizobium > Mesorhizobium sp. WSM3866. Next base: position 51,591 of record NZ_NSGC01000002.1, on the reverse strand, counting down.
AAAGGCCTTCGGTGACTGGAGGGCCGACCGGCCCGGCGTGCGGCGCCTCATCAGGCCCGACGATCTCCCGAAGCCAAATGTCGCCGAATCCGCCTCGAACGGCGGCGGTGTCACCGATCGCCCCGAGGATGCCACGCCAGCCCTTCCACCCGGCTTTTCGGCCGAACTGGTGGCTTCGGGCATCAGCAGCCCGCGTGTCGTGCGCACGGCGCCGAACGGCGATCTCTTCGTCGCCGACAGCAGGGCGAGCCAGGTCCGCGTCTATCGACTGGCCGAACGCAGCGCCAAGCCCGCCGAGAAGTCGGTCTTTGCCAAAGGCCTGACCCGGCCCTACGGCATCGCCTTCTATCCGCCGGGCGACAAGCCGCAATGGGTCTATGTCGCCAACAGCAACAGCGTCGTCCGCTTTGCCTATCGCGACGGCGACCTCAAAGCTTCCGGCGAGCCCGAAACGATCGTCTCGGACATCCCGTCGAGCCATCACTGGACGCGCGACATCGCTTTTTCGCCCGACGGCAAGACGCTCTATCTCTCGGTCGGCTCGGGCTCGAATACCGCAGAGGGCATGGGAGCGAGGCCAAAGGGCGGCGTCGAAGAATGGGCGAGATCGGCACCGCTCGGCGCTACCTGGGGCGCGGAGGAAGGCCGAGCGGATGTGCTCGCTTTCGATCCTGACGGCAAGAACCGCAGGATGGTCGCCACCGGCCTGCGCAACTGCTCGGGCATGACGGTGCAGCCGGCTACGGGCGCGCTCTGGTGCGTCGTCAACGAACGCGACGAGCTCGGCGACAACGTGCCTTTCGAATATGCGACCGCCGTCAAGGAGGGAGCCTTCTATGGCTGGCCCTGGTACTATATCGGCGACAACGAGGATCCGCGCCACAAAGGCGCGCGGCCCGATCTCGCCGGCAAGGTCACGGTGCCGGACGTGCTGATCCAGGCACATTCGGCGCCGCTCAACATCGCCTTTTATGAGGGCGGCAACTTCCCGGCCGACTACAAGGGCGACGCCTTCGTCACCCTGCACGGCTCGTGGAACCGCAATGTCCGCACCGGCTACAAGGTGGTGCGGCTGAAGTTCAAGGACGGCAAGCCGACCGGCGAATATGAGGATTTCGCCACCGGCTTCGTCATTGCCGACGATGCGGTCTGGGGCCGGCCGGTCGGTGTCGCGGTGGCGAAGGATGGTTCGCTGATCCTGACCGAGGACGGCAACGGCACGATATGGCGCGTCACCTACGGCGACGGCCGGTCCTGAAGCGGCGCTGGTGCAACCGAATCCGGCTGCAAGGCAATTAACGCCGCCCCGGCACCGTGGTAGGAGGCTGCCGCTCTGGATCCCGATCCCGGGATAGCGCTGGGTTCAAACCATGACACTGACAGGATTTCTCGCCTACAGCGCCGCCCTCGGCGTCGCCGCCGCCATTCCGGGTCCCGGCGTGACGGCGCTTGTTGCCCGCGCGCTCGGCTCCGGCTTCCGTTCGTCGCTCGCCATGTCGTTCGGTCTCATGCTCGGCGACATTACCTACCTCACCGCCGTCGTGCTTGGCCTCGCCTTCGTCGCCCAGACCTTCGGCATGGTGTTTCTCGCCATCAAATGGGCGGGCGTCGCTTATCTCGCCTTCCTTGCCTGGCGCTTCTGGACGAGCGGCATCTCGCCCGAAACGGTCGAGGCGCGGAAGAGCAAGAGCGGCCTGGCGTCGAGCTTCATCGCCGGGCTGACGGTGACGCTCGGCAACCCGAAGACGATGATCTTCTATCTCGCCATCACGCCGACCATCGTCGACCTGAAGACGATCACGCCGGCCGACTACGGCATCCTTGTCGCGCTGACCGTTGTCGTCCTGTTCGTGGTGCTGGTCCCCTATCTGGCGCTGGCTGCCAAGGCGCGCTGGTTCCTGAGATCGCCGCGCGCGCTCAAGGTGCTGAACCGCACCGCCGCCGGCTTCATGATGGGAGCGGCAGCCGCCATCGCGGCCCGTCAATAGGCCGCATTCTCAACCGGCCCCCGTTTCGGGGAAAGCATCCCCAAAACGGGCCGATCCGGAAAATGCATTTCCGGCGGGGAGGTTTTCAGCAGCCGCCCCACTCGGATATTTTCGGCGGGCAGCCTATCTTGCGCGGCTGAAAGCCTTATTCTGTATGCCTATGCCTTTGCCTTGGGAGCGAAACCAATGAACAAGCCCGTCACCTCCGCGCGCGTCCCCGGCCGCGGCCGCATCTTCAACTCGATCACCGAGACGATTGGAGACACGCCGCTGGTGCGGCTGGATAAGTTCGCCAAGGAGAAGGGCGTCGTCGCCAACCTGCTGGGCAAGCTCGAATTCTTCAACCCGATCGCCTCGGTCAAGGACCGCATCGGCGTCTCGATGATCGAGGCGCTGGAGGAGGCCGGCAAGATTGCACCGGGCAAGACCACGCTGATCGAACCGACCTCCGGCAACACCGGCATCGCGCTGGCCTTCGCCGCCGCCGCCAAGGGTTACAAGCTGATCCTCACCATGCCGGAGACAATGTCGGTCGAACGTCGCAAGATGCTGGCGCTGCTCGGTGCCGAATTGGTGCTCACCGAAGGCCCGAAAGGCATGAAGGGCGCCATCGCCAAGGCCGACGAGCTTGCCGCCACGCTGCCCAACGCCATCATCCCGCAGCAGTTCGAGAATCCGGCCAATCCGGAAATCCACCGCCGCACCACGGCGGAGGAGGTCTGGAACGACACCAATGGCGAGGTCGACATCTTCGTGGCCGGCATCGGCACCGGCGGCACGATCACCGGCGTCGGCCAGGTGCTGAAGAAGCGCAAGCCTTCGCTGCATGTCGTGGCGGTCGAGCCGGAAGCCTCGCCGGTGCTCTCCGGCGGCCAGCCCGGCCCGCACAAGATTCAAGGCATCGGCGCCGGCTTCGCGCCCAAGATCCTCGACACCACGATCTATGACGAGATCGTCAGGGTCTCGAACGAGGATTCGGTCGCCAATGCGCGCCTCGTCGCCCGCCTCGAAGGCGTGCCGGTCGGCATCTCGTCGGGTGCCGCGCTGCAGGCGGCGATCGTCGTCGGCTCGCGGCCGGAAAACAAGGACAAGAACCTCGTCGTCGTCATCCCGTCCTTCGCCGAGCGCTATCTCTCGACGATCCTGTTCGACGGGCTGGGGGCGTAGGCGCTCATACCTCGAAGAATGGCCGGGAAATGCCACGGTCCAGAATGGATACCACCTGTCTTATCCGAGATTAACGGAGCCGCTGTTCCTCCTCCGCAGAAAGATCCGCAACGCTTGTGACGTGGAGACGTCAAGGCATGGATCCTCGGGTCTGCGCGCGTCGCGCAGCTCGTTGCTCGCACGTGGATGACCAAGTCGGGAACGCCACAGCCAATCTCAAGAGCTTGCGAACAAGCGGCACTCCCGGGATGATGCAAGCTGGATCGCTCAAAAAGCGTCTGTGGCAAGCGGAGCCCGGCTTGAGGAAGGCGCCGCTTCCGGTTCAAATCGCCGCCGGCCTCGAATCGGCCGGCGGGAGGATTTTATGTACAAGCTTTACACGCGTCCCGGCAGCGGCGGCTTCGTCGTCGAGGCGGCCTTGGCTATCGCCGGCGCGCCTTTCCGGCAGATCGACGTGCCGAAGAAGGATCCGCCCGATCCGGCTTTCCTCGCCATCAGCCCGCTGAACCAGGTGCCGACGCTGACATTGCCCGACGGCCGGTCGATGACCGAATCGGCGGCGATCTGCATCCTGCTCGCCGAGCGTCATCCAGAAGCGCATCTGGCGCCGCAAGCGGGCTCGCCGGCGCGCGCCGATTTCCTGCGCTGGATGGCCTTCATGTCGTCGGCGCTCTATCCCGCGATCCTGAGGCTCTATTACCCCCACCGCTACACGGCCGACGCCGATAGCGTGCTGGTGGTCAAGGAGGCGGCTATCGCCGAAATGGATCGCGGCTTTGCCATTCTCGATAGCGCGCTCGCCGGCCGTGAGTGGCTGGCCGGTGAGGAATTTTCGCTGGTCGACATCTATCTCGTGATGCTGGTGGCCTGGCATCCCGACACCAAGAGCGCTCGCGTAGCCTGGCCGAACATCGAACGGCTGTGGGGCAAGTTGCGCCAGCATGCGATCATGCGGAAACTGAACCTTTCTCATGAGATGTGGCCGCAGGACTAGTTGCTGGAACCGCCGTCTCGCCTCAGTTGCGGACCAGCTTCCCCCGCTCGGCCTGCAGGAAATGGCGCAAGGCCGGATCGCGCTCGAGGCCGATCGCCCGGTCGTAAGCCTCGGCGGCCTCGGCCGTCCTGCCGAGCCTGGCTAAGAGCTCGGCCCGCGCCGCCCAATAGGGCTGGTATTCGGCAAGCCGCTTATCGCCGCCGATCTCGTCGAGCGCGGCAAGACCCTCGGCTGCGCCCTCGGCTTCGGCGATCGCGACAGCGCGGTTGATCGCCACCACCGGCGAGCCGGCAATCGCCATCAGCGCGTCGTAAAGCTGGCGGATCGCGGTCCAGTCGGTGCGGCCGCTCCGCCGCCTTGCCGTGTGCGCCGACTGGACCGCAGCCTCCAATTGGTAGCGGCCGATGGTTCCCCTGATCGCGGCGCGCCTGAGCAGCGCTTCCGCCTCGTCGATCAGCTTGTCGTCCCAAAGCGCCACGTCCTGCTCAGCCAGCGGCACGAAGTCGCCGTCGGGACTGCGCCGCGCCGTGCGCCGCGCGTCGGCGAAAAGCATCAGCGCCAGGAGCCCGAGCGTTTCCGGCTCATCCGGGATCAGCGACGCGACCAGCCGGCCGAGCCAGATGCCTTCCGTAGCCAGGTTGCGTCGGCGCGTCTCGGTGCCGGCCGGATCCGACCAGCCCTCGGCGAATGTGGCGTAAATCGCTTCCAGCACCGCATCGAGCCGCTCGCCGAGCTCGGCCCGCTCCGGTACCCGGAAGGGGATGGCGGCCTCGCGGATGCGGCTCTTGGCGCGCACCAGGCGCTGGCCCATCGTCGTCGGCGAGACCAGAAAGGCCGAGGCGATGGTTGCGGCGTCGAAGCCAAGCACGGTCTGCAGGATCAGCGGCGCGCGTACGCTGGCCTCGATCGCCGGATGTGCGCAGGCAAACATCAGCCTCAGCCGCTCGTCGGGCAAATCCTCGTGCGTCATGCGCGCCTCCGCCTCTTCGGCAATCAGCTGCAGGTGGCCGCGGGCCGCCTCGCCGGTCAGCCGCCGCCGCACGGCGTCGACGTCGCGGCGGCGCGCCACCGCCAGCAGCCAGGCCTCCGGCTTTTCGGGCACGCCGCTCTTCGGCCAGCGCTCCAGTGCGGCGGCGAACGCGTCGGCCAGCGCGTCCTCGGCGCCGGCAACGTCGCGCATGCGAGCAGCGAGATAGGCAACCAGCTTGCCGTAGCTCTGCCGGGCGGCCGCCTCGGCCGCCGCCCGCGCCGTCTCCGGGCGCTTGTCCATATTGCTAGGACCGGTAGTCGGTCATTTCCCAGATCGGCCGCACCTCGACCGTGCCGGTGCTGGCTGCCGGGCAGCGCGCGCCCCATTCCATAGCGGTGTCGATGTCGGTCGCTTCGATCATGTAGAAGCCGGCAAGCTGTTCCTTTGTGTCGGCATAGGGACCGTCGAGCACATTGGTCTTGCCGTCGGCGAGCCGTATCGAAGTGGCCGCCTGGGTCGGACGCAGCCTTTCGCCGGCGAGGTACGCGCCGGACTTCTTCAAGGCTTCGGTATAGGCACCGTAGGCGGCAAGCGTCTGTTCGGTCTTGTCGCGCGGCGCATTCGCCATTGCCGCTTCGTCATTGTAGATCAAAAGCATGTATCGCATGGTCTTCTCCGTTTTCTCGAAGGCCGCGTCGTCGCGGGCCGACCTATGTCGTGCGGCCACGGCCGATTTCGACAGGCGCCGCGAAAATCTTTCGCCTCCAAAGCAATCGAGCGCAAGCCGGCGCTTTCGCCACCCCTCGATCGTTCGTCTAATGGCTGCAATTGCGGGTTGGCATTTGGCGTCTCCTGTCTAAACTCCCAGCTTCGCGCCGGCAGAGGCGGCGCGGCGCGACCATCAGGAGGAGGAAACAAAATGCTCGATTTCAGGACGAAATTTGTTGCCGCCGGCGCTTTGGCATTGTCGCTCGGCCTCGGCGCCATGTCGGCCGGGGCACAGGAATTCATCACCGTGCTGACCGGCGGCACGTCGGGCGTCTACTATCCCCTCGGCGTCGCGCTGTCGGAAATCTACGGCAAGGGCATCGAAGGCGCCCGCACCCAGGTGCAGGCAACCAAGGCATCGGTCGAGAACCTCAACCTGCTGCAGCAGGGCAAGGGCGAGATCGCCTTCGCGCTCGGCGATTCCGTCAAGCTCGCCGCCGAAGGCAACACCGAAGCCGGCTTCCCCGGCAAGCTCGACAAGCTGCGCGGCATCGCCGCCATCTATCCGAACTATATTCAGATCGTCGCCAGCAAGGAGTCCGGCATCAAGACCCTCGCCGACCTCAAGGGCAAGAGCCTGTCGGTCGGCGCGCCCGCCTCCGGCACCGAGCTCAACGCCCGCGCCATCTTCGCCGCCGCCGGGCTGAAGTATGAGGATCTTGGACGGGTCGAGTACCTGCCATTCGCCGAGTCGGTCGAGTTGATCAAGAACCGGCAGCTCGACGCCACGCTGCAATCGGCGGGCCTGGGCGTCGCCTCGATCCGCGACCTCGCAACTTCGGTGCCGATCAACGTCGTCGCCGTGCCGGCCGAGGACGTCGCCAAGATCGGCTCGCCCTATCTTTCGGTGATCATTCCCAAGGGCACCTATGAGGGCCAGACCGAGGATGTCGCCACCGCCGCGGTCGGCAATTTCCTTGTCACCCGGGCCGATGTTTCCGACGAGACCGCCTATCAGATGACCAAGCTGATGTTCGAGCATCTCGACCAGCTCGCCGCCGCCCATGCCGCCGCCAAGGCGATCGATCCGGCCAAGGCGCTGGACGGCATGCCGGTGCCGCTGCATCCCGGCGCGGAGAAATATTACAAGGAAAAAGGGCTGATCAAGTAAGCGAGGATGGCGCGGCAGTCTGCTATGGAGCGCGTCGGATGAGCAAAGCAACGTCTGGAACAACGACCGACGGCAATTCGACCACTTTTCATCTCCCTGTCGCCGAAGAACAGGTCGAAAGCCTGCCGCCGGGCTTCGGCGGCGGCATCGCCGGCAAGGCGGCCTTCCTGATTGCCGTCGCCTTCTCCGTTTTCCAGATCTACATCGCCGCCTATGGCAGCCTGCCCAGCCAGGTGGTGCGCGCCATGCATGTCGGCTTCCTGCTGCTGCTCGGCTTCGGCCTGATCGCCAACCTGCGCGCCACCGGCGTAGCGGCGAAGGCCGCGTTCTGGACGCTCGGCGCGCTCGGCTTCGGCACCGGCCTCTACAACTGGGTCTTCTACGCCGACCTCATCCGCCGCTCCGGCTTCCTCACCACGCCGGACCTGATCGTCGGCACGCTGCTGGTGGTGCTCGTCTTCGAAGCGGCAAGGCGGCTGATGGGGCTGCCGCTCGCGGTGATCGCCTTCATCTTCCTCGCCTATTGCTTCGTCGGCAATCACCTGCCGCCGCCCTTCATCCATCGCGGCTACGATTTCGCCCAGCTCGTCGACACCTTCGCCTTCGGCACCGAAGGCATATACGGCACGCCGGTCTATGTCTCGGCGGCTTACATCTTCATCTTCGTCGTCTTCGCCGCCTTCCTCGAACGCGCCGGCATGATCGCGCTGTTCAACGATTTCGCGCTTGGCCTGGTCGGCTCCTGGCGCGGCGGTCCGGCCCAGGTCTGCGTGCTCTCCTCGGCGCTGATGGGCACCATCTCCGGTTCGGGCGTCGCCAATGTCGTGGCGAGCGGCCAGTTCACCATTCCGCTGATGAAGCGCTTCGGCTTCCGCTCGGCCTTCGCCGGCGCCGTCGAGGCAACGTCCTCGATGGGCGGCCAGATCATGCCGCCGGTGATGGGCGCGGTCGCCTTCATCATGGCCGAGACGCTGAACGTCCCCTACGCCGAGGTGGTGAAGGCGGCGATCATTCCGGCGCTGCTCTATTTCGGCGCCTGTTTCTGGCAGGTGCATCTGGAGGCGGGCAAGGCCGGCCTGCACGGCATGGCCAAGGCTGAGCTGCCCAATCCCTGGGATGCGGTGCGGCAGCACTGGCCGCTGGTGCTGCCGCTTGCCGTGCTGGTTTACCTGCTCTTCGCCGGCTATACGCCGATCTTCGCCGGCACCATGGGCCTGGCGCTGACCATCGTGCTGATCCTCGGCACGCCGCTGGCGGCGCTGATCGGACCGTTCGCCTTCCGCGTCGTCTTCTGGCTGGCGCTCGGCCTTGCCGCCGCCTCCTTCATGCGCTTCGGCGTCAACATCCTCGGCCTCGTCATCGCGGCGCTCATTGTCGCCTGCGTCACTTTCAAGGGCGGTCGCGAGACGCTGCGCATCTGCGTCGAATCGCTTGCCGAAGGGGCGAAGAACGCGCTGCCGGTCGGCATCGCCTGCGCCATCGTCGGCATCGTCATCGGCACGCTGACGCTGACCGGCATCGCTTCGACCTTCATCGGCTGGATCATCTCCATCGGCGAGAACAATCTGTTCCTGTCGCTGCTGCTCACCATGCTCACCTGCCTGGTGCTCGGCATGGGCATCCCCACCATCCCCAACTACATCATCACCTCCTCGCTCGCCGGCCCGGCGCTGCTGTCGCTCGGCGTGCCGCTCATCGTCAGCCACATGTTCGTCTTCTATTTCGGCATCATGGCTGATCTCACCCCACCGGTGGCGCTCGCCGCTTTCGCCGCGGCGCCCATGGCCAGGGAAAGCGGGCTGAAGATCGGCATTCAGGCGACCAAGCTCGCCATCGCCGGCTTCGTCGTGCCGTTCATGGCCGTCTACACGCCGGCGCTGATGCTGCAGGATGCAGGCCCGATCGCGGCTTCGTTCGGCTATCCGGTCGAGGTCGCCTACGTCGTCGCCAAAGCCTGCATGGGCATCGTGCTCTGGGGCGCCGCCGCCGTCGGCTTCCTCGCTCGCCGCATGGCCTGGTGGGAGCGCTTGGTCGCCTTCGCCGCCGGCGTGCTGCTGGTGGCGGCGCTGCCGCTCACCGACGAAACCGGCTGGGCGCTGGCGCTGCTCTGGATCGGCTGGCACTGCTGGCGCGCGCGCCAGGCATCCGCGGCCGGCCCTGCATGAGCCTGTGCATCCTCGCAGCCGGCAAGACGGTGACGCTTGCCGTTGCCGCCTTTACCTTGTCCTGGACGCATTCGGTGGAACGGACGCGCTGGCAGGAGGACTGGAAGGTGACGCCGGCAGGTCTGCGCGTCGTCGAAGCGCGCGTCAAGGGCTCCGGCGCCGGCATGGAGCCGCCGGAAGGTTCGGTGCTGCGGGACGGATGGTGGGTCTATGCGCCACGGATCGGGCCACAGCCGCGGCTGGTGCTCGCGGCCTCCGGCGCAACCGGGGGAGGCTGGACCTTGTGCACGGCCAAGGGCTGTCGCGAGCTTGGCGGGACGGCCGGGGATACGGTCGTGCTCGAAGCCTGCGCCGGTTCGAGCCAGCCGCGATAAAATCCGCGTCGCGATCGAACCTCACCGGCACGAGCCTGGCCTTGGTACCGCCTCGTCCTTTGCAATAGGCCTCGGCCTTGGCGAGCGAGCGGCCGGCGACGAGCAAGGTCAGACGCGGCTCGCTCTCCAGCAACTGCACGATGCGTCCGCCGAAGGTGCCGTAACCGCGGACAATCAGAAGCTTCATCCGACCCTCCGATCTCAACTGATCAGCCGCTGCCGCAGCTCGGCGGAGGGGATCTCGCAGCTGTCTTTGCGGCCGAACAGCGCATAGCGGTTCTTGGCGATGCGGTCGTACAGCCAGTCGCGCAGCGGCCGCGGCAGGACGAGCAGCAATCTCGCGGCGCGCCACGGCCAGCCGAGCGCCGCCATGACGGCGACGAAACTGTCGAGCTTCGTGAAGGCGGCGCCGTCGATGATGGCGAGGTTGCTGTCGTAATCCTCGGTCGGCAGGCCGTGCTCACGAAACAGCGCCTCGCCGAGCGGCGATTGCGCGGTGGCCAAGCGGAAGCGTTTGTTCCGGTCGATCTTGAGGACGATCTGGACGAAGCCCGAGCAGAACACACAGACGCCGTCGAACACGAGCAGCGGCTGGCGGGCATCGTAAGCTTGGCCTGGGAGGAGGGGACGTTTCTGTTCGGACAGGTCGGTCATGTCGGCCCCGGCTGCTTGTGCCCCTAGGCACTAAGCTAGGGGGACACTAAGCCAGCCGGCGGCGGCGTCAAAGTCGCGGCGTTGTCGCACGCCTGCCGTCGACGACGGCGGGGCGCTCGTCACGATAGGTCGTGGCGCGGGTGTTGTCGGCCGGCTTGCAGATCCGGCTGTTGTGGCGGCTGTCGAGCATCGTGGTCAGTGCGTGCCGATGCCGAGCGAGTTGCCGCGGCGCGCGCAGGCCGGGCCCGGGCCGCGCATGTAATAGCGCTCGGGCCGATAGGTCGGCGCGACGAATTCGCGGATGGCGGCGGCATAGCCGGCGATGTGATTCCAGAAGTTCATTTTCCCTGTCCCTGTCCCGTTTTCGGATGTCCCTTCCGAATTGCGAGGATCATAGCCTTGAGGCGTGAATAGTCGGTGAACGCGATGTTAATTTCTGGTCCGAAACGCGTTGCATCGTGGCTGGAATGCGGCTGATTCGCGGTCTTTCGAAGCCTTTTGTCGCGTTTCCGGCTCGTGTGACTTTTGCATCACATATGTTTCGTCTCTATGTCGCTTGGGCGCGCTTCTGTTTCACGCATCGAAGGTGGCTTGAAATTTCCGTGCGGCGTCGTCCGCCGGCAGGAACCTGCCCTGCGCGGTGACGTTGATCGATCAAGGCCGGGGCCGAAACCCGGCCGCGTTGGCGGCGGACCGGCCGCGCAACTTCCGGACAACACCAGACATGGAAGGCAACCGCCATGGGTTTCTTTTCGAAAGACATCAAGACGCTGGACGACCTCTTCGTCCACACGCTGCGCGACATCTATTATGCCGAAAAACAGATCGAGAAATCGCTGCCGAAGATGATCGACAAGGCGACGGATTCGCAATTGAAAGCCGGTTTCGAGAAGCATCTCGCGCAGACCAAGGGCCACATCGAACGGGTCGAGCAGGTATTCGAGCTGCATGGCGTCAAGGCCAAGACCGTCAACTGCCCCGCCATCGACGGCATCCTCGAGGAGGCTGACGACGTGAGCGGCGACGTGGAAGACAAGGAGGTCCTCGATGCCGCCCTGATCGCCTCGGCTCAGGCCGTCGAGCATTACGAGATAACGCGCTACGGCACGCTGATCGCCTGGGCCAAGCAGCTCGGCCGCAGCGACTGCGCCAATGTGCTGGCCAAGAACCTCAAGGAAGAAGAGGCGACAGATCGCAAGCTCACCGAGATCGCGGAAAGCAAGATCAACCTCCAGGCTGCCGAATAGCTAGTTGTGAGCCCGAAAGGCCGGCGGACAGCCGCCGGCCTTTCGCCTGCCCGGAACCGAAGCGGAGCCTTGGCCGTTGCGATGGCACCCGCCTGCCAGGGAGGTCGCCGTGGCGTCTAAGTAGGCGCAGATCCGCATAGGAGCACGATGTCATGGCCGGCCTCGAGCAATACCACGCCAAGCGCGATTTCCGGAAAACCTCGGAGCCGGCCGGCCAGCTCGCGCCCGGCAAGAAGACCGACGCCGGCGGCATCTTCGTTGTCCAGAAGCATGCCGCGACGCGGCTCCACTATGACTTTCGGCTCGAGCATGATGGCGTGTTGTGGAGCTGGGCGGTCACGCGCGGACCGAGTCTCGACCCGCACGAGAGGCGGCTGGCGGTGCATGTCGAGGACCACCCGATCGACTATGCGTCTTTCGAGGGCACCATTCCGAAGGGCGAATATGGCGGCGGTTCCGTCCTCGTCTGGGACGAAGGCCGGTGGATCCCCGACGGCGACCCGGCCAAGGGCATGAAGAAGGGCCATATCGACTTCGAGCTCGAAGGCCAGAAGCTCAACGGCCGCTGGCATCTGGTCAGGCTGAAGCCGCGCCCGCGCGAAAAGCGCGACAACTGGCTGCTGATCAAATCCAATGACGCCGCCGCCCGCCCTGGTGAAGACATACTTGTAGAGGCGCCGCAATCGGTAAAGTCGGGCTTGACCATCGAGGAGATCGGCGAAGGCAAGACGGCCAAGGGCGCCAAACCAAGGGTCTGGCATTCCAACAAGCCGGCTGCAGGCAAGGCAAAATCCCCACGCCTCGAATTCGTCGAGCCGCAGCTGGCGACGCTCGAAAAGAATGCGCCTTCCGGCGAGGAATGGGTGCATGAGGTGAAGTTCGACGGCTACCGCATGCAGGCGCAGATCGCCGGCAGCGATGTCCGGCTGCTGACCCGCACCGGCCTTGACTGGACGAAGAAGTTCGAAGGTCCGGTCGTGGCCGAGCTTGCCGGACTGAAATGCCGCGACGCCATCATCGACGGCGAGATCGTCGTGTTGGCCGACAGCGGCGTGTCCTCCTTCGCCATGCTGCAGGCGGATCTCTCGGCCGGTCGCACCGACCGCTTCATCTACTACGTCTTCGACCTGATGCGGCTCAATGGCGAGGACCTTCGCCGCGAGCCGCTGGTCGAGCGCAAGCAGGCGCTGGCCGAACTGCTCGGCGAGCGGTCGGAGCAATCCGCCGTCCGCTTCAGCGATCATTTTGCGGAACCAGGCAGCGTCATGCTGCAGCATGTCTGCCGCATGGGTCTCGAAGGCGTGGTGTCGAAACGTGCCGACGCGCTCTATCGCAGCGGCCGCGGCCTCACCTGGATCAAGTCGAAGTGCACGCTGCGCCAGGAATTCGTCATCGGCGGCTACTTGCCCTCGGACAAGACCGGGCGCGGCCTGCGCTCGCTGCTGGTCGGCTATCATGAAGGCGGCAAGCTCAACTATGCCGGCCGCGTCGGCACCGGCTTTTCCGGCAAGGTGGCTGCGGACCTTACGAAAAAACTCGACAGCCTCAAGACGACGAAGTCGCCTTTTTCTGCCGCCGTGCCGAAGGGCAAGGGCCTCGTCTGGGTCAAGCCCGAGCTTGTCGGCGAAGTGGAGTTCCGCAGCTGGACATCCGACCATATAATCCGCCACGCCTCGTTCCAGGGGCTGCGCGAGGACAAGCCGGCGGAGGACGTGGTGCAGGAAAAGCCGAAGCAAGCCGACGGCAAGACAAAAAGCGGAGCAAAGGCGAGCAGCGGCAGGACCGAGACAAAAACCTCGGCCGGAACGGCGAAGACCTCGGTGAAGCTGTCGCATCCCGACAAGCTGCTGTGGCCCGACGAAAAGGTCTCCAAGCAGGATCTCCTCGATCACTACGCCCTGGTCTGGCCGCGAATTGAGCCATTCGTCGTCAACCGGCCGCTCAGCCTTGTGCGGGCGCCCGACGGTATCCATGGCCAGCGCTTCTTCCAAAAACATGCCTCACCGGGCATGAGCGACAAGATCGCCAGGATGAACGATCCGACCGACGGCGAGGAGATCTTGTTCATCAGGGATTTCGACGGGCTTGCAGCCCTTGTCCAATACGGCGTCGTCGAGGTTCATATCTGGGGCTCGACCGTCGACGAACTGGAAAAGCCGGACCAGATCATCTTCGACCTCGATCCGGACGAGGGCATCGGGGTCGAGGCGGTGCGTGCCGCCGCCCTCGATATCCGAGCCAAGCTGAACGACCTGTCGCTGCCGACGCTGGTCAAGACGTCTGGCGGCAAGGGCTATCACGTGCTGGTGCCGCTCAAGCCCTCCGCCGAATGGGACGAGGTGAAGGACTTCGCCCATGATTTCGCCCGCGCCCTGGAGCAGGCCGCGCCCGACCGCTACACGGCGACGCTGTCGAAGAAGGCGCGCACCGGCAAGATCTTCGTCGACTACCTGCGCAACGGCCGCGGCGCGACCACGGTCGCGCCCTATTCCTCGCGCGCCAAGAAGGGCGCGACGGTGTCGATGCCGGTGACCTGGCCGGAGATCGAGAAGGGCCTGCCGCCCAATGCGTTTCCGCTCGGCGACGCCACGACGCTAAAGCAGCTGAAGAAGGCCGATCCGTGGGCGGATTTCTTCAAGCTGGGCAAACCGCTCAAGCGGGCTTAGCCAACAGCCGAGCCGGCCAGTCCGTCACGCCAGAAATACCCTCTCGAACTCCTGCTTGCCCTTCGGCGAGAACACCACGGCGCGGCTGTCCTTGTCGCGCCGCGCCCATTTTTCGACGATGACCTTGTCGAGGATGGCGGCGCCCAGCGCGCCGGCCAGATGCGAGCGCCGCACGCTCCAGTCGAGGCAGGCGCGGCAGATCGGCCGCTTCGCTTTGCTGTCGATCTCGATGCCGAGCGCGGCGAAATGCGAAATGGCTGACGGCGACAGCCTGATCTCGTTCTCCTGGCGCAGCAGCAGCTTCCGGTCGACCAGACGGTCGAGCATCGCCACCGCCTGCTCGCCGGCAAGATGGTCGTAGCACACCCGCGCCACGCGCATGGCCGCGTCGCGCGGGCCGGGTCGCACCCGCTTCGGGCCGACCGCCTCGGCGACGCCGATGATCGCCTCGAGCATGCCCGCCACCTGCGGGCCGGCAAGGCCGTAGTAGCGATGCCGGCCCTGGCTCGCCAGCGTCAGCAACCCGCCGTCCATCAGCTTGGACAGATGCGAGGACGCGGTGGGCAGCGACACGCCGGCTTCAAGCGCCAGCTCCGACGCGGTCAGCGCCGTGCCGCCCATCAGCGCGTTGAGCATGTTGGCGCGGGCCGGGTCGCCGACCAGGCTGGCGATGCGGGCGATATCGGGTCCTTCACGCATAGTTCGATCCTCATCGAAGCATTCCCGTGAGGGAAGCACTATTCTCAGGCGAGCTCAAGGAGCTCGGCAAACGCTGCTGACACCAGAACGTCTAGCACAGCCGGTGAAGCGATGTTTCGACCGTGGTCGAACCGTCGCCGCCAGCAAGCCCACCGACCCAGTAAGCCAATCGACGAGGAGACCGAAATGACCGTCACCTGCTTCATCCGCTACGAGATCGACCCTTTCGGCAAGGCCGCGTTCGAGCAATATGCGCGCGCCTGGGGTCAGGCCATTCCGCGCTGCGGCGCCGAGCTGATCGGCTATTTCGCGCCGCATGAGGGTTCGGCCACCACGGCTTACGCGGCCTACAACATCGAGAACCTCGCGGCCTACGAAGCCTATCGCGCGCGGCTTGCCGCCGACCCGGCCGGCAAGGCAAACTATGAGTTCGCGCGGCGCGAGAAATTCATTCTCAAGGAAGACCGGATCTTCCTGAAACTGGTCTCGGCACCGCATGGCCCGAGGCAGGTCTTTCGCACCGACGTAGCGGTCAAAGAAGGGATAGAGGCATGATCGCCGTCATCTTCGAAGTCGAGCCGGCGGAGGGAAAACGTGACGCCTATCTTGGCATCGCCGCCGAGCTCAAGCCCCTGCTCGACGGCATCGATGGCTTCATCTCGGTCGAGCGCTTCCAGAGCCTGACCGATCCGAGGCGCGTGCTCTCGCTGTCCTTCTGGCGCGACGAGGAAGCCGTCAAGGCCTGGCGCAACACCGAGGAGCACCGGCAGGCGCAGAAGGCCGGCCGTGGCGGCATCTTTGCCGGCTATCGTCTGCGCATCGCCCATGTGGTGCGCGATTACGGGCTAAATGAAAGGGCTGAAGCGCCCGAAGACAGCCGCATAGTGAATGGGTGAAACGCGGCTCTCCCTTCTCCCCTTGTGGGAGAAGGTGGATCGGCGCGCAGCGCCGAGACGGCTGAGGGGTGTTCCAGCGGAGTGAGACGTCGGCGTTCCCTGGAACACCCCTCATCCGTCGCCTTCGGCGACACCTTCTCCCGCAAGGGGAGAAGGAGGGTCGGCCCTCACGCATTGCCGATCAGCACACCCGCTCCGAACACCAGCGCGCCGCCCAGCACCACCTGGAAGGCGGCGCGCCAGAACGGCGTCTGCATGTAGCGGTTCTGGATGAAGGCGATCGCCCACAGTTCGAAGAACACGACGATCGCGGCAACGATCGTTGCCGTCCAGAAATAGGGAATGAGATAGGGCAGCGCGTGGCCGAGTCCCCCCAGCGTCGTCATGATGCCGACGGTGAGCCCCCGCTTCACCGGCGAGCCGCGCCCCGAAAGTTTGCCGTCGTCGGAAGCCACCTCGGTGAAGCCCATCGAGATGCCGGCGCCGATCGAGGCGGCGAGGCCGACGAGGAAGGTCTGGAAGGTTGCATGGGTGGCGAAGGCGGCGGCGAAGATCGGCGCCAGGGTCGACACCGACCCGTCCATCAGCCCGGCCAGCCCCGGCTGCACATAGGTGAGGATGAACTGGCGCTGCTCGGTTGTCGCTTCCTCCTCCTTTACCTCGCCCGGGACGTGCTCCTGTTCGAGTTCATGCGCGGAGTTCTCGTGGCCGAGTTCCGCCGCCGCCAATTCGTCGAGCAGCTTCCGGGTCGACGCATCGGTGGTGCGCTTGGCCGCCTCGACATAGAAGCGATAAGCCTGCCGCTCCATGTCCTCGGCCTGACGGCGCACATGCTCGATGCCGAGCGGCCGCACCAGCCAGTCGGGCTTGCGTTCGTAGTAGCCTCGCACATGCTCGCGCCGGATCAGCGGGATGCGCTCGCCGAAGCGCTTGCGGTGAAGCTCGATGAGGGAATCGCGGTGGCCGTCTTCCTCCTCCGCCATGGCCTCGAACACCTTGGCCGATTGTGGAAACTCTTGTGCCAGCCCGTCGGCATAGGCCCGGTAGATGCGTCCGTCGTCCTCCTCCGACGAAATCGCCAGCGCCAGGATTTCCTGCTCCGACAGCGAATCGAAGGAGCGGCGGCCAAAGCCGAAAACACGGGAAAGCATGAGAAAATCACCCTAGTTTAGAACGATTCTAAACTAGGGAATCGTTTGCCGAGGGTCAATCGCGAACGCCGCGGGACAGGCAGAATTCGTCGATCCAGCTTTCCGCTCGCACCCTTCATTATTGCCGAATGTTCACCTATATGGAACGCATTAGCCAAAAACGAAGGAAACACGGGATGACGGACAAGAAGCCCCCGCACGCATTCGATCCAAAGCCGGTTCTCGATCTCATCGCCAGCATCGAGGCCGACCTGCAGCGGCTCAAAGGCCTGGTCGAGCAGCAGGCCGAAAAATTCGACCCCGCCAATCCGCACAACAAGACGCTGGACGGCAAGCTGACCGAGGAAGGCGTCGAATGCTGCTACCGCATGTTCGACGACGGCAAGTCGCGCTACACGGTCGCCCAGCAGATGAAGATCTCTTTTGCTGCCGCCACGCATCGTTTCAACAGCTGGCGCAAGCTCGGCGGCAAGAAGCGGACGCGCGCGCTGCTGGGGTGAGCAGCGGCCGCCCTTCGCTTCGTCATCCTCGGGCTTGACCCGAGGATCATGTCGCGAGCGCTATCACGGAATGCAGAAGCGAGAGCGCGCTCTGGAGGACCCTGCGAAGAGTGTCCGTTCTGCTTCGGCTGCCCGCATCGCGAAGGTGCCGACATGGATTCCCGCGTCGCCTCGCTCCTTGCTCCGCCTGAGACTGACGAAGGTGACGGCCGTCGACGCTATCATCGCCAATATTGTCTCCATCACATTTTTTCGTTGGCGCGCCGCGGCATTTTCCGTGCAGCATATGTGCATCATTCTCACGAGGCCCACCATGACCGCCCTCCCCGGCATCTCCGACATCCACGCCGCTGCCGCCAGGCTTTCCGGGCTGATCGTCGAAACGCCGCTGATCGAATCGCCGGAGCTCAACAACCGCTATGGCGGCCGCATCCTGTTCAAGCCGGAGACGCTGCAGCGCACCGGTTCCTTCAAGATCCGCGGCGCCTACAACAAATTGTCGTGCTTAAGCGAAGAAGAGCGCAGCCGCGGCGTCGTCGCCTTTTCGTCCGGCAATCACGCGCAGGGTGTCGCCGCTTCGGCCGCCATGTTCGGCGTCAGGGCGGTCATTGCCATGCCCGCGGACGCGCCGGCGCTCAAGGTCGGCAATGTGCGCAAGATGGGCGCCGAGGTGGTGCCGTTCGACCGCTTCAAGGACGACCGCATGACCATCGTTCGCCCCTATATCGAGAAGGGCATGGCGCTGGTGCCGCCTTTCGACGATCCGGCCATCATTGCCGGCCAGGGCACCATCGGGCTGGAGCTGGTGCGCCAAGCGAAGGCGCTGGGCGTCAGCCTGGACGCAGTTGTCGTGCCCTGCGGCGGCGGGGGTCTGTCGAGCGGCATTTCCGTCGCGGTGAAGGACGCCTCGGCACAGACGCAAGTCTGGGCGGTCGAGCCGGAGCATTTCGACGACACGCGCCGCTCGCTCGCCAAGGGTGACCGGGTCTCGAATGAGCCCGGCCACACCTCTATTTGCGATGCGATCCTGACCGCCGAGCCCGGTGCCATCACCTTTGAGATCAACCGCAAAAACCTCGCCGGCGCCATCGCCGTCTCGGACAAGGCCACGGCGCAAGCCATGCGCGACGCCATGGCGTACTTGAAGCTGGTGGTCGAGCCCGGCGGCTGCGTTGCGCTCGCGGCGCTCGCGTCCGGCGAGATCGATCTCGCCGGCAAATGCGTGGCGGTGGTGCTTTCCGGCGGCAATGTCGATTTCGGCACCTACGCGGAGATCATGGCGGCGGCGGCCTGATCGGTCAGTCGCCGCTCAATCCAGCGTCCGCCGGAACCGCACCAGCGCAACGCCGGCAAACAACGCCACGAACACCACCAGCCAGCCGATCTCGGTCGCCACAGCCGGCAGTTCCGCGCTCTTCAGCATGACGGCGCGGGTGATGCGCAAGAAATGCGTCAGCGGAAAGATCTCGCCAAGGATCTGCGCCCAGCCCGGCATGCCGCGATAGGGGAACATGAAGCCCGACAGCATGATCGAGGGCAGGAAGAAGAAGAAGGTGAGCTGCAGCGCCTGCATCTGCGTGCGCGCGATCGTCGAAATCGTGTAGCCAAGCAGCACCAGCGCCAGCACGAACACCAGCACCGCCGAGAGCAGGAGCGACAGCGATCCCATGAAGGGAATGGAAAACAGGAGCTTCGCCGCTGCCAGCACCACCACCACCTGCACCGCGCCGACCACCAGGTAAGGCAGCACCTTGCCCAGCATGATCTCAAGCGGGCTGGACGGCATGGCCAAAAGATTTTCCATCGTGCCGCGCTCGGTCTCGCGCGTCAGCGCGATCGAGGTCATCATCACCATGGTCATCTGCAGGATGACGCCGAGCAGGCCGGGAACGATGTTGTATTGCGAGATGCCTTCCGGATTGTAGCGCCGGTGCACGACGACATCGAGCTGGCCGCGCGCCGCCTCCTTCGCCGCTTCCTGCATGCCTTGCGCTCTCAGCAGCGCTTGGCCGGCGACGGTGCTCAGCGTCGAGATGGCACCGCTCGCCACCGCCGGATCGGTGGCGTCCGCCTCGATCAGGATCTGCGGATTGTCGCCGCGCTCCACCCGTCGCGCGAAATCGGCCGGGATGGTGACGACGAAGGCGACATCGCCGCGCGACATCAGGAACTCGGCTTGCGACGCACTTTGCGCCACATGGTCGAAGCGATAGTAGCCGGTGGTCTGCAGCGCCGAGACCATCGCCCGCGTGTAGGGATCGCTGCTGGTCGCGACGAGTGCTGCCGGCAGGCTCTTCGGGTCGTTGTTGATGGCATAGCCGAACAGCACCAGCTGTATCAGCGGCACGCCCAGCATCATGGCGAAGGTGATGCGGTCGCGCCGCATCTGGATGAATTCCTTGATCAGCAGCGCGCCGAGTCTCGAGAAGGAAAAGATCGCTCTCACGCCATCTCTCATGCCATGTTGTCCTTCGAGCCGGACATGAACTGGATGAAGACATCTTCCAGGCTGGTCTCGCCCGGCGCCACCGTCACCCCTTTGTGCTCCTTCTCGACATCGGCGAGCGACTTTTCGAGGGCTGCCTTGTCGGAGCCGACGACATGCAGCGTGGCGCCGAACGGCGCCACCTGGTCGACGCCCGGACGCCCCTGCAGCGCCTCGGCCACGCGGTCGAGCCGCGGTCCCTGCAGCACGAAGGTGGTAAGGCCGGCATTCCTCACCACCTGGTCCACGGTGCCGGTGGCCAGCATCTTGCCGTAGGAGATGTAGCTGATGCGGTGGCAGCGCTCGGCCTCGTCCATGTAATGGGTGGAGACCAGCACGGTGAGCCCGCCGCTGGCCAGGCGGTGGATCTCGTCCCAGAACTCGCGCCGTGCCTTCGGGTCGACGCCAGCCGTCGGCTCGTCGAGCAGCAGCAGCTTCGGCTTGTGCATGATGCAGGCAGCGAGTGCCAGCCGCTGCTTCCAGCCGCCGGAAAGCGTGCCGGCGAGCTGGTTGCGGCGCGTCGTCAGGCCGAGTTCCTGCAGCGTTTGCGAGACATACTCCTCGACCGGCTTCAGCTGGTAGAGCCGCGCCACGAATTCGAGATTCTCGCCGATCGTCAGATCCTCGTAGAACGAGAATTTCTGCGTCATGTACCCGACTTCGCGTTTGATCTTGAGCGCGTCGGTAAGGATGTCGAAGCCGAGCACCGTGCCCTCGCCCGCATCCGGCGTCAAAAGCCCGCACATGATGCGGATGGTCGTCGTCTTGCCCGAGCCGTTCGGCCCGAGGAAACCGACGATCTCGCCCTCGGCAACCGCCATCGTGACATGGTCGACGACGGTCTTGTCGCCGAAGCGCTTGACCAACCCACGGACGTCGATGACGTTCATCTGTCAATATCCGCCAGGTCGACATCGACGATCTGGCCGGGCTGCAGCGGATGGGCATCGCCCTCCGGCCGCGCCTCGACGAGATAGACCAGCTTCTGCCGGTTCTCGAGCGAGTAGATCACCGGCGGGGTGAACTCGGGATCGGGCGACACATAGCTGACGCGTGCCTTCAAATCCGGCCCGCAGCCGTCGCAACGGACGCTGAGCAGGGTGCCGACCTTGACCGAGGAGAAGGCCGTCTCCGGCACATAGACGCTGAGTTTTACCGCGCCGTCGGGCAGCATCGAGATCACCGGCGCGGTCGGTCCGGCCGTATCGCCGGGATTGCGGATCACGTCGTCGATGCGGCCGGGCGAAGGCGCCGCCAGCACGCGCTTGGACAGGCGCCACTCGGCCTGCCCCAATTCCGATTGCGCCTGCTTGACCTGGTTCTCGGCAGCTCTGATCGTTTCGGCCCGCGCCGGCAGGCCGCCGACGGCAAGGTTCGCCTCCGCCTGGCCGACCTGCGCGTTGGCGGTCTCCAGCGAAGCCGAGGCCGTGTCATAATCGGCCTGGGTGCCGGTGCCGCGCTTGTAGAGATCGCTGGCGCGGTCATATTTGCGTTTGGCGTCGGCAGCCTGCGCCTTCGCCATGTCCACCTGCGCCTTGAGCACGGCGATCTCTTCCGGCCGCTTGCCCACCTTGAGGTCGGCAAGCTGCGCCTGCGCTTGGGCGAGCGCGGCCTGGGCTTGCGCCACGGCGATCTTGGCATCGGCGCTTTCCAGCGTCACCACCGGCGCGCCCGACTCGACACGGTCGCCGCGCTTGACCGTCACGGTCTCGACCTGCGCGACTTCGATCGGCGCCAGCAGCACATATTCGCCTTCGACATAGCCGACGGCAAGCGGGGCGGCCGGCGCGCAGGCGCCGAACAGCTGGGCCGCGAGCGGCAGCGAACAGAGTAAGCTCATGATTTGACCTTCCTGCCGGCGGCTGCGTCGCGCGCCGCAAGCATTGCCCTGAGGTTGTCGGTCGCGACCGCCACGACCTTGGCGGCCTCCTTGTCGCCGATCTCGCGCCAGCCCATCCTGCGCATCACCGCCTCGCGTCCGATGCGGAAATAGATGACCTGCCCGATGATGGTGAACACGGTGAGCCTGGTGGCCTCGCTCTCGGCCGGTTCGCCGGTCGCCTGCTCCCAGATCTGGCACAGCCGGCGATGCGTCGGTTCGAACACGCCGGCATAAATGCGGTCGAGCGCCGCCGTCGGGTGCGAGAGCTCGCGCAGTACGAATTGTACGATCTCGCCGGCCTGGGGACTTGCCACGACAAAGCCGACCATCCGCGCCAGCGCGGCAAAGAGCTGCGCCCGGGCGGCTTCCGGGCTCGAAGGGGCCGCCGGCTGGGGTGCGCCGAGCGCCTGGCCGGCGATCCCCTGGATGGTCTCGACGATGAAGTCGGCGGCGGCGGCGCGCAGCCCCTCCTTGCCGCCGAAATGATAGGCGATCGAGCCGATATTGGCCTTGGCCTCGGCCGCGATCTCGCGCGTCGAGGTGCCGTCGAAGCCCTGCCGGCCGAACAGGTTCAGCGCGGCCTGCACCAGCGCCGCGCGCGTTTGATCGGCGGGAGAGGCTTCGCGTTGCGGCCCTTTGGCGTTCGTTTGTTTGCTCATTGCACCAATTTAATCAATCGATTGATTAAAGTCAAATTGAATTCCAACGCGGCTTGCCATCTTCCTGCGGGCGGGCTTTAGTGCGCGGCCATGGGCAAGGAAGTCGAGCGCAAGTTCCTGGTCGCTGATCCCGCCTGGCGCAGCCTGGTCGAGGCGCATATCCGCATTCGTCAGTTCTACGTCGCCGCGCAGCCTGGACGCACGGTTCGCGTACGCATCAGCGACGGAGGCTCCGCCGCGCTGACGCTGAAGTTCGGCAACAAGGCGCGCGAGCGCGACGAATTCGAATATCCGATCCCGCTCGCCGAGGCCGAGGAATTGATGGCCTTCGCGATCGGGCGTGTCATCGAGAAGACACGTCACCATGTTAGGCACCGCGGCTTTCTCTATGAAGTCGATGTGTTCGGCGGAGTGCTCTCGGGGCTGGTGGTCGCGGAGTTGGAGACGCCGGAGGACGTGCCTGACGAAATGCTGCCCGACTGGCTCGGCCGCGAGGTCACCGGTGAGTCGAGGTTTTACAACGCGTCGCTGGCCCTCGGCGGGATTCCGGAGATAGCCGCATGAGCTTTCGCATCGATCCGCGCTTGCCGCTGACCGGCGAGGTCAGGCGCATATTGGCTGACGAGATCGGCAAGGCGCTTGGCCAACTCGAGACGGCGCGCGACAAGCCGGAGCAGGGACTGCACAAGTGCCGTAAGCGGCTTAAGGGCGTGCGCGCCTTGTTGCGCCTGGTTCGTTCCGGAGACGAACCGTTCTGCCAGACCGAGAACGAATGCTACAAGCAGGTGTCGGCGCTGCTTGCCGGCCCGCGCGAGGCGACCGCTCTCATCGAGACCATCGACCGTCTGGGCTCCGCTTTTCCGGATGAAACCGCGGCCGGTGAGCTCGGTCCCGTCCGCGAGCGGCTGGTGCTGCGCCAGCACGAGCTCCATGCCGGCCCCGGTCTCGACGCTGCCATAAACGCCGCGGTCGCTGCCTGCCGGGAAGGGCTGCAGCGTATCGACAGGCTGTCGCTCCCCGATCAGCCCGAGCAGGCGGCCGACATACTGGCCGAAGGCGCCCGCGCCGCCTTGCGGCGGGCGAAAAAGGCGCTGGATAAGGCGAGCTCGCGCGGCGAGGCCGATGACTTTCACGACCTGCGCAAGGCGTGCAAGACGCATTCGATGCATCTGTCGCTGCTCGGCCGCCTGTGGCCGGCGCCGATCAAGGCGCGCCGCAAGGCGGTTGACAAGCTTGGCGAACGGCTGGGCGAGCTGCATGACGTCTTCGTCATGCGCGCGCTGCTCGTCGCCGCTGGCGAGCCGCTCGGTCCGCCCGAAGACACCAGGCTTCTGCGCAAGCTGCTGAAGCGTGCGGAAAAAAGCCTCAGCAAGACCTGTCTTGCCGATGCCGCCGAATTGTTCGGCGACAGCCCCAAGCGGTCGGCCAGAAAGCTCGCGCGCAAGGCTCGCGACGACCTCGCGCCGCCGCATGAGGAAGCCGGCCCGGTCGCGGCCTGACGCCTATGCCGGCAGCGGCCGCCTTGCTTTCGCCTCGGCATCCGTCCGAGCGCCGGCATCGCGCGGATGCGGCCCGATCGGCATGATCGCCGGAAACGGCGTCGCGCCGAAGGCGAAGGTCCATTTGTAGCCGATGAGCTGCTCTTCCGGCGTGGTGTGCTGGTCGTGATGGGCAAGCAGCCTGGCACGCTCCGCCAAGTCCTCCGCCTCGCGCCGCACCATCTCCGCCGTTTCCGGCCGCATGCGCCGCGAGAAGCTGACGAAGGTCGCTTCGCGTTCCAGATGGGTTATCGCCCAGCCGACAAAATTCTTGTTGGTCGTCTCGAAATGCGGCCGCAGCGGACCCTCGAAATCCCACTGGATCGGTGTCTCGACCAGCAATCTTGCCGACAGGCCGCGCCCGAGCGCCACCAGCCCAAGCTCTTCCAGGTCGCGCAGGTAGAGGAACATAGATGCTTCGCTGAGACCCTGTGAGCGCATGATGCCTTCTGGCGTGAATTTTTCGGACAGCATGATGAAGACGAAGAGCAGCGCCGGCCGCGCGGCGAGCTTCCGCTCGATCTCCGGCGCGACGTGGTTGGCCGGTCCCGGTCCCCGGTTCATCGAGCCCAGCACATTCTCCAGTTCCACGTCCGCAGCGGCGCAGATTTGTATCAGCCGATCGAGCTTGCAGTTGCGCTCATGGAAGATGCGCTTCACTGTCGGCTCGGAAACGCCCATGCGCTCGGCCAGCGCCCGGTAGGTCAGGCCCTTGGCCTTCAATGTCCGTTTCAGCGCCTCGAAGATCGGCCCGTTCATGGAATGCACCTCGTTTGCGCGAATTCGTATCGCTCCTCGATACTACGCTCGAACTGGCTTCCGGAAAAGTATCGAAAAACCTAGCTCTTGGCCGTCAACACAGGAGAGCACCATGAAAAACCTCATCGCTTCGACCTTTCTCGCCATCGCCGGCATCGCAACGGCTGCCACCGCCGAGGCCGGCGAGATCTGGCGCGCCGGCGGCTTCGAGCAGCCGGAATCGGCGCTGGTCGATGCCGCCAACAAGCGCATCGTCGTCTCCAACATCGTCGGCAATCCGGGCGAAGCTGATGGCAACGGCTATTTGTCGCTGCTGTCGCTGGACGGCAAGGTCATCAGCCGCCATTGGGTGGACGGCATGGACGCGCCCAAGGGCATGGCGATTGCCGGCGGCAAGCTCTACGCCGCCGACATCACCAAGGTGCGCGTCGTCGACCTCGCCAGCGGCAAGCTGGTCTCTACCATCGATGTGCCCGGCGCCGTCTTCCTCAACGATATGACCGCCGATGCCTCGGGCAAGGTCTATGTCACGGATATGCTCGCCGACACGATCTACCGTATCGACGGCGACAAACCGGAGCTGTTCATCAAGGATGCGCTGCTCGCCTCGCCCAATGGCGTCTTCGCCGATGGCGACCGGCTGATCGTCGCGTCCTGGGGCAGGGGCATCAAGCCCGATTTCAGCACGGCGGCGCCGGGCGGCCTGCTGGCCGTCGACCTCGCCAGCAAGAAGGTGACGCCGCTGCCGGGCGCGCAAAACTTTGCCGACCTCGACGGCGTCATCGCCATCGGCGACACGATCTATGCCACCGCCTACATGACCGGCACGCTCTATCGCTACAAGGGCGGCGGCGCGCCGGAAGCGATCGCCACTTTCAAGCCGGGCAGCGCCGATATCGGCACCGACGGCAACTCGACCATCTATGTTCCGCTGATGAACGAAGGCGCGGTCGCGGCGCTGAAGCTCGACTGAGGACGATTGCGGCGGGAACGAGGTCGATCGGGGCTGGACCGCCATATCGACGGGGCTGCCATCTGGTTCAGCCGCTCGCTCCGGGATATCCGGCAGCAACCGTCACATGGGCCAAGCCGTGAAGACATCCAGCCTGACCGGCGCCGCCGTGTCGCCAATGATCCCGGTGCTCGTATGCGCACTGGCGATCTTCCTTTTGTCCGGGATGGACGCGGCGATGAAGTCCCTGGTCATCGCGGTCGGTGTGTACAACACCGTGCTGTGGCGCAGCCTGGTCTCGACCTTGATCGCGGGCGCCGCCTGGTCGGCGGGGCCGCGCTCGAAGCCCGCTCTTCCGGTGCTGGGGCTGCATGCGCTGCGCGCCGTGGTCGTCGGCATCGTCCTGGTTTCGTTCTTTTGGGGTCTCGCCAGATTGCCGCTCGCCGAGGCGATCGGGCTCAGCTTTGTCGCGCCCCTGTTTGCGCTTTTTCTCGCAGCCTTGTTGCTGGGCGAGAGAATCCGGCGCCAGGCGGTGTGGGCGTCGCTGGCCGGCATCGCCGGCGTCGCGATCATTCTGGCCGGCCAGTTCGGGCAGGCCGGCCACTCGCAGGATGCGCTCCTGGGCACGGCCGCGGTGCTCGTATCGACTGTGTTCTATGGCTACAATCTGATCCTCGCGCGGCGGCAGGCGCTGTTGGCCAAGCCGGTCGAGATCATGCTGTGCCAGAACCTCTGCATCGCGGTCATCCTTGGTCTCGCCGCGCCGTGGCTCGCCGTCGCGCTGCCGAGTGACCTGTGGCTTCACCTGGTCGGGGTGGCGATGCTGTCGCTTGCCGGCCAATTCTTGATGAGTTGGGCCTACGCTCGCGCCGAAGCGCAATATCTCATCCCGACGGAATACTCGGCCTTCATCTGGGCGATCGCGCTCGGCTGGTTCTTCTTCGGCGAGGAGGTGGCCTGGACCACGCTGACCGGGGCTTGCCTGATCGTCGCCGGCTGCCTGATCGCGGCGCGCGCCAACCCGAAACTTGCCGAGCCGATCGAAGCGGCAGTTTGACAGAACATGTCGCTCTACGCGGACTGCGATTGTGCTTTCAGCTGCGCCCGCGCGTCGCGAATCGAGGCGGCATACGTGACCAGCGGCCGCTTGAGGCCCTGGTTGATCAGCATGCGCCGTGTCTGCGGCGCGGCGCCCGCGATGATGAAGCGCACGCCGGCGCGTCCGGCCTTGTGCGCGGCACCCCCGATGACGTTTGCCGCCGTCGAGTCGAGGAACGGCACCGCCGAGCAATCGAGGATGAAATTCTTGCGCTGGTCTGCGATGCGGTCGAGCACGGCGCCGACGGTCGAGGCGGCACCGAAGAAGAAGGCCCCGGAGATTCGATAGATGACGGTATCGGCGTCGGCCGCCTGGCTTGAATCATAAGTGGCGGCGCGATCGGCGACGTCCTCCGGCACCAGCGGCAGATCGGCCTCGACGGCGATGGACTTGGCCATGCGATCGATGAACAGGATCGACCCGAGCGCGAAGCCGACGACGATGCCTTCCGTCAGATCGCGGAAGATGACGATCAGGAACGTCGCCATCAGCACCAGCGCGTCGCCACGCGAGGCTCTGAGCAGCGTGAGGAAAGCCTGCTTCTCGAACATGTTCCAGCACACGACGGCGAGTACGCCGGCCAATGCGGCGAGCGGGATGTAGCTGGCCAAGGGCGCCGCCGCCAGCATCAGGACAAGCAGGATCGCCGAATGCAGCATGCCGGAGACGGGGCCATGCGCGCCGGCCCTCACGTTGGTGGCCGTGCGAGCGATCGTGCCGGTGGCACATATGCCGCCGAACAAGGCTGACGCGATGTTGGCGAAGCCTTGCGCCACCAGTTCGCAATTGGAGCGGTGCCGCCTTCCGCTCATGCCGTCTGCGACCACGGCCGAGAGCAGCGACTCGATCGCTCCGAGCAGCGCGAAGGCGATCGCGTCCGGCAGCACGTGGATCATCCTCTCCAAGCTGACCGGCGGCAGGGCTGGCCATTGCAGGTTCCGCGGGATGCCGCCATACCTCGTGCCGATCGTTTCCGCAGGCAGGGCGAACAGCGCCACGACCAGCGAGGCGACGCCGATGGCGATCAGCATCGCGGGCCATCTCGGCTGCCAGCGCCGCAAAAAGACAATGGTTAGGACAGTCAGCATCGCCACGAAGGTCGCGGCCGGACTGATCGTGCCGATCGCCTCGCCGATCACGGTCAGCTTCGGCACCAGCGGCCCGGGCTCCTTGCCGCCGAGTTTCAGCCCGAGCAGTTCGACGATCTGCCCGGAGAAGATGATGACCGCGATCCCGGCGGTAAAGCCGACGGTCACGGGATAGGGAATGAACTTGATGTAGGTGCCAAGCCTGAGGTAGCCGATGGCGAGCAGGAAGACGCCCGCCATCATCGTTGCGAGCAGCAGCCCGTCGACGCCGACGCGCGCCACCGTCGCCGCTACCAGCACGATGAAGGCGCCGGCCGGACCGCCGACCTGGAAGCGGCTGCCGCCAAGCGCGGAGATGATGAAGCCGCCAACGATCGAGGTGTAGAGGCCTCGCTCCGGCGTCACGCCGGACGCGATGGCGATCGCCATGCACAACGGCAGCGCCACGATGGCCACCGTCAACCCCGCGACGGCGTCAGCCCTGAAATGCGCCAGCGTGTAGCCTTCGCGCAGCACCGTGACCAGCTTGGGCGTGAACAGCTCGGCAAAGGACGGCCGCGCCTGGGGGTGGATTGACCGCCGGACCTGATCCATGGACTGCCTTCCGCTCCGTAAGGGCGGCGGGATCGTCGGCAGGGCTGTCGGCGGTCGCCGTCGCGACTTTCTTGTGCGGCTCAGCCTTGGGAGTTCTGCGGCGTGGCAGGCTTGAGACGCACGCCCCTGCCGCCGCGCTCGCTGGCCTGGTTCTCGCCGATCAGCTCCACCCCGGCCTCGTCGAGTGCCTGGATGACCTTCATCAGCGTGTCGACCACGCCTCTGACGACACCTTCACTCGCTTCCATGCGTTGGATGGTCGGAAGCGAAACCCCGGCGCGCTCGGCGAGCGTTTTCTGGTCGATACCAGCCAACGCCCTCGCGGCGCGCATCTGCGCGGCAGTGATCATCGGCCAGAACCCCTGTCTGAGTCTGCAGTATCAATGGATAATCCAAATATCATGATGTTTCAAGCATCATAACAAACAGTTGAAACATGAGCACTCATTCGCTGTCCGCCACCACTTTGCGCCGCTGCAGAAGGCGCGCTGCAAGCCAGCACAACATGGCCCAGGCAAAGCCGGCGCACCAGCCGGCAAGCACGTCGGACGGCCAATGCACGCCGAGA
This sequence comes from Mesorhizobium sp. WSM3866, assembly GCF_002294795.1. Lineage (NCBI taxonomy): Bacteria > Pseudomonadati > Pseudomonadota > Alphaproteobacteria > Hyphomicrobiales > Phyllobacteriaceae > Mesorhizobium > Mesorhizobium sp. WSM3866. The sequence continues at coordinate 22,617 of NZ_NSGC01000002.1, read as the reverse complement.
TAGACGCGGCTGGTTCCGACCAGCACCGTGGTGAGCACGGCGAGGCCGAGCACGAAGATCTTCGTCCTGCGGTTCGGTAGGAAACGCGCGGCGAGCGAGCCCAGCGTGAGATAGGTCACCGCCGACAGCATCGCATGGCCGCTCGGAAAGGAGAGCGAGGTCTCGTTGACGAGATGCGAGACGAGATCGGGGCGGGGCCGGTCGACCTCGAACTTGAGCAGGCTGGACGCCGCCTGACCGCCCGCCACCGAAACGAACACGAACAGTGCGGTCGCCGGTCGGCGCATCAGCAGAAAATAGACGATCACCGCAGTCGTGATCAGCACCAGTACGCTGGTGCTGCCGAGCGCGGTGATATCGCGCACCGCGCCTTGCAGCCAAAGCGGACCGATCGGGCTGTCCGGCTGCCCGGCATGGCGGAAGGCGAGCAGGATTTCCGTGTCCAACGCATGCGGAGTCGTGGCGCGCGCCACGCCCATGAGTTCCACCAGGCCCCATAGCCCGCAGGCGATGGCCAGCCCGGCCGCAAGCACCGGGAATTCTATTCTGTTGAGCAGCGCCTTGGCGGTCGATTTCATGCCGGGCCTGCTCCAATTACAGCCGCTGCATATAGGGTCCGAGCGTGATCAGCGCGACGGCCGCGATCGCCAGCACGACGCCTGTCGCTTGAAAAGTGTTGAGGCGCTCTCCAAAGAAGACCAGCGCCACGACATTGACTGAGACCAGCTGGATCACTGCCGACAGGCTGAACGACACCGACATGCCGAATTCGCGGATCAGCCTGAGCATGATCAGATTGCCGGCGGAATAGAGCGCCAGCGTCAGCACGATCTTGCCGAGACTCGGCGCCAGTCCCCATTGTTTGGCCGCCATCGCGGCCAGCAGGAAAATCACAGTCGAAACGCCAAGCTGCGCCAGTCCCCAGAGACTCACCTTCATCCCTCCCGAAGCGGCCTTCGCCGCACCGCTCGCCGCTTTTGTTTCCGAAGCGCGCGAAGCCGTCAAGCTGATGGCGTCGGGCAGGCTACGCTGCGACGGGATCGAAGGCGGAATCTCGCAAGGCAAGCCCCGCAGCCATGGTTGGCGTCCTTGCGCCGAGCGCGCTCGGGAGTCTGCTCGCCGTGTGTCGTGGGCCTCGTGTGGCGCCAATGCGCGGGCGAACAGTCATCAGCCGGCAAATTGGCATTGCTTAATGGGGCTGATGTCACGAAAATGTGATCGGGCGCCTATAGGGATCGACCGGTTACACGTTCCAGCCACCCCAAGAGCCAGAGGACAGCCCATGACCCAACCTGAGATTCGCTTCCGTACCAGCCAGCTTGAGGAGAATGACGGCCCGCCCGTCAATCCTACCGACAACCGCACGATGGGCGAGATCATCGCCGCGCGCTTCTCGCGCCGCGACTTCCTCAGGGGTTCGCTGGCTGTCTCGGCCATCGCCGCCACCGTGAGCCCGCTGGCGCTCGTCGCGGCAGACGAGGCGCGCGCCGCCGAGGTCTCGGCCTTCAGGCCTGCTGGTCGTCAACCACGAATACACCAACCCGCATCTGATGTTCCCCGGCATCGTCAAGATCGTCGACAAGGACGGCAAGAAGGCCGCCGAGGTGGCGCCGCTCAGCAAGGAGCAGGTCGATGTCGAAATGGCGGCGCACGGCGGCAGCATCGTCGAGATCCGCAAGGAGGGCGGCAAATGGCAGGTGGTGCGTGACGGCAAGCTCAACCGCCGCATCATGTCCACCACCGAAATGGCGCTGTCCGGTCCGGTAGCCGGCCATGATCGCGTCAAGACCAATGCCGACCCGTCTGGCACCAAGGTCTTCGGCACCCTCAACAACTGTGCCGGCGGCGTCACGCCCTGGGGCACCTATGTGATGGCCGAGGAGAACATGCACGGCTATTTCTCGGGCGAGTTGCCGGAAGGCCACAAGGAGGCCGCCAACTACAAGCGTCTCGGCATTTCCGGAGGGCGCCTATGAATGGGGCGCGCATTACGATCGCTTCAACCTCGCCAAGGAACCGAACGAGCCCAACCGCTTCGGCTGGGTCGTCGAGGTCGACGTCAACGACCCCAATTCGGTGCCGAGGAAGCGAACCGCCATGGGCCGCTTCAAGCATGAAGGCGCCGAATCGATCGTCACCAAGGATGGCCGCGTCGTCTTCTATCTCGGCGACGACGAGCGCTTCGACTATGTCTACAAATTCGTCACCAAAGGTACGTTCAATCCGAACGACCGCGCCGCCAACATAAACCTGCTCGACGAGGGCACGCTGCATGTCGCCAAATTCGCCGAGGACGGCTCGGTCGAATGGATGCCGATCGTGTTCGGCGAAGGTCCGCTGACGGCGGAAAACGGTTTCGCCAGCCAGGCCGACGTTCTGATCGAGACGCGTCGCGCCGCCGACCTGCTCGGCGCCACCAAGATGGATCGGCCGGAAGACATCCAGCCCAATGCCGGCAACGGCAAGGTCTATGTCATGCTGACCAACAATTCCAAGCGCAAGGCCGACCAGGTCGACGCCGCCAACCCGCGCGCGGCGAACGCCTTCGGCCACATCATCGAGATTGTCGAGGACGGCGGCGACTTCGCCGCCACCAAGGGCAAGTGGGAAGTGCTGCTGAAGTGCGGCGATCCTTCGGTGGCCGATGTCGGCGCCACCTTCTCGACTGCCACCACCGCCAATGGCTGGTTCGGCATGCCGGACAATTGTGCCGTCGACTCGGCCGGCCGCCTGTGGGTCGCGACCGACGGCCAGGGCCCGAAGGCCACCGGCCGTACCGACGGCCTGTGGGCGGTCGACACCGAGGGCGCGGCGCGGGCGACCTCAAAGCTGTTCTTCCGCGTGCCGATCGGCGCCGAGATGTGCGGCCCGCTATTCGCGCCGGACGACCAGACCGCCTTCGTCGCCGTCCAGCATCCGGGCGACGGCGGCGAGGACTGGGAAGCTTTTGGCCGCCCCTCCTATTACGAGGATCCATCGACCCGGTGGCCGGACTTCAAGCCGGACATGCCGGTGCGTCCGGCGGTCGTTGCCATCACCAAGCAGGGCGGCGGCAAGATCGCGGTCTGATTGGCGACTCGCTTAAGCAGGGGGAGGGTTGCGATGATCCGCGACCCTCCTCACCTTGCGATTACTCCACGCCTCGGACCACGGCCATGTTCAGGGTGGTTCTCAACCGGAAGCCGATGGCCTCGTAAAGGCCGACGGCCGGAGCATTGCTGGCGTAGGCGTGCAGGTATGGAACCTCGCCCCGCGCCATGATCCGGTTCGCCACGAACAGCGACAGCAGCTTGGCAAGGCCGCCGCCGCGGAAATCCGGATGCGTGCACACGCCGCTGAGCTCGGAGTAGCCGGGCTGCTTCATGCGCTCGCCGGCCATCGCCGCGAGCCTGCCGTCGATCTTCACGCCCCAGAACTCGCCGAGGCTCAAGGCTTCGAGCGTGAACGGGCCGGGCTTGGTGAGCGATGCCAGAGCGAGCATCTCGGCCGCATCGTCCGGCGTCAGTCGCTGCACGCGCTCGTCGGAGGCGGCCTCAACCGGCTGCTCGGCAACCATCTGCACCAAGGACGCGGTCGAAACCGCGGCAAGTTCCGAAGGCAGGGCGATCGGGTCCGTCTGAACCAGGATGGCGCTTTCAAGCGGCGGGAGCAGCTTGCCCAGGGCTTGTAGGCTTTCCGCATCGTCTGCAACGGTGGCGGCGAAGGGAACGATCGAAGGCCGGTACCGCCTGGCAAGGGTATCGCCTTCCGCAAAGGCCTGATGGCGCGTCGCCAATGCGCTCCAGATCGGACGGTCGAGAACATGTTTCATTGTGCGACGGCCTTGGGCGCGACTGCTTGGCCTTGTCCGCCCGGCGGTCGAGCGGGGTCGCGGCCAGCCGATCCTCGATGGCGGCGAGCTGGCCAAGCAGCGGTCCGGAGAGGTCCGCGCACAATTCCGCGACCGCGCCCTCGATGCGCGGCCAGACGTCGTGCTTCGCGGCGTCGACCAGCCGCTGGCCGTCCGCTGAGAGGGAAACGATCCGGCGCCGCTGGTCGTCATCCGATGGTGTGACTTCGACCAGGCCGAGCTCGGTGAGCAGCGACACGGCCCGCGTCACGCCCGGCTGCGCGATGCCGAGCGACTGCGCCAGTTCGCCGACCGGCAGCGGCCCCAGCCTGTCGAGCGCGGCGAGCAGGGGATACTGGCTCGACTGGATCCGCACATCCAGGCGATCGAGCACGCGCTGCGTGTCGGCCTGCAACTGCTCGCCAATGCGCTTCAGCCTGCTGCCGAGGCAGAGAAAGCCGAGGGACCGCAGAACATCTTCCATCGTCGAACTGCCGGAACGAAAACGATAACATGATATATAACATTGCATCGAAATTCGCAATATGGTTTCACGATGCAGCCGGAGCGCCGGCTTTGGCCGGTAGACATTCCCTCTTCATTCGCCGCCGATAGCATCCTATATGGCGCTGGCGCGACATGACCGATCCGTCGCGCCAAGGCGACTGATTCGAGGCCCGTGGGCTCCGGGTCTTTCATCGGCATGCGGACGCTTGATGCCATCCCTGCGCATCCATATCGACAGGTTTCTTGACGGCGCGGCGCCCAAGGTGCCGCGGCGCGAGCTGACGCATCTCGAGCGCCTGGAGCTGGTGCGGCGCCATGGCGACTTCTCGCTCGCCTATTCCACCGCCGTGCAGCAGAAGCTGTCCTACTTCAGCGAAGGCGATGGCTACATCGCATTCGGCACCAAGATGAAGCACCATTTCGCGCTGGGCGATCCGGTCGTCGATCCGCCGGACCGGCCGGGCTACATCAAGCGCTTCGTCGAGGCAGCCGGCGGCCCCTGGTTCGTTCAGATAAGCGCCGCCACGGCAAAGGTACTGGCCGGGCTCGGTTATCAGATCAATCGGCTGGGCGTCGACACAAGGCTGCAGCTGCCGGCGCATGATTTCTCCGGCAAGCGCAACGAGACCGTGCGCTATTCGGAGCGCTGGCTGGCGAAGAAGGGCTTCACCTTCGCCGAGGACAGGGCCAACATGCTGCTCGACGAGGTTTCCCGGCTGTCCGAGAATTGGCGCGGCGAGCGCATCGTCAAACGCTGGGAGATGGGCTTCCTGAACCGCCCTTTCGCCGACCATCTCGGCGCCGACATGCGCCGCTTCGTCCTCCACGGCCCGCAGGGTGAGCTCGTCGCCATCCTCGATTTCGATCCGCTGTTCAGCAATGGCGAGGTCATCGGCTATACCACCGCCTTCAAGCGCAAGCAGGTCGACGCCACGCCGCATGCCGAGATCGGCCTGACCAAATTCGCCGTCGATCGCTTTCGCGAGGAGGGCGTTTCGGTGGTCACGCTTGGCCTGTCGCCGCTGCTCGACGTCGAGCCGAGCGGCTTTGCCGAATCGAGCTTCTGGCGCAGCACCTTCCGGCGCGCCTACGAGTCGCCCTGGGTCAACCGCTCGCGCTTCAACCTGCAGGGCCAGGCCGCCTTCAAGCGCCGCTTCCACGGGCTGGAGGAGCCGACCTACATTGCCTTCCGCAAGGGAACGCTGATGGAGATGCTTGGACTGCTGCGGCTGATCAAGGCGATTTGAAGCAAGCCCTGTTCGTCAATTCCTCAGCCGATACCCGGTCCTGAAAATCCACGCCACGATTGCGATGCAGGCGGCCAAAAACACCAGCGTCATGCCGAGGCTGACGCCGACCGAGACGTCCGCTTTGCCGTAGAAACTCCAGCGGAACCCGCTGATCAGGTAGACGACCGGGTTGAACAGCGTGATCGTCTTCCACATGCCGGGCAGCATATGGATCGAATAGAAGCTGCCGCCCAGAAAGGTGAGCGGCGTGACGATCAGCAGCGGCACCAGCTGCAACTGCTCGAAGGTCTTGGCCCAGATGCCGATGATGAAGCCGAACAGGCTAAAGGTCACCGCCGTCAGCACCAGGAAGGCGATCATCCAGAACGGGTGCTCGATCCTGAGCGGCACGAACAGCGCCGCGGTCGCCAAGATGATCAGCCCGAGCATGATCGATTTGGTCGCCGCGCCTCCGACATAGGCGATGATGATCTCGAGATAGGAGACCGGCGCCGACAAGAGCTCGTAGATCGAGCCGACGAATTTCGGGAAATAGATCGCGAACGACGCGTTCGAGATCGACTGCGTCAAAAGCGAAAGCATCATCAGCCCCGGCACGATGAAAGCGCCGTAGCTGATGCCGTCGATCTCGGTGATGCGCGAGCCGATCGCCGAGCCGAAGACGACGAAATAGAGCGATGTCGAGATCACCGGCGAGACGATGCTTTGCAGCACCGTACGGAACGCACGCGCCATCTCCATCCGGTAGATCGCCCACACTGCACGAAGGTTCATAGCCGCGTGGCGGTTCATGGCTCTTGCCTCAGCAGATTGACGAAGATCTCTTCGAGCGTGCTGTTTTTGGTATCGAGGTCGTGAAACTGAATGCCAGCGGCCTCGAGATCGCGGATCAGCGAGGCGACGCCCGGCCGGTCGCTCTGGCTGTCATAGGTGTAGGTGAGTTCGTTGCCGTCCGCCGACAGCTCCAGCGCATAGCGCGACAGGCCCTCGGGCAACGCGCCGAGCGGCGCGCGCAGCTCCAGCGTCATCTGCTTGCGGCCGAGTTTGCGCATCAACTCGGCCTTACCTTCGACCAGGATGATCTCGCCGCGGTTGATGACGCCGACGCGGTCGGCCATGGCTTCGGCCTCCTCGATGTAATGCGTCGTCAGAATGATGGTGACGCCGTCCTCGCGCAGCCGCCTGACCATCGCCCACATGTCCTGGCGCAGCTCGACGTCGACGCCCGCCGTCGGCTCGTCGAGGAACAGCACGCGCGGTTCGTGCGACAGCGCCTTGGCAATCATCAGCCGGCGCTTCATGCCACCCGAAAGCGTGATGGCCTTGGCGTCCTTCTTGTCCCAAAGCGAGAGATCGCGCAGCACCTTCTCGACGAAAGCCTTGTCGGGCGCCTTGCCGAACAGGCCGCGGCTGTAGTTCACCGTCGCCCAGACCGTCTCGAAGGCGTCTATGGTGAGCTCCTGCGGCACCAGCCCGATCAGGCTGCGCGCCGCGCGGTAGTCCCTGCCGATATCATGACCATCGACGGTGACGCTGCCCGACGAGCGGTTGACGATGCCGCAGACGATCGAGATCAGCGTCGTCTTGCCGGCGCCGTTCGGCCCGAGCAGGGCGAAGATCTCGCCGCGCTCGATGTCGAGGTTGATTTCCTTCAGCGCCTTGAAACCGGTGGCATAGGTTTTCGTGACGCCGGAGATGGAGATGATGGGTGACATGCTGAAATATGGCCGGCTGGAAAACGTGACCTGATATAGGTCGGATGTCGTTTTATGCAAATCGGCAATCGACCGTGCTCCTGACAGTTCTCGACAGTCGCCGCCGCTCGCGGCCTCCCACGGCGCCGGCAAGCTGTCACGCGATGCGTGTGTCCATGACCGCCCGGCGCTGCGACAACGCGCCTCGCGTGACGCCGCGCCGCTTTGACCGATGCGTGTTCGAAGCCTATCTTTCAAGCCTGAATTGCAGCCGGAGCCCAGCATGGACCCGCTCATCCTGTCGCGCATCCAGTTCGGCGCGAATATCTCGTTCCATATTCTGTTTCCGGCGATCACCATTGCACTTGGCTGGGTGCTTCTCTTCTTCAAGCTCCGCTACAACGCGACCGGCGACTCGGCCTGGATGCGCGCGTATTTCACCTGGGTGAAGGTGTTCGCGCTGTCCTTCGCCATGGGCGTGGTGTCGGGCGTCACCATGAGCTTCCAGTTCGGCACCAACTGGCCGGGCTATATGGAAACGGTCGGCAACATCGCCGGGCCGCTGCTTGCCTATGAGGTGCTGACCGCCTTCTTTCTCGAGGCGGCCTTCCTCGGCATCATGCTGTTCGGCTTCCGCCGCGTCTCCAACCGCATCCACACGCTGGCGACCGTGCTGGTGGCGGGCGGCACCACGGTTTCCGCCTTCTGGATCATCGCGCTGAACTCCTGGATGCAGACGCCGGCCGGCTTCGAGATGATCGACGGCAAGGCGCATGCCCTCGACTGGTGGGCGGTCATCTTCAATCCGTCCATGCCCTACCGGCTGGTCCACATGCTGCTCGCCTCCGGGCTCACGGTCTCCTTCCTGATCGCCGGCTGCTCGGCGCTGCGCTACCTTTATGGCGACCGCTCGGAATCGATGTGGAAGGCGCTGCGCACCGGCGTCTTCGCCGCCGCCATCCTGATTCCGATCCAGATCTTTGCCGGCGACCAGCACGGCTTGAACACGCTCGAGCACCAGCCGCAGAAAATCGCCGCCATGGAAGCGAACTGGAACACCGGCGCCCACGTGCCGCTGGTGCTGTTCGCGCTGCCCGACGAGGCGGCCAAGGAAAACAGGTTCGAGCTCGCCATTCCCGACGGCGCCAGCCTGATCCTGCGACACAGCACAAGCGGCGTCGTGCCCGGCCTCAACGACTATCCGGGCAACCACCCGCCGGTCTTCCCGGTGTTCTGGGGTTTCCGCGTCATGGTCGGCACCGGCATCCTGATGCTCATCGTCTCCTGGTCGGCGGCCTTCTTCCTCAAGCGTCGCCGCAGCCTGCCTAAGCCGCTGGCCCTGATCATGGTTCCGATGGCGCTGTCCGGCTGGCTGGCGACGCTGGCCGGCTGGTACACGACCGAGATCGGCCGCCAGCCCTGGCTGGTCACCGGGATATTGAAGACGGCCGATGCCGTCAGCCCGGTCGCCGGCAGCCATGTCGCGCTGACCCTGGCCGTCTATCTCATCCTCTATGTGCTGCTCTTGATCGCCTATCTCGGCGTGCTGGTGCATCTGGCGCTGAAGGCGGCCAAGGAAGGTGACACCTCGCCGCTGCCCGGCGTCATGAACGCCGCGATGTCGCAGCCGGCCGCCGGAGAATGAACATGCAGGCGCAAGACAAGCGGGGCGGTCGGTTCGATGCGGGGCTTTCTTCTGAGGTCGGCGCTGCCCCTCACGTTGCGGTCGGCACGGGTGCTTCAAACAGTATGGCCGCCTGTCGGACCAATCTCGGTTGGAGGAAAAGAAGATGACCTTCGACTGGCCCACCGCGCTTCCGCTGATCTTTGCCGGCCTGATGGGCCTCGCCATCCTGATCTACGTCATTCTCGACGGTTTCGACCTCGGCATCGGCATCCTGTTCGCAGGCGCCGAAGATGCCGAGCAGGACACGATGATCGCGGCGATCGGCCCGTTCTGGGACGCCAACGAGACCTGGCTGGTGCTGGCGGTCGGCCTCTTGCTGGTCGCCTTCCCGATGGCGCACGGCACCATCCTCACCGCGCTCTATATCCCGGTGTTCCTGCTGTTGGTCGGCTTGATCCTGCGCGGCGTTGCCTTCGATTTCCGCGCCAAGGTGCCGGCCGGCAAGAAGCACCGCTGGAACCGCATCTTCTTTCTCGGCTCCACCATGGCCTCGCTGGCGCAGGGCTATATGCTCGGCGTCTATGTGCTCGGCCTCGATGTCGGCATTGGCGGCATGGCCTTCGGCGCGCTGGTCGCGCTCTGCCTATCGGCGGCCTACGCCGCCATGGGCTCGGCCTGGCTGATCTACAAGACCGAGGGCGACCTGCAAGGAAAGGCGGTGCGCTGGCTGCGCGTCACGCTGGTGCTGACTGCGCTCGGCATGGTCGCGGTCTCTTTGGCCACGCCCTTCGCCAGCCCGCGCATCTTCGACAGATGGTTCCTCTGGCCGGAGATCCTCTATCTGTCGCCGCTGCCGATCGTATCGGGGCTCCTGTTCCTGTGGCTGTGGCGGCAGACGTTTCATCTGCCCAAGCCCGACGACCGGCATGCGCTGCGGCCATTCCTGACCCTGGCCGCCATCTTCGCGCTCGGCTTCGCCGGGCTTGCCTGGTCGTTCTATCCCTATGTCGTGCCCGACAAGCTGACGATCTGGCAGGCCGCCTCGGCGCCGGAGAGCCTGGCCTTCATCCTGGTCGGCACCGTCGTCGTGCTGCCGATCATCATTTTCTATTCGTTCTACGCCTATCGCGTGTTCGGCGGCAAGGCGACGGATCTGACCTACGATTGAGGAGAGGCGTTGGTGACGGCGTCTTTCTCCCCGTCACCATACGGGGAGAAATGCCCGGCAGGGCAATGAGGGGCAGCGCAAACCTGTCAAGCAAAGCGGCGGCCCGTTCCTGCAAATGCCGGCGCCGCCCCTCATCCGCCTGCCGGCACCTTCTCCCCGTATAGTGACGGGGAGAAGGCCTAAGATGGTCATCCTCAGCTCTTGCTACTTGCCAGCACCAGCACCGGCTTCTCGCTGTAGAGCGCGGGAAACAGCGCTTTCAAATTCTCGATCTTCGGCAGGTCGTTGTAGACGATATAGGGGTAGGTCGGGTTCAGCGTCAGGAAATCCTGATGGTAATCCTCGGCCGGATAAAAGGTCTTGCCGGTCTCCAGCGTCGTCACGATCGGTTTCGAAAACACCTTGGCCTTGTCGAGCTGGGCGATGTAGCTCTCGGCGATCTTCTTCTGCTCGTCGTTCTCGGCAAAGATCGTCGAGCGGTACTGCGTGCCCTGGTCCGGCCCCTGGTAATTGAGCTGCGTCGGGTTGTGCGCGACCGAGAAATAGACCTGCAGCAACTGGCCATAGGTGACCTTCGACGGATCGTAGGTGATCTCGACCGATTCAGCGTGGCCGGTGCGGCCGGTGCCGACGATCTCGTAGACGGCGTTCTCGGCGCTGCCGCCAGCGTAGCCGGAGACGGCCTTGCTGACGCCCTTGACGTGCTGGAACACGCCCTGCACGCCCCAGAAGCAGCCGCCGGCGAAGATGGCTTTCTCCGTGCCGCTGGCGGCCTTTTCATCCATGGCCGGCGGCGGGATCACCACCGCGTCCTCGGCCGAACGCGCCGGCGTCTGCCAGAAGGCGGCCGCGGCCGCCGTCAGCACCAGCGCTGCAAGCGGGGCCAGCGAGCGCCGCGCCGCCTTTTTGTCGATGCCGTTCATGTCGGATCTCCTTGTTCGTTGTTCCACTATATACGAAGCAAGCCGTCCCAGGTTTCTCACTTTGCCGTGCGGCGGCTTATCGCCGACGGCGATTGTTGCCAAGAGACCGGGGCCGCTGACTTATTGCGCCGGCGCCATCGCGTCGGCAGGCTTCATCGCATCCGTCACGGGCTTCATCGCATCCGCCGGCTTCATGGCATCCGTGGCGGGTTTCATCGCCTGGGTCGCCATCGCATCGGGCTTCATTTTATCCGCGGGCTTCATCGCGCCGGTCGGCATCATAGCATCGGTCGCCGGCTTCATGGCTTCGGTCGCCATCGCATTGGCGGGCTTCATCGCGTCGGTCGTGTCGTCGGCGCGGGCGCCGGCAACCAACGCGGCAGCGGCAAGCGCGAAGGCCAGCGTCGGCAGCGTGAGGAATTTGGTCATGCTAGTTCTCCTTGGGTTGCGGCGCGCGGATGCGGGCCCTTGGTTAAGCGTTGCCGCCTGCCGCGGCCCCGCGCGAAAAGAAAAATCAGTTTGCCGCGGCGGCCAGGATCGGCCCGCCGGCCGGCGTCTGCACCAGCACTGCCGTGCTCAAGCCCCCGGGTGCCGCAGGCAGCGGCAGCGTCGTCGCCTCGCCGTTCCAGCGGCCGAGCCTCTGCAGCGAATGCACGACATTGGCATGCGGCAGCGTGCGTCCGGTGTTCTCGCCGCGCGCCACCGGCACCTCGACGACGCCGCGTGCGTAGCGCACCAGCCAGACATCGGCCGCCCCGCCGGGCGCCGTGCCGGCGCCGATGCTCACCTTGCCGTCGCCGAGCGAGAGCGCCGGACCCGAGGCGTGCGGGGTTGTCGAGATCAGCCGCTCGATCTCGCCGGGCGCCGCACCGACGGCGTCGGCGCTGCCGTTCACCACCACCTGCGGCGTGAACGGCCCGTCATGGCCGAGCGGCGGCTCGTAGGCGACCTGGCGCTGGGTGAATTCCTGCCGGCCGAAACTGTCCTTCCAGCCGAGATAGTCCCAGTAGGTGACGTTGAAGGACAGCGCCAGCACGCCCGGACGGTCCTTGATCTTGATCAGATTGGCATTGGCCGGCGGGCAGGACGAGCAGCCCTGGCTGGTGAACAGCTCGACCACGGTAAGCGGCTCGGCGGAAGCGGCATTGAGCGTGGCGGCAAGCGCAGCAAATGCCGCGCCGGCAAGCAGGCCGATCCTTGGCTTCAATCCGGTCATGGGAAGCAGTCTCCGTAGCGGGGCAATGCTCCCATTTCGCCGCCGCGGAGGACTTCGTTACAGCTTCACCGGTTTGTGATTGAGAGGCGCCTTCCCCTTCTCCCCTTGCGGGAGAAGGTGGATCGGCGCACAGCGCCGAGACGGATGAGGGGCGCTCCAGCGGAGTGAGACGCTCGCGAGCGCGTCTGCTAGATTCTTGTCTAGACTTAAGGCGCCGCCAAGCTGGAGCACCCCTCATCCGTCGCCTTCGGCGACACCTTCTCCCACAAGGGGAGAAGGGAGGGCGCTACTGCGTCAGCACCGTCTCGGACGGGCGCTGATTGAAGGCGCATTTGCCGGTCACATTGTAGAAGAAATCGGCATTGGAAACCGGCGCCGGCACCGGGTTGCCGCCGTCTTCCCAGGCCTGGTAGCCGGTCTGGCCGCAGGGCACTGAGGTGAAGATGTCGACTTTCTGGCCGGTCGCGACCTCGGGCATATCGGTGGCGCTGGTGCCGATGTAGAGCCGGTTCGAGGTGTTGGGATCGTTCGACTTCAGCACCTTCGGGTTGCCCGAGGGAACGTCCATTTGCAGATAGAGCTGGTCCATCTGGCTGACATCGATCACCGCGCCGGCGCCGTTGGCCGGATAGAAGGTATCGGCGCAGGTCGTGACGTACTTGTTGCTGCCGCTGGTCTGGGTGATCGCCCCGCTCGGCAGATTGTTGAAATTGTCGACCGTCGAGGTCGTGCAGACCTGTTTCTGCACCACGGTCTTCGTCGATCCGTTGATGGTGCTCACCGTGGTTGTGCCGTAGCCCTTCGGGTCGCCATAGCCGTTGTAGTTATAGCTGATCGTCATCAGCGGCTTGGCCTTGGTCTGGCCGAACTGGGTGCCGTAGAGGGTCATCGTCTTGTTCCAGTAGCCCGACACCTTCGTCACCTTGAAGGTGGACTGCACCAGCGCCGGCGCCTTGCGCACCGAGGAGCCGACGCCGACATCGACCGAATTGATCCTCGCGATCTGCATGAAACTGGTCGGCATCGGATAGGCCGCCGTGGCGCTGAACGTCGCCGTGCCGTCGGCGGCGACGTTGACGGCGGTGAGCGTCGCGTCGCCCAGCCCGCTATTGGCGACATAGGCTTGCTGCAGCGCCGTCTGGCGGTCGGCCTTCGAGGTGGTGGTCGGCAGCGTGGTGATCGACAGGATCGCGGCGTCCAGCGCCTGCTGCATGTTGCTCCTGGTCGTCACCGCCGAGGTGTAGTCGACGGAAAAGCCGACCGCGAGCAGCAGCGGGATCGCCAACAGCGCCATCATCGGCAGCATCGAGCCGCCTTGCGATCGAACGAAATCTCTTGCCGACGAGAACATGCCCCAACCCCATACACACCGGCAATGCAACCTGCCTGCCACCAGAGGTGGAGATATGCCCAAAATGAGTGCATGAAAGTTTAAGTGGATTTGAATTTTTGCGCGGAGGCGCCCTAGCCTTCAAACGCTTGCGCTGCCCCTCACCTGCCTGCCGGCATCCTCTCCCCGTGTGGTAACGGGGAGAGGGGCGCCCCCATCGACGATTTCGCCAATTTGGAACGCTGCAAGAAAGGTACCGAGGCGGCGGCCAGTCCCTTCTCCCCGTCACTTACGGCGAGAAGTGCCCGGCAGGGCGATGAGGGGCAGCGCCGGCCTCCGATCATTGGCCGTGTTCAGACATTGGCGAGCGTGTTTGCCTGCTCTGCTCCGATCTCCCCGGGCCCACCGCTTGCCCCTTAAACCCGCCCCTGCTAAAGCGCGCCGCATGACGACGCCCCTCGACCACATCCGCAATTTCTCCATCGTCGCCCATATCGACCATGGCAAATCCACGCTTGCCGACCGGCTGATCCAGCTCACCGGCGCGCTGGAGGAGCGCGACATGAAGGAGCAGGTGCTGGACTCGATGGACATCGAGCGCGAGCGCGGCATCACCATCAAGGCCCAGACCGTTCGGCTCAACTACCGCGCCAAGAACGGCGAGGATTATGTGCTGAACCTCATCGACACCCCCGGCCATGTCGACTTCGCCTATGAAGTTTCGCGCTCTTTGGCCGCCTGCGAGGGCTCGCTGCTGGTGGTCGACGCCTCCCAGGGGGTCGAGGCGCAGACCTTGGCCAATGTCTATCAGGCGATCGACAACAACCACGAGATTGTCGTGGTGCTGAACAAGGTCGACCTGCCGGCGGCCGAGCCCGAGCGCATCCGCGAGCAGGTCGAGGAGGTGATCGGCCTCGACGCCTCCAACGCCGTGCTGATCTCGGCCAAGACCGGGCTGGGCGTGCCGGACGTGCTGGAGGCGATCGTCCACCAGCTGCCGCCGCCGCGCGAGGGCGACATCGCGGCACCCTTGAAGGCGATGCTGGTCGACAGCTGGTACGACGCCTATCTCGGCGTCATCGTGCTGGTCCGCGTCATCGACGGCGTGATGAAGAAGGGCCAGACCATCCGCATGATGGGCACCGGCGCAAAATATCTCGTCGAGCGCACCGGCGTCTTCAAGCCGGCCCGCGTCAATGTCGACGAGCTCGGCCCCGGCGAATTCGGCTTCTTCACCGGCTCGATCAAGGAAGTGGCCGACACCCGCGTCGGCGACACCATCACCGAGGACCGCCGCCCGACGCAAAAGGCGCTGCCCGGCTTCAAGCCGGCGCAGCCGGTGGTGTTCTGCGGCCTGTTCCCTGTCGACGCCGCCGATTTCGAGGATCTGCGCGCCGCCGTCGGCAAGCTGCGCCTCAACGACGCCTCCTTCTCCTATGAAATGGAGACCTCGGCCGCGCTCGGCTTCGGCTTCCGCTGCGGCTTCCTCGGGCTCTTGCATCTGGAGATCATCCAGGAGCGGCTGGAGCGCGAGTTCAACCTCGACCTCATCGCCACAGCGCCGTCCGTCGTCTACCGCATGAACCTCATCGACGGCACGACGAAGGAACTGCACAACCCGGCCGACATGCCCGACGTGGTCAAGATCGCCTCGATCGAGGAGCCATGGATCCGCGCCACCATCCTCACGCCCGACGACTATCTCGGCGGGATTCTTAAGCTTTGCCAGGACAGGCGCGGCATCCAGGCCGATCTCTCCTATGTCGGCAAGCGCGCCATGCTGACCTACGATTTGCCGCTCAACGAGGTCGTGTTCGATTTCTACGACCGGCTGAAGTCGATCTCCAAGGGCTACGCCTCCTTCGACTATCACCTCACCAACTACCGCGAGGGCGACCTGGTGAAGATGTCGATCCTGGTCAATGACGAGCCGGTCGACGCTTTGTCCATGCTGGTGCACCGGTCGGCGGCGGAAAAGCGCGGCCGCGCCATGTGCGAGAAGCTGAAGGAGCTGATCCCGCAGCACCTGTTCAAGATCCCGATCCAGGCCGCGATCGGCGGCCGCATCATCGCCCGCGAGACCGTCTCGGCGCTCAGGAAGGACGTCACCGCCAAATGCTACGGCGGCGACGTGACCCGCAAGCGCAAGCTGCTCGACAAGCAGAAAGAGGGCAAGAAGCGGATGCGCCAGTTCGGCAAGGTGGATATCCCGCAGGAGGCGTTCATCCAGGCGCTGAAGATGGGGGATTGAGGGGACGGTTGGCGGGTCAAATCGCCCCTGTTATTCAAAACAATCTCCTATTGGGATATGCGAAGGGAAGCATTTGCGAGATCAAGTCAGAGCCGATCATGACGTCAGGCGTGCTAACTTCCAAGTTACGCAAGGTGATTCCTCTTCTTTGCAACTCCGCATTTATTTTACTGGTTAGGATCTTTCCGCTGCTCTTGGCAGGAAGGTCTAATTGGCCCCACAGGGCGCTTGTTTCTGGTGACCCGCCGTCACGATGGAATCTTGAATTTGCGTCCTGCCGCTTTGCCCGGAACTTCGCCTCCATCTCTTGTTCGTTTTGTTGGAAGGCGGCCGTAACAACTTCAACGGCCAATTCATATGAGATCCCTAATCGAGCGCTGAGATGTCCGGGTAGGCAAAAATAATTCTCGATTTCGACGCCACTACTGACGATCCTTCCAAAGCCGGCGTTGTTGTATTCTTGAAACCATGCATCAATCTCTGCGTTTGTTAGGCAATCGCGATCCCTATAGATCGCGAGCCTGTGCCTGTTTCCAAGCGCACCAAGAAAGGCCCTTAGCGCCGCTGCGGTGCCGAGCTTGGAGACGCCGGAAAAAGGAACCACTGAAACGTCTCGAAACAAATCGGCGTTCTGGAACAAGATTGTTTCCAGAGGTTTCGTGTTTCTGTCTTCGGCGCAAACGATGACCTTTTTGTCCAATGCGCCCCATCCCAGGGCGTCCCTTATCTGGCTGCCGACCGTTGCCGCAGCGACAGTCCCTCGCTCTAACCAAACGGACTGTGCGCCTTCGGATAGACCTGCGGCGATAAACGGACTGTGGGTTGTGATCAGGGCCGTTGAACCACATTCTCTTACTCGCTCCTGCAGGACACCCAGCAATCTGGTCTGAAGTGTTGGATGTAGGTGCGCTTCCGGTTCATCTATAAGGATGAGCTTCGGGCGGAACAGGTACAAATAAGAGAAAATTTGAATAACCTGTAATATACCGGTTCCGGCGTATTCGAGAGGTTTCGCACGGGTCATACCTGCTGTTACGACGGTCGATCTTATGTTGTAGTCGGTATCGTTGTTAAAGTGAGTTGTTATAGTGATGCTGCCATCAGCGTACACATCTCTAACGGCGTTTATGGCGTTACCAAGTTCCCCCTTTTCATCTAGGATAAGAAGAATATTTCGGAGAACAACATTACTATCGCCTGATGCTGCTTTGCGGTACACGTTTCGCTTTGAAAGGCGCTGCTCTTGAAGAGGGATACCGGCAATTCCAGGTATATAAGAAGAAAATACGCTGTCTCGAGACCTAAATAGAGGAATCAACTGGGGGGACACGTTTGGATTGATCGCGATGCCCTCGTTGCGGGCGGATTTGAGCGAAATCGACGCGGTGTATTCGGGTTGAGGCACTGCTGTCTCGTCCACAACAACGAATGAGACCACGCTCTCGGGCGCGATCTGACGATTTCCCCACACGTCGTTGTGTGCCAGTTCCCGATAGTCTTCGGACGGCACATACTCGAGTTCTCTCAGTGATATGGTGGATTGCTTGTTAGCCTCACTCGCTTGGAAGAAGGATCTGCTCGCGAAGTGAATTGCCTGGAGCGTCGATGACTTTCCGGAATTGTTCGAGCCAACCAAAAGGGTAACGTCGGTTAGTTCGATATCAACATCTCTTACGGCCTTGAAATTCCTTATATGAACGCGCTTTACCTTCATCAGAAGAGTTACCCCCAAGTGCGTAATCAGTGCTGACAGACAAATACAACAGCTGGCGCCAGGTTCGCAACGATAGCTCAGGGTTGTCCCCTAGCGTACGTGTGAGGGCTTGCTAAACTCTGCTGTCCGTTGACACCAGTGTGTATAGGAGAGGGATATGGCCATAGAGCCTGAAATCATGGAAGACCCGGTCAAAATTCGTAACTTAATGAACAATGCGCGGACCAAAGGTCGACCAGACATCGTTCTTAGATGTCAAGTCCGGTTGGCGCAACTAGCTGGTCGTGAGTATCAGGACGACTTGGAACGCGAGTTTTGGACAGCTGTTCATGTTGCAGAGGAGTTTGCGACGGCAAAGAACGGCAAAACAACTAAGTTGTCTAGGACGCGTCAGAAAGAGCGGCGCGTTGGAGTAACCCAATGTTTGATAGACTGGGCGTTGGATCCAGACACCACTGAAGGGTTCCGGATGCTATGCGCTGCCCAGCGCCCCGAACTGACGGGTGAGGCAATCGTTGTCCGTCATCGAGATCACTTTGATGAAGCCGTCGTTGCTGGAGCGGAGGCTAAGTTACGGCAGAATGGGATTGACCCGAGCAGAGTAACCTGACCTCAATGGTACTTAGGACCATGTCCTTGGCCACCCTTTGAGAACACTTCCCACTAGCGTATCCTCTTCCCCAACTGGGGAGACATCGCATGCGCTCCACCTCGGACACTGTCGCCGCGATCGGCCTCGCCGTCGGCGGCGCGTTGGGCATGGCAGGCGCCTTCGTTGCAAGCGACGCGCTGCGCGAGACGCTGTGGACCATCGATGGCGTGGGGGTCGTCGTCGCGGCGGCGTTGCTGACGATGAAATACCAGGGGCTGGGCAATGATCTCGTCGCGGCCGGCTTTCTCACTTTCCTCGCCGGCGAAAGCCTCCTTCTGGCCGGCAATGCGGCGGGCCTGCAGGCGAGCGTTCCGTTCTATGTCGGCGGCATTGCGCTGTGGGAGGCGGGGCTCACCATGGTCAGCGCGCCAAAAACCTTCGCGCTCACCGCTTTCGTCGCGGCCGTGCTCTTCGTCGTCTCGGCCCTGATGATCCTCTGGGGCGCGCCGCTTCTGCCCACCTCGGCGCCTTTGCCCGCCGCCGGCTATCCGTTCCTGGTCCTCACCTTTATCGGCTGGATCTGGACGCTGCTCAAATCGGAACGGTGAGCGGGCGAAAAATGGCCGCGCCGCTTGAAATCCGCAACAGCGCCTCCGGCAAGATCCTGCCCGCGGTGGGACCGTTCCTGATCGGCGGCATTTTTGGCTTCGGCGCCCTGCAGGGCCTGGGCTCGGGGGCGTCCGGCGGCCATGTGCTGTGGATCGCGCTGCTCGGCGTCGCCTTCCTGGCGCTTGGCGTCTTCATTTCGCGCGGCGCCTTCGACAATTCGGTCAAGGTCACGCTTGATCAGCGCGGTTTTCGCGATACTCGCGCCGGCGACGTGCTGGTGCCGTGGAACAAGGTGCGGAGCGTGGGCCTCGCCTCCGGCGGCAAGGGCGCGGCGATGCTCAATTTCGAGCTCACCGAGGAGCCGCCCGACGCGATCAAATACGCCGCCGCCAATGCCTTCGGCCTGATGCCCTTCGGCAAGACCACCGTGCACATGGAGATCTCCTCGCTCGACATCCACGACCAGGACTTGATCGCGGCGGTGACGACATTCGCGCCGCACGTGGTGGTGAGGCGCTGATCTCCCCCCTCGAGGGGGAGATGTCGCCAAAGGCGACAGAGGGGGTCGCCGCGCGTGGAGCGCCGACGCCGTGCGGCACGAGATGAGGTCGGCGTTCTACGCGCAAGGACCCCCTCTGACCGCTTCGCGGCCATCTCCCCCTCGAGGGGGGAGATTACCGGTGCTTCCCGTGCTCTACTCCCATCGGGGACCTCGCCATGATTCGCGCTCTGCTCGCCGCTCTTCTCCTCACCGCGCCGGCCTTCGCCGCCGACATGTCGGTCTTTGTCCGCAACCAGCGCTCCGACGGCGTCGCGCTGGAACTGTTCAGCCGCGACAGCGAAAAGGTCTGGCCGGGCGGCGACAAGGTTTTCTTGATCCGCCCGCAGGCGCGCAAATCCGTGCCGATCTCCTGCGAGCCCGGCGAGCACATCTGCTGGGGCGCCTGGGTGGCCGGCAACGATTCCGTCACCGCCGGCGTCGGCCCCGACAACGACCAGCCCTGCGACACCTGCTGCTTCATCTGCACTGACCACTCGACGGAGACGGTGGATCTGGCGGAGTAGGGCACCTCCCTTCTCCCCTTGTGGGAGAAGGTGGCTCGGCGCGCAGCGCCGAGACGGATGAGGGGTGTTGGACGGAGTGCGATGTTGGAGAATTGGACGAAATGAGGCCTAGTCTTCCGCCATGCCGCATCAGCCTGTAGCTCCAACCAAACGGGATTTCGCTCGTCGGATGCGGCGCGAGTCGACAGAGGCGGAGGACCGTCTGTGGCAGGAGCTGCGCGGCCGCCGTCTCGACAAGATCAAGTTCCGCCGGCAGGTGCCAGTGGGTAGATTCGTCGCCGACTTCGTTTGCGCCGAGGCTCGGCTTGTCATCGAAATCGATGGCAGTCAGCATGCGGGCTCGCCCCACGACCAGAAGCGCGACGCCGAATTGAAGGCGAGGGGATTTCGCGTGTTGAGGTTCTGGAATGACGACGTTCTGAAGGACCTCGATGCTGTCTGCGATACCATCATTGCCTATGTGCGGGACGAAGATCTGCAGCCTTGGCGATGATGCCGATGGGCGTATTTGCCAAGCTGGAGCACCCCTCATCCGTCTCGGCGCTGCGCGCCGATCCACCTTCTCCCACAGGGGGAGAAGGGAGCTTGCCCCTCCCTTGGCCCATCGCTCCCGCCTTTATCCGCCGGCCCGTATCGGCTAAGGGGCAGGCACCAAAACCTCTTGCCCGGACTTGCCACCGCCAAATGACCGCCAAGCCAAAACCGCTCTTCCTCGGCATCGACACCGGCGGCACCTATACCGATGCCGTGCTGTGGTCGGAGGAGGGCGGGCCCCTGGACAACCCAACCAAGGGCAAGGTGCTGGCCAAGGCCAAGGCGCTGACCACGCGCCACGATCTCGCCGTCGGCATTTCCGGCGCGGTCGACGCGGTGCTGGAAAAATCCGCCACCGACCCGGCCGCGATCAAGCTGGTGTCGATGTCGACCACGCTTGCCACCAACGCGCTGGTCGAGGGCCAGGGCGGGCGCGTGGCGCTGGTGATGATCGGCTTTGCCGAGGCCGACCTTGCCCGCGACGGGCTGAAGACGGCTCTCGGCAGCGATCCGGTGGTGTTCTGCCCCGGCGGCCACGACGTGCACGGCAATGCCGCGAAGCTCGATCTTTCCGGCCTCGAGGCGGCGTTGCCGGAGCTTGGGGGTTCGGTGTCGGGCTTTGCCGTCTGCGCCTATTTCGCCACCCGCAATCCGGCGCATGAGCTGGCCGCGCGCGACCTGATCCGCGAAAAAACCGGCCTGCCGGTCACCGCCAGCCACGAGCTTTCGGCCAAGCTCGGCGGTCCGCGCCGCGCGCTCACCACTTTGCTCAACGCCCGGCTGATCTCGATGATCGACCGGCTGGTCGCGGCGACCGAAGGCTTTCTTGGCCGTCGCTGCATCGCCGCACCCTTGATGGTGGTGCGCGGCGACGGCGCGCTGGTGTCGGCGGCCTTCGCCCGTCAGCGGCCGATCGAGACCATCCTCTCCGGCCCGGCGGCCAGCCTGGTCGGCGCCCGCCACATGACCGGGCTCGACGACGCCATGGTCTCCGACATCGGCGGCACCACCACCGACGTCGCCGTGCTGGATAGCGGCCGGCCGCGGCTCGATCCGGAAGGCGCCACCGTCGGCGGCTTCCGTACCATGGTCGAAGCCGTCGCCATGCGCACCTTCGGCCTCGGCGGCGACTCCGAAGTAGCGCTGCAGGACGGCGCGCTCGACCCGAAGATCCTGCTCGGGCCGCGCCGCCTGGTGCCGCTGGCGCTGGCCGGCTTGGCGCATGGCGAGGCGGTCACCGCCGAGCTGGAGCGGCAGCTGCGCGCGCCGAATCCCGGCCGCATGGACGGGCGTTTTGCCGTGCGCACCGGCGTGCCGGATCGCCTCGCCGCCGGCCTCACCGCGCCGGAAGCGAAACTCTACGAGGCGATCGGCGCCACCCCGCTGGCGCTTGACCGGCTGCTCAGCTCCAACGCCCAGAACGCTACGCTCAACCGGCTGGTGGCGCGCGGCCTGGTGCACATTTGCGGCTTCACGCCCTCGGACGCCGCCCATGTGCTCGGCAAGCAGTCGAACTGGGATCCCGCCGCCGCCCGTCTCGGCGCCGAGCTGTTTTCTCGCCGCCGCGACGGCCGCGGCCAGGCGATCGCCGCGACGCCGGAAGTGCTCGCCCAGCGCGTGCTCGTCACGCTGACGCGCTGGTCGGCCGAATATATTCTCGAAACCGCCTTCGCCGAGGACGGGCTGGACGGCGCCGCGACCGTCGCGCATGCGCTGGTGCAGCGCGCCGTCGATGCGCATCCCGGCATCGCCCGCTTCAGCGTCGCGCTCGACCGGCCGGTGATCGGCCTCGGCGCCTCGGCGCCGCTGCATTACGCCGGCCTGCCGCCGCTGATCGGCAATGGCTGCATCGTGCCGGAGGACACCGACGTCGCCAACGCGCTCGGCGCCGTCGTCGGCCAGGTGCGGGTCTCGGCCGAAGCCCGCGTCAGCCAGCCCAGGGAAGGGCTTTTCCGGCTCGCCTCGGGGCAGACGGTGCGCGACTTCACCGAGGAGGAAAAGGCGATCGCCGCGGCGGAAGCCGACGTGCGGGCGATCGTTGCCGAACGCGCGAAGAATGCCGGCACCGACAGCGCCGAAATCGATGTGTCCACCGAGTTCAAGGTCTCGACGGTCGAGAACCAGCGCATGTTCATCGAGGCGCATGTGGTGGCGGTGGCCTCAGGGCGCCCAAGGATTGCGGTGTGAGCGCGCCTTCCCCCTTCTCCCCTTGTGGGAGAAGGTGTCGCCGGAGGCGACGGATGAGCGACTATCTGAGGTGTCAAGTTGCATTTGCGAACTCGGTTCGCGCGTCGCGTGCTTTTGCATT